>DAOTVY010000079.1:0-17611 GCA_034436115.1 Chloroflexia bacterium | reverse complement strand
CCGTTGCGGGCCCACGGCTTGGATGGAGGTGTGGAAGGAACAACGCGTGTGCCCCATACAAGAGGCAACTCCCATGTTCGTCGAAACGGGCTTAGGGTCCGTTAGCGCCGGGTTACCGCACGGTTACAACGAGAAAAAAGGGCTCCCCGAGCCAAACGCTCCGGGAGCGGTGGGAGTCGAAAGCTAACGCTGTCCGACATAGTTCGGCAGCAGGATCGGTGCGCGATCCTGGGGGTCCAGTCCCGCTTCTTGCAGCTGCCGTTCCCATTCTACCAGGTGCTGCAGGGTCGGTCGGCCCGGCTGGACCTCCCGTGCGCGCTTGGCGGCGGCAATGCCGGCCCGCCGGCCGAAGACAGTGATGTCGAGCAGCGAGTTCCCCATCAGGCGGTTGCGCCCGTGGATGCCCCCGACGACCTCTCCCGCAGCGAACAGGTTCGGAATCTCGGTGGCTCCGTTCACATCGATCTTGATCCCCCCGTTCTGATAATGGAGCGTGGGGTAGACGAGCATCGGCTCCTTCGTGATATCGACCCCAAAGCGCGCGAACTGGCGGACCATGGCCGGAAGCTCCCGTGCAACCGTCCCCGGTCCGTGGATCAGCTCGATCATCGGGGAATCCAACCACACGCCCAGGAAGCCGGAAGGCGTTCGTACTCCCTTGCCTCGCTCCCGGCACTCGCGGATAATCGCTGCGGACTCGACGTCGCGCGTCTCGCGCGGGTTCACGAACTGTACCCCATCCACGTTCAGTACCTGTGCCCCAAGGCCGCGCACCTTTTCGGTGACCAGGAAACCCAGGATTTGCTCAGGGAAGGCTGCCCCGGTAGGGTGGTACTGCATCGTGTCGATGTGGAGCAGATGGGCGCCGGCCCGATAGGCGAGCACCAATCCGTCCCCGGTGGCTCCGTAATGGTTGGTGGTGGCGAATCCCTGGTAGTGCAAGCGACCACTTCCTCCGGTGGCCAAAACGGTGCACTTGGCACGGGCCACCAGGTACTCTTCCGTCTCCATGTTCAGAAGCACTGCGCCGACACACTGCCCCCTGTCGTCCAGGATCAGTTCCACCGCGGCCGTAAACTCCAGCACAAAGATGCCGCTTCGGTTGCGCACTTCGTCCCGCAGCGTGCGCATGATCTCCGCCCCGGAATAGTCGCGTGCGGAGTGCATGCGCTTACGCGAGGTCCCCCCACCGTGGATCGTGATCATCGTCCCGTCGGGCTCTTTGTCGAACATACACCCCAGCTCTTCCAGCCACTGGATGACCTTCGGGGCATCGAGCACCAGGGCCTCGACCAGGTCTGGGTCATTGGCATAATGTCCTCCCCCCATAACGTCCAGGTAGTGGATGGCTGGAGAATCGTTCGGCTTGTCCGCCGCCTGGATTCCGCCCTGGGCCATCATGGTATTGGCATCCCCATGCCGCAGCTTAGTGACCAGGACTACCCGCGCGCCGTTCTCCTCGGCCATCAAGGCAGCTGCAGAACCGGCTCCTCCGCCCCCGATGACCAGGATGTCCGTTTCGATGTCCGTCCGGGTAACGTCGAAATCGGGGGAGATGACCGGACGAGCCTGGAGCACCCGGGCCAGTTCGTGCGGCGCTTTTCCTCCCTTGTTTGGCCCGACCTGGAGCGTGGCAAACGCCTCCGGGATAAAGTCGGGGTGAAAGCGACGCAACAAATCTTCTTTCTCCTGGGCAGAAAGCCGGGGGAAAGTCTCCGAAAGACGGGCGGAGCGCGTGGCTTCCACCCGCTTCAGCGATTCGTACATCTCTGGGGTGTAGATCATCGGGATCCTCCGTTCTTCCTTGCGGGCACGCTAGTCCGGCTCGATATCCCGGCTGTTGTATTTTTCGGCCAGTTCTTCTTTGGGCATCGCCTTGAGGGCCGCGATTTCGGCATCGTACTTTCCGGCCTCGATCTCGCGCACCCGCTCTGCCAAATGCTGCGCTCGCGGGGCGATGTAGCGCCCGTAGAGCCGGCGGCAGAGGATGGCGATGTTGTATTGCACCTCTTCTGCCGGACAGCGTGCGGCGCACAATCCGCACATGATGCAGTCGAACGACTTGTCGGCCACAGCAGCGATGTCCCCGCGCATCGCGGCGGCCATATAGGCCCGGACATCGATGTTCTGGGGACAGGCCTTCGTACAGGTGCCACACTGCAGGCAACGGAGCACCTCCGGATAAATTGAAAACAGCGTCTCCGGAGTGGCCTTCAGTTCAGCAAGGTTGTACGACCGGCGCTCCGCGGGGAAGAAGGGGATCTGGGTCAGGTACATGTTCGGCTGCACCAGCGTAGCGCACGCCAGACCGATATGCAGCCGGTAGTCCCCGGCGATGCGGTAAACCGTCGCGCAAGCGCCGCAGAAGCCGGCCCGACACCCGCATCCTCGCAGCAGGCGGTACCCGGCGTACTCCATCGCGCGCTGGATCGTCAGCGACGGGGGGACCATGTACTGCTTGCCCATGATGTAGATCGGGATGAGCTCCTCGGACATCTCGGTGCCTCCTATCGCTCCACGACGTGTAGTTCGTCCTCGCGGAAGACCGCCAGCGGCAGTTCTTCCTCCAGGCTCCGCCCGGCCTCGTAGTGGAACAGCGCCTGGACTTCCTGCCCAATGGCGCGAAAGATGACCGTGAGCGGGATATCGTTCGGACACCCGTCCTCGCAGACCCCACAGCCCACGCACGAGGCCACCATGTGGTTCAGGCGGGTGATCTGGAAGAGGAGAGTATCGGTGGGCATACGCACCGCTCCTCGCCGCCCTGCCCACTTCAGGTACTGTTCGGAAGCGTGGTCAAAGGTCGGGGTGCGGAAAATGCACTCCCGACAGTAACAGATTGGACAGGTCACTGTACAGTTATGGCAGCGCAGACAGGCGGAAAAGAGGGAAAGCAACCCCTCTCGGGTGCGCACTTGCTGCCGGAAGGCCGCGAACGCCTGGTCGCGGCGTTCTAGCCGTGCCTCCCGCAACCGCGCGATCGCCTCTTCCCGCCCGAGTAGGTCCCCTTCCTGTACGCCGAGCCGTTCGGCCAGCGCTGCGTGCTTCTCCTGCAACTCGATGCCGATGGCTTCCCGGACGTCTGCCCCAATCCACTCCAGCCGCACGTCCACCCCTTGCGGAACAAAGTGCTCGCAAATGCGGCAGGCCGTACGCAGCTCCCGGTTCGGCCAGCGGAACCCCTCGGTAGGGTGGACCTCCTCCAGCAGGCGCATCGTCAGATCGGGTGTTTCAGCTGCCATGGCGCCGTAATCGAGCACTCCGAAAGTGCCGTAGCAGTCGACGCCGATGGTCAAGACCCGATCCAGGTTGACCTGGCGCAATTTGGTCAACTCGACCGTGGCCCGCCACTCACAGGCCTTCAGCACCGCGGCGATCCGTTGCGTAGGTTCGGTAAAGGTCAACTGGGATACGACCCGTGCTGACTGGATGGGCATCACCGGGGCGACCGGGTCGGCCGCGACAAGACGCTCCGGATCGCGCACCAAGGTAGGCACCAGGTTGCGCCCGTCCGGTGTGGCGACGGGGACCAACACCGCATCGACCACGTTCTGCTCAAGCAGGAGGGAAAGCAGGCGTCTGAGCGTCCCAAGCAAATCTCCCTGAGCAACTGGAATCGTTCCGCGAGTCGGCATCGTCAGGCTCTCCTTGAATACACGCTCCATTTCCCGGCAGGCCTATTGCACCGAGGTCCTGCCAGGAACGTTCGGTTGCGCCAGGCTCAGATGGCCCATTCCCCACGCATCGGGTTGGGCCCCTTTTCCTTCAGGTACTGGACCATCTCTGTCACTGTTTCGGCGAAACGGCGGCCTTCGCTGGCGCTGATCCAACGCAGCCAGACGCGATCTTCTTCCAAACCGAGCTGTCGGAGCACGCTTTGGAGGATCGCCACGCGGCGGCGTGCTTTGTAGTTCCCGCTCTGATAGTGGCAATCGCCCGGGTGGCACCCACCGATGAGCACGCCGTCCGCACCGTCCAGCAGTGCCTTGAGCACGTACACCGGATCAACGGCCCCGCTGCACATGAGTCGGATGATCCGGATGTTCGGCGGGTACTGGATGCGCGATGTTCCCGCCAGATCTGCGCCGGTGTAAGTGCACCAGTTGCAGAGGAAGGCGACGATGCGAGGTTCGAACGCTTCAGGCATAGACATTTCCTCCGCGGAGAAGTGGCCAGGCGGTGGAGCAGGTCTGCTCCCGCTCCACCGACCGGCCCTAGCTCGTGCGGATATCGCGCAATTCCGCTTCCGCTTGCTGCACCGCGATGCGCACCTGCTCTTCCGTGATCCCCCGCACCTTCAGAGTAATCCGGCCGTGGCTCCGGTCTTCCCCGTAGAAGGTGCCCAGCGAGAGGATGTCTCCTCCCTGGCTCGCGATGGCGGAGGCCAGGCGCGCCAGCGTCCCCGGCTCGTTCCGCACCGACACGCTCACCCGGAGGCCCTGCTCGCGCGCCCCGAGCATCTCCAGGAAGACCTTGAAGAGGTCCGTTTCGGTAATGATCCCGACGAGCCGGCCGTCCTCGACCACCGGCAGCCCGCCGATCTTGTGGTCTACCATGATCCGTGCCGCTTCCTCGATCGGGCAATCCGGGCAGACGGTGATCACTTCCCGCGTCATGATCTCTTTCACCTTCAGCTTGGAGAGCAGGTACCCGATCTCATAGACGCTCAGGCTGGTGGCCGGAGAGGGGGACGCGTAGAGCAGGTCCTTTTCTGAAACGATCCCGAGAAGGTTTCCGTGCCGATCGACGACCGGCAGGCGGCGCACCCGGTTCTGCCGCATGAAACTCAGGGCCTCGGTTACCGAGGTGTCGGGTTCGATGGTGATCGGATGGGCGGACATACGATCCTTCACCAGCATGGGACCCCTCCTCTCTTCACTCAAGCGCTTCCTCGATCATCGCAACCAGCTGGGCCTTCTCGAAGCCCAAGTGCTGGGTCGCGCCGCTAGGACAGGCGACCGCACAGGCACCACATCCCTGGCACAGGACTTCGATGACCTCCGCGACGCGGGTTTCCTCGTTCAGGATGCGCGCATCGTATGGACAGACGGCGACGCAGAGGCCGCATCCGCGGCACAGCCGGCTGTTCACCTGGGCGACGGTCGCCTGGGCCTCCAGTCGATCCTTGCTCAGCAGGGTAGCGGCCCGCACGGCGACCCCCTGGGCCTGGGCAATCGCGTTCTCGATCGGCATCGGTGAGTGCGCCAGGCCGCACAGGAAGATGCCATCGGCGGCAAAGTCGAGCGGGCGCAGTTTGACGTGGGCTTCCAGGAAGAAGCGGTCCTGCGTGAGCGGAACTTTGAGCATCTGCCCGAGCGCGGCCTGTTCCGGACGGGGGACGATGCCCGTGCTGAGCACCACCCAATCGGCCGGCAACTCCACGGGCTCTTCCCCAGAGGAGCGCAAGAACACCTGCAGCATCTCCCCTTGCGCCACGACCTCGGGGGGTTCTTCGGGCTGGTACTCCAGGAAAACGACCCCGTGGCGCCGCGCCGTTTCATAAAAGACTTCCTGCAGGCCGTAGGTGCGGATATCCCGGAAAAGGACGGTCACCCGGGCCAGGGGTTCGAGATGCTTGAGGCGCAGCGCGTTCTTGATCGCCGCTGCACAACAGACCCGCGAGCACCAGGGGTGTTCCTCGTTGCGCGATCCGACACACTGGATCATCACCACGGATGGCGGCCGTCCCAGGCCTACCACCGCACCGGAGCGGTTCACCAGGAGCTCCTCGAACTGCCGCTGGGTGATCACGCGTGGATGTTGCCTGTACAGGTATTCGCCTGGCCTCGGCTCGTAGGCATCCGCCCCGGTGGCAACGACGACTGCGCCGTGCGCAATCTCCTCCACCCGGCCCTCGGTGGCCAGGTGTACCCGGCTGGAAAAGCGCCCGACGTACCCACCGACCTCGAGCAGCTGCGCGCCCGTATAGGTGCGGATCCGGGGGTGAGCCTGCACCCGCGCGATCGTGTCCCGGAGGAGTCTCTGTGGGTCGTTCCCGTGAAGGGTGTAATGGAGGTGCCGCAGCTGGCCGCCCAGCTCGGCTTCGCGCTCGATCAGCGTTACCGGGAATCCCTGGTCGGCCAGGGACAGCGCAGCGACCATGCCAGACAGCCCTCCGCCGATCACTAGGGCGCTCTGTTCGATCTCGATCGAAGGGCGATAGATCGGACGCAGGCGCATCGCTTTCGCGACTGCCATGCGGACCAGGTCTTTCGCCTTCTCCGTAGCCTCTTCCGGCGTCGCCCGGTGCACCCAGGAGTCCTGCTCCCGGATGTTCGTCATCTCGAACAGGTAAGGGTTCAGGCCCGCTTCGCGGATCGTGTCCTGGAAGAGGGGCTCGTGGGTGCGCGGCGTGCAGGACGCCACCACCACACGGTTCAACCGCAGTTCCCGCACCGTGTCGGCGATCTTTTTCTGCGTATCCTGGGAGCAGGTATACAGGTTGTGCTCGGCGTAGGCAACGCCGGGCAGGGTGCGCGCATACTCGACCACCGCCGGCACGTCGACGACGCTGCCGATGTTGATCCCGCAATGACAGATGAACACCCCCACCCGGGGCTCCTCCAGGCGCACGTCCAGCTCGGGCGGGTAACTCTTGCTCCGCGTGAGCGTCCCGCGCGCTGGAGCGAGCAGGCGTGCCGCAGCGGCGGCCGCAGCGGATGCTTCCACGACCGTCTCTGGGATGTCCTTCGGCCCGCGGAAAGCACCTGCGACAAAGATGCCTGGGCGCGAAGTCTCCACAGGCGCGAACTCGGAGGTCTGAGCAAAGCCGTAGGGGTTCAGCGCGACCCCGATCCGCTCCGCGAGGGCACGCACATCCGGATGCGTGACCAGGCCCACAGACAGGACCACCAGATCGAACCGCTCTTCCACGACCGATCCATCCGGTTGGGCGTACATGAGGCGCAAGTCGCGCGTTTCGGGATCTTCCTTGAGCGAGGACACAAAAGAGCGAATATAGCGTACGCCGTGCTCCCGCATCGCGGCTTCGTAGTAGGCGTCGAAGCCTTTGCCAAAGGCGCGTACATCCAGGAAAAAGATGGTGGGCTCGACGTCGGGGGCGTGCTCCCGGGCGATGATTGCTTCCTTGGTCGCGTACATGCAGCAGACCGAGGAGCAGTAGTTCTGCTCGCAACGGCTCTCTCGGGAGCCGATGCACTGGATCCACGCGATCCGATGGGGTTCGCGCCCGTCGGAGGGGCGCGTAATGTGCCCACCGTAGGGGCCGGAGGCAGACAGCATGCGTTCGAACTCGATGGAGGTGAGCACGTTCGGATAGCGGCCGTATCCGAACTCCTCTTTCAGCCGGGCATCATACAGGCCCACCCCTGGCGTGAGGATCACCGCACCGACCTCGAGCGCCCGCACTTCTTCCGTCATCTCGTGGTTGACCGCACCGGCCTTACAAGCGCGGGCGCAGGCCAAGCATTCGGAACAGATCCCGCACTGTAAACACCGTTCCGCCTCAGCGCGTGCTTCCTCCTCGCTGAGCGGGAGGTCGACTTCCACAAAGGAGCGTACCCGCTCTTCCACCGGCCGCCGCTTTTTCGGCAGCCGTGGCCGCATCACGATGCGCCCTTCTTCTCGCGCGGAGGCGATCTCCTGGTCGCTCAGCTCGACCACCGGCTGGAGCACCGGTTCTTGCACCCCGGCCTCGCCGCGCAGGTAGCGGTCGATCGACCGTGCGGCGCGGTGCCCGGCGGCAATTGCATCCACTACAAAGGTCGTCCCGGTGACCGCATCGCCGCCGGCGAACACGCCCGGCTGGGAGGTCATCAGCGTCTCGGGATCCACCACTAGCGTTCCGTTGCGCCGCACCTCCAGTCCGGCAGCAGCCAGAAAGCCGCTCTGTGGGGCCTGTCCGATGGCAAAGATGACGATATCGGCCGGCAGGATGTGCTCTGTGCCTGGTCGCACGTCCATGTCTGGCCGGCCATCGGGATGAAACCCGCGAAAGTCCACTTCGGCGCACCGTACGCCCGCCACGCACCCGTCTTCGGCCACGATCTCCAAAAAAGTGCGCGACGGAAAGATCCGTACGCCCTCTTCTTCGGCTTCCTCGATCTCCCAGGGATGGGCGGGCATCTGGGGGCGCGATTCCAGGCAGGCCGCGGCCACCTCCCTGGCTCCCAGGCGGAGGGCCGTCCGGGCGCAGTCCATCGCCACGTTCCCACCGCCGAGTACAAGCACGCGTTTGCCGTTCAGGTCGGGTGGCCGGCCAAGGGCCGTTTCCCGAAGAAAATCGGTGTTGACCAGCACCCCGGGCAGATCCGCGCCGGGGATGGGAAGCTTCCGCCCCTGGTGGGCGCCCACGGCCAGAAAGACCGCCTGAAAGCCCGAGGAAAACAGTGCTTCCAGGTCTTCCACACGGGTGTTTAGCCGCAGATCGACCCCCTGGGCCACAATGGCATCGATCTCGCGCTGCACCAGTTCATGGGGGAGCCGGTAAGCTGGCACCCCCACTCGCATCATCCCCCCCGCCACCGGCAGTGCCTCGAACACGGTGACCTGGTAGCCCAGCCGCACCAGATCGAGCGCGCACGTGAGCCCAGCTGGCCCCGCGCCAACCACTGCCACCTTTCCGAGCGGCTGCTGGTCCGCGGGCCGCTGGTTCTGGGAAAAGGGAGCGGAGATGCCGTTGGCCCACGCCCAGTCCACCACGAAGCGCTTCAGGCGCATGATGGAAAGTGGCTCATCCACACGGCTGCGGGAGCAGGCATCTTCGCAGCGGTGGTTGCAGATGCGGCCGCAAATGGCCGGGAAGGGATTCTCCTCCAAGATGGTACGGTAAGCCTCCTCGTAACGGCCCTGGTGGATCAGTGCGATGTACCCTTCGGCGCGCTGGTGGATGGGGCAGGCGTTGCGACACGGTGCCGTTCCCCGCTTCTCGATGGCGAAAGCGTTCGGCGTGGCCTGGGGGTAGAGCTTGTAGGTCGCTTTCCGCGTAGAGAGGCCGGCGTTGAAGGGATCCGGCAGCACGATCGGGCAGGCCTCGGCACAGTCGCCGCAGCCGGTGCATTTGCTCAGGTCGATGAAGCGTGGATGCTGGCGTACGTATGCGGTAAAGTGCCCGGGTTCCCCCTCGACCCGCTCGAGCTCGGCCATCGTGAGGATCTCGATGTTCAAATGTCGGCCGCACTCGACGAGTTTGGGGGAAAGGATGCACATGGCGCAGTCGTTCGTGGGGAAAGTCTTGTCCAACATCGCCATAATGCCGCCGATAGCCGGCGCCTTTTCCACCAGGTAGACCTTGAAGCCAGAATTGGCCAAGTCGAGCGCGGCCTGCATCCCTCCGATGCCGCCGCCCACAACCAGTACTGCACCGACGACGTGCTTCTCTTCCATAGGCTACGCCTCGTGGTCCGATGTATCCACGCACCTGACCCCGGGACCCGGCTCCGGATACCTGTGAGGAGCAGGTCGCTCCCCTGACCGGTAGGCCACGACGTCAGCCACCGCTACGCGGCGCTCTACAGGACGGAGCCTTTCTACCGGCCCCAGCTCGTGGCCCCGCGGCAAGGCCCGGATCTCCCGGGGCGCCTGTAGGACGCGCGCAGGAAAAGCAGGGTGCCCTCGCTCAAGGGCCGGGCACGCCTCTGCGTACTCGGCCATAGGTGCCGCCGCGGGGATCCGGGACCGGGATAGCCTCCGGGGGACGCTGGCTCTTTTCTTCAGGTTCCGCGACCTTTCACACCGTTGAAGCATAGGCCCTCAGATCGGTTTTGCCGCCTTGCGGGGCCGGCACCCCCTATAACTCCAGCGCATCCACCATAGCCAGGATCTGGTCGGTGCTCCAGTTGTGGATCTGCGAAGCCTTGTTGGGACACGCGGCTACACAGGCTCCACACGACTGGCACAGCGCCGGGTTGACCACTGCCACCCGGCGCCGCTCGTCCACCGAACGCGCTCCGTAGGGGCAAGCTCCGATGCAGATCCCGCATCCCGCGCAGATCTCCTCGATCACGTAGGCGACCGTCGGCTCTTGGACGAGTTCCTGCTGGGCAAAGAGGGCGAGCACTTTGGCCGCCGCGCCGCTCGCCTGGGCCACGGTATCGGGGATATCCTTGGGGGCCTGGGCTGCACCGGCCAGGAAGATGCCAGCGGTCAAGCTCTCGACTGGGCGAAGTTTCGGGTGGGCCTCGCTGAAGAAACCGTACGGGTCCGTGCCCACACGCAGCCGTTGCGCCAACTCGACCGCCCCTGCGGAGGAAACCGCGGCTGTGGCCACGACCACGAGATCCGCCGGCACCTCCACCGTGCGTCCGGTGAGCGTGTCCACGCCCCAGACGATCGTGCGGTCTCCTTCGGGAAAGACCTTCGCTACCCGGCCCCGCAGGTAGAGGATACCGTCCTCTTGCATGGCCGCCTGGACGAACTCCTCGTATCCTTTTCCTGCGGACCGGATGTCGATGTAGAACACGGTCGCATGGCCATCGGGCACCCGCTGGCGGAAGAGGCGCGCCTGTTTGGCCGTGTACATGCAGCAGATACGGGAGCAGTACGGCACGCCGCGCTGGGGGTCGCGCGAGCGCACGCATTGGACAAAGACGACCTCTTTCGGCTCTTTCCCGTCGGAAGGGCGGCGGAGGCCATCCGGTTGGGCGAGCATGCGTTCGAAGTCGAGCCCACTGACGACATCCGGGTAGCGGCCAGCGCCATACTCCCCGAGGAGTCGCATCGGGAACAGGTCAAAGCCGGTGGCCACGACGACCGCCCCAATTTCCAGCGGTTCGCCTGCTGCGTCGTCCGGTGCACCTGCCGGCTTGAGCCGCGCCCGAAAGTTGCCGATGTAGCCTTCCAGGGAGGCGAGCTCGGTCTCCAGATGGATTTGGATGAGCCGATGTTCCCGCACGCCTCGCACCTTTTCCGCAAGGAGTTCCGGACCGCCGCGAAAGTTCAGGTAGATGCCCGAAAGCTCCGCGAGCTTTCCGCCCAGGTGGTCGCTCCGTTCCACCAACACAACCGGATAGCCCGCGTCCGCGATGTCCAACGCTGCCTGGAGGCCGGCCAGCCCACCGCCCAGGACCAATGCCCGCCGGGTGATCGGCATGGAGAGCGGATGGAGCGGCTCATCGCGTGCCGTCTTGGCCACCATCGTGCGCACAATCTCGGTCGCCTTGAGGGTGGCTTCCGCGGGCTCGTTCTGATGGACCCAGCTGCACTGCTCGCGGATGTTGGCGATCTCGCAGCGGTATGGGTTGAGCCCTGCGGAGGCGCTTGCCTTGCGGAAGGTCGTTTCGTGCATCGCGGGCGAACAGGCGGCGACGACCACTCCGTCCAGGTTCTGCTCCGCGATCGCCTGCCGGATCAGATCCTGGCCGGGCTGGGAACACATGTACTTGTAGGTGGTGGCGTAGGCCACCTGCGGATCGTGCCGCAGGGCTTCCGCCACCGCCTCTACATCCACCGTGCCAGCGATGTTCAGCCCGCAGTGGCAGATGAAAACGCCGATCCGACGCATCAGGCTTGCTCCTTGTGGGTCCAGCGTTGGAAGAGGGCGAGCACCCTGGCGGCGGCGCCACTGGCTTGAGCGACGGTATCCGGGATGTCCTTGGGACTCTGCGCCGCCCCCGCCAGGAAGATCCCCGGGCGGGTGCTCTCCATAGGCCGCATCGCCTCGTCGGCTTCCCGGAAGAAGCCGTGCTCGTCTACTTCGATGCCCAGCACCCCGGCAACTTCTCGGGCAGACGGATCCGCCACGACCGCCGTGGCCAAGACGACCATATCCGCGGCGATCTCGATGGGCTTTCCCGTGAGCGTATCCACTCCCCAAACGATCACCTTGCCGTCCTGAGGGAAGAGCCGCGAGATCCGACCGCGGATGTAGAGCACCCGATCCTCCTCCATTGCGCGCTGCACGAATTCCTCATAGTTCTTTCCGGCAGACCGGATGTCGATGTAAAAGATGTACGCCTGGCCGTCGTGTACGCGGTGCTTGTACAGCATCGCGTGCTTGGCGGTGTACATGCAGCAGATGCGAGAACAGTAAGGCAGGCCGTGCTCGGGGTCGCGCGAGCGCACGCACTGTACGAAGACAACCTCCTTGGGCTCTTTCCCGTCCGACGGGCGTCGGATCTGTCCCGCTGTCGGTCCGGAGGCCGACAGGAGCCGTTCGAACTGGATGCCGGTGAGCACGTCCGGGATCTCTCCTGCCCCGTACTCCCCGATCTCGGCCGGCGGATAAAGGCCGAAGCCTGTCGCCACCACGATCGCGCCCACTTCTTCGACGACGGTCGTCTCCTGCTGGTCGAAAGCGATGGCCCCAGTCGGGCATAGTTTCTCGCAGGCACGGCACTTGCCGCGCTGGAAAAAGATGCACGAAGCGGGATCGATCACCGGCTTGTTCGGCACCGCCTGGGGGGAAAGGGTATAGATGGCCTTTCGACGGCCAATGCCTTCTTCGAAATCGGAGGGGACCCGTGCAGGGCACTTTTCCTGGCAAAGACCGCACCCAGTGCAGCGTGTCCAATCCACGTAGGCTGGCCGTCGCCGGATGCGCGCCCGGAAGTGACCAAGCTCCCCCTCGACCTCTGTGACCTCCGCATAGGTGTAGAGGCGGATGCGCGGGTGTTGCCCCACCTCCACCGTGCGTGGTGTGAGGATGCACTGGGCACAGTCGAGGGTGGGGAAAGTTTCGGAGAGCTGGAGCATATGTCCACCGATGGAGGGTTTGCGCTCCACCAGCACCACTTCATAGCCGGCGTTGGCGATGTCCAGCGCGGCCTGCATACCGGCGATGCCGGCACCAATGACCAAGGCGCGGGGAATGCCGTCAGCCGTCATAGCGCGCTCACCTTTTCCGGAACACGGGCCAGAAGGGGCAGCGGATCCACGGCATGGCGCTCGAAGCCAAACCCCTCCGGATCCAGCCCGAGCGCGACTCCCAACACCTGGGTAATGTAGAGCACTGGAAGCGGCCGGAAGCCGGGGTAGCGGGTCGCCATTTCCCGCTGGGGGTGATCCAGGTTGTAGTGGCACAGGGGGCAGCTGGTTACCAAAGCATCCGCACCGCTGCGCCGTGCCGCCTGGAGGATCCGGTAGGAGGCGTCGAGCGCGACTTCCGGGGCGCCCACGGCGAGGTACGAGCCACAACATTCCCCGCGGTGTGGATAGAAAACCGGCTCGGCGCCGAGCGCTGCCAAGAAATCCTCGAACAGATGTGGCGTCTCGGGATCGTCCAGGGCAATTTCATCGGCCGGCCGCAGGAGGAAACATCCGTAGTAGGCTGCCAACCGTAGCCCTTCCAGCGGGCGCGTGACCCGCTGCCGCAGCTCTTCGAACCCCAGCCGATCTCGAAGCAGGTCCAGCAGGTGGACGACCCGCACGTGCCCGTCATACTGGGCTTCGATGAAAGTGTTGATCCGTTCCCGGCGGGTTGTATCCTCCCGCATCACCCGGTTGGCGCGTTTGGTCACGTTATAGCAGGTGGAGCACAGCGCCAGGAGTTCCTCCTGTCCCATCTCCGCTGCCCGCACCAGGTTGCGCACCGCGCCTGCTAGGCGCAGGTCGTCGTTGGTCAGGGGGAAGGAGGCACCGCAGCAGTTCCACTCCGGGATCTCGCGCAGCGTGAACCCCAGAGCCTGCAGCGAATCCCGCGCGGAGCGGTCCAGCCCTTTGGCCTTGGTGCTGAGGGTACAGCCGGGGAAGTAGGCGATCTCCATCTCCAGGACTCCTTCTTAGCAGCGGATGGCCGGCCCTCAGGCGGAGTACTTGCGGAAGCCGCCAACGAACGCCTGCTGGGGCATCTCGGCGAGCACTTCTGGAGGGAGTTCCTCGATAGCGATGTGGCGGATTCCATGCTCCAAGGCCAGCGTACGGAGCGCTTCCGTCAGGCGGGCCACGTCGATCCCCTTGGGGCACCGGGCTTCGCACGAAAGGCAAGCGGCGCAGTACCAGATCGCACGAGCGTGCAACGCTTCCTCCGCGCAACCCAACTGTAGCAAGCGCACGATTTGGTTCGGGAGGAGGTCCATGGCCCCGGAAGCGGGACAACCGGCGGAACAGTTGCCGCACTGGTAGCAGGCCATCACGTCCTGGCCGCTGAGTTCTTCCACACGGCGCAGGAGCTCGTTCTGCAAGACGGATGGATTCAGGACGAGGCGCATGGCTCATACCTCCGAGCTCGCGGGGCCGCAGGTTCCAGGTGCGGCTCACTCCAGGCGAAAGGCCCTCTTCCCATCCTCATAGGCGTCTCCGCCGTAGATATCGTTCACCACAATGGCCGGGAAATCGACCACCCGCAGGCGAAGCAGGGCCTCGGCCCCTAGCTCGGGGTAAGCGATGACCTCCGACTCGACGATCGAGCGAGCGATCAGGGCCCCGGCTCCTCCGATGGCCGCGAAATAGACCGCGCGGTATTCCTGCAACGCCCGGCGCACCGCTTCTGAGCGATTCCCCTTGCCGATCATGCCCTTCAGTCCCGCACGCAGCAATGGGATCGTATAGGGGTCCATCCGGCCGCTGGTCGTGGGTCCGGCCGAGCCAGACACCTGCCCCGGCTTGGCCGGAGCCGGGCCCATATAGTAGATCACCTGGCCTCGCGGGTCGAACGGAAGGGGCTTGCCTTCCTCAAGCAAAGCGACCAGCCGCTTATGGGCGGCGTCGCGCGCCACATACAGGGTTCCCGTGATGAGCACCTGATCGCCTGCCCGCAGGTCGGCCACCGTCTCGTCCACAAGCGGGGTCGTGATGTGCTTCATCGCCGATCCCTCCTCTTTCCGCTAGAGGATCGCTTCCTTATGCCGCGCGGCGTGGCACTGGAGGTTGACCGCCACCGGCAGGCTAGCGATGTGACACGGCTCTGCCTCCACGTGCACCGCGAGCGCCGTCACCCGTCCGCCGAAGCCCTGAGGCCCAATGCCCAACCGGTTGATCCGTTCCAGGAGTTCGCGTTCCAGTTCGTCCTGTTCCGGGTCCGGGTTGCGGCTGCCGATCTCCCGCAGCAGGGCGTGCTTGGCCAGAAATGCTGCCCGCTCGAACGTTCCGCCGATCCCCACGCCCACGATGATGGGTGGGCAGGGGTTTGCCCCTGCTTCGTCCACCGTACGGACGACAAAATCCACGATCCCTTGCCGGCCAGCCGCTGGGGTCAGCATCGCCAGCCGGCTCATGTTCTCGCTGCCTCCACCCTTCGGGACCACGGTGAGGCGCAACTGCTCCCCGGGAACAATGCGCGTGTGGATGATCGCCGGGGTATTGTCACCGGTGTTCACCCGCGCGGAAAACGGCTGGCGCACGGACGACTTGCGCAGGTAGCCCTCACGATACCCGCGCCGAACTCCCTCATGGATCGCCTCGTAGAGATCCCCTCCCACGATGTGCAAGTTCTGCCCCAGCTCTACAAAGACTACGGCCAGCCCACAATCCTGGCAGATGGCCGTCTCGGTCTCCCGGGCAATCCGTGCATTCTCCAGGATCTGCTGGAGCACAACCCGGCCCGTTTCCGATTCCTCCCGCTTTAACGCGTCCTGCAACGCAGCGACGACATCGGCGCCCAGCTGGTAGTTGGCTTCCATGCACAAGCGCGCCACGGTCTCGGTAACGACACTGGCCGGCAGTTCCCGCATCGCTTCCTCCTCGAGTTTCCATGGCACGAGAGGGACACCGTTCCGCAAACCTTCCCCAGCGGTGGCGGTGTCCCTCTCGAAGCGACAAGCGCGCGTCCGCCACGCCGCTGTGGCCCTGATAGCCCGTTCAGCTCCGCTGCTGCCAGGCTAGCGATTATTATACACCTCTCGCCTCCCTTTGTCCAATGAGCCAGATCACATTTTTGGTTTGACAGCGCTTGCTGGCTGCGCTAAGATGGATGCACTATGCGAAATCGAACCGCGTTGGTCCTTTTCTTGCTGCTCGTGCTGGCTGTGGCGTGCCAGCCGACCGCGCCGAGTTTGCCCGCTTCGCCGTCGCCAGTTCCGCTTACGCCTGCGCCTGGTCCCACCATTGCTACGGCGCCAGTGCTGACGGTCTGGCATTCTTGGGAGGCCCCGGAGGAAGCGCTGGCACGCGTATTGCTCCAGGACTATCCGTCGCTCCACCCCGGGGTGACCGTTCGTCTGCGGCACGTGCCGGTGGACCGCATCCTGAGCGAATACGAGGAGGCGGTGTTGGCCGGGGAAGGCCCCGATCTGCTCGTGGGCCGCAGTTCGTGGATCGGCCGCTTGGCGGAGGACCACACCATCGTTTCGCTGGAAGGCCTGCTGGAAAACGGGTTCTGGGATGCCTATTCCCCCTTCGGGGTGGAGGCGGTGCGTTACAATGGGGAGCGGTATGGCGTCCCCTTTGCTTGCGAGACCGTGGCCCTTTACTACAACAAGGCCTTTGTCGTGGATCCCCCAACCACCACGACGCGGCTGCTGGAGCTGGCTGCCCAATGGCCGGGCGAAGGGCAGGCCGGGCTGGCCTTTCCGCTGAGTTTCTATAACACGGTCGGCTACCTGTACGCATTCGGAGGCCAGCTCTTCGACGAAGCAGGGAATTCGCTTCTGGACCGCCCGGAAGTGAAGGCCTGGCTTTTCTGGCTTTACCAGGTCAAGACCTCACCCGGCGTGGTGGCGACGGAGAGCTACAGCGAAGCGGATGCGCGTTTCAAGGCCGGCTCTGTGGCGATGACGGTGAACGGTTCCTGGGCGCTCTCCGACTATGTCCAGGCACTCGGCGAAGGAAAACTCGGCGTGGCGCGGCTTCCGATGCTTTCCGTAACCCAAGCTTGGCCGACCCCGTATGTGGGCTGTCGGGTCCTGCTCGTGAATCCGGCCCGGCTCCCGGCCCACCCGGCCGCCACGCTAAACCTGCTTCGTTTTCTGGGTGGGCCGCTGTTCCAGCGGATGCAGGTCAGCCGGTTGGGCACCATCCCGACCTGGAAGGAAATCGACCTGTCGGCCGATCCGCTCTTAGGCGCGTTCCTGGAGCAGGCGCAATCCGGCCGGCCCTGGCCCACCAGTCCTTGGCTGGACGTGTACTGGGATGCGGTGGAGGGCTTGATCTACAACGTCACCGCGCGACGGGTACCGGTGGACGTGGCGTTGGATGAGACCCAGCGCCAGTTGGAGCAGGCGCTGGCGAAACAGCAAGAAGCCTCGCCCTGAGGGTCAGCGGCGCACGACCACGCGGGCTGGCCGGAGTAGCCGCCCTCGGTAGCGGTACCCCTTCTGGACTTCGCGCACCACGCGCCCTTCTTCCCCTTCTTCTCCTTCAACTACGGCTATCGCCTCATGGACTTCGGGGTCGAACGGTTGCCCCGCGGCGGGGATGGGCTCTACCCCTTCTCGTTCCAGGAACCTCCGGAACGCTTCCCAGGTCGCCTGGAGTCCCTCTCGTAGCCCATGCTGTCCCTGGAATGCCAATGCCCGTTCCAGGTTGTCGCCAACGGACAGGAATTCGCGCAGCAGGCGGGTACGCTCTTCCTCGACGGTTTCCTGGGCCCTCTCCTGCGCGCGCCGTCGAAAGTTGGCCATGTCGGCAAGCGCCCGCAGGTAGAGATCGCGGTAGTCGATCTCAGCGGGCGGCGCCGTCGGCTCCGGTGCCTCCAACACGCTGTCTACCCCCTCGGGTTGAGGCAGCTCCTCCTGATGCTCAAACGTACGCATCGCTTCCCTCGTGTCGTGGCTCGGCG
>DAOTVY010000078.1:0-2266 GCA_034436115.1 Chloroflexia bacterium | reverse complement strand
CCAGGCCGTAGGCCAGGGCGGAGGCGGTGGGCTCGTTGATGATGCGCAGCACCTCCAGGCCGGCGATGCGGCCGGCGTCCTTGGTGGCCTGGCGCTGGCTGTCGTTGAAGTAGGCCGGGACGGTGATCACCGCTTTGGTGACCGGTTCGCCCAGGTAGGCCTCGGCGTCCTGTTTCATCTTCTGGAGGATCATCGCCGAGATCTCGGGGGGCGAGTATTCGCGTCCGCCCAGGACGACGCGCACATCGCCGTTCGGGGCAGCCGTGAGGCGATACGGGACGATCTTGCGGTCGTACTGGACGGAGGGTTCCTCCAGTTTGCGTCCCATAAAGCGCTTGATGGAAAAGATGGTGTTCTCGGGGTTGGTGATGGCCTGCCGCTTGGCGATGCGGCCAACCATGCGTTCGCCGGTCTTGGGGTTGATCGCGACCACAGAGGGCGTCAGTCGCTCTCCCTCCGCGTTCGGGATAACGACCGGTTCGCCGCCTTCCATCACGGCCATCACCGAGTTGGTTGTGCCCAGGTCAATACCAATCACTCGCGGCATGGCGCTGTTCCTCCTTGTTCAGGCGTTTCCTGCGGTTCGGACCCGGCTTCGGGTGGGGGAGAAGGTTCCGTAGGGTGTTCTGAAGCGCGGCCCACCTTCACCAAGGTCGGGCGCAGGACGCGGTCGTAGAGTTTGTAACCTTTTTGGAGCTCTGTGAGCACCATCTGGTCTTGTTCGGGCGGGACCTCCTCGAAGAGGATGGCCTCGTGGAGGTAGGGGTCGAACGGCCGGCCGGCAGCTTCGATCGGGCGCAGGCCGTGCTGCTCCAGGATGGCCTGCAGCCTGCGGTAGATCAGCAGGATCCCTTCGATCCAGCTGAAGCGCAAGAGCTTTTCGTCCGGCAGGACGGCGAAGGCCCGCTCCAGGTCGTCCAGGATAGGGAGCAGATGGGAGATGAGGTCCGCGTTGGCCTCGCGCGAAAGCTGCTCCCGCTCCTGTTCGACGCGCTTTTTGAAGTTGCGCAGTTCGGCAACCGAGCGAAGATAACTGTCGTAATGCTCCGCCGCCTTGCGCTGTTCCTCCTGCAGTTGCTGGCGAAGTGCCTCGAGCTCGGCCTGCAGGTCCACTGCTTCCGCAGCCGGGGCGGCCACCTCCTCTGGGGCGGCGGAAGTTCCTTCGGTCTGCATCTGATCGCTTTCCGCCATTGGGCGTTTCCTCCTTTCCAGGGTTATTCGGGCAGCTGCCCCAACAGGTCATTCATCACATGCGCGACAAAGTGCACGGCCGAGATGGAGCGCGGGTAGGGCATGCGGGTGGGGCCGAGGATGCCCAGCACCCCTTCCATCCGGCCGGCCAGGCCGTAGCGAGAGACGACCAAGCTATAGTCGCGCATCTGTTCGCGCTGGCTTTCGCCGCCGATGATCACCTGCACTCCGGAGCGGCGCAGGGCCTCGTTCAAAAGATCCAGCAGGAGGTACCCCTGCTCGAGGATTTCCAGGAACCGGCGCGCGCGCTCGATTTCGGCGAACTCTGGCTGGCTGAGCGCCTCCAGCACGCCATCCATAGCGACCTCTTCCCAATCCCAACGGTCGCGTTGCTGCATGGTGGCCAACAGCAGCTCTGCCACCTGGCGCTCCAGGGGGCTCCACCCCTCTTGGGGCAGCCGGGCGATCTCGGCCGCCGAGAGGCCGGCGAACCGTTCGTTCAGGCGATTGGAGGCGCGGCTCAGCTCCTCCTGAGGGATGACCTCTTCCAGGGTCAACATGTGCTGGCGGATCGTCCCATCCTGCAAGACGATCACGAGCAGCACGCGGGTGTCGTAAACGGACAAGAGCTCCAGGTGCTTGAAGCAGCAGGAAGGGGCGCGAGGCGGCGAAACGATCGCCGCGCTATGGGAGAGGCGGGCCAAGGTCGCTGCCCCCAAACGGGCCCATTCCTCCACCTGGGTGCGTACCTGGAAGAACTGGTGGCGGATGGTGCGCCTTTCCTCTGAAGGAAGAGGGGTCCACTCCATCAGCTGCTCCACAAAGCAGCGATAGCCGCGATCGGTGGGAACGCGGCCGGCCGACGTGTGGGGGTGGGTGAGCAGGCCGAGTTCCTCCAATGCGGCCAGTTCGTTGCGCACGGTGGCCGGGCTCACCGGGAGGCCGTATTTCTGCACGAGCACCTCCGAGGGCACCGGCTGCGCCGTGTGCACATATTCCTGGATCACCAGCTTCAAGATCTCCTTGCGCCGCTCGGTCAGTTCCGGTATACCTGTGCGTACCATCGGGACCCTCT
>DAOTVY010000077.1:0-38144 GCA_034436115.1 Chloroflexia bacterium | reverse complement strand
GTAATGCGGTGATTGCCCTCGTTCGCCTGAAGGGTTACACCTGCATAGCCGAGGCGCTTCGGCATTACGCCGCACAGCCCCGTCGAGCCATCCGGGCTGTCATGCAAGGACTTTGATATGGCCGTGGTTGCGGCGGGCACATGCTTGCACAAAGCGCGCAAACGGTGGTACAATTCTCCTGCAGAGGTCTCTTCGGTGATCCTGCCATCGGCCGAAGCCTGTGCTGCCGAACCAAGGAGGCAAACCCATGTCGGCCAGAGCATACCGCACCGTTGCCTTGTTTACCTACGAATTGGGAGCGGACCCGAACGCCCTGCCGCTGTGGGTAGGCGTCGGGGAGGTCACGCGGCAGCATCGGGCTAACCTGTTCTGTTTCCCGGCAAACCCTGTGCGCTCCCCGCTGGGTTTTGAAGCCCAGGCGAATGTCCTTTATGATCTCCTGGACCCACGGAACGTGGACGGCGTGCTCGTGTGGGGCGGGATCCTGGGAGTCCATCTCGGCTTGGAGGAATTCGGCCGATTCTGCGAACGCTTTCGGCCCCTCCCGGTCGTTAACATCGGGATGCTCCTGCCGGGCGTGCCCAGCGTGCTCGTGGACAGCTACGGAGGAACGTATGCCCTGGTATCCCACCTCATTGAGGTGCACGGATGCCGGGAAATCGCCTACATCCAAGGTCCACCCGGCTCCCCGGAGAGCGCCGACCGTTACCGCGGATACGCCGATGCCCTGAAGTCACATGGCTTGGCCGTGGATCCCACGCGCATTGTCCCCGGCGATTTCAAGTTGCCGGCCGGTGTGCGCGCGGTGGACTTGCTGCTCGATGAGCGCAAGGCATCCTTCGATAGCCTGGTCGCGGCGAACGATATGATGGCATTCGGCGCCGTGGCGCGCCTCCAGGAGCGGGGGCTGCGCATCCCAGCCGACATTTTGGTCTGCGGTTTCGACGATATCGAGGAAAGCGCCTACTCGAATCCCCCCCTGACCACGGCGCGCCAGTCGTTCCGGCAGATGGGCCGGCGCTCGGCGGAGCTCCTGCTGGCACTGTTGGACGGAAGCCCGGCACCGGAAAAAGAGATCGTTCCTGCGGACCTGGTCGTACGCCGCTCTTGTGGCTGCTTTTCCCGGACGGTGGCACGGGCTGCGGCCGGTCCACTCCCGGCTGGAGCAGATGAGGCGGAGCAAAAAACTGCGCTCCAACAACAGATTGCCCGGATGCTGGGGGAAGAGTGGCCGGATGCTCCCGAGACAGCGGCACAGCTCCTCGAGGCTTGCCTTGGCGAAGTCCGTGGGAAAGAAGCGGGCCGCTTCCTGGAGGCGCTCGATCAGGCGCTCCAGGTCGCAACCGCCAACGGCCAGGTGTTCGTCTTCCAGGACCTCGTCTCGACCCTGCGCCGGGGCCTGCTCCCTTACCTGCAGGGGGAGGAACGGGAACGAGCGGAAGACGCCTGGCACCAGGCGCGGGTCCGGATCACCGAAGCAGAGCAACAGCTGCAGGGTTATCGCCGGATGCAGGCCGAGCAGCGTGCCCGGTTGCTCCGAGAGGTCAGCCAGGAACTCGGCACAACCTTCCAGCTACACGACCTGATGGATACCCTGGCCCGAGAACTCCCCCGGCTTGGCATCCGCCGGGGCTACGTAGCCCTCTACGAGGATCCCGAGCGCCCCGCCGAGCAGTCGCGCCTGCTGCTGGCTTTCGACCCCTCGGGGCGTCGCCCTGTGGAGCCAGAGGGGCGGCTTTTCCACTCGCGCGAGTTGGTGCCGGCAGAGCTGTTTCCGGACGAGGGAGGGCTCACTTTCGTTGTCGAGCCCCTCTACTTCCGCGAGCGGCAGCTGGGGTTCGCGGTGCTTGAGGTACAAGCTCGGGATGGAACGACCGCGGAGGCGCTGCGCGCCCAGATCAGCGGTGCCTTGCAGGGAGCGCACCTGATGCACCAGAGCGAACGGCGCGCCTTGCAACTACAGGCCGCAGCGGAGGTGTCCCGGCTGGCCACCAGCACCCTGGAGCCGGAAGAGCTCATCCGCCAGGTGGTCGAACGCGTGCGGGAGCGGTTCGACCTCTACTATGTGGGGTTGTTCTTGCTGGATCGCAACGGGGAATGGACCGGCGAGCCCAACCGCTGGTTGGTCCTGCGCGCGGGCACGGGCGAGGCCGGCCGCCAGATGGTCGCCCAAGGGCACCGACTGGAGGTCGGGGAGAACTCGATGGTCGGCTGGTGCGCTGCGAACCGGCGTCCACGGGTAACCTACGACGTGGAACAAGACCCCGTGCAGTTGCCCAACCCGCTCTTGCCCGACACACGCTCCGAGATCGCGGTGCCCCTACAGGTAGGCGATACCCTGGTCGGTGTCTTGGACGCGCAAAGCCAGCTACGAGGCGCATTCGATCCAGACGTGGTCACGGTATTTCAGACGATGGCCGACCAGCTCGCTGTGGCCATTGAGAATGCCGTTACGGTCTCTCGGATACAGGTGATCAATCGGGATCTCCAGCAGACGCTGGCGACCCAAGAGCAGTTGCTCGAGACGATCCGCCAGCTTTCCACTCCAGTGGTGCCCCTGCTGGAGGGAGTGATCCTGCTGCCCCTCGTGGGCCACATCGACAGCCAGCGGGCCGCGCAGATCATGGAGGAGCTCCTGATCGGGGTTCAGCGTCACCGCGCGCGGGTGGCCATCGTGGACATTACTGGAGTGCCGGTTGTGGATACCGCGGTGGCCAACAACCTCCTCCGAGCGGCGCAGGCGACCTATCTGCTTGGGGCAGAAGTGATCCTGGTGGGCATCCGTCCGGAGGTTGCCCAGACGATCGTGGGACTCGGGGTGGAGCTCCGCGGCCTGGTGACGATGAGCGACTTGCAAAGCGGGATCGAATATGCCTTGCGCCGCATGCGGACAGGGGCAGGGTAACGCGTTGTGGATGGGCGAGGCCTCCGGCAGGCGCCCACAGGTTCGTACGGGCCGGAGGGGAGGGATATGCTCTACCTTGTGGCTACGCCCATCGGGAACCTCGGCGACATCACCTTGCGCGCGATCGAAGTATTGCGGTCGGTGGATCTCGTGGCCAGCGAAGACACGCGTCGCACCGGCCTGCTCCTGAAGCACCTGGGAATCCAGAAGCCGCAGATGGCGTTCCACGAGCATAACGAGGAACGTGCGGGGGCCAGGATCCTGGAGGAACTGCGGGCCGGGCGATCGGTCGCCCTGGTTTCCAACGCCGGTACGCCGGGCATCTCCGACCCCGGTTACACGCTGGTCCAACGCGCGATCGCCGAGGGGCTTCCCTTGACGATGGTCCCGGGGCCCAGTGCCCTCTTGATGGCCCTGGTCCTTTCGGGCCTGCCGGTGCATTCGTTCACCTTCCGAGGGTTCCCTCCCCGGCGGCCGGGACCCCGGCGTCGCTTCCTGGAGGTGGACCGGGATTCTCCCCATACGCTTATTTTCTACGAGAGCCCGCATCGTCTGCTGGCATTCCTGGAGGATGCCCTCGAAGTGTACGGGGATCGGCTGGCGGCGGTGGCCAACGACCTCACGAAGCGCTTCGAGACGGTTTGGCGCGGGTCGCTCTCGGAGCTGCTCGCCCGCCTCCGGGCCGAGCGATTGCGCGGCGAGTACACCGTCGTCATCGCCGGCGCGGGCTACGAGGCCCACAAGGCGCGCGCGCAAGAGAGTTCTTCGCACCCCTGGAGTTGAGGTCGTGGCCACGCTCGATCTGCGGACGCTCCGCCTTTCCCACGGCCCGGTCCATATGCCGGCGTTCCTCCCGGACGGCACCCGAGGGGTCGTGCACGGCCTAGATGCGCAGGACCTTGTGGCGTGCCGCGTCCAGGCCTTGCAGATGAACGTCTTCCACCTCCTGCAACGGCCCGGCACGACGACCATCCAGGCCCTCGGTGGGTTGCATCGGATGTGCGGTTGGGAGAGGCCCATCGTAACCGATTCGGGCGGCTTCCAGGCCTATTCGCTCATCCGCCAGTCCTCGGGCGCAGGACATCTGGACCGTAAAGGGATCCTCTTCCGGCCCGAAGGCAGCGGTCGCAAGATCCTGCTTACCCCGGAGAAGAGCATCCAGTTGCAAATGCGCTACGGGGCGGACGTCCTGATCTGCCTGGACGATTGTACCCATCCGGATGCTCCTGCGGAAGAACAACGTGCTTCTGTGGCGCGGACGATCCAGTGGGCGCACCGCTGCAAAGAGGAGTATCGAAGGCTTGTCGAGGCACGGCGCCTGCGAGAAGAGGAGCGCCCGCTCTTGTTCGCGGTGATCCAGGGAGGAACCCTCCACGAGCTACGCCGCTACTGCGCGGAAGCGCTGCTGGAAATGGGGTTCGATGGCTTCGGCTTCGGGGGATGGCCGCTGGATCGGCAAGGGAACCTCCTGGTGGAGATCCTCGCCTACACCCGCGAGCTCGTGCCGGAGTCCTACCCCATGCACGCCCTGGGGATCGGACACCCCCGCAACCTTGTCACCTGTGCGCGGCTTGGGTACGGCCTTTTCGATAGCGTCCTTCCGACGCGGGATGCCCGTCGGGGACGGCTTTACGCCTTCACGCGCCCGCCGCGTACCATCCGCGAGGAGGATGACTGGTTCACCTGCCACTATATCGCGGATGCGCGTTACCGAAAGTCGGATGCCCCGATCTCGCCTTTTTGCGATTGCCTGGCTTGCACGGCCTATTCGCTGGGGTACCTACACCACCTCTTCAAACTGGACGACTGCCTGTATGTGCGCCTCGCCACGATGCACAACCTTCGCTTTATGACTCGGCTGACCGAGGCGCTGCGGGAGCACGCGTGAGCGACGAAGAGCTGCTCACCCGACTGGTCGAAGCGATCCAGGGCCGGCGCGAGTACCGCGGTCTCTGCACGGACCTGGTACGCCGCATCGCTGCCCGCGAGTGGGCCAATCGAAGGGATTTCCGGCAAGCGCTCAAAGCGAGCCGCAGCCGGCTACACCAGATCGCTGGGGCGTACCTCGAGGGCCGGCCGGAATATGGCCGATGGCTCCAGGCGCTACGAGAGTCTCGGGGAAAGCCAGAAGCGTTTCGGGAGACCTGCCGGACCATCCTGGCCCGACAAGCCTCTACGCGGGAACGGCTGCCAATCCTCGACCGGTTCTACCAAACGCTCCTGGCCGACCTGCCCCCGCTGCGCGCCGTCCTCGACCTGGCCTGCGGATTGCACCCACTGGGCCTCCCCTGGATGGCACTTCCAGCAGGCACCGAATATTACGCCTGCGATATCTACCAGGACCTGGTAGATTTCCTAAACGGCTTCTTCGCCCTGGGACCGAACCCCGGCCGGGCCGAAGTGCGCGACATCCTGCACGACCCACCGGCACTAAAGGCCGACCTGGCCTGGCTGCTGAAAGCAGTTCCCTGTCTGGATCGATTGGATCGCGGGGGGGTCCCCCGGCTCCTGGACACCCTGGAGGTGCGGTACTGGATCATCTCTTTTCCAGTGCAGAGCTTGCACGGGAAGGAAAAAGGCATGGTGCGCACCTATGAGGAACGGTTTCGCGAGCTCGCGGCCGGCCGGCCGTGGGATGTGGAGCGTTTCCTGTTTCCGACCGAACTCGTCTTCCGGGTGACCTGCAAAACTTGATCCTCCACGAAGATTGGGCGACCACCCATCGGGAGAACTGCCGGAGATCCGCCGACCTTGCTCGCGGAAGTTGCCGAGATCGTACCCCGTCGGGCCAGGTTCTGTTCCCCCCATCCGTGCATTCGCGCCCCCTCGATCCACCGAGGTGGATCCGCACGGCTATGGAGAAACTTGCACAGTCAAGCGGCAAGGCATATAATGCTGCAGGAAGACGGTCAAAGTCTTGAGGAGAAGAGCGATGTCTCTCGCGCAGGAGCCCGACCTGTCTGAACGCTCTTACCAGCTTCCGCCTTCGGAACTGGCCGTCCGCCTGGGGACCGACCTGGAAAGCGGCCTCAGCAGCGAAAGGGCTCGCGCCCTGCTCCTGGAGTACGGACGCAACGAACTGCCAGAAGAAGCACCGACCCCGCTCTGGAAGCGTTTCCTGGCCCAGTTCAAGAACTTGCTCGTCATCATCCTGCTCGTGGCGGCCGCGATTTCCGTTGGGATCGCCTTGCTCCAGCACGAGGAGAGTGGCGAAAAGTTTCTCGACGCCGGAGCGATCTTTGCCATCGTGTTGCTGAACGCCGTCTTCGGCGTCGTGCAGGAGAGCCGCGCGGAGACGGCCCTGCGGGCGCTCCGCAAGATGGCCGCGCCAAGCGCCCGGGTCGTCCGCGACGGCCACGTGGAGACGGTGCCTGCCCCAGAGCTGGTCCCCGGCGACCTGGTGCTGATCGAGGCGGGCAACTATGTGCCGGCTGACCTCAGGCTGGTGGAAAGCGTGAACCTGCGCATCGACGAATCGGCTCTCACCGGGGAGTCGGCGCCGGTCGAAAAGCGCGCGGCCGAGGTATTCGAGGACCGGGTCCCCCTGGGCGATCGGGTGAATAGCGCCTTTATGGGTACGCTGGTCACCTACGGCCGGGGGAAAGGGATCGTCGTGGCCACGGGCCCCCGCACCCAACTGGGGATGATCGCCCAGATGCTGCGTGCCTATGAAACCGAGCCGACGCCCCTGCAGGTCAAGCTGGACCAGTTGGGCCGGTACCTCGGGATCGCTTCCCTGGCTATCTGTGCGGTGGTCTTTATCCTGGGGGTCGTGCGGCGGCAACACCCGCTCGAGATGTTCATGACCGCGGTGAGCCTGGCGATCGCGGCTGTCCCCGAAGGCCTGCCGGCAGTCGTGACGGTATGTCTGGCGTTGGGCACGCAGCGCATGCTGCGGCGGCACGCCCTGATCCGGAACCTGCCCACCGTGGAAACACTCGGCTCGGCGACCGTCATCTGCTCGGACAAGACGGGGACGCTCACCCAGAACGAGATGACGGCCGTCAAGGCCTGGACCCTGGGAACCACCTATCATATCGAGGGGCGCGGCTATCAACCGTGGGGCAGAATCACCGCGCACGGCGAAGAAGTGACGCTCCAAGCCCATCCGGCGCTGGTCGGGGTGCTCCTCGGTGGGCTGCTGTGCAACGACGCCCGACTGGAAAAGGTAGAAGAAGCAGGCCAACTGCGCTACCGCATGGTGGGCGACCCGACAGAGGGAGCGCTTGTGGTCCTGGCGGCCAAGGCCGGGCTTTGGGCGGACGAAATTGGCCGCACCCTCAGGCGGGTGGGAGAAATCCCGTTCGATTCGCTGCGGAAGCGCATGACCACGATCCACGCCTGGGCGGCGGCAGACTCAAGCTGGCAACTTCCTTTCTTTGCCGCCAGCCCATACCTGGCCTTTACCAAGGGCGCCCCGGACCTGGTGTTGGGACAGTGTAACCGCATCCTCGATGGCGGCCAGATCCGTCCCCTTACGGACACCGATCGGCAGGGAATCCTGGAGGCCATGGACGGGATGGCCGGTGATGCGTTGCGCGTGCTGGCGGTAGCCTGCCGCGAGCTGCCGGAAGTGCCCGCAGGTGTGCCTGCGGAAGAGATCGAGCGGGACGGGATCTTCCTCGGCCTGGTGGGCATGATCGACCCACCCCGCCCGGAGGTGCGGGAGGCCATCCGGCGGGCCCGCCAGGCCGGCATCAAGACGATCATGATCACCGGTGACCACAAGCGTACCGCGATGGCGATCGCCAGCGACCTCCATATGTTTACGCCTGGCCTCCAGGGCCTCACCGGCGAAGAGCTGGACCGCATGGACGACGCGGATTTCCGGCCGCTGGCGTCGATCGTGGACGTCTATGCCCGGGTCTCGCCTCAGCACAAAGTGCGCATCGTGGACGCGTTGAAGGAGCAGGGCCACATCGTGGCGATGACGGGTGACGGCGTGAACGACGCCCCGGCCCTGAAGCGTGCCGATATCGGGGTCGCCATGGGCATCACCGGCACCGACGTCGCCAAAGAAGCGGCCGATATGGTGCTGACGGACGACAACTACGCTTCCATCGTGGCTGCGATCGAAGAAGGGCGGGTGATCTTCTCCAACATCCGCAAGTTCGTGTTCTATCTCCTTTCCTGCAACGTGGGCGAAATCCTGACCGTACTCCTGGCTACCTTGATGAACCTGCCCGCGTTGCCGTTCCTCCCGATCCATCTGCTGATGCTCAACCTGGTGACCGACGGCTTCCCCGCTCTGGCGCTGGGGATGGAACCGGCCGAACCAGGGGTGATGGAACGGCCGCCGCGTCCACCGAAGGAGCCGATCATCCACCGCGAGATGTGGTGGGGGATCGGGGTGCAAAGCGTGCTGATCACCGCCTCCACGCTGGCCGCCTTCCTGATCGGCCTGTTCGTTTTCCCGGGAACGATAGACCAAGCAAAGATCGTGCACGCACAGACCTTTGCCTTTACCACGCTGGTCGTCTCCGAACTCCTGCGGGCCCTGACAGCCCGGAGCGAGCGCGCTTCCCTCTTCCAGCTGGGGCTCTGGAGCAACAAAACCATGCTATGGGCAATCGCCTCTTCGCTGGCCATCATCCTGGCGATTATCTACGTCCCATTCTTGGACCCGGTCTTTAAGATGACCTGGCTGACCGTGAGCGACTGGGCATTGATCCTCCCGCTGGCCTTGCTGCCGGCCATTGGGGCGGAAGTGACCAAGGCAGTCCTGCGGCAGCGAGACGCCCGCAGGGCGCGGCCAGTCCACGCGATGGCGGCAAACGGCGGGGAAGGGCAAGAGGAGGATCGCACGGAGGACTGACATCCGTTTGACAGGCCCGCCTTTCGGGTCTATAATCACGTTATCGATGCCCCCATCGTCTAGAGGCCCAGGACGCCACCCTTTCAAGGTGGAGATCGCCGGTTCGAATCCGGCTGGGGGTACAGAGGAGCGGGGGCAAGATCCGTACATCTCCGCGGCACAAGTCACTCATCCGTTTCCGGCCTCGAATCGGTATGGGCGATGTATCGTCGCAGGTCTGGGCCTTCTGCGTTTTGCCCAAGGGCAAGAAGGAGGAACACCATGCCTACCGTCGGTTACCTGGAAGGTACGGACCCCGTGGTTCTTACCCGGCTTGCCGTTCGGGGGATCGGGACCTATCCCCTCAGCAACGGCTTCGATATGCACGGAAAGAACCTCTTCCTTCTGCGCAAGGAGGATGGGATTTCTCTGGTCGTGGGACCGCTTCACAAGGTTGTCCCCACACCAGGCCTGACCATCACGATGCACGATCTCATTTACCCCTGCCTGGCCAACAACATTCCCGTGATCCTGGTCGCCCCCAAGGAAGACCACGCGGAGGCCAAGAAGCTCGTGCAGCAGTTCGGTGACCACGTACGCCTGGTCGACCCGGCCGACCTCTACGAGACGATTTTCTGGATGCTTGCCTAGGCAGGGAACCTCGACCTTCCTGCGGATGGAATGGGGGCCGCCCGAAAGAGTTTTCGGGCGGCCCTTGCTTCTTTCATCTCCCTTTCATCTACATCGCGCTATAGACGGTCGTGGTAGGGTGACTGAGCGTATCTGCGTTCCGAGGAGGGACCCATGATCATCGAAGTGCGCGACTTGAGCAAGAGTTACGGTTCTTTCCAGGCGCTTCGAGGCGTGAGTTTCGGCGTCGAAGAAGGGGAGATCGTTGGCCTGCTGGGCCCGAACGGCGCCGGGAAGACGACGACGATCAAGATCCTGACCGGGTACCTCCAGCCCGATGCCGGATCCGTCGTCATACACGGACTCGATGTGCTTACCCATACGCTCGAGGTAAAGGCACTGATCGGATACCTGCCGGAGAATGCGCCGCTTTACCCGGAGCTCTCGGTCCAGGAATACCTGCGCATGATCGCAGACCTGCGCGAAATTCCCCTGAATGAGCAGCTGTACCGAATCGGTGAAGCGGTCGCGGCGACCGGCCTGGAAGAGTATCTCACCACGCCGATTGGCCACTTGAGCAAGGGCTATCGCCAGCGTGTCGGGCTGGCCCAGGCGATCCTCCACCGTCCCAAGCTGCTCATCCTCGACGAGCCGACGTTGGGCCTCGACCCCACCCAGATCGTCGAGGTGCGCCGGCTGATTCGGCGCCTGGCGCGCGAAAGCACGGTCCTCTTTTCCACCCATATCCTTTCCGAGGTCGAAGCCTTGTGCGACCGCGCGATCATCCTGATGAACGGCAGGGTGCGCGCCGATGCACGGCTCTCCGAACTGGCGGCGACACCAGATGCCCTCCTCGAACTGGAGGCGGAACCGGACGACCTGCAAAGCGCGCTCCTCCGCCTGCCCGGCGTACGCGCGGTGGAGCGTGTGCGCGACGGTTCGCGCTATCCGACATTCCGCATCCGAGGCTCGCCGGAGCAGGCGGAGGAGCTCTGTCCAGCCGTCTATCGACTGGCCAGCGAACGCGGCTGGCCGGTGCGCGAGTTGCGGCGGGATACCCGCACCCTGGAGGCGGTGTTCAACGAACTGGCCACGACTGTGTGAGGTGAAGCCATGAGGCAGCTGTGGTCCATCACCCGCAAAGAACTGGCCGGTACCTTCGGCTCGGCGATGGCGCTCATCTTCGTGGGCGCTTTCCTGGCGGTCACCCTGTTTTCCTTTTTCTGGGTCGACGCGTTCTTCGCCCGTGGCGTTGCGGACGTGCGACCGCTATTCCATTGGATGCCCCTGCTGCTGATCTTCCTGGTTGGTGCGCTCACCATGCGGCAGTGGAGCGAAGAGCAGCGCTCGGGCACGCTGGAAATGCTCCTGACCCTCCCCGTTTCCCCACTCCGGCTGGTGTTGGGGAAGTTCCTGGCCGTGATGACGCTGGTGGCCATCTCCCTGGCATTGACCCTTTTTCTCCCCATTACCGTGGCCATCCTGGGCCCGCTGGATTGGGGTCCGGTCATCGGCGGCTACCTGGCAGCCCTGCTGCTGGCAGGTGCCTATGCGGCGATCGGTCTCTTCGTCTCCTCCCGAACGGACAACCAGATCGTGGCCCTGATTGGTACCTTCCTTCTGGGCGGCGCGTTCTATCTGGTTGGCAGCGGACCCATCGTGAACCTCGCCGGAGAGCGGTTGGGCGAAGTGTTGCGCGCGATCGGGTCCAGCAGCCGCTTCGAAAGCATCCAGCGCGGCGTGATCGACCTGCGGGACCTCCTGTACTACCTCTCGCTCACCGGGATCTTCCTGGCCCTGAACGTCCTCTCCTTGGAAAGCAAGCGCTGGGGCCGGGGGATCCAAACACAGCCCTATCGACGCGGGATGTTGCAGACCACAGCGCTCGTGCTGGCCAACCTGCTCGTCCTGAACGTCTGGCTGGCACCGCTCTATGGGTTGCGCGTCGACCTCACCGCCCAGCGCGAATATAGCCTTTCGCGGACAACGCGCGAACTCCTGCAAGGACTCCAGGAGCCGCTCCTGATCCGGGGCTATTTCAGCGAAAAGACGCATCCTCTGCTGGCCCCGCTCGTGCCGCGCATCCGCGACATGTTGGAGGAGTACCGGGTGGCCGCGGGAGGCAAACTGCAGCTGGAGATCGTGGACCCCACGCGCGACCCGGAGATCGAAAGCGAAGCGAACCAGGTGTATGGGATCCATCCCCAGCCCTTCCAGGTGGCCGGCCGCTACGAGACGTCGATCATCAACTCCTACTTCCATATCCTCGTCCGCTACGGCGACAAGAATACCGTGCTGGGCTTCCGGGACCTGATCCAGGTGGACGTTCGGCCCAGCGGGGAGATCGAGGTCCGGCTGCGCAACTTGGAATACGACCTGACCAGCGCGATCAAGAAGGTCGTATACGGCTTCCAAAGCGTGGAAGCGGTCTTGGCCGCGATGGACCAGCCAGCCGAGTTGACGCTCTATCTCACGAGCAAGACGCTTCCGGAAAGCCTGGCCAAGGTGCCTGACACCATCGAGACGGTCGCTACCAAGATCGCCGACCAGGCGCCCGGCCACCTGGTTTTCCACAAGGTGGACCTGGATGCGCCCGATAGCCCGGTCACCCGCGAGCAGCTCTACGGCCGATACGGCCTGCGCCCATTCCCGGTGTCCATCTTTTCCCAGGATAGCTACTATCTGCACCTCCTGCTCCGGGTCGGCGACCAGGCCCAGGTCCTCTACCCCACGGCCGATATGACCGAGGGCGACTTGCGGACGGCGATCGAGTCCGCGTTAAAGCGCGTTTCTCCTGGCTTCCTGAAGGTCGTCGGGTTGTGGACTCCGCCCGCCTCGCCGACCACGAACTTCTTCGGGCAGATGCAACAGCCCCTCTCCTCCTGGCAGGAGCTGCGCAACGCCCTGCGTCAGGAATATGAGGTGCGGAACGTCGACCTGAAAAGCGGCCGCGTCCCAGACGATGTCGACGTGCTGCTGTTGATCGCGCCCCAGGCGATGACGGATACCGAGCGGTTTGCGGTCGACCAGTTCCTGATGCGCGGAGGCTCGGTGATCGCAGCAGCCGGCAACTACCAAATCACCGTCGACCCCTTTGGCGGAGGACTCGCCCTGGAACCGCTCGAGGACGGGCTGCAGGAACTGCTGGCGGCCTACGGCATCCACGTGCAGCAGGCGCTCGTGCTTGACCCCCAGAACGAGCCTTTCCCTGTCTTCTACACCCGCAACGTGGGAGGGATCCAGGTGCGTGAGATCCGGGCGATCAACTATCCCTTCTTCGTGGATGTCCGCAGAAGTGGCATGGATGCGGATAGCCCGATCGTCTCCAACCTTCCCGCGGTAACCCTGAGCTGGGCGTCTCCGATCACGGTCAACGAGACTCTGAACGCGGGTCGGAAGGTCACGCCGCTCCTTCGGTCCAGCCCGAACGCGTGGCTCCAGCTAACGAGCGAGATCCAGCCCAACTTTGATCTCTATCCCGACTACGGCTTTCCGGTGGGGGAGAAGCGGGATTCCTATCTTCTGGGCGTGGCCGTGCAGGGGGTGTTCCAAAGCGCCTTCAAGGATCGCCCGCCCGCGTTGCCGGGAAGCGAGGCGCAGGAGAGCGGCGCGCCTGCGGTGATCGAGAGTTCCCCGGAGACCGCACGCCTGGTGGTCTTTGGCAGTGCCGAATTTGTGGACGACCTGGTGTTTGAGATCTCGCAGAACCTCTCCGGCGATCGCTATCTGAACAACCTGAAGCTCGTGCAGAATGCGGTTTCCTGGGCCACTGAGGATATGGATCTCCTGAGCATCCGCGCGCGCGGCACCTCGGCGCGGGTGCTGAAACCGTTAAGTCGGGAAGAGGAATCGTTCTGGGAAGCGGCCAACTATGCTGTGGCGCTGTGCACCCTAGGCGGCCTCGGTGCCGTCTGGAGTTGGAGGCGCCGACGGGCCAAGCCGCTGCCCTTGCCCGCAATACACCCGGAGGTCAAGCGATGAAAGAGCGATGGAACCAGATCCTTGTCGGCATCCTGGTCCTGCAGGCGCTCCTCTGTGTGGTGGTCTTCTGGCCCAGGCGGGCAGCTTCGGGCGGGGAACCCCTCCTTCCGGGGCTGAAGGCCACCGATGTAGTGGCGCTCACCATCGCGGATAACGAGGGCCATACCCTGATCCTTCGTCGCAGCGACGAGGGGTGGGTCCTGCCCGAAGTGGACGACTATCCGGCCGACGGAGGCAAGGTGAGCGCGCTCCTGAGCAAGCTGGCCGGCCTGACCACAAGGCGGCTGATCACCCGCACGGCGGCCAGCCACCGGCAACTCGACGTCGCCGATGAGGATTTCGTCCGGCGTATCGACCTGGAAACGGCCCAGGGGCAGCAGTTTCGCCTGTACCTGGGGTCCTCTCCGCAGTTCGATACGATCCACGTCCGGGTCGCCGGGCAGGACGCGACCTATCTTGCGACCGGTCTGAGGGCCGGCGATGCCCAGGCCACCGCGATCTCCTGGGTGGATCCGGTTTACCTGAAGCTGGATTCCTCTGAGGTGCAAACGGTGACGTTGAGCAACCGTAACGGCACCCTGCGTTTTGTGCGGGGAACGGACGGAAACTGGACCCTGGAAGGGCTGGCCCCTGAAGAGAGCGCTGACCGGGCGCACATCAGCGCCCTGGTGCAGACGGTGACCTCGCTGCGCATGACGCAGCCACTGGGAAAGGAGTCACGGCCCGAGTACGGGATGGATGCCCCCACGGCCCTGGTGACCATCCAGACAGCCACGGAAACGATCACGCTGACCGTTGGGGCCCAAGATCCCGAGGATAAGACATACGTGGTGATCTCCTCCAAGTCGCCCTACTACGTTCGCGTGACCGAGGCGGTGGCACGCGACCTGGTCGAAAGGGGCCGGGACTACTTCCTCCAGCCGCCGGCGACGCCTACCCCGATACCGACAGCCACGCCGCAGCCGACGGAGGAGGCTTCACCACCTCCAGGTGGGACGGAAACGCCGGAAGCCGGTCCAGCTCCATCCCCTACCGCTGCTGCCCCGTCTCCTCCCCCGGGCTCAACTCCCTGAATGGCAAGCCCGACCCGGCGTCGCACCAGTCCAACGGAGCCTTCCCTGCCTTGCGGCCCGGTCGGCTCTTCCGGCTGGGCCGTCCCTTTGGTACGGCTCGAAGCTGGCGATCGATGGCACGCACGGCCCGCCACGGCAAGGCCACGGCATCGAGGGAAAGCACCCGCAACGTGTCTCAAGAATGGCCGCAACTGAGGTTCGCACACGAGTTCGACACAGATAACCGAGAGGGACCTCCTGATAGGGCAGAATCACCCCGGGGAAAAAAACTTACTCAAAGGAGGTCCCCATGGCCAAGTGTTTCCCAATGCGCCGATTGATGCGAGCACTCTGCAGCGATGAAGAGCTCGCTGCCCAGCCAGTGGAGATTGGGGGAAGCGGTCCTGGCAGCTCGTTCCCCACGGTTGACCGAGATTGCTGCGAAAACACCGGGGAAAGCCACGCCGCTTACAAGCGGATCCAACGCTTCCTGCAGCAGGCAGACCTCGCCGCGCCCTCTACGGGGAGCATCCTTCCCCCTGCCCCTTCCGCTTGGCGAAGGGCCAGGGGGAAGGGGTGGGGCGGTGCCCCCCCGTGAATCGCCATCAGCGGCCGGCCCGATCGCCTCCCGGGCCATGCGTCGAGCCAAGACGGCTTTTTGCCGGGGGCGGAGCCCTCGGCATACCCGCCGAGGGGGCTTGTAGCCCTCTCGGACTCCCCCGCAACGAAGCGGGCCGCCCCTGGGAATCCCGCTTTGGTGGTTACCCCCTACTGCCCGGCCGGGGCGTGCGATTGCCTGGTTGCGGGCCTTCGCTGCCTTGCCAATCCGCGCGATGCACCCCGCACCCGCAGGCACAGAGGGTATGATCACCGCCGCGACATCTGCCACCGACGCGCCGATGTTGAGGAGCGAGAGATCACGCCGCACCTCGCAGAGGCCCCAGCCGACGGTGAAGAGGTCCCACGGCGTGCGCAGTGGCTGTCCGCTGAGATCGGTGTATTTCAGCAGGTTGTGGCTAAGCTACGTGTACCGATTCAGCGCCTGCGGATACCTCCCCTTTGGCACCACCGTGTCTGCCTGGACAAAGCGCCCCAGGGCCGGGTCGTACCAGCGGGCGCGGTAGAAGCACAGGCCCAGCGTCCCTCCCAAAGCTGCCCGGTGTGGCGGTAGCCCGTGGGCGTGGTGCCGCTGTGGTAGCGGTCCCCCACGCCTTGTACCCCACCTCGGCCGCCTTGCCCCCGTTCGCCCCGGCCCCCGTGATCGCTGTGCTCCTCAGGTGATCCGTGAGCAGAAAAAGTAGGCTCCCGTTCTCCAGCATTGTTACCCTCTGGGAACCGGCGTAGTAGGACTTGATGGTTCCCCCTGCACCTCCCGGTGCTCGCCTGCGTACACCGTCGCCACCCCGTTCACCGTCCTTTTCACTCGATCCCCGTTGGGGCCGTCGACAAAGGCGGCCGTCGCGCCCCCATTCACCGTGGTGCGGCGGTCGTCGGCGTTATGGTCCAGGTTGTTGGGCGTCCCCACCACCCGCTTCACTTGGTTTCCGTTCCAGTCGTAGCCGGAGGTGTCGCCCCCGGCCGCTACCACCGCGTGGGGTTTGGATAGCGCGTCATCGGGGCAGGGTGCGCTCTGCGTGCCATAAGTTTCTGTTGCTCCCTTTGTCAAATGGCCGATCTTGCCCTCATTCCCGCTAAAGGCGTAGGGCTCGCTGTAGTTTCCATACTCCGCTCGCCGGCGCGCTCAGCAACCGGCTCAGGTCGCCACAGCTGAAAGGCTGCGTCTGCAGGTTTCCGGCCTTGTCGTCCGGATCTGCCTTGCGTTACCCACCAGGTCATCGTCGGCATAGGGCTGGTCCACGGGCGAGGCAGGACTCCCAGGCGTCCAGGCCGTAATCCGCCAAAGCCGCCCTCCCCATTCCAGGGATAGTACGAATCGCCCTCAAAGGAGGCCCACTCCCCAGCCGCATGTAAACGCCCGCCTTTCCCCGTTCCAGGCGTGGTGGGAATCGTCCACCTGCGCCAGGGACGAAGCCGGCGGCCCCAGGTTCAGCGGTCCACCGCCCCCGAGGCAGTCCAGACCCTCTCGCCCACGCGCCCCCGCCCCACTCGCCTGCTCCCCTGCCCCAGACCGTCCCGCCCGCCTCAAGCGTCGGCATGTGGCCCGTTTGCCGCCACCCTCCACCGGCCCACTGCCGATCTGGTAGCCGGCGGCGCGGTACTCCTGCTACGGATCCGTTGTCGGTGACGAGCGCCCTGGCGCCCAAGGAAAGGAGGTGTACCGCATCTACCTCCAACGCTTTGCGACCTGAAGCACCCCCTGGGGCTAGCACCAGGCCCCCGGAGGATGTCTGAAGAAAGGGTGATTTACCGCCAGGATCCTTCTGGAGAGAGTTTGCAGGATACCCTCAACGGGCAGCCGCTTCGGAAGCAGGGGGAAAAAGAACATGGCTGCGAGGGGCTTCGTGACCCGTACAGCGGCCTAGGCTTCCCCACCGGCCTGGGCCCAGGGGAAAGAGAACATTGCTTCGATGGGCTTCGCGATGGCCTCCGGCCTCCCTAACCCGCCACCTTGAGGCGCCGCCCGGGGAACCCCTCCTTCCGGTTGGGGCGGAAATGGCAACGCGAATTGGGCTGGTTCGTGGTCCTGAAACACAAACGGTCGCTCCCTGCCATGATGGCAGACCACGGTCCGGGTGGTTTGGCCCCTTTCCTGACCATCGTCTCTCTCCTTGGCCCAACTCCTGTCCGAACTTGTGGCGCAAGCCCTTGACAGAGTCGAACGTTTGTGCTATACTAGGGATGTGAACTTATGTTCTACTCAGCAACGGGAGGCGGACATGCTGCTCTGGGTACTGGTCGCCGTTGTGCTCTGGGTTGGGATCGATCTCTACTTGCGCTCGAAGGAGGACACCTCAGAGGATTGACGCCTGTGCGAACGGGGACGGAAGGCCATCCTCCCCTTCTGCACTTTTCTCAGCTCTTGCCGTGGGAAAAGGGCCGGAGCCGCTTCCCGGCTATCGCGCCTCAGCCTGAGGAACCAAGTCGCCCAGGCCCAGTTCGCGCAGCCGCTCCGGGGTAGGCACACCCAGCGCGTCCCAGCCCATCAAGCGGTAGTACTCGTCCAACATCGGGGCCAGCTCCACCACCTGGCCGGCCGCCGGCCCGTTCCCCAAGGGCTCGTCGAGGTTGCGCGGCGGCAGCGTATCGTGTCGGCGGTTCAACCCCTCGCGCACGTTGAACAACCGAGCCAGCGTCGACACCCGTTCTCCCACCCGTTCCAGGTCTCGCACCGCCGGGTAATCGAACCCGGTGCACGCAACCACGAGCTGCCAGAGCTCCTTCAGGCTCATCCCGTAGGCGCTAAAGTAACAGAGGCAGGCACTGTCCCACACGGCTTTCTTGGCCTGGGTATCGCGGAAGAGCTGGGCCTTGCCCTCGATCGTCAGCGGGTCCGCTGCCCCGCCAAAGAGCTCCGAAAGTGTCGCACCGCGGAGATGACAAGCTCCGCGCTCCGAAATGGCATACCCAAGCGCCGTGCCTTTGGCCGCGTTGGGATGGTACCCGGGCATCTCCAACCCCTTGACGTGCATCGCGAAGGGCGCTGCGTCCGGGTAACGCCGCGCGATCGCGACCACACCTTCCCCCAACCATTCCCCGCACCCCTCCCCACGCGCGATCTTTTCCACCAGCGCGAGCGCCGCCTGGGCGTCCCCAAACCGCGGTTCCAGGCCGTCCAACTCCGCAGCGGAAACGATTCCCCGTTCGAACATCTCCATCGTCAGCGCCACGATCACGCCTGTGCTGATGGTATCGATCCCATAGGTGTCACAGATGGCATTCAGCCGGATGACTGCTTCCCGGTCGGCAATGCCGCAGTTCGGCCCGAAGGCGTAAGTGGTCTCGTAGTCCGGTCCCTCGATTACCGTACCGTCACTCAGCGGCCGGGTGTACTTGCCACACCCGATCGGGCACCCGAAACAGGCATAGTCGCGGGCCCATTGGTAGCGTCGGAAGGAAGCCCCAGACAGCGCAGCCGCGCCTTCGAATTCGCCCTGACGGAAGTTCCGCGTCGGCAACGCCCCCATCACGTTGACGATCTCCAGGATGTTCAACGTGCCCTCCTGGCGAAGGAGGGTAGTTTCGCTCGACATACGCACGGCGCGAAAGGCCAGCTGCAAGGCCCGCCGAAACCGTTCGGGGTCGTAGACACGCACCCGTCCTGTCCCCCGGGTGACGATCGCCTTCAGGCGCTTGCTGCCCATCACTGCGCCCACGCCGCCCCGGGCGAGGGTACGGGAGCCGTTAAAGATCGCGGCAAGTGGCCGGCACGCTTCCCCGGGCGGTCCGATGACCAGTGCCTCCCAGCCAGGCCCAAAACGTTCCCGCAGACGCTCCTGCGCCTGTACAACTGTGGTGCCCCACAGTTCCCCTGCCGGCTCGAGCAAGACGCGGTCATCGTCGATCACCAGGATCACCGGGTCGGAGGCCTGGCCCTGGAGGACAACCGCGTCATAACCGGCGTATTTCAGGGCCGCGCCCCAGTAACCCCCGGAATAGCTGTCGCAGTAAACCCCGGTGGCCGGGCTGCGTGTGGTGCAGCCAAAGCGGCCGGCTGTGGGAGCGCTGGTGCCAGTGAGCGGTCCCACGTGGAAAATGAGGCGGTTTTCTGGGGAAAGGGGCGGCACACCGGCCGCCTGTTCTCGATAGAGCAGCCAGACAGCCAGGCCCTTTCCCCCCAGTACCAGCGGCATCGCCTCTTCCGGAAGGGGCGTCGTCTCCGACACCCCACGTGTGAGATCCACCCGGAGGATACGGTCCGCATAACCTCGCTGGCTCAGGTCCATCCGCGCAGCTCCTCAGGCAAACGGCGAACGACGGGGCGCGACCTCCAGTGCTCCCGTCGGGCAGATGCCAGCACATTCCGGCTCGCCCTGGCAAAGATCGCAAACGAACGGCCATCCTTCCCCGTCACGTCCGATCACGCCGGTGGGGCAGACCTCTACGCACGCGCCACACCGGTCACATCGCTCCCGCAATAGCTCCACGGCGCCGCTCGCCGGGTGCCAACGCAGGGCGCCCGTCGGACAGGCCGCCAAACACTTCCCGCACAGGGTGCAGAACAGGATGCGCCGCCCACGGGGGAAGGAGTCGCCTTCGATGCGCAGCCGTGCCCCGGTCACCCCGTAAGCCCCGGCTTCGTGTGCTGCCACGCAGGCCGTCTGGCAAAGCAGGCAACCGGTGCACTGGGCAGCGTGCGCTTTCAGCCGCACAAAGGGCCAGACCTCTCCCCGCAGCGCCTGGTCCACCGTCCATCCCCGGTGAGCGATCGCGCACAGCTGCGCCACGATGCGTTCGGGGTCCGGGGACTTGGTCACGTTGCGTCCCATCAGGCAACCCCGAGCGCCGGCCTCGAGCGCCTCGGCAAAGAGCTCCAAGGCGTCCCGCTCATTGTCGCTCCTCGCACCTCCGAGCACGAGCACCGGAACGCCCGCGACTTCGCAGAGCCTCCGGAAAGTCTCTACATCGCCGGTGTAAGGGATTTTGAGCGCGTCGGCCCCGAGCTCCACCGCCATCCGGGCACCCAAGGTCAACAGCTCGACGATGTTCGCCCCGGTGACCCTGCGGCCATAAGCAATGGGCTCGATGATGCAGGGAAGGCCGGCCCTCCGGCACTCGGCGACAAAGCGCGCGCAAACCTCCACCCCAGTGGCCTCGACGGCGTCGCTGTAGCCCAGGAAGAGGTAGATCGTGATCGCGGATGCGCCGAGCGCGAGAGCCTCCTCGGCACGGATCACCTTCTGCTGGTAGAGCAGGCGCTGGGGAACGGCGTTGGCCACGTTGGAGGTCCCCAGACGCGGCATGTTCATCCAGTCCGCACGGATAATGAGCGCCGGCCCTTCGCGTCCCGGGAAGAGATCAGCCAGTCGCATCGCCTGTCCAGGGCTGAGCAAGATGCCGTCCACACCGCCCCGGATCACCGCCTCTACGATGGGACGCAGCCGGACCACGTTGGGTGTGACATCGCTCATGTAGCCGTGGTCCGCGGCCACGCACACCGCCCGCCCATCGCCGTGGCGGTTGAATAGCCGATCGAAGCGTGCCTGCTTCCCGCTTCCCATCGTCCTACCTCCCCGCTTCCGACGGCTCGGGATGAACCTGGGCACGCAGAGCAAAGAGCAACCCTTCCAGCGCCGCCGCTCCAACGTACACCGGGTCCAGCCAGATGCCACACGCGCCTTGCGCCAGCGCCTCCGCTGCTTCCGCGCCGGCCTGCTCCGGGCTTGCGGGCACGATCCATAGCGGTCGATCGCCCGCCATGGCCACGACATCGGCGAACGTCCTCTGGCCCGGCCAGGGCAGCGCCACCCCATCGGCTCCGCCTTCCAGGGCGTACGACACCCCCAGGGCAATCGCCCGGTCGCGCAGCGCCACACGGGGCCCGCTCGGCCGCACCTGCACGAGCACGGGCATCGACAGCCGGTTCCCCTCCAACGCGAGCTGAACCGTGGCGCTGAGACAACTCCCCTCGATCTCTTCCTCATACCCGAGCAGGAAATCGAGCACCAATGCGCAGGCACCCACGTCCAGCCCTTCCTGCGCACTGAGGATCGGGATGTAGCGGACCGTCTCCAGGGGCAAGACAAAGTCGGGACCACGGAGGGCATTGGTCCAACTGGCGCGCACCAGGAGCGCTGCATCCTTCTGGCTACGGGCACGGACGCGGCCGGCCTGTCCCGGGCTGCAGACCAACCCGTCGACGTGCGGCAACAAGGGAGCGACTGCCTCCGGAAAGCGCTCGAAACCAGGGAGCGGCCCCAGTGCCAGGCCGGCGCTGAGATCGAGGATCAGGCTCCGGCCGTCGCGGGGGGAGATGAACTCGCGCAGGCGATAGGGTTTACCATCCATCGGGGTCTTGCTCCATCGAACCATGCTGCTCCAAGAAGCCGCAGGCCATTATACCAGAGCCCCGTAAACGGTTCAACCTTGATTCATCCTGCTCCAAGAAGCCGAAGGCCATTATCCCGGAGCCGCCAAATGGTTCAACCTCCGCACGCTCGTGGCCACGGCCACGTACCGTTCGTTCCGCTGGCCCAGAGGCACAGCTGCCACTGGACACCAGGGCCACCGAGCGCTCTAGCGGTTTTGACAAAAGGCCGGAAAGGAGGCACGCCGTAGCTAAGCACGCCGTACCACGATGGCACGCTGCCTTGAAAGGATTCGCCGACCGGTCGGGAGCTGTGCGGGCGACCGCGAGCGGCCGAACCGTGACTGGAGGGCTCGCACCACCACCCGGCGGGCTCACGCGATGACCGGCCTGCCGCCAGCACAGCGGACAGTCACATTGAGACCGCGCGGTTGACCCGGCGCGAGCCTTGTGCTAGAATGCCGGACGGATTGCCCTGGAAATGCAACGCTGTCTCCTGAGGAGGCATCATGTCGGAACCCGAGGTACAGCTCGTGCGCTCGCACAGGGACCTTCGGGCGTTCGTCCGCTTCCCCTGGAAGGTGTACGCCGACGATCCGAACTGGGTGCCCCCGCTGGTCTCGGACCGCCTGCGCTACCTGGACCCCCGGACCGGGCCATTTTACCGCGAGGCCGAAGTGGCCCTTTTCCTTGCGCGGCGCCGGCACGAGGTCGTGGGAACGATCGCGGCCTTCGTCCCGCACCGGCGCATTGCCCTCACGGGCCGAGCGGAGGGCGGGTTCGGCTTTTTCGAAGTGCTGGAGGACTATCCGACGGCGCGGGTTCTGCTCGATGCTGCGTGCCGGTGGTTGCGGGAGCGCGGGATGGAACGCCTACGGGGGCCCACCAACTTCGGGGATCACGATTGTCCAGGCGTGCTGGTGGCAGGCACTGATTCGCCCCCGGCGATGTTGGAAGCCCACACGCCTCCTTACTACCGGGAGTTCCTCGAGCGCTACGGCATGGAGAAGGACCACGATCTCTATGCCTGGCGGGCGCCACTCTGGACACTCGGACCCCATCTGGAGAAGCTGCCCCCCGAGATCGAGCGCGTCGCCGCGGCGGCGCGAAGCCAGGAAGGGCTGCGGATCCGGAAGGCGCGCCTGGAGGCGTGGGATCAGGAGGTTGCCACGGCGCACTACCTCTTCAACGAAACGCTGAAGCATTTGCCCGACTTTGTTCCGATCAGTGCGGAAGAGTTCCGCCGTTTCGCAGAACCACTGCGGGAGATCATCGATCCCGACCTGGCGCTGTTCGCCGAGGTCGAAGGCCGGCCGGTTGGGTTCTGTGTGGCCATCCCGGACATCAACCGGGTCCTCCTCCATCTGAAAGGGCACCTCTTCCCACTCGGATGGCTGAAGGTCAAGCGGCTGATGCGCCAGATCGATGTGCTCACCTTCAAGCTGATGGGCGTGCTGGAAACGTTCCGCCGACGGGGCATCGACGCCCTGCTGTACCTGGAGGCGGTCAAGGCCGCCTGCATCCGTGGCTATCGCTGGCTGGAGGGCTCCGTGACCTCGGAATGGAACCCGGTTGTGAACCGAGTGGCCGAGCGGCTGGGAGCCGAGCGGTATAAGCATTTCCGGCTCTATCAGATGTCCCTATGAGGCGGACAACCTTGCGAAAGGATAGTACCCTGGCCGAAGCGTTCCGCCAGGTCGCCGAGGCCTATCCGAACCGGCAGGCAATGCTCTGTGGTGACGTGCGGCGGACGTACGGGGAGCTCCTGGAACAGGCCGAACGGCTGGCCGGGGGCCTTCAGGAACTGGGGGTGACCCGAGGGGAGCGGGTCGCGCTCTTGCTGCCGCCGGGGGATGCCTTCGCATCGGCTTTTCTGGCCGTAACGGGCTTGGGCGGTGTGGTCGTCCCGCTGAACCCTCAAGCACGTGTCCACACATTGGCAGACGTCCTCCGGGACGCCGAACCCGCAGTGCTCATCGCGGAGCAAGCACCGGGGGAGGAGCTCCGCGCTGCGGCGCCCAGCCTGCGGCACGTGCTGGAGCTGCCGTCCGGAGGCAAGATCCGCCCGGACTACCCCCTTTCTACTCCCCGGCTGCGGATTCCGGTGGCTGAGGTATCACCGGATGACCTGGCGGCCCTTCTCTACACCTCGGGAACTACCGGTCGGCCGAAGGGGACGATGCACAGCCATCGGAGCCTGATCGCGCCCGTTGCGGCAAGCGTACAGCTGCGCGAGCTTTGGCTGCGTCGGTTTACCCCGAGCAAGGCGCTGGAGACTGTCCGCGCAGTTGCTCGCTACGGGAACCGCCTGCTGCGCGCGGCCGGCCGGCCCCAGACCTTTCTTTCCACGATGGGCTGGCATACGATCACCGGGCTGGAAGTGCTCCTCCAGGCACTGTTGATGGGAGATCGGCTGGTCGTGATGCAGCGGTTCCACCCACGGGAAGCCCTGCGCCTGATCGAACAGGAGCGGATCACCGTCCTCATTGCCGTGCCCCTGGCCTACCAGGTCATGTTGGGCATCCTGGAACGCGAACCGTTCGACACCTCCTCGCTTCTGATCTGCGCCACGGGCGCGGCTCCCTGCCCACCGCACCTAGCGCGGGCAATCCGGGAACGTTTTGGGTGCGCGGTGCACATCGGCTTCGGCGCGACCGAGACCGCCGGCGGAATCGCGGCCACCAGCGTGGCGGATTCGGATGCGCGGCAGGTAGAAACGGTCGGTAGACCTATGCCGGGAGTCGAAGTGCGCATCGTGGATGAGGAACGCCGCCCCCTCCCGCCGGGACAGATCGGGGAGCTCGCCTGCCGGTACGACGGGGTCATGCTGGGTTACTACCGGGACCCTGACCAGACCGCAGAGGTGATCGACCAGGAGGGGTGGTACTACACTGGAGACCTCGCCTGGATGGACGAGCACGGCTACCTGCGCATCATCGGGCGGAAAAAGGACGTGATCATCCGTGGTGGGCAGAACATCTACCCCGCCCAGATCGAAGCCTACCTCCTGGCCCATCCGAAGATCCGCGAAGCGGCGGTGGTCGGTGTACCAGGAGCGTTGGGGGAGGAAACGGTCTGGGCGTTTGTCCGGCTCGAGGACGGCGTCCAGATGACCGCTGCGGAGGTGCTCGACTATTGCCGAGCCAACCTTGAGCCTTATCAGATCCCTGCCCAGGTACGCTTTCTGGACGAACTCCCCCAGGGAGAACCCGGTAAACCCCAGAAGTTCCTGCTGCGTCAGATGGCGGTGGCTGAGCTTCAAGGAGGCCGGCAACTATGACGGAAACGACCTTCGGCCCGATCTCGTTTGAAGAGTTCCGTCGGCTTGTGGCCCAGGAGCTCCAGGTGGACGAAGCGCGGGTGGTTCCAGAGGCCTCTTTTATCGCCGATCTGCAGGCAGACTCGATCCGCCTGGTCGAACTGCTCTTGCGCCTGGAAGAGGCCGGGATCCACATCCCACTCGAAGAAGCGTGGGATGTGGAAACAGTGGGCGATGCTTACGAACTCTACCTCCGCCAGGCGCAGAGCGGCCACGGCTTCCAGTCGCTGGCTTCACTCCCCTGAGCGCGCCGAACTTGCCCATTGCCGCGGCGGGAACACCTCCCTCCCAAAGGCCAGGCGCTCCAAAGAAGCGGGCAAGCGATCGCCGGACAGCGACAGCTGCCCCTCGCGCGCTGCTTCGAACGCCCCCGGAGCACGCCCCTGCAAGTAGCCCCTACTGTCCCAAGCGGTATGCTCCGCCCTGTGTCGGTTGCACCTGGGGCCCGCGCCAGGCTCGCCGACGGGTTGGTAGCCGGCCGCATCATCTGTTGGTCTGACCATCAGACTTGACAACCACCCCGGCCGCAAGTATAATGATAGCGATTTCATCGGCTCCCAGGCTCAAAAGGACAGGCCGTCCGGTGGTCTGGAAACCCACAATTCCCCAGAGTGCGTCCGTGGACCCGGGCAAGAAGGCCCTGACTTCTTGTTCCGCTGGCCGCTTCCCATCCCATAGCCTTTGCCCAGGCCTACAAGGCCATCCCTGTGGGCGCTCCACGGGACCCCTGGCGGACGGCCATTCCCGCACCCGGAGGAGGACCAAGTGAAGCCCAGTTTTGCCGTCCTGAGCGAGCGGGAGGTATGGGAGATCCATTGTGCCTCCCTAGACGTCCTGGAGAACGTCGGTATCGCGGTACATCAGGAACGTGCGCGCGAGATCCTGCTGGGGGCTGGCGCTGTCCGTGGCGAGGGAACGCGCGTCCGGCTTCCGGCACGACTGGTGAAGGGGGCGTTGGATCGCTGCGCGCCGGTCGTGCTGCTCTACGGCCGCGAGGGCCGGCCCCCGATGCGGGTCGGTGGCAATCGCGTCTATTTCGGCACCTGCGGGTACCCCTCCAACGTGGTCGACTGGCGCACCGGGGAAATCCGGCCGCCCCGGCTTAGCGACCTAGAGGAGACCGCCCGGCTGACCGATGTCCTCGACAACATCGACTTTATCATGCCACCTCTTTCCCCCGACGATGTCCCGGTCGAGCTGGTCGACCGCTACCAGTGGATGGCCGCCCTGCTGAATACCCGCAAGCACGTCCTGAACCAATGCTACGGCGAGGAGGGATTCCGCGACTTGGTTGCGATCGCCTCCGAGATCGCCGGGGGTCTCGAGGCCCTCCAGCGGGAACCGTTCATCTCCCTCCTCATCTCCACCACAAGTCCGCTGACGCTGCGGGTAGACGCCTCCGAGGTGATCATCGGCGGTGCCGAGCTCGGGCTGCCGCTGTTCATCTTTGCCGGGCCGATGGCCGGTGCCACGGCTCCCTGCTCCCTCGCCGCATCGCTCACGTTGGCCAATGCGGAGGTATTGGCAGGGATCGTGTTGGCCAAGGTAGTCAACGAGTCGGTCCCAGTCATCTACGCCAGCTGGGCGCGCACGCTCGACATGAAGTATGGCAACGTGACCCTCGGGGCACCGGAATTCGCGATGCTGCGCACGGCAGCCACCCAGATGGCCCGTTTCTACGGCCTTCCGTGCGGGGGCGGAGGCCTGCTGACCGACGCCAAAGTGCCCGACGCGCAGGCGGGCTATGAAAAACTGGGCACCGCGCTCTTGCCGGCGCTTGCCGGGATGAACATGATCTGCGGCGCGGCGGCTTATGGGGCAGAGGTCGTACTGAGCCTGGAAGGATACGCGATCGACGACGAGGTGGCGGGCTGGGTGAAACGGGTGCTCGCCGGTTTCGCGGTGGACGAAGAACGCCTCGCCCTATCCCTCATCGCCGCCCAGGGACCAGGCGGCCAGTTCATCAAGGAGGAGCACACGCTGCGCTTCTTCCGCCAGGAGATGTGGGTGCCCCTGCTTTCGGACCGCGAGGGCACAACCGGATGGTTGGCACGCGGCGCTCAGGACATCCGGGCGCGGGCCCGTCGCCAAATCGAGAAGAAGCTGCAGCAATACCGGCCGCTCGAGCTCCCGGCCGGCACACGGGAACGCGTCCAGGCAATCATCGATCGGCGGCTGGTCCGTCAGCAGTAGAAACAGAAGCGAACCACGGAGGAACCGATGTGGAACGAAATCGCAGAGGCCGTCATCCTGGGAGACAGCGACCGCGCGTCGCGGCTGATCCAGCAGGCGCTCGCCTCCGGTGCACCCCCGGAAGAGATCCTCGAAAAGGGACTGATCGCCGGGATGAACGTCGTGGGGCAGCGCTTCCGGGACTATGAGATGTTCCTCCCGGAGGTCATCCAATCCGCCCAGGCGATGCAGGCGGGCCTGAATGTGCTCAAGCCGGCCCTGGCGGGCGCGAACGCGCCCACGCGAGGCAAGGTCGTGATCGGCACGGTCCAGGGGGACATCCACGACATCGGGAAGAACCTGGTCTGCGTCTTCCTCGAAGGAGCCGGTTTTGAGGTAATCGACCTGGGGGTGGACGTGCCGCCGGAGCGGTTCGTCGAGGCCGTGAAGCGAGAATCGCCGCGCATCGTGGCCCTCTCCTCCCTGCTGACTTCTACCATGCCGGCGATGCGGCGCACGATCCAGGCGCTGAGCGAGGCCGGATTTCGCGATCGGGTACGGGTGCTCGTAGGGGGCGCCCCGGTCACCCAGGCCTATGCGGATGCCATCGGTGCCGACGGCTATGCGCCCGATGCTGCCAGTGGGGCGGCCAAGGCGGTCCAGCTGGCGAGCTCCCTTTAGCCTGCCGCCGAGAGAGGCGCCATGGAAACCCTTCGGGTCGAGCATGTGGTGAAAAGCTTTGGTGGCCTTCGCGCGATCAGCGACGTATCCCTGGAGGTTCGTGCAGGGGAGATCCTGGGGCTGATCGGGCCGAATGGAGCGGGCAAGTCTACCCTGATCAACTGCATCTCCGGTGTCTACAAACCGAACAGCGGACGCATCTGGCTCGGCAAACGGGACATCACCGGGCGGAGCCCACACGCGGTCTGCCGGGCGGGGATCGCCCGGACGTTTCAGATCCCCCGTCCTTTTCCCCGCCTCACAGCCCGTGAGAACGTCCAGGTGGCGTCATTCCGCAGGGGAGACGACGCACTCGATGCCCTGGGGCGGGTGGGATTGGCCGCGAAAGCGGATGTCCTGGCGCGCGATCTGACCTTCCACGAGCGGCGCAAGCTGGAAATCGCCCGTGCTCTGGCAGCCCGGCCTCGTTTCCTCCTGCTTGACGAGGTTATGGCCGGCCTGAACCCCACCGAGACCGCGGAAATGGTGGACCTGGTTCGCCATCTCCGCCAGGAGCTGGGCCTGTCGATGCTCTGGGTCGAGCACGTCATGGGAGCCATTATGGAATGCGCCGATCGCCTGGTGGTGCTCCACCAGGGTAGCCTGCTCGCGGAGGGCTCCCCCCGGGAAATCGCCAACAATCCTCAGGTGATCGAAGTCTATCTGGGCGAGCGCTACGCCTTCAAGGAGGAGCGCGTTGCTGCGTGTGACGAACCTGAGCGCGGCCTATAGCGGCCTCAAGGCCCTTGAGGGCGTCACCTTCGAGGTCCGCGAGGGAGAGTTCGTCGCCCTGGTGGGCAGCAACGGGGCCGGCAAGTCGACCCTCCTCAATACCTTGGCTGGCCTGGTCAAGCCGTTGGCAGGAACGATCGAGTTCGACGGGCACCGCATCGAAAGGCGCTCTCCAGCGGACATCGTGGATCTCGGGCTGGTGTTGGTGCCCGAGGGCAAGTGGGTGTTCCCCCAGATGAGCGTGCGCGAGAACCTGCTCATGGGTGCCTATCCCCGTCGCTGCCAGGCCAAGGCCAGGCAGGCATTGGAACAGGTGTACGAATACTTCCCACGGCTCAAGGAGCGGGAGCGCCAACAGGCGGCCACCCTGAGCGGCGGCGAGTTGCAGATGCTGGTCATTGGCCGCGGTTTGATGGCCCAGCCGCGCCTCCTGATGCTCGACGAACCTTCCCTGGGCCTGGCCCCCCGCCTGGTGCGCGAGACGTTCACCATCCTGGAAACGCTCCATGCACAGCTTGGGCTGACGATCATCCTCGCGGAACAGAACGTCTCCTACGCCCTGCGGCTCTCCACACGGGCCCTGGTCCTGGAGAACGGGCGCCTGGCAATGGAGGGAAAGAGCTCCGACCTGCTGCTGGACCCACGGATCAAAGTACGGTATCTCGGGCTCTGACCAGAAAGGAGGGAACGACCGCGCATACGGGAACAACGCACATTCAGGGTAGTAGACGGTCTGCTTAGGATCGCACAGAGGAGGTTGTCACGATGCGCAGAGCACTGCTCCTGTGGGTTGCCTGCCTGCTCCTCTTCGCCCCGCTTCTCACCGCGTGTGGCGCGCAGCCAGGCGGTGGCCAGGAAACCGGCCCGATCAAGATCGGCGTGCCCACCCCGCTTTCCCCACCTGCCGATTACAAAGCCGGCGAGATCAACGTGAACACGGTCAAGCTGGCCATCGACGAGATCAACAAGCAGGGCGGTGTCCTGGGCCGCCAGCTGGAAGCGGTGATCATGGACGACCAGGGGGACACGGCAACGGGCGTCAACGTCGTCACGAAGATGATCACCGAGGACAAGGTCGTGGCCATCGTCGGGCCCTGGCACGGCTCGGTGGCGTTGGCCCAGGCAAAGGTGGCCGCGGAAAAGCAGGTCCCCATCCTGCTCCACTACAGCTGGCCCGACGAGATCACCGCGATGCACTCCGACTATGTCTTCCGGGTCAGCCCCTACAACTCCCAGATCGCCCAACTGTTGATGCCGTTCATCCTGCAAAAGGGCTACAAGCATATCGTCGTCATGGCGGAGGACTCGAGCTACGGGACCGGCTTTGCCGACGGCATGACCAAGGTGGCCCAGGCCCAGGGTGTCCAGGTCACGACGCGCGTCTTTCCGGCGCAGTCGTTGGACCTGAGCCCACAGCTCCTCGAGGTCAAGTCGCTTACCCCGCCGGTTGACCTCCTCCTCATCGCTGCGGTCTACCAGCCGATGTATCTCATCCCGAAACAGGCACGCGAGGTGGGGCTGACCTGTGACATCATGGCCGGCTGGGACTACCCCGGATGGTCCCCCGAATACTGGCAGACGACCGGCGAGGCCGGAGTCGGCGTGTACTATCCGACCTTCTACTCGAGCAAGCTGACGCTGACCCCCCTCGGCAAGCACTTCAAGGACGCCTACACGGCCGCCTATGGCCACGAGCCGCCGATCTACGCCTATTTCCTCTATGATGAGGTGATGATGGTGGTGGAGGCGATCAAGAAGGTGGGATCGGCCGATCCGACCAAGATCGCCCAGGCACTCAAGACCATGGAGTTCGAGGGGACTACGGGTACGATCAAGTTCGAGTCCCACGACACCCCCGGGGATCCGGTCTGGAACCAGTGGCTGGGCCAGCAGATCTTCATCATGCGGCCCACCCAAGTGGGCCAGATGCAGGACCAGGCAGAAGTCGTCTGGCCGTAACGTATAGGGCGAGCCTGCCGTCCCGTCCGCCCTGGCGGGACGGCAGGCTCGCGGAAAGGACAGGCCGGCATGAGCCCGTTTCACCTTTTCTTGGAGATCCTTGCCCGTGGCATCGCCATCGGGACAGTCTATGCGCTGATGGGCCTGGGGCTTACCCTGATCTTCGGGGTCATGCGGGTGATCAACTTTGCGCAGGGCGAATTCTACATGGTCGGGGCCTATACCGTCTTTTCCCTCATGCAAAACCTGTCTCTCCCGTTCTACGTGGCTTTGCCCCTCGGCATGGGGCTGGTCTTCGGCCTGGGCTGGGCGGTGGAACAGATCCTGTTGCGTCCAGCGCTCGCCGGCCGCATCGACAACCCGATGGAATACAGCCTGATCATCACCTTCGCGCTCAGCATCCTGCTGCAAAAGCTCGCCATCCTGGCCTTCGGCCCCTTCTACCAGAAGATCCCGGACCTCTTGCCGGGGAACATCCGGTTGGGACTGGTGTCCATCCCGGGAAACCTCCTGGTGGCTATGCTCTTTGCCACCGGCCTGATCGCCGTCGTGACCCTGTTCATCGCTCGCACCAAGACCGGGCGCGCCTGGCGCGCCATCGCGCAGTGCCTGCCCGGAGCCTGCATCACCGGGGTACGCATCGAGCGCCATGGGGCGCTCGTGTTCGCCCTCTCTACGGCGCTTGCGGCCGGCGCAGGCGCGGTTCTGGCGCCGATCACACTGATCTTTCCCACCGTTGGGAGTGCTGCCCTAGTCAAGGGCTACGAGATCATCGCCATCGGGGGCTTGGGATCGATCCCGGGAAGCCTCTTGGGGGGCATCCTGCTGGGAATCGCCGAAACGCTTGGGTCGGTTTACCTGAACTCGGCCTACAAGGACGTCTACGGCTTTGCGCTGCTGATGCTCTTCCTCATCTTCCGGCCGAGAGGGCTGTTCGGCCAGAGTGCCTGAGGGCGATTCCGGAAGCGGTGAAAGAGGGTGCCGATGAAGCTGCAAAGTTCGCTGGCCGTCGCCGCTCTGGCGATCGCGGGAGCTCTGCTACCGCTGCTGTTGCGGTCGCCTCACTGGCTCCAGGTGCTGTGCCTGGCGTTTTATTATGTCGTATTGACGCTCAGCTGGAACCTGATGATGGGCTATACCGGCCTCTTCTCTTTCGCCCATACCGCGCTCGCAGCCATCGGGGGCTACACGGCGGCGCTGCTCATCCTGCGTGCCGGGCTGCCCCACGCAGCGGCGCTTCCTGCCGGAGGGATAGTCGCCGGCCTGGCGAGCCTGCTCCTCGGGGTGATCAGCCTTCGCCTCCGGGGGTTCTACCTGTGCCTGGTCACCTGGGGCTTTGCCGAGATCGCCATCGGCATCCTACGCGTGGAGTACCGGGTCACGGGAGGGACGATGGGGCTCATGGTGCCAGGCCTCTTCCCATCGGCCTGGGGCAAGGTCCCTTACTACTACCTGGGCTTACTGCTTGCCCTCGCGGTACTTGGGTTCATGGTCTGGCTATCCCGTTCGCGGATCGGCCTTTACCTGCGCTCCATCCGGGACGACGAACTGGCCAGCGAAGTGCTGGGCGTCCATACCGTTTTCTGGAAGGTCTTTTGCTTCACCGTATGCGGTTTCTGGGCCGGCGTGGGGGGAGCGTACTATGCCTACGTCGTTGGGGTAGTCGACCCAAACATGGGGTCGCTCAGCGAGATGGGGAAGGTCATCCTGATGGTCATTATCGGAGGGATGGGTACCATCCCCGGGCCAGTCGTGGGAACGCTGCTCGTGATGGTCCTTTCCGAGTTCCTGCGGGGGCGCCTCGCGGCGATGAGCATGCTGATCTTTGCCGTGATCCTGATCATCGTCATGCGCTTCCTTCCGGGCGGGATCATGGCCGCTCTCCGGCCGCTCCTCTCCCTGGCGAAACGCTCCCAGGGGAGCGACCACCCGGTGCGCCCCTCGTGAGAATTCCTAGGCCTTCTCTAGCGGAGACCCTCAGCACGTGGCCGATCCCTCCCCGGGAGCGCACGGCAGCGTGAAGCGGAATACGCTGCCCTTTCCCAGTTCGCTTTCCACCCAGATGCGTCCCCCCTGAGCGACTACCAGGCTTTGGGCGATCGAAAGCCCTAACCCGGTGCCTTCACTCCACGGGGAGGAGCGCGCGCGGGAAGGGTCACCCCGCCAGAAGCGTTCGAAGACGTGCGGCAGGTCCTCCGGCGAGATGCCTCGCCCGGTATCGGCAACCGAGATCTGTAGCTCCCCAGACGCTTCCTTGGCACGCACCGTGACCGAGCCGCCCGAGGGGGTATAGTGCAGGGCATTGGCCAGCAGGTTCCGCAGCACCTGCCCCAAGCGGTCCGGGTCGGCGACCACAGGAGGAAGGTCCTCGGGAAGTTCTACAGATAGCGCAACCCCCTGAGCCTCTGCCACCACCGCGAGGCTGTCCACAGTGGCCTGGACGACCGGCGCAACCGCAAACGGCCGCAGGTTGAGGCGCAGCTGGCCGGCATCCGCAAGGGCCAGGTCCCTCAGGTCGTCCACCAGCCGGCTGAGGAGCCGGGTCTCCTCGAAGAGCCGTGCGATCTCCGCCTTGTCCAGGGGGTAGACGTCGTCCAGGATTGCCTGCAGGTTTCCCTGGAGCACGGTGAGCGGGGTACGGAGCTCGTGGGCCACGTCCGCGACCATGTTCTGCCGCAACCGCTCCGCCTCGGCCAGTGCCGCGGTCATCTGGTTGAACGCCCGCGCGAGCTCGATCAGCTCTTCGCTGCCCTCCTCCTGGACCTTCTGGCTGAAGTCACGTCGGGCTACCGCCTGGGCGGCATCCGCCATGTGGCGCAAGGGCGCGCTCAAGCTACGGCTCAAGACCGCGCCCAGAATGAGCGCCAAGGCACCCGCAAGCACGGCTCCCAGAAAGAGCCATACGCTGAGGCGCTGGACGAACATCACCTCCAACGGCTCCAGGAAAGCGGGCCGGCCCGGAAGGATGACGGCCAGCCACCCGACCGTCTGGCCGTCCACCTCGATCGTGCGCGCGGCTGCTTTCTCCTCTCGAGTCAGAAACCGATCGGAGCCCCCAATGCTTCCATCGAAGATGACCCGCCCATCGCCATCGGCTAAGACGAACTGCAATGGCCCGGAACGCCAGCCGCGCCGCGAGTCGATACGCGGATTGGGCAGCAGGGCCTCCCGAGCCAGCAGACGATCTACTCCGTTCCAGCTCCCGTGTTCCCGGTAGAACTCGGCCAGATGATCTACCAACGCCTGGCTCGGCCAGATGCCGCTGTAGCGGAGGTACCGGCGGAATTCCTGGCGAATCGTGAGCCCGGCCAGCAGCGCAACCACCCCCACCGCGACCAGGATCACCAGCGCAAAAGCCAGCATCAATCGCACCCAGAGGCGGTTCACGGCTCCACCCTTAGCCGGTATCCAACGCCGAATACCGTCTCCACAAGGTCGGGGGCGACGCCAGCCTCTCCCAGCTTGCGGCGTAGGTTCTTGATGTGGCTGTCCACCGTCCGCTCCAGCCCCTCGTAGTCGCAGCCCCGGCTCTTCTCGATCAGCTGCGATCGCGTCAAGACCCGCCCGGGTTGCTCCGCGAGCGCTTGCAGGAGGCCGAACTCACTGGGGGTGAGGGACAGTGGGCGGCCCGCCACCTCTACCTCGTGGGCATCCAGGTCAATGCGTAGCGGGCCGGCCTGGAGGACACGGGGAAGGGCGGGCTCCCCCTGGGCCCGCCGGAGCACGGCCCGCACCCGGGCAACGACCTCCCGAGGGTTGAACGGCTTGGTCACGTAATCGTCAGCCCCCAGCTCCAGCCCCGCGATCTTGTCGTGGTCCTCCACACGCGCCGTCAGCATCAAGATGGGCGTCGGCGCCAGGGAAGGATCGCTCCGCACGATGCGCGTCAACTCCCATCCATCGCGGTCCGGCAACATCAGGTCCAGCACAACGAGGTCGGGCCGTTCCCGACGCAGGATCTGTAGGGCATGTTCGCCATCATAGGCCTTGAACACCTGGAACCCGTTCTGTTCCAGATAGGCGCTCAAAAGGCGCACAATCTCCCGATCGTCGTCCACTACCAGGATGCGTTTCGCCATTCTCGCGCTCCGTATCGCATAGCACGTCTGCGCGGTCCAACAGGAGCTCATCGGCTCCGGCGAAGGAGGGCGGTGAGCCGCGCAACGACCTCCTGTGCGCTGATTGGCCGGGCCACGAACTGGTCCACACCGGAGTCATAGGCTTCGAGCACCCGGTTGTCGTCCGCCTGGGAGTCCAAGGCCAGGATCGGGGCAGAGGTTGCGCACCGCAGCGCACGCAAGAAAGGAACCGAAGCCGGGCCCGTGACGACCACTGCCGCCACGCCTCCCTGTGACAGCGCCTCCAGCGCCTGCGCTTCCGTTCCCACGGCATGCACCCGGAAGCCCAATTGCTGAACGGGATTTTCCAAAAATGTTGCCCCAGCAGGCTGTAGGTCGACCAGAAGGACCGTTCGTTCCCTGCTCGCCCCCCCGGAGCTTCCCCGCGGTCCCCCGGGCTTGTTGCCGCGGTGCAGACCGAGAAAGCGCAGGATACTGTGCTTCATCGGATGTCGCCCCCTCACAGCGGGCCCTCAAGCGTCCTGCAGCAGGTACGGGCGCGGAGCCTGCCGCGCCCGTACCTCTAGCAAAGGCGCTTGTGGTTTCAGCGGAATGGCCTCCTTCTTGCGCAGTCACTGCTTCGGGAAACCGCAGGTTGGCGCTCGACCTACGCGTTGTCGCTATCACCACTCGCGTTGCAAGGCCAATCCCAGAAGGGCCCTCCCCAACCACGTCCGCGCGGCATCCCAGGGAAAGGGGCCGTCCACTTCTGCTCGAGCCACTCCGGTACCCGCTCGCGCACCTGCTCGAGGATCCAGTCGGCCATCTTCTGTCCGAGCTTCCCGTCCGCCACCGCCTGCTTCAAGGTCTCTTCGACCTTGGCCACATAGGCGTCAGCGATGATCTGGACATCGACGCCCTTCTCCTGAGCGATTTCGGCGATGCTCTGGCCGTCCCGAATCGCCTGTGCGAGCTCCGAGCGGGACATGCCCAGCTTTTCCGCCGCGACCGAGATCAGGTCCGCGCCCCAGCGGAAGTGCCGTCCGAATCGCCACCCCTTGCGCCACGGCCCATCGAAGCCCTGGCCCAGCTCCATCCGCTCGCGCATCCGATCCGCCTGCTCCTGGGTCAGCCATCCTTCGCTTACAGCCTCTTTCAGCACCTGATCCCGCGCCTGCTCGACCGCTTGGTCGTAGGCCTCGACGCTGATCCCCAGGATGCTGGCGATCGCCTCCCGGAAGCGCTGGCGAAAATCGAACGGCCCATTGCTGTCGGTACCCGTTCCCTGGGCCAGCGCCACCGCACCCACGGCTCCTGCACCCAAGATCGCCACCAATAACCCGATCCCTAGCCACTTCCAGACCTTCTTCATAGTCACCTCCTGTTTCACCCAGCGGGGTCGACCAGCGATACCCCGTTTCTGTGTGCTTATTCTAGTAAGCACATGTGGAAATCCGGTTGAGATCTGCTGAAGAAGGGATGCAAAAGGCCCGCGGATTCGCTACCGGGGCCACCATCTGGATCCTTCGGAATGGCTGGGGGACAGGGATTCGAACCCCGATCGGCTGATCCAGAGTCAGCTGTCCTACCGTTGAACGATCCCCCAGGCAATTGTTATCATATCACAAACGGCCGAAATTGGCAAGTCGGTTTGCCCTCTTGCCTGGTCTGAGGTATACTATAACAGAGGCAGTCGCCGGCTAATCCAAAGATCCTCGGAGAGAGACCGATGGAGGACGCGACTCGGAACGTTAGCGGTTCGGATGTTGGCAGGCCCAAGAGCCACTTCATCCGAGAGATTGTCGCCGAAGATGTGCGCACTGGACGCTTTGGCGGCCGGGTGCACACACGTTTTCCCCCGGAGCCGAACGGATACCTGCACATCGGACACGCCAAGGCGATCTATGTCGACTTTGGCATCGCAGAAGAGTTCGGGGGTCTTTGCAACCTGCGTTTCGACGACACCAACCCGGTCAAGGAGGAGGCGGAGTACGTCGAGGCGATCAAGGAGGATATCCGCTGGCTTGGCTATGACTGGGGCGACCGGGAGTACTATGCCTCGGACTATTTCGAGCAGCTCTACCAGTGGGCCGAGGAACTCATCCGGAAGGGCAAGGCGTATGTTTGTGACTTGAGCCCGGACGAGGTGCGCGAGTATCGGGGCACCCTTACGGAACCGGGGAAGGAAAGCCCCTATCGCAACCGCTCCGTCGAGGAGAACCTGGATCTGTTTCGCCGGATGCGCGCCGGGGAGTTCCCGGATGGCTCGCGCACCCTGCGCGCCAAGATCGATATGGCCTCACCGAACATCAACCTGCGCGATCCAATCATGTACCGCATCCTCCACGTCCGGCATCACCGTACCGGCGACAAGTGGTGCATCTATCCAACGTACGATTGGGCGCACGGACAGTCCGATTCGATCGAAGGCATCACGCACTCTTTTTGCGACCTGGCCTATGAGGACCATCGACCTCTGTACGATTGGTTCTTGGATCAGCTGGGGATCCACCACCCGCGGCAGATCGAGTTTGCCCGCCTCAACCTGACCTATACCGTGCTGAGCAAGCGGTTCCTCAAGCGGCTCGTGGACGAAGGGTACGTCAGCGGATGGGACGACCCAAGGATGCCCACGCTGCGGGGACTGCGGCGGCGGGGGTACACGCCCGAAGCGATTCGCGCCTTCTGCGAACTGATCGGCGTGGACAAGACGAACAGCACGATCGACATCTCCCTCCTGGAACATTGCATCCGGCAGGACTTGAACCGCCGGGCACCCCGGCGCCTGGCGGTGCTCCGGCCGCTAAAGGTGGTGCTCGTGAACTATCCCGAGGATCGGGTGGAGGAAGTGGAGTGCCTCAATAACCCGGAGGACCCATCCGCCGGGACGCGGCGGGTTCCGTTCTCCCGGGTCCTCTATATCGAGCAAAGCGACTTCCGGGAAGAGCCCCCGAAGAAGTATTGGCGGTTAGCGCCGGGGCGAGAAGTGCGCCTGCGCTATGCCTACCTGATCACCTGCGTGGAGGTGGTCAAGGATCCCCAGACCGGGGAAATCGTAGAACTTCGCTGTACATACGACCCGGAGAGCCGGGGCGGCCAGGCACCGGATGGACGGAAGGTGAAGGGGACGATTCACTGGGTTTCGGCTGCTCACGCTGTGCCGGCCGAGGTGCGGATCTACGATCGCTTGTTCCTGAAGCCGGATCCGCTCGACGCCGAGCCCGGGCACGACTTTACCGAGTACCTGAACCCCAAGTCGCTCGAGGTGCTTGAAGGGTGCCTGGTCGAGCCCAGCCTGGCCGAGGCGGCCCCGGGAAGCATCTATCAGTTCGAGCGCCTGGGCTATTTCTGTGCGGACCTGAAAGATTCCAGGCCGGGACATCTGGTCTTTAACCGCACCGTCGCGCTGCGCGATACCTGGGCCAAGATCGAGGCTAGCCTAGAGGCAGAGTAGCAGGGAACGGGGTACGCTCGAGCAGTAGAAGCGCCACTTCCAACCCCGAGGGGGAAGTGGCGCTTTGCTTTGCGGGAACCTTGATCGGGGCGGGAGTATGGTTGACAATCTAGCCAGTTCATGCTATAATTCTTTTCCACTAGGTGCATACGCTATGGAAAGGAGGTGGCTCGCGTAGAGCAATTGTCGGGAAAAGCCCATGGTTCAGGAAGGGAGGGTCTACCATGCGCAGCGTCATCTGCTCGCTGCTTCTGACAGCCACTTTGGTCATGAACGGCTTCATCCGCCCGGCGGAGAGCGTCCGCCCGCTCCAACGCGGTCCTGGGGAGCAGCTTCAGCCAAAGATCTGGGGCTCCCGAGTCGTCTGGACCGACTACCGCACTCCCAATCCCACCATCGCCCTCTTCGACACCTCCACCGCCTCCCTCTCCTTCCTCCCAGCC
>DAOTVY010000076.1:0-3614 GCA_034436115.1 Chloroflexia bacterium | reverse complement strand
TGCGCTATTGCCAGACCCCGGGGATCGGCGTGCCGCAGAAGGCGCAGCGCCCTTCCTGCAGCGCCATTTCGAGCACGCTGAAGCCGCTGCGGCGGATCACCGCCTGGCCACATTTCGGGCAGTACGTATGGTTCCCCGGGTGCCCGGGCACGTTACCGATATAGACATAATGTAATCCCTCCTCCAGCGCGGCTTGGCGCGCCTGCTCCAGGGTTTCCACGGGCGTCGGCGGCACATCGAGCAGGCGGTATTGAGGGTAGAAGCGCGTGAAGTGGAGCGGGACATCGGGCCCGACCTCCTCGAGCACCCACCGGGCAAGCTGGCGCATGTCTTCGGGCGCATCATTACGCCCCGGGACCACCAGGTTAACGATCTCCAGGTGGATGCCGCTTCGCGCGATCATTCGGATGGCATCCAGCACTGGAGGCAGCGTGGCGAAGCAGACTTCCCGGTAGAATGCCTCGTTGATCCCTTTCAGGTCGATCTTGATCGCATCGACGAGCGCACAGAGTTCCTGGAGCGGCTCCGGATTGATGTACCCGGCGCTGATCACCACGCTACGAAGCCCGCGGGCCCGCGCGAGCCGCGCGGTATCCACCATATATTCGAAGAAAACGGTTGGTTCGGCATAGGTGAAAGCGATCGACGGGCTGCCGGCCTCTTCCGCTGCCGCGACCACGGCGTCAGGGAACAGCTGGATGAACTGGGTGCGCTCAGGCGTCGTCTGGGAGATCTGCCAGTTCTGACAGTAGAGACAGTGCAGGTTACAGCCCGCCGTGGAGAGGGAGAAAGCCGTTGTGCCTGGGAGGAAATGGTAAAACGGTTTCTTCTCGATGGGGTCCACGCCCAGGGCACAAGGGTTGCCGTACGTCATCGTATAGAGGATGCCTCCCCGGTTCTCCCGTACCCGGCAATCGCCGCGCCGTCCGTCCGAGATCAGGCAGCCTTTCGGACATAGGCGACATTTGACATAAACATGGGAATGCTCCGTGTGGCAGTAGGCCGTATGCGCGGGCACCGCAGCCGTGTGACAATCGCCGCAGCGCGCGTGCCCGCTGACCGGCACGAAAAAGCGTGCCGGTCGGGCGTAAAAGGGCAACGGGGCCGTTTCCTTCCCCACTGCGGCCAGTCGCCAGTTCTTCCAGATCGTGGCGGCCCCGAGCACGCCCAGGCCGAGTAGCACTCCCCCCTTGAGGAACTCTCGCCGCGTCAGGCGTGCCATCGTGCGATCCTCCCGCCGCAGCAGCAAACTGCGGCTCCGAGGCCCTGGCACCTCAGAAAACATACTCGATCCCGCTTAGCGCCCGCTGACCCACTTGGCGGGAAACCAGGAGTGTCAGGAAAAGGGTGACCAAGCCGGCAGTCAGGACCGCGGCGTGCGGACGCCCTCGCCAACCGCTCAGGCGCCGCGTATGGAACGCCAGCGTGAACAACCCCCATGTCACCAGGGTCAGGATCTCTTTGCTGTTCCAGCTCCACAGCCAACCCCAGGACTCCCAGCTCCAGATGGCCCCCGCCAGCATCCCCAAGGTGAGCCAAGGGTATCCCCAGGCCAAGCCCTGCCTTTGCAGCGCTTCCCAATCCGGAAACGCGTTCTCCGCAGGCCCCTCGTGTCCAGCTACGAGCTGCAGCAACCCTGTCCCGCCGGCCAGGGCCAGACCTCCGTATCCGATTCCGGTCGCGAGTACGTGGATGGGAAACCAGATGCCGCCCAGAAGCGGGGGCACAGGCTTCGGCTCCCGCACCCCGCTGGAGGTGAGCAGCAGAGTCAGCACTAGGGTCGGGGTCGCGATGAGCCCGGCGCAGACGCCTGCCCAGGTGCTCCCTGGGCCGCGGATGCCCAGGGCGTAGAAAAGGGCCAGCGCTGCGACAGTCAGCAGCAGGACGTCGTAGCGCCTTGCGAACGGCCAGCCGCCGACGGCCAGCCCGCGCGCGGCGAGGGCAAGGAGCAGCAGGTAGCCGCCGCTGCCCAGGAACCACCGCGCTCGCTCGGTTCCGCCCGAGCGCTCCTCCGTTGCACCGCTTTTCAGCAGCTGTAGCGCGGCGCTGACCGTCCCGAGCGCCAACGCCAGCGCCGCTCCCGCGGCCAGGGTCGTGTCTTCCGTCAACCAGTCCATCGCACTCCAGGTGCCCTCACGCCGGTTGCTACCGGTGATTCGTCACGACGGACAGAACGCCGTCCGCTGTCCAGCGTGCCCACATCCGCCGCGGTCGCACCCACAGCGCTGCACACATCCCGACCAGAAGGCACGTGGCTCCTGCGACCATCCAGCCGAATCCTGGTTCCACGACGGCCTCCAGCTTCACAAACACCTGGGTTCGCCAGGAGAGATAGACCTCCGCCACGCTCAGCTGGCCGGTGGGCTCCACCGTTCCATCGAACAGCAAGGCCTCGCCCGGCCCATAGATCCGCAGCTGCAACGCTTCGTCTGGCCGGCCGAGCAGGCCGGCCGGTGACGGGACCACGGTCCCCGTGATGCCCTCGGTCGGTAGGGAAAACGCCCCGGCCGTCTGCCCTTCGGCGAAATACAGCCATCCTGCGCTTCCAGGATAGTCGATGGGCAACACACGACCGTCTGCCGCCCTGACTTCAGCTCGCCAGGCCAGCCCATACGTCTCCAGGTAAAGCCGTGCGCCGCACGCCCGAGCTGGTCGAGCCGGAGCAATCGGCGCTCGCTTCCGCTGGCCGTCCGCCTCCGCCTCGATCCAGAAACTGCCCGGCGGGGCGTCTTTCGCAGCTGCGCTCACCGTGAAGCGACAACCGAGCCGGTTCCCGAACCAGCTTTCTGTGCCCGGCTGGAGAAACAAGGACTCGCGCCGGTAGCCAGCCAGGTGCGCCACTGCCGCTGCCAGGAAAAGCAAAAGGCCGAGGTGGCTTAGAATGGTCCCCAGTGGTCCCCAGCGCCCGCGTTCGCCGTAGAAATACCGCACCCTACTGGAAGGGCTGGCTACGGGACGCAGCCAGGCCAGTTCGCGCGGAAACCGGGCCGCGTCGACGTTGGTGTACCGCACGCCTGCGCACTCGTACGCGCCTTCGGGCAAGACGGCTGTTGACGGGTGGGTTGCAGCGCGCCACAGGCGCCCGGCGCGGTCGATCGTGCAGGCAACCCCATTCAGAAGCAGAGCCGACGCGACGCCCAGCAGGATGGGCGAGCGGGCTACCCCGATCCATCCGATGCGAGCCAGCGCGTTCACGCGCTCTCCCAGGCGGGCCCGGCACTGCGCCCACCAGGCCTCTTGCGCGGCCGGATCCAGGCCCGGCGGCGGCTGGGGAAAGAACGCTGCTGGCAGCAGCAGGAGGACGGCCGCCAGGATCAGGTAAATCGCCAGGCGGCGGGACGAGAGCAAACGCCACACAGCGCCCGCAAGAACAGTTACGCGATACGCACGGCCCATGCTCACAACCAACATCCCCGTACAGGGGATTCACCCCCAGCCAGGTTGATTCCATCATAGTACAGCGCCTTGTACCCGTCAAGCGGTCCAGCTGAGGTTCAGACATGAGTTGGGACAAGGGGATGAACGATGGCCAGGAAGGAGGCCAAAGTCACCGCGACGATGGCCTGCCACTCACGGGTGGGAACCGACCATTTTTGCTTCCATAACACAAACAG
>DAOTVY010000075.1:0-17273 GCA_034436115.1 Chloroflexia bacterium | reverse complement strand
GGGTCTTCCGGTCCAGATGGGTGACGGCTTCCATCTCATCCAGGAGGTCCCCTTTGGTCCTTCGATCGGCGGCCAGATAGCGAGCCCGCACGATGCGCAGATACTTCCGTCGCTCGTGAGTGTTCATCATTTCCTCAGTGCGCATTGGCTCCTCCGGTGATATTATCATTTGAGCCAATAATAGCACTTCGGTGATATTTTAAGTGAGCTAATGCGCACGGACGCCCGTGCTTGCTATAATTAAAAAAAGTTCCCCGTCTCGAGTAAAGGCAGAGAAGAAGGGTATCCCGGTAAGCTCCTCTAGCTCGATCGTGATCACATGGGAGGTGAAACGGCGCGAAACAAAAGGCTTGAGGGAGCCCGCAAGCAGATCGCAGCTATTGTGGAGGAGGGACCTATGAGGCACAAAGTTAGGACCGGCGCGTTTTGTCTGACACTCGCTCTCATCCTGGCGCTATTGCCTCTCGTCACGCAGCCCATCCCGACAGCGTTTTCGGCGAGCACCCGCCCGGCCCAGGGCGGCTGTCCGAGCATCGCCGCAATCGACAACTTTTTGCCGTCACCGATTGTGGGCGCTTCGTTCTCGGTTACCGGCGACACCACAACCTACGTGTTCGACTCGCTGGAGGACAGGTCGCCAGTGAATGGGGTTCCTGGCCTGATCGCCTACTGCATCTATCCCGCACAGCCCCCTGGGAACCCGGATAGCGCGACGGCCCTGGCTCACGGCGCGAACGGGGATCCTTTCCAGGTGCACTGGGGTTCGATACAGGGATACTTCGCCTTCGTGCGCGGCCATGGGAACCCCAGCAACATTGAGCTGGATGGAACCACTGGGATCGTGATGGGCACGGCGACCTGGACCAGTGCCACGCCGCCGGTTTCCCAGACGATCCTCCTCCACATCAACGATGCTGCGGAGTGTCAGCGTCTGTACGGCGGGAATGAGGACACTTGCTTCGTCTTCCCAGCCGGTGCGCCTACGCCGCCGCCCTGCAATGGCAACCCAGCCTGCAAAGAGGTGGTGATCGACGAGGCGATTTCCACTGACCCTCTGACCGTTCCGGCTTACACCCTCCTGCACCTTCACTACACCTACATGATCGTCAACCAAGCCACGAACGATTTTGACATGATCTTCTACCCACCTACTCCCAGAACACGGGACATCAATAGCGGGGGTGGTAAAGACTACTTCGGGTGTGAGCAGATCCCCGACCCGGCCGGCAGTCCAGGAGGGCAGGGCACGTTTCCCAACTACCAGGGTACGGGGTTCACGCTCCGGATGACCGTGCCGAATCCAGGAGCGGGGTGTCAGCAGAGCCGCTTCACCTTTACTGCTCGCAACAACAACGGGGAGCCGATCGTGCTGAGTCCGGGCGAGATGATCGTCTTCACGATCGACATGGTGACGCGCGTGAACCAAGGTGGACATCAGGAGTTCACCAGTTGTGGACCTCACTACCTGAACTCTGGCTTCACGGTGAAGTGGTTCCAGTCGGATGACGGGCAGCTCCACAGTTTCACCACGAACCCACCGATTGTGGTGAACGTCGTGGGGTGCGATCGAACCCGCCTGGGGGTGGATACGCGCTAGGGAAGGCGCGTTTCGTGCGCAGTAAGGAGACGGGGAGGCTCCACGGAGCCTCCCCGTTGTTGAGAACAGCGTTGCAATGGGGCTTGGTTGGCTTGCGCAGCACTCGCCCCGGGGAATCCAAAGCAGGGGAACGAGTGCTTCTCCGACGGCCCAAGATTCGAGACCAACCAGCCTTCACCGCAGGTACATGGCCTGGACGAACTCGGGCGTAAAGCGCGGGTGGGTGGTGAGCTCGATATACTCGACCCGGTGGGCGACTTCGACGGCCGCCTGGCGCAGCCCGACGGAGAGCAGCAGCTGCCGCGCACCGGCACCGGCCGCGTTCCCCACCTGGCGGAAACGGGACAAGGGAAGGGGCGGAAACATCCCGATGGCCAGCGCGCTGCGCAAATCCAGGTAGGTTCCGAACGCACCCGCGACGATGACCTCCTCGAGCGCTTCGGCACGGACTCCGGCTTCGGCCAGTAGTACCTCAATCCCGGCACGGATGGCCGCTTTCGCCAGCTGGATCTCGTTCACGTCGGCGCGTGTGACCACGATTTCTCGCCCACCCCCGGCCCGGGCGGCCGGCACCAGCACGAATTCCACCTGCCCGTCTCGCCGCCGAACACCGCGTCTTTCCAGCTGAAAGGCCCCTCGCTCGTTGAGAATGCCTGCCCGGCGCAATTCCGCCACCGCGTCCAGGATCCCCGAGCCACAGATCCCCACCGGCGGTGCATGCCCGACCGTCTGAAGTCGCACCTCGTCGCCGATGAGCTGTACCCGCTCGATCGCCCCGGGAGCCGCGCGCATGCCGTCGTGAATGTGTGCTCCCTCGAAGGCCGGCCCGGAAGCGCAGGAGCAGGAAAGCAGCCGCCCCCCGACCGCGAGGCTGATCTCAGTGTTCGTCCCGATGTCCAGCGCCAGGCGGGTCCGCCCATCCTGATGCATGCCGGTTGCCACCAGCATGGCCACATGGTCTGCGCCCACATAGCCAGCGATGTTCGGCGGCAAATACACATAGGCCCCCCGGTTCACGCGCAGCCCCAACTCACGCGCCGGGATCTCCAGCGGATCGCTCACCGCGGGCACATAGGGGGACATCCCAAGCTGCCGCACCGGGAGGCCGGCGAAGAGGTGGTGCATGGCCGTGTTTCCCACAACGGACGCTTCGACGATCTGCTCGGGGAGAGCACCCGCCTCCTGGCACAAGCTCTCGATCAAACCGTTCAGCGCTTCCACTACCCGCTCCTGGAGCAACGCCCGCCCTTGTTCCTCGCGGTTGGCGTAAGCGATGCGGCTGACGACGTCTTCTCCATAGGCGATCTGCGGGTTGGGGGCACCGGCACGCCCAAGGGTGCGGCCGCTCTCCAGGTCCACCAAATAGGCCGCTAGCTTGGTCGTGCCGAGGTCCACGGCCAGGCCCAGCAGCGTTGTTCCTGCAGGCAGGATGGCCACCACCTCTTCGTGACGGATGGCCAGACGCACCGACCAACCTTCGGCTCGCAAGATCTCGGAAAGGCCCGTGAGCACCGGCCAGGAAGGGCGTAAGTGGGGTAGATTTGCTGCCTTCAGGACCCGACGCCAATCGGCCGTGAGGTCGTTGAGCGTGGCCGGGGCCATGTGCACGTCGAGCGGGACCACGGCCGGCCGCAACTCGATTTCCTCCACTTGCCCTTCGAGCTGCAACCGCTGAGCGGTGGCGAGCGATTCCGCCGGGATATCCACCCGCACATTGCCGAGGGGAACCGCCTGACAGGCCAGACGGAATCCCGAAGCCAACTCCTGGAAGGAAAGCGCCAGTCGCTCGGCCGCGGTCGGCTCGTTCAATAGCCCCTCCAACGCCCGGACGCGGCAGCGCCCGCAGGTACCGGCGCCTCCGCAAATGGCGGTCAGGTCGATGCCCGCTTCCTGGGCGGCATCGAGCAGCGTGCGGCCGGGCGCGATGTCCACCCGCCGGCCGATCGGTTCCAGCTCTACCCGGTGCCGGGAAGGCTCAGGCATCGCGGTCGCTCCGATAGCGACAACGCTCCTTGAGCGGGCATGCTTCGCATGGGCTGCCCCGTACCTGCAAGTCGCGCCCCACGCCCACGACGAACGAAAGCGACTTCCGCGGGACCATCATGGCGTGATCGGTCAGCTGCACACCGATCGTCGAGGCGTCCACCAGGGCAAAGATCTGCGCCTGGCCTTCGGCAAGCGGCCATCCGGGCTGCCCGGGGCTCAAGGGCAGGGAGGTCCTTTCCCCCGCGGTTTCGGCCTCGGTAGAAAAGCACCGGCAAAGGGCGTTGGCGAGCGCCTCCACGGCCGCCGAACCAAACCCGTCCAGCGCCAGGGCGTAGATCGGGTCGGATGCCATCAGGGAGGCAACACGCGTCTCGAGGGCTTCCCCGATGGTGCAGACGGCTACGATCACGCGCTCGGCGCCGGCCAGGTGCTGGAACGGCAGCGCACCTGCCAGGAATCCCCCGTCCTCTAGTTCCAAGCGTTCGTGACGGGCGCGCAGGATCGCCACTTCCCGATGGACCGCGGCCGGCTGGATCAGGGATCGCCCCTCGGCCAGTGCCCGCTCGGCGGCTTCTACCAGAACGGGGCTTCTCCGGCGCAATTGGGCCGGGTCGGCCCCCTGGCCTCGCAGCACATCGTCCAGGCTGATTTCCAGTTCCCACGGTGGGTTCTGGCGCATCATGGCTCGCTCCTTGGTCTCTTCAGCTCGCCGGCCATTATACCCACTTCCTGTGCTTTCGTCCAAAAAGTCCCCTCCTGCTTGCGGCAGGAGGGGGGCAAGATCGGTTCATCCCATCGGCTATGCGCGCGCCAGGGGCAATGCCTTGAACTGCTGCACCTGTTGCAGGATCGCGCGCTCGGTAGGCAGCCGCTCGATGCTCGAAGCGCCGAAAAAGCCCACCACGCCCGGCATGCGAGCCAGCGCCACGCCGACGTTTTCCGGCTCGTCGAAGGGGCCGCCGTGGCAGATGACCATGATGTCCTTGCGGACGGACCGCCCGGCTTCCGCGATCGCGAGGACCCGCTCGATCGCCTCGTCCAGCGTCAGCGCGACAGCCGCCCCGATCGAGCCCGAGGTGGTGAGCCCCACGTGTGCGACCAGGAGGTCGGCGCCCGCCTCGGCCATTGCACGTGCCTGATCGGTATCAAAGACGTAGGGGGTGGTTAACAGATCCATCCGGTGGGCGAGGGCGATCGTCTCGATCTCCTTATCGTACCCCATGCCGGTCGCTTCCAGGTTCGCGCGAAAGTTCCCATCGATGAGCCCGACGGTGGGAAAGTTCTGGATGCCGGTGAAGCCCATTTCCTTCAGTTGCTTGAGGAAAACCGGCATCAGGCGGAACGGGTCGGTGCCGCACACGCCGGCCAGCACCGGGGTGTTCTGCACGACCGGCAGCACCTCCGCAGCCATCTCGACGACGATCGCATTCGCATCGCCGTAGGGCATCAGGCCAGCCAGGGATCCACGGCCGGCCATGCGGTACCGCCCCGAGTTGTAGATGATGATCAGGTCAGCGCCCCCTTTCTCGGCGAATTTGGCCGAGATGCCGGTGCCGGCCCCGCAGCCTACGATCGGCCGTCCGGATTCGACGGTACGGCGCAGGCGCGCCAACGCCTCTTCCCGCGTGATAAAGGCCATGGTTTCCCTCCTATCGTTTCAGCATTTCCAAGAGGAGCTGCGCACAGCGGTCCGCGAACTCGGGATCGTTGATGTTGTGGTCCAGCTCGATCACCGGGATGTCCGGCCGCACGTTGGCCTTGATCGCCTCAAAACAGGCCCGGTCGGCCTCCGGGTCCCAGAAGGCGCCCCCGGGGCTGTCCAGCATCGAGACCCCCTTCAGCGGCAGCACGATGGCCACTGGCCCCGTAGCCGCGTTCGCGGCCGCGGCCAGCATCTCGCCGATGCGCCGGTTCTCCTCGACGTTCGTGCGCAGCAGGGTAACGTTGGGGTTCCAGCGGTAGAGGTTGCGGTTGCGATAGCGCTCCGGGACGGTGTCGATTGCCCAGAAGTTGGCCATGTCCACGCATCCGGGGACCAACACCGCCGGGATGCCCGCGCGCGAAGCGGCCAGACAGCGTTCTGGGCCCGCGCTGAGGACCCCGCCACAGACCTCGTCGGCCAGCTCGGTGGTGGTGATGTCCAGGGAACCGGCGATATACCCGTCCGTGATGAGGCTTTCCATGGTCCGCCCGCCGGTGCCCGTAGCGTGGAAGACGAGCACCTCATACCCATGGCTTTCCAGGATGCTGCGGGCGCGGTCGACGCACGGCGTCGTGTTGCCGAACATCGAGGCGACGATCAGCGGTTTGTCCTCCCCCGCCTGGGGCGCCTCGGCGAGCACCATGCCCGCGACCGCCCCGGCAGCGTTGGAATAGATGCGGCGGCTGATGCGGTTGAATCCAGCAACATCGACGATCGAGGGCATGAAGGTGATGTCCTTCGTGCCGGCGTACGGGCTCACGTCGCCCCCACCGACGGTCGAGACCATCACCTTGGGGACCCCGATGGGGAGGACGCGCATGGCCGCGGTCGCGATCGCGGTACCACCAGTGCCACCCATGCCGATGATGCCGTCGAGCTTCCCCTCGTCGTAGAGCCGCCGCACGACGACGGCCAGCCCCCGCGCCATCGCTTCCATGGCCTCGTCTTTGTGCTCGCCCGAAGCCAGATAGGCCAGATCTGCCCCGGCGGCAGCGGCAACCTCTTCCCGGCGCACGTCTGGCTCGAAGGCAGGCGGGCCCATCACGCCAAAGTCGACCACGAGGGTCTGCAGGCCGGCTTCCTGGATGCGATCCCGCACGTAGGCCAGTTCCTTCCCTTTCGTGTCGAGCGCTCCCACGAGGACCACGGTTTTCATCGTTCTTCCCTCCAGAAGACTTGTGCCCCAAAGCCCGTCAGGGCAGCTCGCCGGGCGGGACGATCCGACACTCGGGCATCTCGCGGAGAGCCTTCTCCGGCCCAGGCGGCGCATAGACGGCGATCAGCTTCAGCGCTTCCCAGCCCGTGTTCACGGTGCTGTGCTCCGCGCCTTCGGGGATGAACACGAGCATGCCTGGCCGAAGCTCCATTTCCTGATCGGCCACCCGCTGCCGGCCGTGGCCCGAAACGACGTAGAGGATCTCCTCGCACCCCGGATGGCAATGCGTTGTGTGCCCTTTGCCCGGAGCCAGGAGCACCACGCCGGTACTGAACTTTTCCGCGCCTGTCACATCGGGGGCGCTGAGCCACTTCAGGTGGCCCCAGTCGAAGACCTGGGTTTCGACCTCCTCCGGGGAAACGAAGTAGCGAACCATACGGGTACCTCCTTTCTCCGTAGGAAGGCGGCGGTTCCCGGATGCCCGCCCGTGTCCGTCTGCTGGGCCCATCATAGCGAAAATGCGACACCGCTGTCAAGTCTTGTGGATCGACCTCGGGTAGCCACGGGCCGATGTCCCCGCCTACCCCACGCTCCCGCGGGCACAGCAAGGGCCTTCGTGCCGCAGCAACTGGCGGTTTCAGCTTATGCCTGTCCCAGAACCAGGGCACGCGCGCGGAGCGGGCGGGTGGCTTGGTGGTATAATGGCGGTACTTTCGTTCAGGCCCGGAGGACGGTCGCGAATGGATGCGGAATGTGCAAGCGAGAAGGAACCGTTCTGGCTGCTTGCCGTGCGGCGCGTGCAGCGCATGGGACCGGCTTTCCTTGCCCTGAACGCGGCAGTGGTTGGTGCCTTGACTGCGCTCGGCTCGTACCTATTTCACTTGGGGATCGAGAACGGCCTCATAGGACGTGGCAATGGGATTGCCCTGCGGCTGGCTTGGGGCCCGGAGTGGGTGCTCTTTGAACGCCCGACACGCGCTGCCTGGGGGAATTGCTTCCTCGCCGTCGCTTTTCCGGCGCTGGGCCTGGTCCTTGCCGCCGGCCTGGTGCGTATCCTTTCCCCGCAGGAAGTGGGGCACGGTGTGGCCGGTCTTATGGAGGCGATGGCGCTGCGCGGAGGCCGGGTGCGGATGCGTCCGGCCGTTGCGCGCGTGCTTGCGGCAATCCTCACCATTGTCGCTGGAGGATCGGTCGGTCCGGAGGACCCCAATGTGCAGATCGGGGCCACGGTCGGCTCCTGGCTTGCGCAACGGCTCCGGCTGTCCAGCGAACGGATCCGCACGCTGGCGGCCTGTGGCGCCGCCAGCGGCATCGCCTCCGCGTTTAACGCCCCGATCGCGGGGGTCTTTTTCGCGCAGGAGGTCATCCTGGGCGAGTTCACCACCGGCGGCTTTGCGATGGTGGTCTTGGCCGCGGTGACCGCGTCGGTCATCACCCGCGTGTTGCGCGGAGACAGTCCGGCGTTTCGCATCCCCGAGTACACCTTGCGCTCTCCCTGGGAATTGTTCCTCTACCTGGGCCTGGGACTCGCCGCAGCGCTGGTGTCGACCCTCTACGTGCGCGGGCTGCTTCGCCTGGAGGAACACTTCCAGGCGTGGCGCAGCCCATTTTGGCTCAAGGCTGCCCTGGGAGGTGCCATGGTCGGTGCCGCCGGAATTGCTTTCCCCCAGCTGTTCGGTGTGGGATATGACACCATGGAAGGGCTGCTGCGCGGGGAAGCGATGGCGCTGTGGGTACTCGTCGCGCTGATGGCGCTCAAGCCTCTCCTGACCGCACTGACCCTGGCGGCAGGCGGTTCCGGTGGGGTCTTTGCTCCGTCGCTCTTCATCGGCGCCATGCTGGGTGGGGCGTTTGGACAGGCGGTGGGCAAGCTGATGCCTGGGATTGCGGCTCCGCCGCCGGCGTATGCCCTCGTGGGGATGGGGGGAGTGCTGGCCGGGGCGGTGCATTGCCCGATCACGGCGATTCTTCTCCTGTTCGAGATGACCCGCGATTACCGCATCATTCTTCCGGTGATGCTTTGTGCCGCGGTGAGCACGCTTGTCGCCCAACACCTGAGTCCCGGTTCTGTCTACACCGGCCGCCTGGCCCGCCGGGGGATCTACCTGCAGCAGGGCCGGGATCGCCACGTGTTGGAGATGGTCACGGTCGAAGAGGCAATGACGCGTGATTTCGCCTCGGTCTCCCCAGAGCTGTCGTTAGAGGAACTGGGGCGCCTGTTCGAGCAGAGTGGACATCACGGTGCCGCTGTGGTGGACAGTGAAGGGCGACTCTTCGGTGTGGTGACCCTTTCGGACTATCACAGGTCCCTGGAGGAGGGGAAGGGCAGGAAGGTGGTGGACATCTGCACCCGGAACCCGGTGGTGCTGTATCCGGACCAGAATCTGCACGAAGCGATGGTGCTCCTGGCTTCTCGCGATGTGGGGCGTGTGCCAGTTGTGACGCGTGACGATCCCCAACGGGTGGTGGGGATGGTGCGGCGTTCGGACGTTATCCGTGCTTACCGCCTGGGCCTGGCGCGGCGGATGGAGGTCGAACGCAGGATGCAGGAGATGCGGCTGGTGAGCCATCGTGGGGGCGAGCTGCTGACCGTGGAGCTGGGGCAGGGAGCAGCTGCCGTGGGCCGGCCGGTGCGGGCCTTGAACCTGCCCTTCGGCACGATCATCGCGACCATCCAGCGCGGAGAGCGGGCGATCATTCCCCGTGGGGACACCACGCTTCAGCAAGGGGATCGCCTGGTGCTGCTGGTGGATGGGCCTGAGACCGGGGCCCTTGTGCGTGCTCTGCTCCTGGAGGGGAAGGGACTAACTGCGGGGGAAACGCTCTGCCAGGCCGAGCATGTCCTTCGCCCCGGCGCGGCCGCGGTGGGCAAGCGGATCGCCGAGTTGGGGCTTCCGCGGGGGAGCCTGGTGGTGCGCGTGGTACGGCAGGGGCAGGAGATTGTTCCCCACGGCGATACCCGCCTGGAGGCAGGGGATCGGGTGGTGGTGGAGGTGCGGCCGGAGGACATCGAGGCAACGGAGCGGTGCCTGCTAGGGGCTGGAAATTTCCCTGGGCGGGCCCAGGAAAGCGGCACGCGCGGGATGGAAGCGTAAGTGCGGCGGCTGGTGGTGTCGCCGGAGGAGGTGGACGATGGATCCCCGAACCCGAGTGGAGGAGCTCGCGGAGCAGGCCTATCGCCGGGCAACTGCGGAGGCCCTGAGGCACGCGCTTGCCGTGCAGAGCGAGGTGGTACGCGCGATGGGCGATTTCCTGCGCTCTCGCGGCTTTATCGAAATCCGGCCGGTGATCCTTTCGCCCATTACCGATCCCCTGCGCCACGCGACCGGACGGGCGGAGGTAGAGTATTACGGCCACCGCTACCAGTTGACCCGCAGCATGATCTTCCACAAGCAGGTCGCGGTGCTGAGCCACGAGCGCATCTTTGCCTTCTCCCCGAACGTCCGGCTGGAGCCGGTCGAACTGGCGGACACCGGCCGGCATCTGGTGGAGTTCACCCAGCTGGATCTGGAAGTGCGCGGGGCCACGCGCGAGGAGGTCATGGCGCTCGGTGAAGAACTCCTGATCTACACCCTTTCCTGGGTTTGGGAGCATTGCCGCGAGGCGCTGGCCTTCTTCGGCCGGGAACTTCGCATCCCGGCGCGACCGTTTCGTCGGATCACCTATCGCGATGCCTATGACCGCTACGGGGGCAATTTCGAAATCATCCTCTCGCAACAGAGCGAAGAGCCGTTATGGATCGTCGACATGGCGCTGGAGGCACGCGAGTTCTACGACCGCGAGGACCCCGAACGGCCGGGGACGCTCGTCGATATGGACCTCCTGTATCCGGAGGGGTATGGGGAGGCGCTTTCGGGCGGGGAGCGGGAGCACATCCTCGAGCGGATCCTGAGCCGGATGGAGCGCATGGGCCTGGACCCGGAGGAATACCGCCTGTACCTGGAGATCGCCCAACGGGGGCTGCCGCCTTCCGCGGGCTTTGGGATCGGGGTGGAACGCCTTGCGCGTTTCATCTGTGGCCTCAAGCGGATCGAGGATGGTCTGCTCTTTCCCAAGGTTCCTGGGACGCTTTCGCTCTGACGATGGAACCCGGCCGGGTACAGGAGCGGTGCGAACGCGAGCGCCTGGGTTTCCCCTCCAGGGGCAGCGATGTGCCCGCGCTCAGCAGTAGAGCACAGGATCTATCCTGCGTTATGCATACCCGATGGACGCTCTCAGGCTGGGGAGGATAACCGGAGGTTTCCCGCGTCATGGTCGTCCGGGCCCAGATGGCCTTTGGGGGATTGTCTGGCAGCGCCGTTTCTGGTATATTGACGGTAACGCGGATGCAAGAGGTTGGGGCAGGGCGACGGGTTGTTGTTCGTCAGAGGGCATGCGCCAGATGAAGTGCGGTGAGGGATTTCCCGGGAAGGAGGGATCTTGAACAGCCACGATGACGGGCTCGGCCTGCCTGTCCTGCTCCTATTCAACCTGGACCCAGCCTGGCCGCAGGCGGACGCTGAGAGTGCGCTTCAGGAGGCGGCTGCGCTGGAGACGGGCCTGGTGAAGGGAGGCCATGCGGTTCACCTGGTGTTGGTTCGGACACCCGAATTGCTTTCGTATCTCCGTGGTTTTCGGCCGGAAGAGGTGATCGTCTTTAACGCTTGCGAGGAACTGCCCGGTGTCGTGCGTAGCGAAGCACTGGTGGCGCAGACGCTCGAGCGGCTGGGGTTTGTCTATTCCGGCTCGCGTGCTGAGGTCCTTTCGCGCTCCTGGGACAAGGCCAGGGTGCGGCGGTTTCTGGCCCGCTGTGGCCTGCCCGTGCCATACTGGCGGGTGTACGAGCGGGCGGAAGTGGATGGTTGGGAGCGTTTCCCAGCCATCGTCAAGCCGGCCCTGGAGCATTGCAGCGTGGGGCTTTCGCCCGAGGCGGTCGTCTTCAGCCGGGCGGAGCTGCAGAGACGGGTGAGGTACGTACACGAGACCTTCCGCCAGCCGGCGCTGGTAGAAGATTTCGTCGATGGCCGAGAGTTCCACGTCTCGCTTCTGGGAAACGACGAGCTGGAAATCCTGCCCATCGCGGAGATGGATTTCGGGGCGTTCGACGATCCCCGTGAACGCATCTGCAGTTACGAATCCAAATTCTGCCCGGGATCAAAGCCCTACGAACAGATCGAGGTTCGGGTTCCTGCGTTGCTCTCCCTGGAGGAGCAAAAGCGTCTGGAGGAGATCGCGCGCGCGGTCTACCGCGCCTTCGGCTGTCGCGATTATGCCCGGCTGGACCTGCGGCTGCGCGATGGTGTCTTCTATGTCCTGGATGTGAACCCCAACCCCGACATTAGCCCCGAGACCAGTCTGGCCGAGGCGGCGCGCGTGGCCGGGTATCCCTATGAGGTCGTGTTGAGTCGGCTGGTGCGCCTGGTGGCGCGGAGGCATCCTGTGCTGGGCTTGCAGTGAGCGGGCGCGAGGCTGGGCAGTTTTGCCCGGAAGGCGAAGCAGGCGGCTGAGGTTGGGACGCGCGCGCACCACCGCGATTTAGGTTCCCTCGCTCGCAGGGAACAACGCCATGGCGAAGCAACGGCGCCGGGATGGCTCCGCGGCCGGTGGACGCGCTGGGCATCCTCCCTCCTGGTGACTTGACACGAAGGGGTCCTGCGGGTAAACTAGTGAACTAACATAACCTAGAACGGTGAGAAGTGTTTGCTCGGGTATTGTTCCCGACGGACTTTTCCGCCTATGCGAACGCAGTGTTTGCCTGCCTTCCGGATTTGAAGCCGGCCGGCATGGGCCAGGTTGTGCTGCTCAACGTGATTCGTTCGGGCGATGTTCCCTGGCTGGAGGTCAACCAGGAGGCGCTGGACCGGGTCCGTTGGAGCGTGGAAGAACAGCTGAACGTCGCTCGCATGGCGCTGGAGGGCGAAGGGCTGCGGGTGGTCACCCGGGTGGAGTATGGGTCGCCGGCGGCCACGATCGTTCGGGTCGCCGAGGAAGAGCGCGTGGAGCTGATCTTTCTGGGCGCACAGGGGAGGACGCTGGCCCAGGAAGTGCTGTTAGGGAGCGTAGCCTACGAGGTCGTACGCCGTGCGAGCGTCCCGGTGCTCCTCTACAAGTTCGAAGTCGTCCGGGAACTCGGGCATATCGAGTGTCGCAGGATCTGTCGGCAGATGTTCCAGCGGGTGCTCCACCCCACCGATTTCTCCGAGTGTGCCGAGGAAGCGTTCCAAGTAGTCAAGCAGCTGGGGGAGGCCGGGACCCGTGAGGTCGTGCTGCTCCACGTCCAGGACGAGCGGATCATGCGCCATCGGCCGGCTGAGCAGGTGGCCGAGTTCGACCGGGAAGATGTGGCGCGGCTGGAAGCGATGTGCCGTACCCTGCGCCTTTTTGGGCTACAAGCCCGCTATCTGCTCCGCCACGGGATTCCCTACCGGGAGACGCTGAGGGTGGCCGAGGAAGTCGATCCCTGCCTGATCGTGCTGGGTTCGCTGGGCCGCAGCGCGGTACGGGAGATCCTGGCCGGCAGCACCCTGGAGAACGTGATTCGCTTCTGCCGCCAACCGGCGCTGATCATCCGATGGAAGGGGAAAGAACGCCCCGCGGCCTAAGGGAATGCCGAAGGGGGGATTCGAACCCCCACGGGGTTACCCCCAGCGGATTTTCAGTGCTGTCGGCCACGATGGGGAAAGAGAGGAAAATATAGCCCTGTTCTCGCATTTCCGGCGCCAGCCCGCCCCCGGAGTCCGCTGCACTGGCGCCCCTCTTCAGACCCCCCGCAGTCTGCAAGACCGGCGTTCACTGTCCCTCACTGTCTGTCTCCCCCTATCATAGCCAGGAATCCCCGTTTTGCCAAGAAATCTGCTCCCCGGAATTCTGCTGCCCATACCTGCCGCCAGGTACAGAACGAAACGAAAGGAGGAGCCCATGAGCCAGGCAAACGACGCAACCAGGACGCCCGAGCCGTGCGCGGCCGGCCGGACCATTGCCTGGTCTACCGCGAACTGCTCTACTGCTACGGCCGGCGCATCGGCACCAAGGGCGTGGCCGTGTGGAGCTATATCCGCCTGCACCAGCACGGCGGGGGGATATGGAAAGAGCTGACCGGCTATGCCTGGGCCTCCCGCGCCACGATGGGCCAGGACCTGGGCATCGCCGATACGCGGACCCTGCGCGATGCCATCCAGGCGCTCAAAGCGTCCGGCCTGTTGATCGAACTGCGCGCCGGCGACCTCTTTGGTCCGGAAGAGCTGCGGGCGCTGCACGCCACGGGGATAGCGGCCGGCGTACCCCTGCATCTCCAGCCCAACAGCCTGCTCCTGATGGTCCATAACCCCCTGACGCGGGAAGAGTTCGTCCGCTGGGATCAGGGCCGGGAATGCCAGGGCTGCGCCCATCAACGCAGCTGCCAGGCCCACCGCGACTGGCAACAGGAGAGGCAGGGAACCACGGATGGTGGAGAAATCCCACCACCCCCGGCCCAAGAGGCAGAAAATGCACGCGGCACGGTTTCTGCCGGGCCAGGTGGTGGAGAAATCCCGCCCAAACCAGACCGACCAGAACCGGAAAGAGACACGTTGAGCCTCTTCGAGTCTCAACGTGGGCCGCAACGCGGCCCAGCCCCTCGAAACCATCCATCCGCTGGCGTTTTGGGGGACCAGGCGCAGGAGCATACGCCGTCGCCGGGTAGGCCGGCCGCTCCGGGCGCGTCCAACCCACCCGAAGCGCTCAACCAGCGCTACGAGCGTGTGCTGGCCGACCTGCGCCGCTTTGCCGACCGGCGCCGCACGCAGGTGGCCATCCTGGCCCAGAATCTGGCCGCCATCCTGGGCCTGGCGGATGGCAGGACGGTGCCCCAGAAGAGCGACTATGGCCGGGTCGGGGCGCTCGCCAAACGCTTTGGCCCGGAGGAGGTCTGGACAACGGCCTGCCGCCTGGCCGGCCGGGAGCTCGCCGGCGACCCCCTGGCCTACCTGCAACGCTGTCTGGAAGGGCCGGCGGCGGAGCACGCTGCCGACCCCCACCGGTCCGCGCAGAAGCCGGGGCACGAAGGGGCCTCTCCCCGCCGGCCACGGCCTTTCGTGGCCGGCGGCCGGCCGGGGCTGGGCCACCTGGTGCTGGGGGCCGGCCGCTTCGGCGCGCATCATACGCCCGAGCGCAGCGTCTACATCGCCAACCTGGTGATGGACATCGGCCGGCAGTTCGGCGACATCGAACATTTCCGCGAGAATGACGCCCAGGCGCACAACCTGTGGCGGGCTTCCGGGATGGAGGAGGAAGCCTTCGTGCAGCTCGTCTACCGGGCCCGGCAGACGGCGCTGCGCCTGGCCGGGGCACGCAACCGTATGGCCTACTTTTTCATCGTATTGCGCAGCCTGCTCCCGCCCCAGGCGGCGGCCAGCGGTCCGGCGGACGAAAGGAGGGGGCCGTGATCATCGCCATCGCCAACCGCAAGGGCGGGGTCTGCAAGACCACCCTGGCCGTGCACCTGGCCACCTGGCTCGCCCGCCAGGGCCGGCCCGTGGCGCTGCTGGACCTGGACACGCAGGGAAGCGTGGCCTGTTTTCTGGGATTGGAACCGGCCAACGACGTGGCCGAACTGTTCCGGGCCGTGCTGGACCTGCGGCCGGACCGCCGGCCGCCGCTCCGCTCGTTCCTGACGGCCGTGCCCGGCTACGACAACCTGGTGGTCAGCCGCGGCGGCGAACGCTCGACGGAACTGGAAGCCGGGCTGCGCCGGCCGGAGGCGGGCCCGCCGGGCGAGGTGCTGCGCCAGGTCCTGCCACCGCTGTGCTCCGTCAGGGGCATCTGCATCGTCCTGGACACCGGCCCCTACGCCGGCAAGGTCCAGGAGGCCGCGCTGGCCGTCTCGGATTATGTCGTGGTGCCCGGTATCCCCGAGGCGGCGACCGAGGCCGGCGTGCTGGACATCGCCCGTCGGCTCAAGGAGATCGGCCGGCACATCACCGCCATTGTACCCACCAGGTTCGTGCGCGGGGCCCGCGAGCACCTGGAGACGATCCGCGATTGGCGCCAGGTCCTGGGGCCGATCGTCTACTACGAGCCGAAAGAGCAGCTCTACGGCCTCCCGCGCCGGGTAGTCTGGGGGGAACTGGTGCGTCACGGCCGGCCCATCTGGGACATCGCTCCGCGCGACTTGGCACCGCGGGAGATGGAGATGGTGCTGCGGAGGATCGCCTATGACACGCAGGTTGAGTAGCGCCTGGCGCGAACTGGAGCAGGCCGGCATGGCCCCGGAGACCGACGGGCCCTCGGCCGAAGAGGCCAGGCGGAATCAGCGGCGCAAGCGGCCGATCACGCCGGCGGAACCGCGGCGGCGCAAGCGCAAGGTGGGGCTGACCCTGTCGCCGGAGGTGATCGCTGCGCTGCGGCGCATCGGCAAGGAAATGGGCTACGTGAACGAGGACGGCGAGGGAGTGGTCTGCTCGCGCCTGGCCGAGCGCTTTCTGCGCCTGGCCATCGAGGCCTATGAACAGGGGCTGATCGAGGGCTACGAGGAGCAGGTCGTGGTCGCGCAGCAGGAATTGCGCTGGAAGAGCGCGGCCGGCAGGAGGTAATCGAAGTGCGCTGCCACGCCCGGTACCGGGTACGCTACCGCTGCGCTACCGCCGGACTACCCGAGGGACTACCGCACCGGGTAGCGCACCGGGAAGTCGAGAAGGCCCCAGGAAGCCCTACAGCAGCGCTTCCTCTCCGGGGGATAGATGGATGTACCCCCAACAGGGCCGCTCGACTATGGGCCTCCTGGCGCCTGTCGATCCCCAAGGAGGTGAAGAGATGACGCGGGACTGGGATGGCCGGCTGAGCGAAAAGGAAGCGCGGGCCGCCCCTTTCTGCCTGGACGATCGGGACCACACGATCTTGCTGGCGCTGCACGCGGTGCGCTTTATCACCGCCCCCCTGGTGCTGGCGCTGCTGGGCATCCACCCCTCCAACGTCAGCCAGCGGCTGAAGGCGCTGTACCGCCATCGCTACGTGGAGCGAATGCCGCACATGGTGCAGCGTGGCACAGGGGCGCCGCGCCACGTCTACACCCTGGACGTGCTCGGGCAGGAGTACGTGGAGGCCGTGACCGGATGCCCGGACGGGCGGCGTCGGCGGGCGGACCGCCCGGCCTCGACCTACTTTATCGAGCACTACCTGGCAATCGCCGAACTGTACGTGGCCCTGCAGGTGGCCGTGCAAAAGGCCGGCCTGAGCCTGGTCTGGCTGAACGAGGTGGAGGCGGCGTACCGCTACACGCTGCCCTCCGGGCAGGAGCGCCGCCTGGAGCCCGACGGCGTCTTTCTCCTGGGTGGCCCCGGAGTCACCCCCACCACGGTCTTTATCGAGGTGGACCGCTCCACCGAGTGGGCCCAGCAGTGGCAGCGCAAGGTGCGCGACTACAGCGCCTACTTCCTGGCGCGGGAGGGATTCCTGGCCCAGTGGTCGACCTGGCCGCCGCGGCTGCTCATCCTGGTGACGGTGCTGCGGCCGGCGCGGGTCGAGTTCCTGCGCCGCTACACGGCGGGGGAGTGGGCGGTGGCCCGGCGCGGGGAAATACTGCCGATCGGCTTTGCCGTGCATGACCAGGTATGCAGCGGCGACATCCTGGAGCAGTCCTGGACGGGGCTGGACGGCCAGGTGCTGCGGATCCTGGAGCGGTGGACGCTGCGCGCAAGAAAGTGGAGTAGAGGGGCTGTAGGGCCCGCAACTGACCTTGCGTTACGGTTGCGGGCCGGGGGCGGAGGGCCGGCCGGCCTGGCCTGGACCGCCCCGGCAGATGCGGCACGATTTTCCCCTGATTTGTCCCCAGGTCAGCCCGCCCGCCGCACGGGAGTGGTTAGTCGGGCCGCTGGCGC
>DAOTVY010000074.1:0-15073 GCA_034436115.1 Chloroflexia bacterium | reverse complement strand
CGGAGGCGCCCAAAGGTCCCCTCAGGTGGAATGGAAACCCACCGGAGAGTGCAAAGGCATAAGGGGGCTTGACTGCGAGACCTACAAGTCGAGCAGGGACGAAAGTCGGGCTTAGTGATCCCACGGTTCCGTGTGGAAGGGCCGTGGCTTAACGGACAAAAGCTACCCCGGGGATAACAGGCTGATCCTGCCCAAGAGTCCACATCGACGGCAGGGTTTGGCACCTCGATGTCGGCTCGTCTCATCCTGGGGCTGGATGAGGTCCCAAGGGTTGGGCTGTTCGCCCATTAAAGAGGCACGTGAGCTGGGTTCAGAACGTCGTGAGACAGTTCGGTCTCTATCCGCTGTGGGCGTAGGAGGTTTGAGGGGGGCTGCCCCCAGTACGAGAGGACCGGGGTGGACAGACCTCTGGTGTGCCAGTTGTACGGCAACGTGCACCGCTGGGTAGCCATGTCTGGTCGGGATAACCGCTGAAAGCATCTAAGCGGGAAGCCCTCCCCAAGATGAGACCTCCGACCGGCTCGTCCGGTAAGGCCGCAGGAAGACTACCTGCTTGATAGGGCGGAGGTGTAAGCACGGCAACGTGTTGAGCCGACCGCTACTAATGGCCGAACACTTGACCGCCGTCGAGCCCTGGCTAGATGGAAGATCTGCCACGCTATTCGGTTTTTTTACAACTGTATCTGTTGCGCCACGGGATGCCCCTCGTGACTCGAGCGAAGCGGAACCACCCAGTCCCATTCCGAACCTGGAAGTGAAACGCTTCAGCGCCGATGGTACTGCACTGGCAGCGGTGCGGGAGAGTAGGTCGTTGCGAGGGGCATCCCTTTTTGTCGCCCCGCGGTTCCCCTCCCCAACCGACCGCGATCGTTTCTGCCCGGGGGCCGGAGGAGACCCCCCGGCAGACAACGGTGAATCCGGGTTCTGAGTGCCCCAATCCGGCGTGCAGCAGGTTGCGTCGATTACGAGCACTTGGCCGACACTCGACCGACTACCCAGACGGAACCGTGGCCGGCCACAGGAGCTTCCGGAGCACCTCGGCAATCCGCTCTTTCGCGCGCTCTTCCCCAGGAACCGTGGGCCCGATACAGGAAGGACAACCCGTGCCGCAGGGGCACTCCTCCAGACGCGCCAGGACGACGCTCAGGAGCGCCCGGGCAACCCCCAGTAACGCCGGACTGAGCCCGGCACCTCCCGGACAGGTGTCATAGACCATCACCACTGGGAGCCCTTCTGGCCCGTAGCGCAAGCGCGTGGTGACCTCGATGTCCGCAGGATCGCACATCAAGAACAACGCGGCTACCTGATGCAAGAGGTGCCCCAGACCTTGCAGCGCGACCACGGGCCCTTCGCGCGGACCATGGTCGCAACGCGCGTGGCAACGGCGACACAAGGTGATCAGGTTCTCCAGCCGGTTGGCCTCGAGGTACGCCTCGTTCTCGCCCGGCCGGTAGTTGAACTTCCGAAAGGGAACGATGTGGTGGACATCGTGTTCCCGGCCCATCGCTCCTTCCGGAAGCCCGCAAGCACGGCACACGTACCCGTCCCGTTCCCGGGCGCGCCGTCGCTGTGTTTCCCAGTTCGGGCCATAGTCTGGACGTAGCAGCTCTTGGGCTTCCCAGGGGAGCAAAAGCCACCAGGCTTGGGTGCGGTATCCTTGGGGCGGAAGCCTTACCTCCCCCTCGCCGATGACCTCGTGCGTGAACAGCCGCAAGCGGCGGTACGAGACGGTGCACGCCTCCACCTGAACTTCCCCTCGATGACAAGACCCCTCGCCGATAGGCGCGCTTTCTTCCTCCCGCACGACCTCCCAGGAGACCTCTGTCTGGGCCACGGTGTAGTATTCGACCTCCGCGGGCCGAACATGCGCAACTCCCTCCTCCCAGTCCAGCTTTTCCACAAGGTAAGGCCGTCCCTCGTGCAGGTAAATCGCCCCCTCGTGGACCAGCCGTGGAGCACTCGGTCGATCGATCTGTCCAAGGATGCGCTGTTCTGCTGCCGATCGGACCGCGATCCTCACCGCATCGCCGGTTACCGCCCGCAGGGAGACCTGGTCTGCTGGCGCCCGATGGCCGATCCAGAAATAGCGTCCTCTGTCCGGCAGCAGTTGGCCCTCCGCAACCAGTTGTCGGAGCACATGCCTACCAACACCTCCCACAAGATCTTCTTCCGGCGAAAGTGGCAGCTCGTACGCCGCGCACGGCAGATGGGCCGCGAGCAGGTACGGGTTCTCCGGGTGGATGTAGGCTTGCTCGGGTGCAAGCTCGAAGAAGTATTCTGGATGGTTCGCCAGGTACTGATCCAGTGGGCTCGGGCCTGCCACTAGGATCGCCACGGAGGCCGACTCGCGCCGGCCCGCCCTTCCTACCTGTTGCCAGGTCGAGGCGATCGTCCCGGGATATCCGGCTATGACGCAGGCGGCAAGGGTACCGATGTCCACCCCCAGCTCCAGCGCATTCGTCGCTACCACGCCCAGCAATTCACCCGAGCGCAGCCTCGACTCGATCTCCCTGCGCGGGCCCGGGAGGTAACCACCCCGGTAGGGCCGAACGGAACGGTGGCGGCGCGCCCGCAGCCCGGAGTAGAGCAATTCCACTGACAGCCGTGTGCGGGCAAAGAGGACTGTAGCCGCACCGGCTTTCAAGAAGCGGTGAGCCAGCTCTTCTGCCTCCCCAAGGAAACTGCGGCGCAGGCCTAGAGCGCGGTCGGTGAACGGAGGGTTGTACAGCAGCAGATGGAGGCGCCCTCTTGGCGCTCCGTCGCCTTCGATCAGCGTTACCGGAAGGCCCAGCAGCGCCCTGGCCAGCCCATCCGGGTTGCCGATGGTCGCGGAGGCGCATAGGAATTGCGGGTGGCTGCCGTAGAAGGCGCATACCCGCTGCAGGCGGCGCAGTACGTTGGCGACGTGGCTTCCGAACAACCCGCGGTAGGCGTGGAGCTCGTCGAGCACCACATACCGCAGGTTCCTAAAGAAGGATGCCCACTGCGGGTGGCGCGGCAACAGCGCCCGGTGCAACATGTCCGGGTTGGTCAAAAGGAGCTGGGCTTCCCGTCGGATCCGTGCACGCGCTGCCCAAGGGGTGTCACCGTCATAGGACGCGGCAATCGTATCGGGAAGGGAGAGTGCCCCCAGCCATCGGCGTAAGGCGGCCTCTTGATCGTGGGCCAGGGCCTTGGTGGGAAAGAGATAGAGCGCGCTCGCTGCCGGATCCTCCAGCAGCGCCTGGAGCACCGGCAGGTGGAAACAGAGGCTTTTCCCCGAGGCCGTGCCCGTAGCAATGACCAGGTTTTCGCCCCGACGGGCCGCCTCGAGTGCTCGGGCTTGATGGTCGTAGAGCCTTGCGATCCCGGTCGCCTGGAGCGCCTGCCAAAGCCGTGGGTGGAGCCATCCCGGGGGATCGGCGAAGCACGCGGCGCGGGCTTCCCGTGTGCGGTGGGCCGTGACGTTCGGGCCGATTTCCGGGTCTTGGAGCAGCGCGTGTAGCACCCGTTCCACCAGGTCGGAGTCGTCGAAAGGCACCGCTGCCCGTCCTGCCCTGTGGCCGCTGGAGCTCATCTCGTGTGCCTGAAGCGGCGGGAAAGGCTCCGCCAAAGGATCGTGACTTCTTCCAGGCGCAGGAGACTGGCCAGGCCCAGGTAAATCAGACCCGCCCCCACAACAGCGGCTCCGACCACCGCCAGCCGCGCCGTGCTGCCCGTCGGGCCAAGCGCCGAGGTGAGCACCTGGACGCTCGCCCGTGCGGCGGTTGCCATCACCGCCGCCGCCAGGGTCGCCCGCCAAAGTGTCTGTCCGATCTTCTGGCCGGCCGGCCAGCCGATGTGGCGTCGCACCAGAAGAGCCATGAGCACTGTGTGCCAGGTCCACTGCGCCGAATTGGCGATGACCAACGCCAGGAATCCCCAGCTCCGTACGAAGGGAAGGGCAAAGAGCAGGTAGATGGCAATGGCATAGGCCTGCACCAAGTTGGGCAGCAGGGTATTCTTGCGCGCGTAAAAGGCGAAGATGAGCACCTGGTCGAGCGCGGCGAACGGCAGCCCGATCAGGTAGAGGTTCAAGGCCCGGGTGACGATCTCGGTGTCGTAAGCTGTGAACTCGCCTCGCTCGAAGATCAGCGCAACGATCGGCCTGCCGAGCGACAGCAGCCCGGCGGTTGCCGGGATGACCAGGGTCAGGATCAGACGGATCCCGAGCGCCAACGTTGCCTCGTAGCTGCGCCGGTCCCCCTCGCTGTCCGCGCGGGACATGGCGGGAAGGACCGCAAGGGAGACCGCTGCGGCGACAAGCCCCAGTGGCGTCTGGATGAGGGTGGTCGCATAGCGCATCCAGGCGATGCTGTGCTCCCCGGTCCCTGAGGCGAGGCGGCGATCGATCACCGATCCCACCATGCCGATGACCACCCCGAGCACGACGGGGCCATACAGGCGCAGGATCTTGCGCAGAGCCGGATGGCTCAGGCTGAAACGAGGGCGCAGGCGGGCCCCCCGCAATCCAGGGAGTTGCACCAAAACCTGGAGGGACGCTCCCAGAATGACCCCCAATGCGGCTGCGGCGATCCCCAGCCTCCGCGCAAACAGCAGCACCGCTAGGATGACCCCCGCATTGAGCACCGACGTTGCCAGCGCCGGGAAGAGGAAGCGCCTCAAAGCATAGAGGACACCTGTGAGGGCACCGGAGAGGCCCAGGAACACCAGCGCCGGCATCATCAACCGCAGCAACCCCACTGCCTGGCGCTGAAGCAGCGGTGGCAGGCCCCCGCCGGTCAGGCGGATGATCCAGGGAGCGGAGAGCTCCACCAGGAGCACCACCCCGGCAAGCACCGTGGCCGCGACCGTGAGCACGACGCTGGCCACCTGCCAGAACTCGTCCTTGCGTCGTGCGGAGGTGTACTCGCTCAGGACGGGAACCAGGGCCGCGCTCAATTGGCCGCCGATCAGCAGGTCGTAGAGAAAGTTGGGAACGAGTTGCGCCAGGGTGAAGATGCTGGCCGCTCCGCTCGCGCCGAAGAAGTAGGCGATCGTCATCTCGCGGACCAGCCCCAGGATGCGGCTCAGCATGTTCCCGGCGCCGAGGAGGCCAGCCGCACGCGCGACAGGCCCGCGGGCGATTTCTGCCTGTTCCACGGTGGAAGGCACTTCCGCGCAGGTCACTCGTGGGTGCCTTTCTGGCTCAGCTGGGGCCGGCGCGTCTCGCTCAAGGTTCGTTCCCAATTTTCCAGCAGCGCAGGGAGATCCGCAAATACCGCGTCGGGCTGTACGGAAGCCGCCCTCAGGTGCTCGGGCCCGTGCACTCCGGTAAGCACCAGGAGCGTAGTCAACCCCAGCCGCTTCCCGCCCGCGATATCGGTGTCCAGGCGATCTCCTAGTACCGCGCTTTGTTCCGGGGGCGCGCCCAGCCGCTGCAGCGCCGCTTCGAACAGCCAGCGCTCCGGTTTGCCAATGATCACGGGCGCGACCTCCGTTGCCGCCTCGATCGCGGCCAGGATGGCGCCGCAACCGGGGGTGATCCCCTCTGGGCTGGGGAAGGTGCGATCCGGATTCGTCCCGATGAACGTGGCTCCTGCCCGGATCAGCAGCGTCGCGCGTCGCAGCTTCTCGTAGGTGAGACGGGTGTCCAGCCCCACGACAACGAACCGCGGGGAACGATCATCGTGCACGAAATAGCCGTCCCCCAACAATGCGGCCTCGAGGCCCTCCTGCCCGATGAGGTAAATCGGCGTGCCACGCGGTGCTCGGTTCTGGAGGAAAGCGCGGGTCGCCAGAGAAGAGGTCAGGATCTCTCCCGCCTCGGCGGAGATGCCCAAGTGTGCCAGACGCTCCACGTACTGCTCCGGGGTGCGAGTGGAGTTGTTGGTCACAAAGAGGTAGCGGATTCTTTGTCTCCTGAGCCATTGGATGAACTCGGGGGCTCCAGGAAGCGCTGTGCCTCCGCGATAGAGCACTCCATCCATATCGATGAGCAGGAAACGGATCCTGGCAAGTGTCTCCATCGGCCCTCCTGGGAGGCCATTATACCACAGGGGACTGGATCGCGTCGTTGACCCTGGGCCCAACCTCGTGTACAATAGGCAGGGCAAACCCAATGGAGGCTGGGATGCTGCTCCGCGAGGCACACATTGTCCTCGGGGTAACCGGGGGGATCGCTGCCTACAAGGCGGCGGATCTGGCCAGCAAACTGGTGCAAGCCGGGGCTCAGGTGGATGTCATCATGACCGAGGCCGCAACCCGGTTTGTGGCCCCTTTGACCTTCCAGGCGCTCACGGCCCGGCCGGTCCACATCGACATGTTTCGCCTCCTGGAGCAGACCGAGATGGCCCACCTGTCGCTGGCTGCGCGAGCGGATCTCTTGGTGGTCGCTCCGGCAACGGCCAACACAATCGCGCGGCTGGCACATGGCCTGGCGGATAATCTCCTTTGTGCCACCGCGTTAGCCACCCGCGCGCCGCTCCTCGTCGTGCCGGCGATGGATGCGGATATGTTCAAGCATCCAGCCACTCAGGAGAACCTGGAGCGGCTTCGGCAACGGGGCGCGGTGATTGTCGGGCCGAAGGAGGGTCGATTGGCTTCCGGCAAGATCGGCCCGGGTCGGATGGCCGAGGTGCCCGAAGTGTTGGGGGCGATTCGGTGGGTGTTGGGGAGGAGCGGGCCGCTGGCCGGCCGGGAGGTCGTCGTCACCGCAGGAGGAAATCGCGAACCGATCGATCCGGTTCGCTTCATCGGGAACCGTTCCTCGGGGAAAATGGGTTTTGCGCTGGCCCAAGCGGCGCTGGAGCGGGGCGCGAACGTGCGACTGATCGCTGGGCCCGTTGCCCTGGCCACGCCGGTGGGGGCCCGGAGAATCGATGTCGAGACGGCTGAGGAAATGCGGCAGGCCGTGCTCGAGGCGCTCCCCTCTTGCGATGTGCTGGTGATGGCGGCTGCGGTGGCCGATTTCCGCCCGCGCAGCGCGGCTGCGCACAAGATCAAGAAGGAAGAAGGCGAGCTGACGCTCGTGCTGGAGCGCACGCCGGACATCCTGGCAGAGGTCGCCGTTTGGAGAGAAGCGCACGGCCGGCCCGAGTTGGTGGTTGGCTTTGCTGCCGAGACGGAGAACCTGCTGGAGAACGCGCGCGCCAAGGTGCGCCGCAAGCGACTGGACCTGCTGGTCGCCAACGATGTCTCCCAACCGGACAGCGGCTTCGGGGTGGACACAAACCGTGTGACGCTGGTCGATGCCGCGGGAAACGCGGAGCCCTGGCCGCTGATGACCAAAGAGGAGGTCGCAGCCCGGCTGTGGGAGCGGGTGGCGGCGATGTTACGAGGCTAGACCCCCGGTGGCAGCTCCCCGTGGGCGCGCCACCAATCCAGGCACCAGGCAATGGCGCGCGGGATGCCTTCTTCCAGGGGGACCTCTGGCCGGTAGTCCAAGAGCTCGCGGGCTTTCGAGATATCGGCGACATAATGGGTGACCTCGCCGACCCGTGGAGGCTCGATATGGACTGTGGCCGGCCGGCCCAAGGTTTGGGAGATCAGGTCGACCACGCGGAGCAGGGTATTGCCCTGGCCATAAGCCAGGTTGATTGTCTGGTTGGTCACGCGGCCGGAGAGTAGGCGTTCCAGCCCGCTGACGACGCCCTGGATGCAATCGTCGATGTACGTAAAGTCGAGCACCTTGTCGCGGCCGTAGATGGTTACCGGCTCTCCGAGGGCGATTTTTCGGATGAACTTCGGGATTACCCGTTCCATCCGTTCCAGGTCGTTGTCGTACCTGCCATAAACGTTGCTGAATCGGAAGACCAGATAGCGCAATCCATAGCAACGGGCATAGGAGTAGATCAGCGCCTCACCGGCGATCTTGCTGGCGGAGTAGGTGCTTTCCGTGTAGGAAAAGTCGGCCTGAGTTTCCTCGGTGAGGTAACGATGGATGTCGCCGTAGACCTCCCGGGAGCTGCTGAAGACGATCGGCACTTGGTTCTGCCGGCAGTACTCGAGCACATTGTAGGTGATCTGGACGTTCTCCATCGCCCGATGGGGCTCGCTGACCAGCTGATGGACCTTGGCATTGGCTGCCAAGTGCACCACTACGTCCACCTTGGGATATTCTACCCCGCCGATGCCCCCGTGAAAGTTGGCAAAATTCCCGGCAAGGTCCTGGAGGATGTAGCGGAAGCGATCCGTCCAGGGATTCAGCCGCTTGTCCACACCGAAGACAAAGTGCCCTTCTTCCAGGAGTCGCAGGGCAAGGTTGGTGCCGATCTGTCCGCTGGAGCCCGTGATAAGCACCCGCATGGCGCGCCTCCTCATTGCCAGCTTGGGCACTATACCACGGGCCTGCGCGCGGTGTCAAACGGAGCGGATCCGCAGGTTTACCGTTCGCGCGGCATGAGGGCCGCGCGACCTCGGCGGGCTGGAATAGGCGCGGGCCGTGCGGCAGTCAGGTCCGTAGTGGCGATCAAAGCTGCCCGACCCAGCGGTCTCCATCGGGGCGTAGAATGTTGCGTGCGGTGACATTCGATTTCTGGGGAACTCTGTACGGCAGCGCCTCTGCGCGGGACGAGCGCTTGGCTCTCTTAGGGGAAGCGCTGGCACAAGCCGGCTATCCTCGCTCTCGGGCCGAGCTCGAGCTTGCCTATGAGCGCACCTGGGGCGTCTTCGACCGTCGGTGGCTCGTGGAGCACCGCCCACTGGGGGCATCCTTGTGGCTCAAGACCATGCTCGAAATGCTCGATGCACAGCTTCCGGAGGACCAACAGGCGGAGCTGGTACCTGCGATCGAGGAAGTTTTGCTTTCCTTGGATATTCCCCGCCCGGCGGCCGGCGTCCCGGAGGTGCTTCCACGGCTCGCCAGACGCTACCGCCTGGGCCTCATCTCGGATGTGGGCCTGACTCCGGGGCGCATACTGCGGGAAATCCTGCGGCGGGATGGCCTTCTGCACTTTTTCCAGGTGCTTACGTTCTCGGACGAGTTCGGCGCGACCAAGCCTGAGCCGGCGGTTTTTCTGGATACCTTGGAGCGACTTGGAGTGAAGCCGGCGGAAGCGGCCCATGTGGGGGATCTCCCGGAGACAGACCTTCAGGGTGCCCGGGCGGCGGGGATGCGGGCAATTCTCTTTCTGGGGGTCAGTCGGCGAGAGGATGGCCGGGCGCTGGCAGACGCCGCCTTTGAGCGCTACGAAGAGCTGGAGGAGTTGCTCGAGCGGATGTCGATGGGTCCTGTGCGGGAGGTTGGACTGGCACGTGGCAAGGAGGCCCGATGAGCGAGTCGAACGAGAAGATCCCGCGCTGGCGTAAAGTGGCTTACGGGGCGGGGGACATCGGCTTCAGCATGACGAGCACGATCATCGCCGTCCTTCTGGCCATCTTCTTGACCGATGTGGTGGGCCTGCGCCCGGGGTTAGCGGCCGTGGCCCTGTTCATCGGGCGCACCTGGGACTATATCAACGATCCCCTGATCGGGCATCTTTCTGACCGCACCCGTTCCCGCTGGGGCCGGCGCAGGCCGTTTCTGCTATTCGGGTGCCTCCCGTTTGCGATCGCTTTTGCCTGCCTCTGGTGGAAACCCCCGTTCCTTTCGGGCGTTGGGCTTGCCGCCTACTACGCGGCGGCTTACCTGTTTTACGATACCTGCGCGACCCTGGCCTACATGCCCTACTTCGCCCTTACCCCGGAGCTGACGCTCGATTACGACGAACGTACCTCGCTCACGAGCTATCGCATGGCGTTCTCGATCGTGGGTGGCCTGATCGCCTTCACCGTCCCGCTGGCTTTGGTCGGGAGCATGCGCCCGGAAAACGCGGAGCGCGTCTTTGGGATGGGCTTTCTCTTCGGACTGCTGAGCGCGCTCCCGCTGCTCGTGGTATTCTTTGCCACCCGCGAACGGGAGGAATTCCAAGCGCAAGCGCAGCCACGCCTCGGCGAATCGCTCCGGGCCGCCGTGCGGAACCGACCGTTCCTTTTCGGCGTCGGCATTTTCCTCTTGACCTGGGTCACGATGGATATCGTGCAGACGGTGTTGCTCTTCTTCCTGAAGTACCGCATGCACCTGGAGGCCGAAAGCGACATCATCCTGGGCGCGATCTTTGTCAGCGCGTTGCTGGTATTGCCCTTGTGGGAGCGGGTCTCCCGCCATTGGGACAAGCGCATGGCCTATGTAGCAGGGGTCGCTTTTTGGGCTGCGGTGCAACTCGTGCTGGTGGTCATCCGGCCGGATTGGGGTTTCCCCGTGGTGCTGGGCTTGGCCGTGCTGGCGGGGGTCGGGGTGGCCGCGGCGCACATCCTTCCCTGGGCCATCATCCCGGACGCGGTGGAGTGGGATGAATGGGCCACGGGACAGCGCCATGAAGGGATCTTCTATAGCCTGGTCACCTTGATGCAAAAGGTCGCCAGTTCGGTTGCGATCCCGCTGGTGCTGCTTGTCTTGGATGCGGCCGGCTATGTTCCGAACGCGGCAGAGCAGTCGCTACGCGTGCAGCGGGCAATTCAATTCCTCATGGGGCCGGTGCCGGCCGCGTTGTTGTGCAGCGGCATCCTGTTTGCCCTGCTCTACCCGCTGAGCCGCCAGCAACACGCCGAAGTGCGGGCTGCTCTCGCGGCGCGGCGCGCAACGGAAGGAAGGGGCTAATCGAGCGCAGGCCGATCGGCAAAGGTCCGGCTTGCAGGAGGTAACCATGAGCCAGTTGGTCTGCAGTGGCGCCCAGTTGCAGTGCAGTTTCGGCACCTCGCCCAGTGCCCTGCAGGTGACCCCGGAAGGGCGGGTGAGCATCGGGGGGATGCCCGCCGCGACCGTCCTCGATCAGGTCCCGATGAAAAACCTCTTCCCGTTTGGTATGTGCACGACGCTGAGCAACCCGCAGGTGGCCGCGGCGACCGCAGCGGCACAGGGTGTCCTGACACCCCAGCCGTGTGTTCCTGTCCCGACCGGCCCCTGGGTACCGGGCTCTCCAACGGTGCGCATCGGCGGCAACGCCGCATTGACCGCTGCCTGTTCCCTGACCTGCGCCTGGGGAGGCGTGATCACGGTCTTGAACCCTGGGCAGACCTCGGTGAGCGGGCCGTGAGGATGGCCAACAGCGTGCTCGGCGGATGTACTGTTGGAGTGTCCCCGATGCTTCCGGGGGTGCTTGACGGCCAACCGCGGGCTTCCTATCATCGGGGCGTCGGTGGCTCGAGCGTCGTTTGGCCAAACGGCGCTGTGGAAAGGAGCTGCAGGATGAAGGACAGGGCGAAGATCCTGGTGGTGGACGACGATGCTTACGTTTGCGAGAGCTTGGCCGCGCTATTGGGTACGGACGGATACACGGTGGTGACCGCACAGAGCGGTAGCGAGGCCCTGCGCTGCCTTTACAAGGAAAGGCCGGACCTGGTTTTGCTGGATGTCCTTATGCCGGGCATGGACGGCTGGGAAGTCTGTCGGCGCATCCGCGAGATGTCGGATATTCCGATCGTGATGCTGACCGCCCGGGGCCAGGTCAAGGACCGGGTACGCGGTCTGGATCTGGGGGCAGATGACTACCTGGTCAAGCCGGTCGCGGTCGAGGAGTTGCGTGCGCGGGTGCGGGCAGCGCTGCGGCGGGGCCGTCTGGCCGCGGAGGAGGAGGCGGGTCCGCTTTCATTTGACGGCGGCCGGCTGGTCGTAGACCTGCGGGCTGGCGATGTGCGGGTGGCAGGGGAGCGGGTTGCCCTGCGTCCGCTGGAGATGCGCTTGCTGATGTATCTGGCGCGCAATGCGGGGCTATTGCTCACCCACGACCAGATCCTGGAGCAGGTCTGGGGCCACGAGTACGTCGGCGACCGGGCCAGCCTGAAGCTCTACGTCTGGCGTTTGCGGCAGAAGATCGAGGAGGATCCACGCCGTCCGCGATGCCTCCTGACCGAGCGCGGTATGGGGTATCGTTTTATCCGTCCGGACCGCTGATCCGTGGGGTCTGGCCGCGGCAAGAAGGCCGAGAGCGGCAGGCGATGTGGTCCAGGTATGCGGGATTAGTGGCCCTAGATCCTGGAAGCGCGCATCAAAGGATCAGGGAAGATGGCAGACAAGTGGCTGCTCCCAATGGGATCCTGCTTTGACGAGGAGCTCCAGGCAGTCTTGGAATGCGTTGCGGACGACCTGCGGGACGCCTTCGGCGCCCAAGGGTGCCTGTTGTTGGAATGCAGAGGGGAACAGGCAGAGCTGGCGATCGTCGCGCACCGGGGCCTTGAACCCCGGCGCGAGTTGTGGGACCGCGGACTGCGCCGGGTGACCGTGGAGGCCCTTCTGCAGGGGAGGGCAAGGGCGCCTCTCGAGGGATCAGTCCCTGGAAGCGATCTGCGCTGGAGCGAACTCTTGGGCACGCCGACCGGTATGGCGCTAAGGCTCCCGCCGGAGGGCGCTCCGGTCGCAGGGGTGGCCCTCCTTGGGTTGGGAGAGGCGCAGGACGTGGCGCTGCTGGCGCAAGGCGCCGCCCGTCTGGAGCGAGCCGCTCGGGCTTTGCGTCTCTTGGGTCGTTTTCGGGACATGAGCAGGCGCCTGCGCGAGGGGAACGCCCTGCTTCGTGTGACAGAGGCGTTGGCGCACGTTGGAACGGGGGAGGAAGCGCTCTCTTTGATCGTGCGTACGGCTGTCGAGAGCATCCCGGCAGCGGAATCGGGTGTCATCCATCTCCTGGGTGAAGATGGCGAGTCGCTGGTGCCGATGGGGGTTTCCCAGGGGACCCTGCCGCGCACACAGCGAGCGAACCTTCGACTGGGTGTGGGCATCGCCGGCGTTGCGCTGCAGCAAGGGCGGCCCATCCGGTGCGATGACGTCACGGCGGACCCGCACTACCTGCCCAGTGCGATGCCACCGCCCTACCGGGCGCTGCTGGTGGTGCCGCTGATTCTCGGGGGGACCCGCATCGGGACGTTGAGCTTGCAGAGCAGCCGGCCAGCCGCGTTTACGGAAGAGGATGAGCAATTCCTCGTTATCCTGGCCGGCCAGGCCGCCATGGTCGTGGAAAACGACCGCTTGCTCCGGGAGTTGCGCCAGCGCCTGGAAGAACTCCGGCAGGCGCAGGCCTGGCTCATCCGCTCTGAGAAGCTGGCGGCCGCCGGACGACTGGCCGCGAGCATCGCCCATGAGATCAACAACCCGCTCGAGGGCATCAAGAATTTCCTCGCCGTGCTCGAGGAAAGGTTGCCCCCGGACGACGCCAATCGCAATCTCCTGCGCATGGTTCGCGTAGGTTTCGAACGCATTCAGAAGACGACGCGCCAGCTCCTTTCCTTCTCGCGCGAGCATGAGATGGCGCGGCACCCTTGCGATTTGCGGGAAGCGATCGAAAACGCGCTGGCTATGGTGCAGAACCGCCTCCTCACGCACGGTATTGCGCTTGAGGTGCGCTGGGAAGAACCGTTCCCGCGCGTGCTGGCTTCCTCGGAGCAAATGGAACAAGTGTTCCTGAACCTTTTCCTGAATGCGGCAGACGCGATGGAAGGTGGGGGTGGGTGTCTGGAGGTGCGCGGCTGGGCGGAGGGCGAGCAGGTGTGCGTTGCCGTTGGTGATACCGGCCCCGGCATTCCAGAACAGGTTCGGGACCGGATCTTTGAGCCGTTTGTGACTACCAAAGAGCGTTCGAGTGGTCTGGGGCTGTGGGTGACCTATGGCATCGTCACGCAGCATGGGGGAACGATCGACGTGGAAAGCCACCCTGGGAAGGGAACCACGTTCACGGTGCGGCTGCCCGCGCTCGACAGCCCGCGTACATCCTGAAACACAGCCGGGTGTTGGGGCAGGGCACAGCAGAGCCTTATCGGGTCACGAGCACCGAAGGACAGACTGGTACGCGGGTGGAGCGGGATGAATCCCCCTTAGACCCTATGGCTGTGTCCTGTGCCCCTGACGCGGGGTGTCCCTCAGTCGCCCAGGTCCTGGGGGCAAGAGAACCTGGGCCCTGTCCTGCTCGTCTCGGCTGGTGTACCCTCTACGGTTTCCCGACTTCCGAAATGGACTCGTCCGATCCATCGGCCATGCACCCAGCTGCGTACAACCAGGGGGTCCCATTGCTGGCCGGCCCCCTGCTGGAGCAGCAAGAGCGCCTGCTCGGGACTCCGGGCCGGGCGGTATGGGCGCCGTTCCGTCATGGCGGCGAAGCTGTCTGCCACGGCCAGGACACGAGCTGCCAAAGGGATTTCCTCGCCGGCGAGCCCGTCGGGATAGCCCCGGCCGTCGAAGCGCTCGTGATGGTGGAGGACAGCGGGAAGGATGCTCTCGAGCGCGGTGATCGGCCGCAAGATGTGCACCGAAAGGATGGGGTGCGCCTGGATCTCGCGGTATTCCTGAGCGGTGAGGGGACCGGGCTTGTGGAGCAGTGCGCTGCGGATGCCGAGCTTGCCTATGTCGTGAAGGAGGCCCGCCAAGCCAAGCCTCTGGCGTTCCTCAGGTGGCATCGCCATCCTCCGGGCGATCTGCTGGGCGAAACAGGCTACGCGTCGGGAATGGCGGTACGTCTCCGGGTCGCGCACGCTCAGCGCGCGGGCCAGTGCAGCGATGGCTTCTGGGAGAGGACCCTCGTGTGGCGGGATGTCCGTCAGAACGGCGTGCACGCGCTCCAGCAGAACCCGGGGGTCGCACGGTTTCAAAAGGTAATCTCTTGCCCCGTAGCGCAGGGCGCGGATGGCGCTATCCAGCGATCCGTAGCCGGTCAGGATGATCACCGGGATGTATCGGTATTGCATCTGGATATGCCCCAGGAGATCTAGGCCGTCGATGGGCCGGATCCTTAGATCGGTGAGCACCAGGTCAACGGGCTGCTGACGCAGAAAGTCGAGCGCACGGTTCGCATCGGGTGCGGATAGGACGCGATAGCCGTGGTGCCGGAGCAGCCGTTCCAGGCTGGCGCGTACGTAGTCATCGTCTTCGACGACGAGCACGGTCCACCTCATGGGGATGCCCTCCCGCTTCTACGTGGGAAGGCAAGCTGCCTCTGTCTCCCCGCGTGGTCGCTCGGGCCGATCCTATCGCTGGGCCAGGCTGCCTGGCTGGGTACGCGTTGGGGCCGAAGCGATGAGCAGCAACAGCTCAGCGCGGGCGCTGCCGACGCTCGCGGTCAGGGTGACGGAGCCCGGGCGTGCCGGGGCGCGA
>DAOTVY010000073.1:0-9104 GCA_034436115.1 Chloroflexia bacterium | reverse complement strand
ACTCAATATTTGAAACAGGAGACACAATATGAAAACTGAAAGTCCAAACGAAATCAGTGAAAGCCTGGCCGCCTTTGGAGAAGAATTCGGCAAGGTGCTGGACCCGGTGGCCTTCTTGAACGAGAAGGACCCTGAGCTGTGCGCCGCCTTCCTGCGGCTGCACGAACTGACGCTGAACGAAGGCGCGGTGTCGAAGAAGCACAAGTTCCTGATCCACGCGGCGATCACCGCCGCCCAGCACGACCGCGAGGCGACGGCCATGCACATCACCGGCGCGCTGCATGCCGGGGCCAGCCAGCAGGAGTTGCTGGAGACGGCCTTCACCATCATCCCGGTGGCCGGGATGCCGGCCTTTGCCGTTTTCCTGGGGGCCTGGAGACAGGCGCGGCAGTAGGCAATATGCAGTGAGGAATCTGACGAAGGAGGTCAAACATGACTACCCGAAAAGTCCCGTGGTATCGGGCGCAAATCGTCACCTTGGTCCTGCTGGTCGTTGCGGCCGGCATCGTGATCTGGGCGGCGCTGACCGGCCAGACGGCTGCAGGCCAACCCCCGATCGGCGTCGGTGAGGCCATCCTCCTGCTGGTCGTGGGCGTGGCGGCCGGCCTCCTGGGTGGGCTGATCGGTACCGGTGGGTGCAGCGTGATGCTCCCGATCATCCACTTTTGGATGGGGTTCCCCACCAATCTGGCCGTGGGGACCGTCCTCTTCGCGGTCATGTTCACGGCCATTTCCGGAGCGTGGGGACACCTGGTCCGGCGCAATGTGGACCGACGGGCCGTGGCCTGGCTGGGCGGCGGGGGAGTCCTGGGCGTCCTCCTGGGCTCGTGGATTTTCACTCTCATCAGCAACCAGGCCCAACTGCTGGGCCTGGTCCTGGGCCTCCTCTTTCTCTGGCCGGCCATCCGCATGGTCTGGGAGGGCATCCAGGGCTTTACCGGCAAGGAGCCGGGGAAAAAGGAGGGGAACCTTATTCCCGGCAGCGGTTGGGGGATGGCCCTCTTTGGCTTTGTGGTCGGGATCGCCACCGGCATTGCCGGCCTAGGCGGCGGCTATGCCCTGGTGCCGGGGCTGATCTACCTTTTCTCTGCCCCTGTCTACATCACGATGGGTACCTCGCTAGCGGTGATGGTCCCTCTGGCCCTGGTGGGTGGCCTGATCAAAGTGGCTCAAGGGTTTGTGGTGTTGCTAGCAGGTGGGCTGCTGGGTGGCGGGGTGACGGTCGGTGCCCAGGTCGGCGCCGCCGTGATCAAGCGCTTTCGGCCCCATACGCTCAGGTTCATCTTTGGCCTTTATTTCCTGTACGTCTCGCTCAAGTTTGTCCTGGGCTATTTCGGCGTTCAAATCTGGTAATAGGGCCGGGTAGCAGAAGGCCGTACCTTCAGCTGCCAGGCGAAGCAGATAGACGCGGTAGTGATCTGGCCGGCCGAGAGGCTGTTCCGGGCTATCGAAAGCATTCCGCCATGGAGGTTCAAATGGCAAAAGAAGAGCTCTGGCATGGCATTCCCCGTGAGGACATCCCCTGGTATCCGGCCGTCGACGCCGACACGTGCATCGGCTGCACGCTGTGCTTTGCCACCTGCGGGCGCGGCGTGTACGACATGCAGGACAACAAGGCGGTGGTGGTCAACCCGCTGAATTGCATGGTCGGGTGTAGCACCTGTGGCACCGTCTGCCCGGTGCAGGCGATCCATTTCCCGGACCGCGACCTGATCTGGAGGCTGGAACGCGAGCACAAGATCTTTAAAGTCGTCCGCCAGGAGTCGGCGGAGAAAAAGGCCAGACTGGACGCGCTCAGGGCGCGCGCGGCGGCGGAAGATGCCGTGGCCAAAGTGACCACGCGGGCGCGGATGGAGATCGCCGGCGAGTTCGGCGAGAAACGCTGCCTGAACCAGTTGGAAGAGCTGGTCCAGGATCGCCCCTTCGATTTCGTCAACCTGCGCCTGGAGGTGCCCACGATCCAAGGCATGAAGACCAAGACGCCCTCGTTCATGCGTTTCGAGATCACCTCGACCGAACAGGAGGACATCGGGGGCTTTTTGAGCGAGGTGCGCGACCTGGTGCGCCGCAACGGGTGGGTGCTGGTCAGCGAGCAGCGCCTCTAAAGCGTGGTTGCTCCCGGACCACCGGGGGCGTGCGCCGGGGCGACCTGCTCCAGGAGGTGGACAAAATGGGCCAAAAGAGTGCCACACTGCCCCCAATCGGGCTTTTTGGCTGCTTCAGCGGCGGCTCCAACACTGGTTCGCTGACCAGCCTGGCCGCCCTGGAGGCGGTGAGACGCCTGGGCAGCGCCCGGGTGGGCATCTGTTCCCTGCCGGCCATCCTGAACCGGGTCCCCCGGCAGTCTGCCCTGGTGGGCAAGATCCAGAAGATCGTGGTCCTGGACGGCTGCCACAACGCCTGCGCGAGGGAGTTGCTGGCAGGCGTGGGGATCAGGCCCGATGTTTACCTGAACCTGGAGCAAGACCTGGGGATCGCCAAGCAGGGCCCCTTCACAAGCCTGGAGTTCACGGAGCAGGAGGTCCAGGCCGTGGCCGGGGCACTGATCGCGCTCCTGGAGGCTGAGGCGCAGAAAGGCGAGCCCGGTGCGTGAGCAGGCATGCCTCGTAGATAGGAGAAAGTCGAATGGCCGTTTGTTGGGTCAAAGCAGGCGAATGCGGGCAGGAGACGAGCATCGAGGCCCGTAAGGTTGATCCGACGCACGTGGTCTTTGAGATCACAACTACCTGTGAGCGCATACAGGCGTTGGCCGGCGCGTTGGGCAGGGTCGACGTGGCGCACGATATGTCCTGTCCGTTGAACGAAACGCAGGTCTACACGCTGGCGACGGAGCACGTCTGCCGCAACAGTTGCATCGTGCCGGCCGCCATCCTGAAGGCGATGGAGGTCGCCGCCGGCATCTTTTTGCCGGGCGACTGCGAAATAACCTTTGTGGGGGGCGCGATATAGACAGCGTGGGGGGAAAATGTTCCGGTCTCTGTTTGAATCCGGTTCAATCGGGACGATGAACCTGAAGAATCGGCTCATCATGCCGCCGATCTCTACCAACCTGGCTGGGGAAGATGGGACGGTAAGCGAGGCACTGCTCTGGCACTATGCGGAACGGGCCCAGGGTGGGGTGGGGTTGATAACAGTGGAGAATGTGTGCATCGCCTACCCGTTGGCCCGCTAGGGCGCAGCGCAACCGCGTATCGACGATGATGCATTCATCCCTGGACTGTGCCGTCTGACAGATGCCATCCACCAGGGTGGTGCCAAGGCCGCCGTGGAACTCAGCCATCCAGGGATGAACGCAGAGCTGCGCTACACCAAAGGGGAGATCCCAGTTGCCCCTTCGGCCGTGCCCCGCAGAGACGGCCTCATTCCCAGGGCACTTTCCCGTCCCGTGAGGAGGTCATGGAGGTGATCGGTGCATACGTAGAAGCAGCCCGGCGGGCCAGGGAGGCCGGCTTCGATGCGGTGGAACTGCAGGCCTGCCACGGGTTATTGATCAACCAGTTTCTTTCCCCGCTGACCAACCGGCGACAGGACGAATACGGAGGTGATCGGGAGAACAGGCTGCGCTTTTTGCTCGAAATCGTGACCGGCATCAAGCGCCGCGTGGTCGCCGATTTCCCCGTCATGGTGCGTCTGGTCGCCGAGGACCTTGTCGCGGGTGGGGTGACACCGGAGGAGGGGTGCTGGTTCGCCCGCCGCCTAGAGGAAGCAGGCGCAGATGCCATCCACCCCGATTTCGGTCTGGGGGACAAGGAAAAGCGCCTGGAACCAATGCCGTATCCTCAGGTCTGGCGGGTCTACCTGGCCGGGAGAATCAAGCGGGCAGTCTCCATCCCGGTGATCGCCGTGGGGGTAATTCGCGAACCGCGGGTGGCCGAGGAGATCTTGGCAGGAGCGAGAGCGGATTTCATCGCCCTGGGGCGGGCGCTCATCGCCGATCCCGACTGGCCTAACAAAGCACAGGCCGGAGAGGAGCAATCTATCCGCCGATGCATCGGCTGCAACGAGTGCGTGATGGCCCGCCACGAGGAGGGTGTTCCCCTACGCTGCTCGGTCAACGCGACCGTTGGCCATGCTCCGGAGGCGTGTCGTCTCGAACGGGCCCCGGTTCCCAAACAGGTGCTGATCATCGGCGGCGGACCAGGGGGGATGGAGGCAGCGCGGGTGGCAGCCCCGCGGGGACATCGGGTGACCCTCTACGAACGAGAACCTCGCCCGGGTGGAATGCTCAACGCGGGGGCCGTACCACCAGGAAAAGAGAAACTCAACTGGCTCACGGAGTACTTCGCCCACGAGTTGGGCCGCCTGGGGGTGGAGATTCGCCTGAGCGAGACGCTGGACGAGGAGAAGGTGCGGGCATTGAAACCAGACGTTGTAATCGTCGCCACCGGCTCCAGGCCGGCTATTCCACCTATCCCCGGCGTGGACAGGCCGAACGTGTGGGTGGCTCACAAACTCCTGGCCCGCCAGATGCGCTTCACAGGGCAACGAGTGGTCATTATCGGTGCAGGGGCAGTAGGTCTGGAGACGACGGACTACCTGGCCGAACAGGGGAACCGCGTGACCGTGGTGGAAATGCTTGAGAGGGCAGGACAGGGATGTGAATCGCTTTATCTCGCTTGCTTGCTGCGCGAGTTGGAGAGGCATGGGGCGGTAGTTATGACGGGCATCAAGGCAGAGGCCATCCAAGCGGAGAGCATGCTGGTGCGGGACAAAAGCGGAGAAACCCACTTGATCCCTGCTGACTTGGTAGTACTGGCCGCTGGGGTAAAACCGGCGAACGATCTGGCACAAAGACCTCAACCCCCTTGTCATCGGCGATGCGGCCGAGCCACGCAAGATCGCCAACGCCGTCGCCGAGGGATATGCAGCGGCAAGGCTGATCTGAAAGGAGGACTGAGGTGGACCATAACCTGGCGCGAGCGGAACCGCCGGACTCGGGACCCCAGACGACCAGGAGTCCGACAAGACCGCAGCAGTGAGTTCGGCTCACGAGGACATGGAGGAATGAGATGAAAATCGCGGCAGTATCCGAAGACGGCGTGGCCATCTTGCTCAAGCCGGGCGGGGGCGGGCAGAGCGGACTGCCCTTGACGCGCACCGACTGGTACGGTTAGCAGAGACGCGCCAAGGCCTGGCGGAGGTGATCGTTCCGGGCCATCTGCGCAGACCGGCGCCTGGTGGTTCCCTGCCCGGCCGATTTTTCTGGCCGCATTCCGCTTGACAGCGAGCCATCCTGGGGGCGCCGCACAAGCGCCCGGCCTCGCAACTGGCCGCGTACTCTACCACAACCCCCCGGTTTTGTCAAATCGGCCCCGCACCGCATCGCCCAAAACGCACATCAGCTCGACCCCAGCTTCCAACACTTCCCTCCCCACAGGCCACGCTCGCAGGGCACTCAAGGCCACGCTCAGCCGCTGCTCCAGCTCGGCTTCCACCGCCTCCCGCAACGCTTCTCCTTGCGGCCAACGAACCTCCTCCAGCGCCTGCCACAAGGCGCCGAACGGCAATACCCGCTCGTAAGAAGCGACGTGCAGGGCATCGACCACCTCCGCCACCCGCGCCCCACGATCCCAACCCTCTTGTTGCAACCAAGCCCTCCGGCTGGCCAACTGAACCTCCTGGAAACGGCGATACGCTTCCAGCGCGCGAACGCGTGCATCCTGCGCGGTGAGCAGGCCCCGTGCCCCCTCGTATAGCTCCACCCACCGCGCAAACGCCTCCCGATCCTCTCGCCACTGGATGTATAGCAACTCCCGCAGCGTGAACCCGGAATTCCCCTCATCTCCGACTCCGGCAGGCACAAAGAGCGGCAGTTCCGGGACCACAGCGCCCTCAACCCCGCGGCGAAGGGCAAACTCGTAAGCCGGAGCCCCGCATCCGAGGAAGGCCGCAGGGTCATCGATCCCCTCCCCACCCAGCGCGCTGCCGATCTCCCCCAACAACGGAAGCCGAAAGACGCCGGGACCTAGCTCCTCAGCGAATGAGATCTCAGGCAGCCCCCGATGCGTGGGCAGGCCGCGATCCTCCCAAACTCGACGCAACCCAGGGGCCAAGCCTTCAACCCATCCCCGCAGGAGCACATACGCTCCCCCGATCAACACGTTGTGCCAGGACACCAGGAGCACCGGCCGGAGGTCCGCGATGCACGCAGCCAGGGCCCGGGTTTCGGGAAGGACTTCCTTCCACCGCCAGCCGGGCTCTTCCACGAAGAATGCCCACTCCACCTGTTCCCCTTCCGCCGGCCGAAAGTGCGCTCTGGCATACGCCCCCAGGTCGAGAGGGCGGAGAAACCACCCCTCGTTCTCCCGCGCGCCATCCGGGTCCACGCACGGCAATAGCACCCACCTCACCCCGACAGCCCGCCGAGGCTCCTCGGTCAGGCGGCGCGCAAACTCCAACAACACCACGCCGCCCAGGGGCTCATCCGGTTGCGGAAAAGCGTAAGCCAGAAGGACCAGGTTTCCCTCCCCTGCTTCTACTCCCCACAGCTCTTCCCCCTTCCGACTTCGGCCGTACACGAACCACCGGAAGAGACCAGCCGAACTCGCCCTTAGCTCCTCGAACGCCGCCGCGAGCCCATCCGGACCCAGCAAAGTGAGCTCCCCGCACTGCGTCCCCATGGCCTCACAACCGGCGTGCAATCATCAGCCGCTGGATCTGGTTCGTCCCTTCGTAGATCTGCAGGAGCTTGGCATCGCGCAGGTACTTTTCCACCGGGTAGTCCCGCATGTACCCGTATCCCCCAAACACCTGTACCGCATCGGTCGCTACCCGCATCGCCACGTCACTTGCGTAGCACTTGGCCATGGCAGAGAGCATTTCTGCCCCCGGCTCGCTTTGCGCGAACGCCCACGCTGCCCGCCAAGTCAGGAGACGCGCCGTCTCCACCCCCATCGCCATGTCCGCGAGCATCAACTGAACCGCCTGATGCCCGATGATCGGTTGTCCGAACTGCACGCGCTGGCGCGCATACGCCCGCGCCGCGTCAAGCGCCGCGCGCGCGACTCCGACCGCAATCGCTGCGACTCCCACGCGAGCCCGTTCGAGCGTCGCGAGAGCCATTTGAAACCCGTGCCCCTCCCGGCCCAGGCGGTTCTCTTCCGGCACGCGCACTCCCTCAAAGATCACCTCTCGGGTATCCGAGGCCCGCTGCCCGAGCTTGCGTTCCTTTTTCCCCGTGGATAGCCCGGGGGTTCCCGCCGGAACGACAAAGAGCGATAGGCCACGTGCTCCTCTCTTCCGGTCCGTTGCAGCCACCACCGTATAAAGCGACGCTACGCCGCCGTTGGTGATAAAAGTCTTCACGCCCTCCAGCACGTACTCCGAACCCTCACGCCGGGCCGTGGTGGAAACGGCCGCGATGTCGGAACCTGCGCTGGGCTCCGTAAGGCAAAAGGCCGCCAACCGGGGCTCGGCGCAAAACTCGGGCAGGAAACGCTCCTTTTGTTCTGCGGTGCCGAAGAGCAGTATCGGCAGGAGCGCCAGACCATTCCCAAGGAGAGTGGTCGCAATCCCCGCACAGCCCACGGCCAGCTCTTCCGCAATCAGCGCAACTTCCAGGGGACCCAGCCCAGGCCCTCCGTATTCCTCTGGCACCTCCAGGTTCATGAGCCCCGCCCGATGCGCCTTCTGTACCACCTCCCACGGGAACTCCTCGCGTTCGTCGTACGCCGCCGCCACCGGCGCGATTTCTCGCCGGGCAAAGTCCCGCGCCAGCTCCCGGAATGCTTCCTGCTCCTCGCTCAGCCGGAAATTCACCGCCTACCTCCCCTTGAGCAGGCTACGGGCAATGACCAGCCGCTGGATCTGGTTGGTGCCTTCGTAGATCTGCAGCAGCTTGGCATCCCGCATCAGTTTCTCCACCGGATAGTCCCGCATATAGCCGTAACCGCCAAAGATCTGCACCGCATCCGTGGTGCAACGCATGGCCGCGTCGCTCGCAAAACACTTGGCGATGGCCGATTCTTTGCTGTTGGGCAGGCCGCGGTCCGCCAGCCAGGCCGCATGCCACGTCAGCAGCCGGGACGCCTCGACCAGCATAGCCATGTCAGCCAACATGAATTGGATCCCCTGCAGCTCCGCAATGGGCTTTCCGAATTGCACCCGCTGCTGAGCGTATTCGGTGGCAAGTTCCAGCGCGCGCCGTGCGACCCCGGTGGCTAGCGCCGCCACCCCCGCGCGTGCGTGGTCCAGCGTACGCAGCGCGATCCCAAACCCATGCCCCTCACGGCCCAGCAAGTTGGTTTTGGGAACCCACACGTCCTCGAACACGATCTCTGCCGTGTTCGACGCGCGCTGCCCCATCTTGTCCTCGATCTTGGCAACGGAGATGCCCGGAGTGTCCGCGGGCACCAGAAGCGCGGACATCCCACGGGGACCCCGGTCGGGATCGGTGAGCGCAAATACCGTGTAGAGGGCCGCGATGGCGCCATTCGAGATGAAGCATTTCCGCCCGTTGATCCGGTAGCCATTTCCCTCGGGAGCCGCTGTGGTACGCACATTGCTGGCGTCGGAGCCTGCCTCCCGTTCCGTCAGGCAAAAGGCCGCCAACTCCCGCCGTTCGCACAACGGGCGCAGGAAAGCCTGCTTCTGCTCTTCGGTGCCGAACAGCACCAACGGCGTCGTCGCCAGGCTGTTCACCATGATGGTCGTGGTGATCCCAGCACAGGCCGCTCCCAGTTCCTCGGTGACAATGCAGTTGTCGAGTACTCCCCTTCCACCACCCCCGTACTCCGCCGGAACCGCCAGGTTGATCAGCCCGGCCTCGTAAACGCGATCGACCAGGAACGCCGGATGTTCTCCCCGCCGGTCGTACTCGGCTGCGATGGGAGCGATTTCTTCCTGGGCAAAGCGGCGCGCGCGTGCCTGCAGATCCTTCTGTTCCGGGGTCAGTTCAAAGGCGATCATGTGGGTTTCCTCCTTGGGGTGCGGGGATTATAGCACAGCCAGATTTGGGCGGCAAATCCCAGCCGACCACGGGATAGCGCAATAAGTCTCGGCCGAATTTCAACCCAGCGCTGACGCCCCCCAGAACAAAAATCAACCCGTGCAAAGGAGCACCTCTTCGGGGATAATAAGGGTGCCCGCCCATATCCCCAGAAAAA
>DAOTVY010000072.1:0-3923 GCA_034436115.1 Chloroflexia bacterium | reverse complement strand
CGATCAGGGCTCCCGGGCAAACGCCTCCCGGCACTTCTCTACGCCGAGCCCCGCTCCCAACGCGACCATCAACTTCAACCGCGCCTTCGGCCCGCTCAACCCGTTCGCGAGCACCGCCCCGGCCGCCTCCAACTCCCGACAGGAACCGGCATAGCCGTAGCGATCCCCGACCCGGCCGGCCGGACAGCGCGAGGCGATCACCACCACAACCCCCCGCGCCATCGCCTCGCAAATGGAAGGCATCCACCAGGGAGGCACCCGTCCTCCCCCCAGCGCCTCGATCACCACCCCACGCATCCCCCGCTCGAGCGCATAGCGCAAGAACCCGTCGTCCATCCCGACCGCCAGGCGGATCAACGCCACCCGCTCTTCTGGCCGCTCGCAGGAAAGGAGGTGCCGCGGCGGCCGGCCGCGCAGGAACACCCGCTCCCCCTCCACCCGGCCCAGCGGCCCCCAGAAAGGCGATTGGAATGTCCGTGGGCTGGAGGTGTGCATCTTGGTCACCGCACGCGCGGCGTGGACCTCGTCCTCCATCACCACCACCGCGCCGATCCCACGCGCCTCCGGCGAGGCGGCAACCCGGAACGCCGCTGCCAGGTTGGCCAGGCCTTCGTATCCGGGATCGCTTGCCGCCCGCATGCTCCCCGTCAGCACCATGGGCGCCTCCCCTTCCACCGTCAGGTCGAGCAGGTAAGCGGTCTCTTCCATGGTGTCCGTTCCGTGGGTGATCACGATCCCCTGTACCCCCGGATCCCGCGCAAGCGCTTGTACCCGCTCCCGCAGGGCCCAGAGCGCTTCCAGCGTCAGATGCGCGCTGGGAAGGTGGCTGTGTTCGACGACCTCCACCGGGAACGTCCCTTCGGGCAGATGGCGCAGGAGATCCTCCCCGTGCAACGTTGGCACGGCACCACCAGCACGGACATCCGCCACCATGGCGATCGTCCCGCCCGTGGTGACCAGCACCAGCCGTTTGCCCATCGCGTTTCCCCTAGGCTGCAGGGGCGGCCTCGGCCGAAGGGGCCGGCCGTAGCCGCAAGATCACCCAGGCGCTCACCAGCGCGAACAGCGCTGCGATCCCCTCCACCAGCAGGTAGGCCGTCGTCTCCGGCAACCGCTTCTGGCCCCACTGCAACGCCAGGGCCGTGCTCAGATCCACCAGGAAGTGGTACCCCAGGGCAAGCCACCACCAGGAAAAACGGCCGCGCAAAAAGACCTGCACGACCAGCACGGAGAGCGAAATCTGGATCGTCAGGGCCAACACGCGCTCCAGCGCGCCCAGGAGCGGCAGCCACCAGGTGGCGGAGGCGATCGCCTCACGCGCCTGGCGGAGCCGCTCCAGTTGCTCCGGCGTGAGGGAAAGGCTCTGCAGGTCCAACTGGGACAATGCGAGCACCTGGATCAGGGAAAGCAGAACCGCCCCGCCCACCAGCAGCATCGACTCCAGCCCACCGTGCCCTGCGCCGTACATGAGCGCCTGGGCCCAGCTCTTCGCCTCTTCTTTCTTCCAAAGGATCCGGAACCCCAGGTAGCGGCCACCTTCCTCGCAAAGGCCGGCCGTCAGCGCGGCAAAGGCGATCCAGACTAGGAGCGCCCACGGGGAGGCGGCCAGCTGTTCCTTCACGCGCGCCTGCAAGAGCTGCATCGCCGGAAGACGGGTGAGGATCTGAAAGACCAGAAAAACCAACGCACCGTAGCCGAAGTAGCGCCAGGCAACGCGCAGCCGCCGTTGCAGCCAGATCGCTACCGCCAGGGGGAAGAGGAGCTCGATCGCCAGGGCCACACACAGCGCCGGAACCAGGAGCGGATGCATCGGACGCGCTCCTCGACGGACTTAATGCGCCTGAGCTTCCATCCGGGCCAGCTCTTCGGCGACGATGCCTTCGTCCAACTTGCGGAACAGCGGCTCCGGATGGCCTAGCCGCTGCCCGGCCGGAAGCGCGCTCGGCGCCCATCGCCCTTCCCAGGCACCCGGGTGCCACCGGTACACGCGGTGACGTTTCCCGTCCTCGTCGACTTCCTGGAAACGCAGCTCTCCGGCGATCGTCCCGCTGTACCCCAGCATCGTGTGCAGCGCCTGCGAGGCGTGAGGGGTAAACGGGCAGAAGAGCGTCTTTAACGAATCGACCACTCGCAACGCCACAAAGAGGGTGGTGGCCGTGCGCGTCCGATCCTCCCGCGCCGTCTTCCACGGCTCCCGGGCTTCCAGGTAGCGGTTTGCCTCCTGCGCCAGCGCCATGACCTCCTGGATGGCCGCCTTGAAGCGGCACTGCGCCAGTAGGTTCCCTACCGTGCCGAATGCCTGCTCCGAAAGCGCCAGGATCTCACGGTCGCGCGCGTCTTCCTCCCCGGACTCCGGAACCACCCCGTCGAAGTAGCGATGGGCCATCGAGAGCACCCGGTGCGCCAGGTTCCCCCAGGTGGCCACGAGCTCGTCGTTGTTGCGCCGCACGAACTCCGCCCAGGAGAAATCGGTATCCCTCGTCTCCGGCCCATTGATCGTCAGGTAATAGCGCAACGGGTCGGCTTCATAGCGGGAGAGAAAATCGGGCAGCCAGACGGCAACCCCCCGGCTGGTGGAGAAACGCTTGCCTTCCATGGTCAGGAATTCCGAAGACACCACGTCGTAGGGGAGCTGCAGCGTCTCGTCGTACCCCATCAGCATCGAGGGCCAGATCACGGAGTGAAAGACGATGTTGTCCTTTCCCATGAAATAGTAGTGCCGGGCTTCGGGGTTCTGCCACCACAGGCGCCAGCGCTCCGGATCGCCGGTGAGCATGGCCCACTCGTGGCTGGCGGAATAATACCCGATCACGGCATCGAACCACACGTAGATGCGCTTGTCCTCGTAGCCGGGAAGCGGGATCGGCACCCCCCACTCGATATCGCGGGTGATCGGCCGCGGCTTTAACCCCTCGTTCAACAGGCCCAGGGTAAAATGGAGTACGTTGGGCCGCCAGTAGACTTCCTTGCCCTCCAGATACCGTCGCAGTCGCTCCTCAAAGGCCGGAAGGTCCAGGAAGAAATGCTCCGTCTCGCGAAAGACCGGGGGGTGCCCACACAGTTTGCAGCGCGGCTCCACGAGATCGGTCGCGTTCAACGGCCGGCCGCAGGCGTCGCACTGGTCCCCCCGCGCCTCGGCATACCCACAGTGCGGACAGGTTCCCTCTACATACCGGTCGGGCAGGAAGCGGCGGCAGTGCTCGCAGTAGGTGCCAAGCATGGAAGCGCGAAACACCGTCCCCCGCTCATAGTGCCGCAGGAACACGTCCTGCACGATGCGGTAGTGGTTGCGCGTGCTCGTGCGCGTAAAGAGGTCGTAGGAAATGCCCAGTTCAGCCAGGTTGTCGGCGATCTCGCGGTTGTAGTAATCGGAGATTTCCTGCGGGGTCTTGCCTTCCCGCTCCGCGCGCAGCGTGGTGGGAGTCCCGTGGTCGTCGGTGCCCGAAACCATGAGCACCTCGTTTCCGGCCAGCCGGTGGTAACGCGCAAAGATGTCGCAGGGGATGCCGAAACCGGCCACGTGTCCCAGGTGTCGTGAGCCGGAGGCATAGGGCCAGGCGACCCCGATGAAGACCTTTTCCGCCATCTTGTACCTCCTCGCCTCCGCAATCCCACAGGGGCGTCGTCCGCCTCCCGCTCGATCCGTTAGCGCTGCTTGCCCATCGAGCGGGGGGCGACGGCCGCTCCCTCGGGCGACCCTGAGCCCCCCATCGAACACCTCCTGACCCGGTTACACCGCTGGCTTTCCCGGCATTATACCACGCGCCTCAAAAGCGCGTCAAAACGGCCCGGGTTTGGTGACTGTCCGCTTCGCGGTGGACTTTCCATCACAAGAAGTTGCAGGGGGGCTTGCCCCTGCTTTCTTCCGTGCTCATGCGCTCAGCGCCCGAATCAGCGCTTGATCGCCCTCCTCCCGTAGATAG
>DAOTVY010000071.1:0-7846 GCA_034436115.1 Chloroflexia bacterium | reverse complement strand
CGGGGAAAGATGCCGCGGTTGGCAACCTCTACATCTGCGAAGTGTGCGGCTGGACCGTCGAAGGCGAGGCCCCGGAGCGCTGTCCCATCTGCGGCGCGCCGCAGGACAAGTTCCGCGCCTTTTGACCTGCCGCACGGATGACGAAGCAGGGCACGTCGGCCGCCTGTAGCCGACGTGCCCTCCTTTTCGGACCGATCGTGGCCTCGTGCCCGCGGGAACACTTTGTCCGGCGGCTATGATCCGCAAAGTGCGACAAGATTGGCGCGTGCAGGAGCACCTGGGCTTTGCCCCGATGCTTGCGGCCACCGCCCCCGTCATCTCCTCCGACGCGCTGGCTATCGATTGGGCTGTGCCAAAGCGCTGGAGCCGCCGCTTGCACCGCCGCCGCACGCATCGTATAATGCCCCTAGCGCCTTACCCGGCGAGTCGCCAGAACCGCATCACTTCCCGAAAGGAGGCCCTATGCCGCAGGCTACGATCGGCGTCATCGGGGGCACCGGCCTCTACCAGATGGCCGGCCTGGAGCAGGTAGAAGAAGTCCGCATCGACACGCCTTTTGGCCCGCCGAGCGAGGCCATCGTCCTGGGGACGCTCGGGGGCAAACGGGTCGCGTTCCTGGCACGGCACGGGCGCGGACATCGGCTGATCCCGGGACAGGTGCCCTCCCGTGCAAACATCTTTGCCCTGAAGACGTTGGGCGTGGAACAGATCCTTTCCATCAGTGCCGTCGGTAGCATGCGGGAAGAAATCCGTCCCTTGGACATCGTCATCCCGGATCAATACTTCGATTGGACACGCGCTCGGCCGTCGACCTTCTTCGGGCCCGGCGTGGCAGTCCATATCTCCTTCGACGAACCGACCTGCCCCACGCTCCGGCAGCTGCTGTACGAGGCAGCCACCCGCCTGGGCGCACGCGTGCATATGGGGGGCACGTACCTGTGCATCGAGGGACCGGCCTTCTCTACACGGGCCGAATCACGCATCTACCGTCAATGGGGTGTGGACGTCATCGGGATGACTGCCCTTCCCGAAGCCAAACTGGCACGCGAGGCGGAAATCTGCTACGCTACGATTGCGTTCGTCACGGACTATGACGTGTGGCACGAAAGCGAAGCGGCCGTGACCGTAGACCTGATCTTGGAGAACTTGCGCCGCAACACTGCCCTGGCACAGGAGGTGATCCGCGCCGTTGTGCCGCTCCTCCCGACGGCCCGCTCCTGCGCTTGCGCTAGCGCACTACAGAACGCCATCGTGACCGCACGCGAAGCAATCCCAGCAGAGGAAAAGGAACGGCTACGTCCGCTCTTGCAGAAATACCTGCCCTGATCGACGCTAGACCAGCCGCGGCACACGCGCGAGAATCTGACACACCACCTCGTAGGGGATGGTCCCCAGCCGCTGTGCGACCTCCTCCACGGTGATCTCTTCGTCTCCCTGCCGGCCAATGAGGACGACTTCATCTCCCAAGCGCACCCCCGGAATGTGCGTGACATCGACCATGGTATAGTCCATGCAGACGCGCCCCACGATCGGAGCCCGCTTCCCACGGATCAATACCTCGCCCCAATGTTGCGGCCCGCGGCGAAAGCCGTCCGCATAGCCCACGGGCAGGACCGCAATCCGTTGCTCGCTTTGGGTGCGATACGCCCGGCCGTACCCGATGGAGGCACCAGGTGGAAACGTCTTGACCTGGGCAACGGTGGTCTTGAAGCGCAGGGCCGGCCGAAAACCGGGCGGGAGCGGCACTTGGGGAGAGGGCCGCAGCCCGTACAGGGCGATTCCCGGCCGCACCAGGTTCAAACGTGCGTGCGGAAACCGCAGCAGCCCGGCCGAGTTTGCCGCGTGCACGAGCGGAAAATGGTAGCCTCGCTGCTCCAGTTCCTCGACCAGGGCCAGGAACTGCCGGAGCTGCTCCTCGGTGTAGGCATCCTCGGAGGGGTCGTCCGCAACGGAGAAATGGGTAAAGATCCCCTCCCACACGATCCCCGGGAGGGTACGAACCCGCTCCAGAAAGGGCGGAACCTCCTCGGGAAAGAGGCCCAGACGCCCCATCCCGGTGTCCACCTTCAGGTGCACCCGGGCGACCGTGCGCAGATCCTGCGCCGAAGCGGAAAGCGCCGCCACGACATCTTCGGAAAAGACGGTACAGGTCACCCGATGGAGGAGCGCCGCCCGTGCCTGCCAGGGGGGAAGGTATCCCAGCACAAGGATGGGGGCCTCGATCCCCGCTTCGCGCAGGGCGATCGCTTCGCTCAGGCAGGCTACACCCAGCCGCTGTGCCCCGTGTGCCAGCACCGTATGCGCGACACGCACCGCGCCGTGTCCGTACGCGTCCGCCTTTAGGACCACCATCACCTCAACACCTGGACCCGCCGCGGCAGCGAGCCGCTCGCAGTTCTGGGCGACGGCCTCCAGATCCAGCTCTACCCAGGTTGGGCGTTCCAACACGTGCCGGGCACGCAGCCGATGGGCCGGCTCCTGACGCACCAGCAGCACCCTGGCCTCGGAAGGATCCTGCAGCAACCGTTCCACCACGCGCTCCATCCGCGACTCGGGGTCGCCCTTGACGAGCACGATGTCGCCTGCCTCTAGCCCCTCCCGCGCGCGGGCCGCCGCATCTTCGATCGTGAAGGTGGGGTGCACCTCCTTCAGCCCTGCCGCACGCGCTGCCTCGGCGATGACCGCCGCACGGTCCCCACACGTCACCAGGCGGTCCACCCGTCTTGCCGCATGCTGACCCAGGAGGCGCAGTCGTTCGGCCTGCAAGGGGTGAGCCGTGGGCATATCCCCGAACACCGCCACCCGTCTACCGCCGGGCAGACCGGCCAGCGCGTCCAGCGCCGCCATCGCCGACGTGGGGATCGCGCTGTAGCTATCGTCGAGCAGCAGGGCTCCCTGAACCCCGGGAAGGGGCCGCAGCCGCCCCGGAAGGGGTCCGAAATCCGCCAGGACGGCGGCGATCTCGTCCCAGGCGAGGCCGAACAGGCGTGCCACCGCAACGGCAGCGGCGACAATCGGCCCGCTCGGGGGACCAACGAGGCGCACGGAAAGGTGGTGCGTGCGGCCCTCGTTCTGGATCAGGAGCTCGCTCCCGTTCGCATCGAACCGAAGGATGCGGTAGACCACGTCGGCCGCCGGACTTTGCCCAAAGGTGATCACCCTGGGCGCCCGCTGCGCCAGGCCCATCACCAGCGGATCGTCCGCGTTCAGCACCGCCCATCCATCGGGCGGGAGAGCAGCCACCAGCTCCCCCTTCTCCTGCGCCACGGCTTCCAGCGAACCCAGATATTCCAGATGGGCTTCGCAAACGCAAGTGACCACCGCTACCTGGGGGGGAGCCATCTGCGCAAGGGCGCCGATCTCTCCGAACCGGTCACACGCCATCTCCAGCACCGCGATCGGATACCCCGGGCGGAATTGGCCGAGCGCCAGCGGCAACCCGAAGAGATCGTTTTGGCTCCCGGCGCTCCGGAAGGTGCGGTACATCCGGGAAAGGAGCGCCGCGATCGCCTCTTTGACGCTGGTCTTCCCCAGGCTTCCCGTGACCGCGATGATCGTAGGATGATCGCGCCGGAGGACGTACGTGCCCCACGCGACCAGCGCTCGTCGCACATCCTCGACTTGAACCACGGTCACGGGCCCCTCCGGCAAGGCGTCCACGCGCTCACACAGGATCCCGCCTGCGCCGGCCTGGATGGCAGCCTGGAGGTAGTCGTGGCCATCTCCCCAGGGCGTACGCACGGCCACAAATAGCTCCCCCGGGGAAAGGAGACGCGAGTCGTGGCAGAACCCCGGGAATTCCCGGGCGAAGGGACCCCGTACCAAACGTCCGCCTGTGGCCTCGAGCAGGCCCTCCAGTTCGATCAACGGTTCCTTTCCTCCAGCGGCATCGCGGCGCGCGCCCGTGTCCCTCGCTGCCCAGCGGCAGCGCCGTTCTTCCCTAGCGCGCGCAATCCGCCTGAAGCCAGCGCGACGCCTCCGTGCGAAAGCGATAGAGACGACGACGGCCGGCCCGGCCGGCCTCCTCCAGCACGCCCTGAGGACCCAGCATCCGACGGAAAGCCCCCGGCGGCCGCGGCTCCCCGAGGAGCTGCGCGTAGACCGCGCGGAGCTGGCTCAGTGGGAACACCGGGGGCAACAGATCCGCCGCAAGCGCCGAACACCAAAGCGCCCAGCAGAGGAACTCGTGCGCCGAACGGATGATCCTCTCGTGGTCGAAAGCCAGCACAGGCAGGGCGTCCATAGGGAACAGGCCTACGCCTTGAGCGTCGCTCCCTGCCCGCGGCAGCAGCCGAGCGCGATCGACGAGCGCTAGATAGGCAACCGAGAGAACCCGGCCACGGGGATCGCGCTCCGGATCCCCAAAAGCACGGAACTGCACCAGGGAGAGGCCTTGTATGCCCGTTTCTTCCAGAAGCTCGCGCCGCGCAGCGTCCTTAAGCGTTTCTCCTGGACCCACGAACCCTCCCGGAAGCGCCCATGTGCCGGCAAAGGGCGGCTTGCGGCGCTGCACGAGCAGCAGGTGTAGCCGTCCCTCCCAAAGGGTGCCGATCACCACATCTACCGCCACGGAAAAAGACTCATGGCCTGCCCTGCTGGGCTGCCCTGCGCCCACGGCTAGCCTCCCACGGTGTTTCGAGAAAGGATAGCATAGTGAGCCGGCGCTGTCAAAGAAACGAGACAAAGGTCACAGAAGGAGGACCCGTTCCGTGGTAGAATTGGTTCAAGTTTCCTGTCTCTTCTGGGGGCAAACATGCAAAGGGATCAGCCGCTGGTACTGCCTATGATCTTGGAAGACCGGTGCACCGGGTGTGGTGACTGCCTGGAGACCTGCCCCGTAGGCGCCCTGGAGCTACGGGCTGGCAAGGCCGTGCTGGCCCGTCCGGAGGACTGCCGCTACTGCGGGGACTGCGAGAGCCTGTGCCCGGTAGGCGCGATCGCGCTCCCCTTCGAGATCCTCTTCGGGGAACCTGACGGTCCCGCGGAGGAGGGCGTCCGTTGAGCGTGCGCCGTGTGGTCCGCCCTGTCATCCATATTGACCCCGAGCGCTGCGACGGCTGCGGAGCTTGCATTCAGCCCTGCGTCGAGGGTGCCATCCAGCTGATCGACGGCAAGGCCCGCGTGCTGCGGGAGGAACTGTGCGACGGTGCCGGGTTCTGTCTTTCCGCCTGTCCGACCGGCGCCTTGACAGTTGAGGTGCGCGAGGCCGAGCCGTTCGATCCCAAGGCCGCAGAGCAGCCGGCGAATGAGCAGGCAGCGACCCGTTTGCCTGTCCACTGCTTCCGCTGCGGGCGCACCGACAGCGAGGTTGTGCTGCTTGCCGGCCGCCGTGCCGGTCGCCCGCTGTGGGTCTGCACGGGCTGTTTGCCCGCCCTGATCCACAGCAACGGGAGGGTCGCATGGTAGAGGTGCGTCTTTACGGAAAGCTCCGTCGCTACGGCGAAGACCGAAGGCCGAACGGTATTTCGCGCCGTCTCTTGAAGGCACCGACAACGGTAGGCAGCCTGCTGCAGCAGATGGACGTGCCGCGGGAGGATATCGCCCATATCTTCCTCAATGGGCGACTGCTTTACAGCATTTCCCCCATGGCACTCTGGCTGCGCTACCCCGAGACTGAGGGTCGGGTGCCGCCGAAAGGGGACGTATGGGAGGCCGCGGTACAGGAAGGGGACCGCGTGGCGCTGTTCGGGCGCGACATGGGGCTGCTGGTGGTGTGAGATGCGCCTTCTGGTGATCTATCAGGGAGAGTATGGCCGGCGGCATCTGGAGAACATCGCCCGCCATGCGCCGGCGGACTGGGCGGTCGAGTCCTGGCGTGCGCCTCTCGTGCTCCCACCGGTCATTGACTACCCGGAAGAGTTCCTTCCGGACCACCTGCCCGCTGCGGACCTGCTCCTCTCGCTTGGCGAGAACCCCGGGGTTGCCGAACTCTTGCCGGAAATGGTACGCAGGACCGGGGCCTCTGCGGTTATCGCCCCGGCCGACAACAACGCCTGGCTACCCCGGGGATTGGCGAACCAGTTGCGCAAGTGGTTGGGCAACCTGGGGGTCAGCGTAGCCTGCCCTCGCCCTTTCTGTTCCCTAACTGAAACCAGTAGCGGGCTGCGCAGCGAGCAGGAGCCCGTGACGGATCCGCGCATCGCAGCATTTGCGCGGCACTTTGGGCGGCCCGCTTTCGAGATCACAGTTGACCCAGAGACCCGGCACGTGGCCGCCGTACAGGTGCTCCGCGATGCCTCTTGTGGCTGCGCCCGTTTTGTGGCCGAGCATCTCGTCGGGCTTTCCGTTGACGAGGCGGTCGAGCAGGCCGGCCTGCTACACCATCACTACCCCTGCCAGGCCAGCATGGAAAAAGACCCGGTGTTCCACGACACCCTCATGCATGTATCGGGGAACCTGCTGAAGGACGAGGTCGCCCGCCACGTGCGCCCTTACCAGCGGATCCTGCAGTTCACGCCGCCCGGGCGTGTTTCTTAGAGGGGCGATACCGCGAACGACCGGAAAGGTGCAGCGGCAGAGCAGCACACGGGGTTCGAGTGCCGCTCTGCAAATCAGCCTTCGATGCTCCGGATGGCCTCCTCCGGCGTGACATCCGCATAGAGGATCTGCATGATGCCCGGGAGATATCGATCCATCACGCGCACGTTCGCGTAGACCAGGTTGCGGATCAAGGGAAACGTCAGTTCCGCCCCTTCCACATCGATGCTGGTCTTGTAGCGGATCTCTCCATCCGAGTAGTCCATCTCAAAATTGCCGATCACCATGCCATAGTTCGCCCGGGTGATGAACTCGGCGATGGCTGGGCGCTTTTCTTCCGGGGCCCTCAGCTGGAGGATCGAGTAGAAAATGAACTGGTCCTGCTCCTCCCGCGCCTGGGCAAAGCAGGCCCACTGGCCATTATCCCCGGAGAAGCCGGTGCGCAAGATCGGCTTTCCCTGGATCTCGGTAAATGGCCACTCGTCCTCCCGGAAAAACTGCACCATAGCGTCATAAATGCGACCCATGTTCCGCCCTCCTCCATCGGGGAAGCCCAACACACCGCCGGCGAGCTGCTCGGCTATGCCCACGGCCCCGCTCCGCGGACGACCTTACCTTAGCAGAAAGGCAGCGATTTGTCAAACCGGGTCCTCAGATGCCGCTCCTTCTGGGAAAAACGCCGCCACGACCTCCCGTGCCTCTGGGAGCAGGCTTTCGGGGACCAGCAACTGGTGCGCACCGAAGCCATCCAGGGTCAATCCCAAGACCGGACCCGCCTCACGCTGGATCGCCACCGGGATCCCTTCCTGTTCGAGCAGCCCCTTGAGGAGGAACGCCTGGAGTTCCCCGTAGACCGTGCAGACGCTGACGAGCGGCTCGAGCGGGTCGAACGCTTTCCAGGTGGGCCGCTCCGGGAGGAGCAAATGCCCGCATTCGGGGCAGCGTTCTCCCGCGTCCGGCCGTTCCTTCCGGCAGTGGGGACAGTAGGGCATCAAGACCTCCTGGTCAGCATTCTTGCTCGAGCGCGTGTCTGTGCCCCACGCTTCAGCGAGAAAACCCCTGGCAACGTTCCAAAGCAAAGGTTTTTGCCCTGCGAGAGCAGAGCCGACTCGAGAGCTCCCCCAGGCACCTGGCCGCCGAAGCCAATCACCGGCACGAGCACAAGGGCGAACCACTCGGCCAGTCGTACTCCTACGCAAGGCGGGCAAACGATGGAGGAACTGGCTTCACTATAGCCCTGGCTGCTCGTCCTGTCAAGGGTTCTGCGAAATCGTTGCGCCGTGGTCTGGTCTATGGTAAAATCGCGTCGTACAAGCGCTCCTTTCTTGCTGGAGACATTCTGATGGAAGATAGCGCGAAGGCCTTTCGC
>DAOTVY010000070.1:0-7629 GCA_034436115.1 Chloroflexia bacterium | reverse complement strand
GACCGCACCCTGGCCCTGCGCCCCTTCCTGACCGACTTCTACCGGGCCCGGCTGAGGCAGACGCCGCCGGGGGACAGGGCTGAACGGGCGCGGATGCTGACCATGCTGGGCCTGTCCTTCTCCGCCCTGGGCCGGCGGGAGGAGTCGCTGCGGGCCACGGAGGAGGCGGTAGCGGTCCTCCGCCGACTGGCCCGGGAAAACCCCCAGGTCTTCCTCCCCGACCTGGCCGCAAGCCTCACCGGCCTGGGTGTGCATCTTGCCAACCTGGGCCGGCGGGAGGAGGCGCTGCGGGCCACGGAGGAGGCGGCCGGCCTCTACCGCACCCTGGCCCAGGAAAACCCCCAGGCCTTCCTCCCCGACCTGGCCATGAGCCTGGGAGCCCATGGGACGGTGCTGCGGGAGTTGGGCCGGCATAAAGAGGCGGCCAAAGCCTTTGAAGAGGGGCTGCAGAGCGTCCTGCCCCCTCTCCGCCTGTGGCCCCAGGCCCTTCAAAGTCTGGCCGACACCCTCTTGCAGGGCTATCTCCGTTCCTGCCGGGATGCCCGTAGAAAGCCGGATGCGAGTTTGGTGGCGGAGGCACAAAAGGTCCTATCCGGGGCAGCAGGTTGACCGGCTGCGGGCCGAGGCTTTGCGGCCGCGCATCGCCTGTGGGGAAAGGTGTCTCACGCCCTTCCTCGCCTCTCCCCGGTTCCACCGCTGTCAGGATCGCCGGGCCGGCCGGCGGGGCCTCGGGGCAGGGCGCCTCTTCGGCCCGGGTCGCTTTCTCCACCGATACGATTCCTCCTGCGGTAAGGCGGTAAGAAACGCCCCTGCCGGGCATCCATCGGGGACCGGATGGTGATGCCCGGCAGGGCTTTGGCATAGTGCTGCCCCTATGATATCGCCCCCGGGGTTCTATCGAGAGGAGAATCGTCGGCCCTGGGGTTGTCCTGAACTCCTGGTGTTGCGATTCCCTCTCCGGAGTTCTATACTGCCGGCCAAAACGAAAACACCACTCAGGAGGAGGGCAAGATGCTGATCTCAGATGCCATCGGCGAGTTTCTCCTGGACTGCAAGGCCGGCGGCCTCCGCCCCAAGACGCTACAATCGTACTCCTACAACCTTGCCAGGCTGTCGAAATACCTGGAACGGGTGGGGGTAGAACGCCTGGAGGACCTTCAGCCCCATCACCTGCGCGTCTTCCTGTCCGATCTCCGGGAACGTGGGTTGTCCCCATGGACGATAGACCAGTTCTACCGGACTATCAAGGTATTGCTGCGGTGGGCTGTTCGTCGGGGGTACATAAAGCAGAGCCCTCTGCAAAACATCCGGCGGCCCCGGCTTCCCAAACGACGGGTCCCACGCTTTTCCCTTGGCCAGGTGCGCTGTCTGATTGAGGCAGCGGCTCGAAGCCATTTTCCGGAGCGGAATACGGCCATCCTCCTGCTCATGGTGGACTCGGGGCCGCGGCTTTGCGAAGTTTCCAGTCTGAATGTCTCGGATGTATCCGATGGATTTGTCCGGGTAGTGGGGAAGGGACTGAAGGAGCGATGGGTCCCTATCGGGACGAATACCAGGCAGGCGCTGGAGGCGTACCTGAATACGCGGCAGGGCCGAGACGAGGCCCTGTTCCTTTCCCTGCGGGGAGGGAGACTTACCTCCTATGGGATCTGCCAGCTGGTACGAAAAATAGGCAGGGCTGCGGGGCTGGAGCAACTACACCCCCACCTCCTTCGGCACAGGTTCGCCAACCTGTTCCTGGCAGCCGGGGGAAATCTCCGTATCCTGCAGATGATCCTTGGGCATACCGATGTACGCACCACGGCGATGATCTACACCGAACCGGATGCCCAGGCCATTCAGGAGCAACACAAATCGTTTTCTCCTCTGGGCCGGATCGAACTCGACCTCGACCGTACCCCTCCCCGCGTGTTGAAAGTCCTCCTCGGGGCCGGTATAACGGAGCGGGTGAATCTCGAGGAGGACGCCGTAATGGTGGGAAATAACAACCACCAATGGATTCCCCTGGAAGCCGCGATCTCTATGGTACGGCATAAAGGAATTGATGTAGAGCCGGCGGTGCTGCGCAAGTTGGTACGCCACAGGGTAATCGCAAACATGTCGTCCGGCTCTGAGATACTCGTGGATGGGGGACAGTTCTGGGCCATAGCGGAGCAATTAGACCGAAGACAGTGGGGCCATCCGCAGAAGCGATCTGCTCGCGGATCACCCGCACCGGGAGTTCCACGCCGGCCATCAGCACCATCGTTTCCAGACGAGCCAGCGCATCCCGCGGGGAGTTGGCGTGCAAGGTCGTCAGGGATCCGCCGTGCCCCATGTTCATCGCCTGCAGCATGTCCAGCGCCTCTCCTCCGCGACATTCACCTACCACCATGCGATCCGGACGCATCCGTAGGGCGTTGATCACCAGATCCCGGATCGACACGCGTCCCGTTCCGTCGGCATCTGACGGTTTGGCCTCCAGCGAGACCACGTGCCGCTGGTGCAACTGCAGCTCCGCTGAATCTTCAAGAGTAACGATCCGCTCCGTGGCCGGAATAAACCCCGACAGAACGTTGAGCAAGGTCGTCTTGCCCGATCCCGTCCCGCCGGAAACCACGATGTTCAGGCGCGCCTGTATGCACGCCTTCAGGAACTCGGCGATCTGCGGCGTCAAGGAGCCAAAGCGCACCAGGTCTTCCACCGTCAGGCGCTTGCGCCCGAACTTGCGGATGGTGATCGCAGGACCGTTGACCGCACAAGGCGGAATGATGATGTTCACCCGCGATCCATCGGGGAGACGACCGTCCACCATCGGCCACTTGGGATCCAAACGACGCCCCAGGGGCTGAACGATGCGCTGGGTGATCCGCTCCATATGGCTGGCATCCACGAAGCCAATATCCACTTCCTCGAGTTTCCCGTGCCGCTGCAGGTAGGCGAGCCTTGGGCCATTGACCATGATTTCGGTCACTGTGTCGTCCCGCAGGAAGGGCTCCAGCGGGCCCAGGCCGAAGAGTTCATCCATAACAACCTCGTACAGCCGTTGAGCCTGGGGCGAAGGGAGGCTGAGCTGGGCCTGGCGATACAACGCGGCTAGATGCCTCCGGGCGGCTTCCTCCATCTGGGCCGTGCGCTGCAGTGGCCCGCCCCCCAGCGCCGCCTCAATGCGCCGGGCGAGGTCCAGGGCAATCTCGGGCCGCCTCGGCACTGGGGAAAGTGCGTGGATGGCAGCGGCGATACCCTCCTCAGGCTGTCGTTCTCTGCCCAATGGCTGGGAATTCATGCCTTCCCCCCTGGTTGGCCTCCCATGCACGCAACGCTGCTTGCAGGCTGGATAGCCCCGCTCCAATACCCGGTCCTGCCTCCGGATCTTCTGCGGGCGCAATCGCGATCACGTGGGCCTTGTTCACCGCCAGGAACCGCGTCGTGTCGAGCAGCGCGCTCAGGGAATGGTCGTACACATATACATCCGTGACCGCCAGGAATTCCGCTTCGGAATCGTTTAGTTCGTCCAGCAAGCGGTTGTCCGGTCGCAGATAGATCGAGCCGACCAAGGTTTGTGTAGGCATCTGGACGAGTGCGCAGACCGCCTTCTTCGTGACTACATTGGTGAAAAGCTTGCCCTTACTATCTACGTGCCCGGTCGGCATCAGGCAGCCCCTCAGAACGATGTCTTGCCCGGGTACGACAAATATCACGGGAACGTGAAGCGAAGCCTGCCCAACAGCGATCTCCCGCGGCGCAGTGCACTTCTTTGTGCAAAGCAGTCTTCCTTCTCACCCCGTTGTGAGAAACCGCCCCTACAGCATCTCACCTCCTGTGCTTCCTCAGGGGCTCAGGCCGAATCGAACCCAGGCGGTCCCGTTGGAGCCCGCCCAGGTCACCCGTCCGGACGCCAGTACACCACCCATCCATAGGCCTCGCAAGCTCCGCACCGCGGCGCTAACCGTTCTGTTACTCAGGGCAAACGTTCCGGTGCCTAGGCCAAGGGATACTGAAAGCGAACCGAACATGCGATGGAGGTGAGCGATGTCGAAGGGACCCCGTCAAGGCCGATTGCGGAATGGATGGTCGTTCGCTCTGGTAGCGACACTGAGCGTAATGCTTTTGGCGACACCATACGCTTACGCCGCAGGCTCGGATGCCACGGCCCTTGAACGCGCACCGATCCCCGGTGCCCGGGTCATCGCAAGCACGACCGATGCGCTAACCATCGAGTATCTCTTGCCGCCTGTCTCGATCGGGGAGATCGAAGCCGAAGGACAGCGCTTTGTCCAGGTGCGGGCCGAGGGGCTTGAAACAACCGCGGACCCTGGCCGGCCTGCGCTCCCGGCCGTCGGTCTGTGGATCGGGTTGCCCCCGGAAGGCAGCGTGGACGTCGAGATCCTTGAGTCCGAAGTGCGCACCCTGTCTTTGCCCGCACCCGTGCTGCCCGTCGCTTCCACCGTCGCGCCCGACCCCGCGCCCGAAGGGCTGGTCCCCGTCGAGGCTCTGCAGACCCGGCTTGCGCCCGATCCAGAAGTCTACCAAGCGGACGCCCTGTACCCGGGTACGCTCGCGCGCCTCGAACAGGAAGGCTGGATCCGCAGCCAGCGCGTCGGCCTCCTGCGCCTTCACCCGGTTCAGTTCAACCCGCGGCGCGGTGAGCTAGTCATTCACGACCGGCTCCTCGTTCGGGTGCGATTTGCATCTTGTCACCGAACCGGAGGGATCAACGAGCCAGCGCCCTTCGAAGCGCTGTTTCAGACGGCGCTATTGAATGCACAACAGGCCCGGCAGTGGCGGACGCCGAGGATGCCCCAAATGGAAGGGGTGGGGGGCGCCTTCCCGATCGATGCCCGCTTCGTGGAGGTCCTCGTGGACCACGACGGGCTGTACCGTATCGCCGGCCACGAGCTCCAAGACCTGGGTGTTCCATTGGAGGCCGTCGATCCCCGCGGGCTCCATCTCTTGCTGAACGGAGTAGAGGTTCCGTTGTGGATCCCTGGGGAAGACGACGGGATCCTGGAGCCGGAAGAGGCCATCTACTTCTACGGGGAACGACCGCGCTCGCGCTATAGCCGCACGAGCGCCTACAGACTCCTTTGGGACAGCACCCCGGGCCTGCGGCTCCCGCTTGTCGCGGCCCAGCCCGGAGCGACGCCTCCTGCGCCGGCGCTGCTCGCTACGGCGCGCGCGGAGGAAAACCACCTCTACGTGAGCCAGCTGGCCGACCTGCCGGGACACGACCCGTGGTTCTGGACCTACCTCTATACTCCCTCGGCCCCGGAGCGCACCTTCCTGCTGGCCCTCCAACAAGTCGCGGCTTCGCAGCCCCAAGCGACCCTTCGCATCGCCCTGCGCAGCACGCTCGCTACCGGCCTCAACCCGGATCATCACGTGCAGGTATACCTGAACGATGTTCTGCTTGGAGATGGCTGGTGGAACGATCGCGACCCGTTCGTCCTCGAAGTTTCCGCGCCTCAACAAATCCTCTTCGAGGGAACCAATACCATTCGCCTCGTCGCCCCAGGGGATACCGGCTACAGCTACGACCTTTTTTACGTGGACTGGATCGAGCTTTCCTATGCCCAGACGAGCACGGTGTCTGGGGAGCGAACCGAGTTCGGGCTTCCCGAGGGCGGACCCTGGACGGTGTCGCTGGAACCGTTCTCGGATCCCGAAGTCGTTGCCCTGGCCATCAAGGACCCGCGCCTCCCCATGCTCCTGAGCGGCGAAACCGAACCGGTCGCGGCGGGATTCCGCTTCCGATTCGAAAGCCTGCCCGGTTCCAACGTGCGCTATCACGTCCTTTCCCTCGCCCAGGCCGATTCCCCGGTCGCCCTGTCCTGGCGAAAGGCCCCGAACCTGCTCCAGCCCCGAGGGGCAGATTACATCGCCATTGCGCCGGCCGCATTCCTGGAGGCGATCCAGCCCCTGCTCGACGCCTACAAGGCCGATGGCCTGCGTACGGCCGCGGTCGACATCCAGGAGATCTACGACACCTTTAGCTACGGGCAACCGAACCCGGAGGCCATCCGCGATTTCCTGAGCTACGCCTACGCGCACTGGGAACCGCCGGCACCTACCTACGTGTTGCTGGTCGGCGACGGACACTATGACTTCCGGAACGACCTGGGCTTTGGGGCTCCGAACTGGATTCCCCCCTATCTCGCCTACGTCGACCCCTGGATCGGAGAAGCGCTCGCCGATAATCGTTATGTCTCCATCATAGGGGATGACCCCCTTGCGGATATGATCCTGGGGCGCCTCCCGGCAAACACCCCCGAAGAGGTCGCGGCCGTCGTGCAAAAGGTATTGGCCCTGCGCGCGCAAGCGAACCCGGAGCCATGGCACAGCCAGGTGCTCTTCATCGCCGATAACCCGGATGGCTCGGGGAACTTTCCCGCCCTTTCGGACCACATCGCCAACAATCACCTCAGCCAGCCGTACGCGGCCGACAAAGTCTACCTGGGCGTGAACTACCCCTACCAGAACCCGGCGCTCGCGGCACGTCAAGCTATCCACCAAGCGATCAACGATGGCCGCCTGCTGGTGAACTACATCGGGCACGCCGGCGTATCCATCCTGGCTGCGGAACAGATGTTCCGCGCAAGCGATATCTCGGAGCTGAACAATGCCCCCCGGTTCCCGGTCCTCCTGCTGTGGGCCTGTTATGCTGCTCGCTACGGCGAGCCAGATCCATCGAACGCCGCGATCGCCGAAGTCGCGGTGCGCGCGGGCGAGAAAGGCGCCGTCGCCGCGTGGGGCTCCACCGGCCTGGGCCTCTTCTGGACGCACCAATACATGAACGAGGGCGTCTTTGACGCCCTCTTCCAGGAAGGCATCCGCGACCTGGGCACCGCGCTGCTCGCTGGCAACCTGCGCCTCTACGCCGCCGCACCCTCGATGGCGTTCGAACTAGAGGAGTTCGTCCTGCTGGGCGACCCGGCTACCCGGGTCCCCCTGCTGCCGGCCAACTTGGGATTCAACGATGCCTGGGCGGTCCCGAATCCGGTCAGCCAGATGAGTGTGGTTACCGTCACTCTGGGCCTTAAGAACCAGGGCCCTGCGCCGGCGCACGACGTACGGCTACGGCTCCTGATCCCCGAAGCGTGGGGCCTGCTGTCCTACCAGGCTCTCGGCATCGAGGCGACCTTGATCTCCCCAGATCCACCGGTGTGGGGGATCCAGGACCTTTCCGCCAGCGAGGGCGGGCAGCTGGTGGTGACTCTGCGGTCTGGCCCGCAGGGCTGGCAACCCCTTACCGCGTTCCTCGAAACTTCGACGCCCGAGTCCACTTTGGAGGACAACCGGGTCGCACTCGATATCTGGGTCCTCCCTCCGCCGGCCGCCTATATCACGCTGAAGGCAGAGCCGGAGTCGATCTCGCCCGGCGCGGAAGCCCTCGTCCGCATCGCCGTGGTGGATTCCCTGGGTCGGCCTGTCCCCGATGGAACGATCGTCGCTCTGCGAGCTTCCGCGGGCAGCTTCCGTTCTGCGACCGCTGTCACACGTGACGGGTTCGCCGAAGCGGCTTATCGCGCCCCGGCACGCCCGGGCTCCGTCACCCTGACCGCGAGCGTCGGCAGCGCCCGCGCTGAGCTGTTGCTGCTCATCGCTTCGGCCCCAACGCGTACCCAGCCAGGCAGCCTGGCCCAGCGATAG
>DAOTVY010000069.1:0-4551 GCA_034436115.1 Chloroflexia bacterium | reverse complement strand
TCCGGGTCAGGAGGACGTCCGTCTGACCCTGTATACAATTTCCCAGCCGGCCGGAGGAAGTCCCGGTGACACTATCATTTGAGCTAATGGCTCAGCTTCGGTGACATTATCATTTGACTTGACGCGGGAGGTGCTTCCTGAGCGCGACCGGGGGAAGGCCTCGCCACATCCCTCCTGAGCAACGCCAGAACTCTCACGAAATCCGGGGGCAGATGGCTCGTTTCGCCATCCGTCCCCCGGGTCCGGGGAAGGGCTTGCATAGAAACCGCGTGAGGGCACTCCAGTGTGCTTCAAAAACTGCCTTGCGGGTAGGCCAAAGCATTCCCCTCGCCTACCCGCAAGGCTCTCCAGCTTGGGGAATCAGCCGCTGCTCAGGCGGGATTCCAGGGCGCCCGCGATCAGCTGCCCCACGCCGAATCCGGGCGCCAGGAGCGCCGGGAGCAGCGGCCGCACGTCGGTCTGCTCGTTCAGCAAGGTGCGGAAAATTCCTGCCGCTCGGATGTCACCGGCCAGCTGGAACCCCCGCAGCCGGCCATCACGCAGGTAGAGGGCACGGCGGGTGTCTTGCCATACCTGCTCAAGCACCTGGTCTCCCTCCGCGTAGCCGGCGGCGATCACCGGAACGCCCAGGTGTTTCAGGCTGTTCATGCGCTCCGCGCCCTCGTAGGGAACTCCGTAACCCAACAGGTTATAGGCGACTACCTGGCCCTGGGCCACGGCATTGGGGAAGATCGGGTGAACCCGCCGCTCGCCCGTCACCCGGTCGCGCGCCTCGGCGACGTCGCCTGCCGCATACACATCGGGGATGTTCGCGCGAAGGTAGTCGTCGACCACGACCCCGATATGCGTTTCGATCCCCGACCCGGCCAGGAACTCGATGTTCGGCCGCACACCCGTGGCAGCGATGAGGAGATCGGCCTGGAGAAGACGGCCGTCGGCGAGCTGGACGGCCGTGGCCTCTGGCTCGCCCACGAAGGCCAGCGCCCTGGTGCCAAGCAGAATCTGGATCCCCCGCGCGCGTATCGCGCGCAACACGATGGCCGCCGTCCCCTCGTCCAGCATGCCAGGCATCACCCGGTCCATCATTTCCACCTGGGTCACCTCGACACCCAGATGGGCCAGAAGCAGGGCGATTTCCACGCCGATGAAACCGGCCCCGACGATTACTGCGCGCCGCGCCTTTCCCTCTCGGACCCGGGCCACGAGCGCCTCGGCAGCGCTCAGCGATTTAAAGTTGTAGACGCCCGGCTTGTCCACGCCCGGGACAGGGGCATACAGGCGGCTCCCGGAGGCGATCACGAGCCGATCGTATGCGACCTCATCGCCCTGGGCGGTGAGGAGGCGATGTTCCCGGGGCCGCACAGCGACCACCGTCGTTCCCGGGTGCCATTCCGCGCCCACTCGCTGGGCCAAGTCGCGCCCCTGCCAGAAGTGTACCTCCTGGCCGGTCATGAAGTACTCGACCATCGCCGGGGGCGCGTAAGGCGGAAACGGTTCGGCGGAAAAAAGCACGATCTCTCCCGAAAAGCCCTCTTCTCGGAGCGTCCTCGCCACGGTGACCCCGGCCGGACCGGCTCCGACGATCACCACCCGCATGGGAGCCTCCCTGCAGGACGATCCGCCCCGCGGCTACTCCGGCATCGGAATCGAAGCCGGGTCTTGCGCGGCCAGTCCGAGGCCCTGGCGTTTGCGCTCGATATGGCGTCGGATGAGCACCGCTGCTTTCTCAGGATCTGGCTCGACGGCGAAAGTGGCCCCCACAACGCTTTCCAGCCCTTTGGTCAGGAGGTCGATGATGTGCGGACTGCCAAAGATCGGCGGCTGAATGCCGAGCACCGTGTACACCCCGGAGGCGACCGCGTAGGCGCCGATGGCTACGGCCTTTTCCGAGTACCACTCCGGCGCCGCCGCCGCGAGAGGCAAGTCGGAGATATCTACCCCCAGGAAGTTCGCCAGCGCGGCTGCGAGCACCAGGATGCGGGTGTTGTCCACGCAGGAGCCCATGTGGAGCACGGGAGGAATGCCCAGCGCCTTGCACACGACCTTCAGGCCCGGGCCGGCGAGCTCCGCGGCTTCCGGGACCATATGGCCGGCCTTGCCGTTCGCCACCGCCGAGCAGCCGGTGACCACCACGAGGATGTCGTGCTCGATCAGGCGGCGGGTCAGTGCGATGTGCCCCTTGTCCTGGGGAATCTTCGGGTTATTGCACCCGACCACGCCCACCGCACCCCGGATCTGCCCCGCCTTGATCGCTTCCACCAGCGGGGCAGGCGTGCCCCCCAACGCTGCCAGGATCGCCTCTACGGAGAACCCGGCCATCATCTCGACCGGCTCCACCGGGATGAAGACCCGTTCGGGCACGCGCCGGCCGAAGCTTTCCACCGCCTTGCGCACGATTTCCTTGCCGATCTCGATCCCGCGCGCCGGATCGAACGAGACGTGCTCCGCCCCGGGGAACTTGGCCTTGTCGAAGGTCGAAACGACACGGGTGTGGAAGCAACGAGCGACCTCGGTCACGGACGGCATGATGCACTGATAATCGACGATCATCAGGTCCAGGGCGCCGGTCATCAGGACCAGTTCCTGCATGAGGTGGTTCCCGGCCATGGGAATGCCCCGGCGCATGAGGAGCTCGTTTCCAGTGCAACAGAGCCCGACGAGGTTGATCCCCTGGGCGCCCTTTTCCCGGGCCAGCGCCAGCAGTTCCGGGTCGCTGGCCGCGCGGACGATGACGTCGGAGAGCATCGGGTTGTGGCCGTGGAGGGCGATGTTCACGTGGTCGGCCTTGAGCGCTCCCAGGTTCACGCGCGAGCGCACCGGCTTTGGAGTGCCAAAGAGGACGTCCGAAAGCTCGGTCGCGATCATCGAGCCTCCCCAACCGTCGGAGAGGCTGGTGCGCAGGCCGTGGAGGAGGATGTTCCCATAGTCGTTGTCGACCCCCATGTGGGTGCGGTGGAGCATCTCCACGTTTTCCCGATCGATGCCCCGGGGGACGATGCCGAGCTTGTGCCAGAGGGCACGGCGCTTTTCCGGCGCTCGCCGCACCAAGGTGAGCGCCTCCAGGCGCATCCCGAACTCTTCCATCATCCGCCAGGCCAGGTCCCGTGCGACCTCCGGGGTCGCCTTGCCCTCGGAAGGAACACCGAACTCTTCCGCCAGGCGCCGGAGTTTTCCCTCATCAGCGATCGCATAGCTCGCCGTTCGCCCCTCCCCCAGCGCGTAGAGCACCTCCAGGATGTCCCGGGCGTGGTCGCTGTGGGAAGATGCTCCCGCAGCGATGGTGCGCCCCAGGTTCCGGGCGACGATGATATCCGCATCGGCCCCGCAGACGCCTTTCTGGGGTCCCTCGCCAAAGGGATCGACCCGGCAAGGCCCCATGGCACAGTTGCGGCAGCTCAGGCCCAGGGCGCAGTAACCACATTGCGGCTCTTGCGCCGCCAGCCGGTCCCACACCGTCTCGATGCCCTCCTGGCGGGCGCGGGCCAGCATCTGCCAGGTGTCCCGGTGGACGGAATACTTGCCGAACGCTTTCTCGCTCACCGCCGTCCCTCCTTCTCCGCAGACAAGCGGCTGGTCGCGGCTCCAAGATCGCGCCAGGCCTTCACGTGCCCCGGGACGATTTCCGGGACCACCTGTACCTGGCCCAGGGCCAGCGAAACGGCCTCCGAGAGGCGTGTCCGCGAAGCGCGGATGAGGTCGTTCACCTCGCCGAACTCCAGTGCCCGGACTTTGCATACCTCCACACAAGCGGGAAGCTGGCCCTGTCGCTGCCGTTCCAGGCAATGATCGCATTTCAGAGCGACCTCTTTGTCCAGCCGCACCTCCCAGGTGCGGTGGTAGGTGATCACATCGAACGGGCAGACCAGGGCGCACATCGCGCAGGCGATGCACCTGCGGCCGTCGATGGAAACGATCTCGCCCTCCTGCACGCGGGAGATGGCCCCAGTCGGGCAGACCAGCATACAGGGCGCGGGGTTACAGTGACGGCACTTGTTGGGGAAGGCAGTATTCAGGGCGATTCCAGGTTCGACGTGGATGCGGGGACGGGGCAGAGGGGTCTCCAGGTGGGCGCGGTAGGGGTCTTTGCTCTGCGAATGTTCGACGGCGCAGGCGAACTCGCACTGACGGCAACCGACACACCGCTCCGGATGCACAAATACCGTTTTCATCCTCACCCCCTTGCGCGCTGGACAGGAAAAGCTACCGCGCGCACCCGCTCCCGTGGAAGACCAGGGGGGCGGGAAGCGGGTAGTACCGCTACCGATGGTCCGCGGTCACCTCCTTTCAAAGACTGAGAGGGGCGAAGGGTCCGTGGGCTCATGCTTTCCCCTCTTGCCGATGCCGGGATCGTGAGGAGAGATGAGAGGCCGTCTCATAAAACATTATAGGCCGGCCGCGGAGTCCTGTCAATGCCCTGTGGGCAAGTGACTGTCCGCTTCGCGGTGGACTTTGCATCACAAGAAGTTGCAGGGGGGCTTGCCCCTGCTTTCTTCCGTGCTCATGCGCTCAGCGCCCGAATCAGCGCTTGATCGCCCTCCTCCCGTAGATAGG
>DAOTVY010000068.1:0-5058 GCA_034436115.1 Chloroflexia bacterium | reverse complement strand
GGTTGTAGTATAATGCGGCCACACGAAACGGGTGGCCCTGGCGATGGGTACACCCGGTTCCTTGTGCACCGTCGCGGAGCGACGGTATCCTGCACGCCTTCGGACTGGGAAGCCGTGCCCCGACACTGTCCGTCGGGGTTCTTGCCCGGGAGGAAGAAGGCGGAAGATCCAAACGGAGGAGGCAAGATACGCCATGGAACAGCGAGAACCGATCGTCACCATGAAGGCCCTTCTGGAGGCCGGCTTGCACTTCGGGCACCAGACCCGGCGCTGGAACCCGAAGATGAAGCGCTATATCTTTACCAAGCGCAACGGGATCCACATCATCGACCTCCAGAAAACCATGGCTGGCCTGCAGCGCGCCTACAACTTTGTCGCCGACGTCGCCGCAAGCGGGCGGAAGATCATCTTCGTTGGCACCAAGAAGCAGGCCCAGGCGACCATCGCTGAGGAAGCCACCCGTTGCGGGCAGCTCTACGTCACCCAGCGCTGGCTGGGCGGCACCCTGACCAACTTTGTGACCATCCGCAGCCGCCTCGATTACCTGGAAGAGCTGCTGGCCCGAAAGGAAGCCGGGGAGCTGGAGCGGCTGCCGAAAAAGGAGGCCAAGCGGCTCGAGGACACGCTGGAGCGCCTGCTGCGCACCCTTGGAGGGCTGCGCGGCATGACCGAGCTGCCGGGCGCCCTCTTCGTCGTCGATCCCCACCGCGAGCATATCGCCGTCACCGAGGCCGCCAAGAAGGATATCCCCGTCGTTGCCATCCTGGACACGAACTGCGACCCAGACCTGATCCAGTACCCCATCCCGGGCAACGACGACGCCATCCGCGGCATCCGCCTGATTACGAGCAAGATCGCCGATGCGGTGATCGAAGGCCTCAACCGCCGGGAAACCCTGGCCGCGGAGACCATGGCAGAGAGACTCCCGCGCGCGGCCGTGCCACCGAAAGCCTACATCGAGGAAGAAGAAGAGTTCCTGGAAGAAGAACTCTTGGAAGAAGAGGAAGAGGAGCGCTGGTAACCGGACATCGTTGGAACTGAGGAGGAACCGTTGGACGTCACCATTGAAGCCGTCAAGGAACTCCGCGCACGCACCGGCGCCGGAGTGCTCGATTGTCGTAAGGCCCTCTCGGAGGCCAAGGGCGATATGGAGCTCGCTGCCCGCATGCTCCGGGAAAAGGGCCTGGCGGAGGCCGCCAAGCGCGTGGGACGCGAGGCACGGGAAGGCCGCATCGAGGTCTATGTCCATCCCGGAAACCGCGTCGCGGCAATGGTGGAATTGAACTGCGAGACCGACTTTGTCGCGCGCACGGAAACGTTTATCCGGCTGGCCCACGACCTGGCCATGCAGGTCACGGCGACCAACCCTCGCTTCCTTTCCCCGGCCGACGTGCCGGCGGCCGTGCTCGAGGAAGAGCGGGCGAACTACCGCGGCCAGATCGAGGGGAACAAACCTCCGCACGTGGTGGAAAAGATCGTCGAAGGAAAACTGCAGAAGTTCTTCGAAGAGACCTGCCTGCTGGAGCAGCCCTTCATCCGCGACCCAGAACGCAAGGTCAAGGACCTGGTCACCGAAGTGGCCGCCCAGGTCGGTGAGAACATCGTCGTCCGCCGTTTTGTGCGCTTTGAGCTGGGCGCCTGAGCGACGGGGGCATACCGCGAGCCGCCGGAGGACCGGATGGCCGAACCGAAGTACCGTCGCATCCTGCTCAAGTTGAGCGGCGAAGCCCTCATGGGCCAGGCTGGGTACGGGATCGATCCGGCCGTGGTGAATACCCTGGCGGACGAGATCGAGGGCGCCCGCCGCCACGGCGTTCAGGTCGCCATCGTCATCGGCGGCGGAAACATCTGGCGGGGCATCGGTTCCCTTGCCCAGGGGATGGACCGCGCGCAGGCCGACTACATGGGCATGATCGCCACGGTCATCAACGCCCTGGCCCTCCAGGATGCGCTGGAGAAACGCGGTTGCTTCACCCGCGTGCAGACGGCCATCCGCATGGAAGAAGTCGCCGAGCCCTACATCCGCCGGCGCGCCATCCGCCACCTGGAAAAGGGGCGCATTGTCATCCTGGCTGCCGGCACCGGCAATCCCTACTTCACCACCGACACCGCGGCCGCCCTGCGCGCGCTGGAGATCGAGGCCGAAGTGATCCTGATGGCCAAGAACGGCGTCGACGGCGTCTACGACGATGACCCCCGCCGTAACCCGAACGCCCGCAAGTTCGAGCACCTTACCTTCCTCGAGGCGATCAACCGGCGGCTCCAGGTGATGGATTCCACGGCCCTCAGCCTATGCATGGACAACCACATGCCGATCGTCGTCTTTGATGTGCAAGCCCCGGGAGCAATCGAACGCATCATCCTGGGCGAACACGTCGGCACCCGCATCGACAACGGGGAAACCGGCCAGCCTGCTTGAGTGCGAACATGGCAACAGCCTGAAGGAGGCTCCATGGTCGAAGAGATCCTGGAAGACGCCCGTTCGCGGATGAAGAAAAGTGTGGAGGCCCTGCGCGAGGAATTGGTCACCCTCCGCACAGGGCGCGCTTCTCCTGCGCTCGTCGAACACCTGCTCGTCGACTATTACGGTACCCCCACGCCTCTCATCCAGATCGCCGGCATCACCGCGCCGGAGCCGCGCCTCTTGGTCATCCAACCGTGGGATCTGAGTGCCCTCAAGAACATCGAACGGGCTATCCTTACCTCCGACTTGGGGCTCACTCCCACCACGGACGGCCGCGTCATCCGCCTGGTTATCCCCTACTTGACCGAGGAGCGTCGCCGGGAACTCGTGAAACGCGTCAAGCAGCGGGTAGAAGCCTGTAAGGTGGCCCTGCGGAACATCCGCCGCGAGGCGGTGGATGACCTGGAGGAGGCCAAGAAGGAGAAGCTGATCAGCGAGGACGACCTCTTCCGGGCTAAGGACGACCTCCAGGAACTGACCGAGGAGTTCTACCGTATGGCCGATGAGGTCGGCGCGGCCAAAGAGAAGGAGATCCTCGAGGTCTAGGACGATCCGTATGACCAGGAGGAAGAAGGAGAGCGAGGGGGCAAACCGCCCCCGTCATATCGCGATCATCATGGACGGCAACGGGCGCTGGGCCCACCAACGGGGCCTCCCCCGCCTGGCCGGCCACCGTGCGGGCACGGAGAACATCCGGCGCATCGTTCAGGCCTGCGTGGAGGAGGGCATCGAAGTGCTCACCCTCTACGCCTTCTCCACCGAAAACTGGCGCCGGCCTCAGGAGGAGGTCCAGGGCCTGCTTGGGATCCTGAACGAGGTAATCGAGCGCGAAACGGACGAACTGCACCGCAACGGCGTGCGCGTTTGCCACATCGGCCGGCTCGAAGGCCTCCCGGAATCGCTCCAGGCCAAGATCCGCTGGGCCGTGGAGCGCACCCGCGAGAACACCCGGATGATCCTGAACGTCGCCTTTAACTACGGTGGGCGGGCAGAAATCGTCGATGCCTGCCGCCGCGCGCTCGCCGCCGGCCTCTCCCCCGAGGAGCTGACCGAGGAACGTTTCGCCTCCTTCCTCTATACCGCCGGCTGTCCCGACCCCGACCTGGTCATCCGCACCGCCGGGGAGATGCGGTTGAGCAACTTTCTCATCTGGCAATCGGCCTATAGCGAGTTCTACTCCACACCCGTCCTCTGGCCGGATTTCGGCAAGGAGGACCTCCAGGCGGCCATCCGGGCGTACGGGCAGCGCATCCGCAAGTTCGGAGGGCTGCGATAAGGGGGACGCGTGCTCCGCTACCGCATCCTCAGCGCCCTGGTGCTCATCCCTCTCGTCCTGCTCGCCGTCGGGCTCGGGGGAATCGGGCTGGCCCTCCTGGTGGCCGCGGCCACCGGGCTCGCCCTGGGGGAATTGTTCCACCTCTTTGCCACCGCCGGACATCGCCCGGTGCGCTGGGCAGGCTATTCAAGCGCCCTGTTCCTCCTCCTGGCCGCCTTCCTGGCGCGCGACGAGGCCGGCCAGGGGCCCCTCCTTTCCCCGCTCACTAGCCCTGCCCGCCTGGGGATCGCCCTGCCCTACGACCGGTTGCTCGGAGCCGCGCTGGCGGCATCCGTTCTCCTGACCCTCACCGGACAGCTCCTGCGGCGGGATCGCGGCGGTGCGCTCACGGACTGGGCGCTCACGCTCTCCGGAACCCTTTACGTGACCTGGCCCCTGGCCCACTTTATCTTCCTCCGCCGAATCTCCCTGCCCGACGTCGCTCCGCCGTTCTGGATCGCGCTTGGCGCCCCGGCTTTGGGGGCCGGGGCCTGGTGGATCCTCTATACCCTGCTCCTGGTCTGGATGTGCGACACCGCCGCCTACTTCGTCGGCATCCGTTGGGGCCGGCACCGCATGAGCCCCTACCTTTCCCCCAAGAAGAGCTGGGAAGGGGCGGCGGCCGGCCTCCTCACCAGCATCGCGCTGGCCATCGGCCTTGTGCCGCTCCTTGCACTGCCGCTTTCCTATGGATGTGCCGCACTCCTGGGTGCCCTCGTGGGGACGTTCGGGCAGGTGGGGGATCTTGCGGAATCGCTCCTGAAGCGCCAGGCCGGGGTCAAGGATTCCGGGCGCCTCATCCCCGGCCATGGGGGGATGCTCGACCGCGTGGATAGCCTCCTTTTTGTGGCGCCGCTCGTCTACTACTTCCTGCAATGGACGCTCCGTTGAAACGGATCGCCATCCTGGGCAGCACCGGCTCCATCGGCCGCCAGACGCTCGAGGTCATCGCCGCCAACCCGGAGCGCTTTGCTGTCCGGGCACTGGCCGCGGGCCGCGATGCCGCTGCCCTCCTGGAACAGGTGCGGCGTTTCCGCCCGGCCCTGGCCTGCCTGGCCGATCCGCACGCCCCGGCGGGCGACTTTCCCATCCCCCTCTTGCGCGGCGAGGAAGGCCTCCAGGCATTGGCCTCCGATCCGCTGGCGGATCTGGTGGTCGTGGCCACCCCTGGCGCAGCCGGCCTCGTCCCCACATTGGCCGCGATCCGCGCCGGAAAGCAGGTCGCGCTGGCCAACAAGGAAGTGCTCGTCATGGCGGGCGAAATCGTCACTGCGGAGGC
>DAOTVY010000067.1:0-41320 GCA_034436115.1 Chloroflexia bacterium | reverse complement strand
ACGTGATGGAGTGGGCGGTGCGGGTGGCCGAACTCCGCCTGTGGCTGCAACTGGTGGTGGAGACCGAACTCCACCCCGCCGAACTCCGCTTCCGGCCGCTCCTGCCCAACCTCAGTTTCAAACTCCGCCCCGGCGACAGCCTCCTCCAGACGCTGGGAGACCTGGACCTCAGCCCCTTCCGGCGCTCCGAACTGCCCGTTTCGGCATCCCTGAAGGGACGCCTCATCCAACTCCTGGGCCGGAAGCGCCGCTTTTTCCAGGGGGAGGAACCCGACCTGACCGAGGAGGCGCTTCACAGGGAGGAGCGCGCCTTGTTCCGGGACCTCTTGGGGGACCGCATCCATACGTTACAAAACACCCTGGCCCAGAGGCGCAGCCGACTGCAAGGCCTGGAGGCCCAGGGCGCGCTGCCCGGAATGGACGCTCCGCAAGGGGCGGGTATCCAACCCGACAACCACCGGCGCCGCCTGGAGGAGGAGATCCAGGAGATCGAGGAGCAACTGGAGCGTTTCCGCCAGGCCAGGAAGGCCATCGGCCCGGAGGCTTCCCTCCCCTTCGTCTGGGACATGGCCTTTGCCGAGGTCTTTGAGGGGGACGACCCGGGGTTTGACCTCGTCATCGGCAACCCGCCCTATGTGCGCCAGGAGAAAATCCGGGATTACCTGGGCCGCTTCGAGCGCGCGGAATACCTGGGACGCCTCAACGAAAGCCTGCGCGCCATCTACCCGGGCTTCATGGGCCGGGCGCGGAAGATCAGCGGGCGCGCCGACTACTACGTCTACTTCTACCTCCACGCCCTCTCCCTCCTGGCCAACCGGGGCTCCTTCTGCTTCATCACCTCCAACTCCTGGCTGGACGTGGACTTTGGCCGGGACCTGCAGGAGTTCTTCCTGCGCTTCGGGCATCTGAAGATGGTGCTCGACAACCGGGCGAGGCGGAGTTTTGCTCAGGCCGATGTGAACACGGTCATCGTGCTGGCCGGCCCGCCGGAGCGCAAACGCCCGTTGGACGAGGAGGAGATGCAAGGCCGCCTGGTGCGCTTTGTGGCCTTTCAGGTGCCCTTTGAGGAGGCGCTCGGCCCGGTGGTCTTTGAGGAGATCGAAGACGAGAGCCTTTACCAGCCCCTGGCCGGCTTCCGGGTGCTGCGGCGCCCCGAGTTCCGGGCCATCCTCCACGACCAGGGGTCCCTCTACCGGGAAGGGCTGGCCGAACCCGAAGAGGAGGCGGAGGGACAAGGAAGGCGGGCGCGCCAGATGGCCGCCGTGGAACGCCGACCCTACGCCGGAAACAAATGGGGCGGGAAATACCTGCGGGCGCCGGACATCTTCTTCACCATCCTGGAGAAAGGGAAAGGCAAATTGGTGCGCCTGGGGGACATCGCCGAGGTGCGCCGTGGCTTCACGACCGGGGCCAACGAGTTCTTCTACCTGGAGCCGGTGGGGCGGACGGTGAAGGAGGTGGCGGAGTTGCGGGAAAAAGATCCCATGGGCCCCGTCCGGGTGCGCAACGGGGCCGGCTGGGAGGGGGAGATCGAGGCCGGCTGGCTCAGGCCGGTGATCAAGAGCCCGCGGGAGATTCGCACCCTCCGGGTGCGCCTGGAGGACCTGCGCTACCTGGTCTTCATGCCGCCGGAGGAGGTGCGAGAGGCCATCGAACAGGGCCGAAAACCGCCCCTCGCCCGCTACCCCAAGGCCGCCGCCTACATCCGGTGGGGGGAGAAGCAGGGGTATCCCAGGCGCTCAACCTGTGCGAGCAGGCGATGGTGGTGGGATTTGGGGACGGGCATTAATGACGAGGTTATATTTCCTGAGCGACACCAGCAGCGGTTCTTCATTGCGCATAACCCCTCTAGAGTTTGTCTCAACAAGAGTTTCTATGGCATAAAAGGCGATGAGATGATTGCCGCCATACTGGCAAGTGTCTTTGCGCATCTGACAGCGGAGATGATCGGTAGAACACCCGGCGGCGGAGGAGGTCCGCTGGATCTAGATGTCATAATGGCCGAGAACACTTTGATTTGCAATCCTTTCTTGCTGGACTCGCAGCAGCAACGGTCGCTCGTACAGACCTTTCGCCAGACTAGCTATCGCGAGATAAAAGGGGCGCTCGAAGAACTGGGCTTCCCCCTGTGTCGGGAGCGCCGGTGCGCGCATCCGGAGCACCCGTATGAGCAGGTCCGGCCCGAGGCGCTGACCCTGGAGCAGGTGCGCAAGGCCTCGCCGGACCGGTTCGAATTGGACCGGGTGGTCTTTGACGTCCTGGGCCTGACGGACGAGGAGCGCCTGGCGGTCTACCGGGCGGTGGCGCAACTGGTGAAGGACCGGCTGGTGAAAGCGAGGAGCGTGTGATGGCGTACGAACCGGGGTGGCACCGTCGCCGGAGCACCTGGGGCGTATATCATCACCATCTGCACCCAGAACCGCGAATGTCTCTTCGGCGAGGTGGTGGATGGCGAGGTGCAGTGGAACGACGCCGGGCGGATGGGCGCGGCGGAATGGGCGGCATGGGTGAACCGGTTTCCGACCTTGGACACGTTCGTGGGGATGCCGAAGCGCGTACACGGCATCATCGTGATCCGTGTTCGGGGAGCAACCCACCCTGTAGGGCAACCCTTAAGGGTTGCCCTACAGGAATATGGGGCGACGACGGTTCGGACAACCGCTGGGGTTACGCCGGCCGTGGGGGATACCGTCGGTGCGTTCAGATCGATCACCACCGTCGGGTACACAGCGGGTCAAACAATTCGGTTGGCCGCCGTTCGCGAGCCGCCAGGGGCAACGGAATGATCCCGAACACATCGTCCGCAGCGAACAGGAATGGCACCGTATCCGGCGGCATATCGCGGAAAACTCAACCCGCCGGCCTCGGGATCGGGAAAACCCCCGGCGGAAACGACCCATCGGAGATTTGTGGCACCAAACCTCAAGCGAAAGGGGCGCAGCGATGCAAGGGATCCCGGATCTGATCGATAATGCCCGGCACCGGCTGGCCGATGTGCTGAAGGGGTTGCTCGCCCAGAGCCAGGATCCCCGCCTGGATGTCGTCACCGCCTTCTTCAACCTGCGCGGGTTGGAGGTCCTGGCGCCCGAGATCCGTCGACTGGCGGCGCTGCGGTTGCTTCTGGGGAACGAACAGGAGCAGGCTTCCCTGGTTGGGGAGCGGCTGTTGGCGGAACTGGAAGACGACGCCTCCAGAGGAGAGGTGACCGGGCACGACATCGAACGCTGGCGGGATTTCCTCTCCAGGCCGGCGGTGGAGATCCGGCAATACGCCAAGGCCTTTTGCCACGGCAAAGCCTATATCCTCCGCGGCGTCCCGGCCCTGGGCGCCCTGGGGATTGTGGGCTCCTCCAACTTTACCGGCGCAGGCCTCACGACCAACCGGGAACTGAACGCCGTGCTCAAACAGTGGTCCGCCGTGACGGAGTTGCAGGACTGGTTCGAGGCCCTGTGGGCCGAGGCCAAGGACTACAAAGGGGAGCTACTGGAACTTCTAGAGCGTTTTACCCGCGCCTACACACCCTACGAGATCTACATCAAAATCCTCTACGAGGCGCTGAAAGATCGGCTGGAACAGGAACTGGGCGAAAAGGATGGGAACCCTTCGCCCATCGTGCTGGCCGACTTTCAGCGCGACGGATATCTGGCCGCGAAGGAGATCCTGGAAAGCTATGGGGGTGTGCTGATCGCCGATTCGGTCGGCCTGGGCAAGACGTTCCTGGCGCTCCGGCTGCTGGAGGAGTATGCTTACCGGGGACGGCAGACGGCGCTCGTCATCTGCCCCGCGGCAGTGGCCGAAACGGTGTGGCGTCCCCGGCTGCGCCAATTCGCCATACCCCACGAGATCGTCTCGATGGAGCGGATCAGCCAGCGAGACTTTCCGGTGGAAGAATACGCTCGCCGTTTCCGGGTGGTCGTGGTGGACGAGAGCCACAACTTCCGCAATCCCGGGACGAACCGTTGGCCGAATCTTTTCCACATCATCACCCGAGGAGATCCCGACAAGAAGGTCATCCTGCTCAGCGCCACACCGGTGAACAACACCGTCTTTGACCTGTATCATCAATTGCGGCTGATCACCCGAGACCAGCCGCGCCAGCTCCTTGCCGCGGGCATCCCAGACCTGTGGGAATACTTCCGCCAGGCCGAGGAAAATAAAGAGGCCCTCTACGAGGTCCTGGAGGCACTAGCTGTCCGGCGGAGCCGACAGTTCATCCGCCAGAACTATCCCGAGGCAGAGATCGACGGGCAAAAGGTACGTTTCCCCGAAAGGGAACTCCACACGGTGCGCTATAACCTCAAGGACACCTACGGCCCGGACCTCTACCGAAAGATCGCGTCGGCCATCGAAAGCCTGGTCCTGGCCCCCTACCAGGTAGACACCTACCGACGGGAACTGCTCGAGGTCCAGACGAGGAGGGCGGCACCGCTTGCCAAGCCCACTGACCAGAACCGGGACAGCATAGCGGGCGGTCTGCAAGAAGTGCTGGGCTGGTCGCAGGAGCAAGCCCAGGAATTCCTGATGACCATCGGACGGCAAACCGCCCTGGCTCACATCATGCGGGTCCTCTACCTGAAACGGTTGGAATCCTCTGTGGAGGCACTGCGGATCTCGCTGCGGCGCCTGTACCAGTTCCTGACCCGTTTCTTGCAGGCGCTGAAAGAGGGTCGCCTCCTGAAGACCGAGGAGTACCGACGGTGGATCCAGGTGGAAGGTTCAGACGAGCAGGAGGGCGCAGAAGCGGAGGAGCAGGAGCCGTTCCTGGAGGGCCTGCCGGAGCTTCCGGCCGATCGATACGACCTGGACAGCCTCCGAGCCGCAGTGGAGAAGGACCGGGGCGTGCTGGCCGAGATCCTCCAAGACCTGGAAGTGGGCCGACCGGACGACAAACGGGAAAGCCTCAAGCGGCTGCTCCTCTCCCCGGAACTGCGAGGAAAAAAGGTCGTGGTGTTTTCGTACTTCAAGGACACGGCCCGCTATCTTTACCGGCATTTGCGGGATGACCCGGATTGGCTCGCCCAGCTTGGCCACCAGCGCATCGCGATTGTGGACAGCGAGGTAAAGCCATCCGAAAGGACGGAGCGCATCGTCCGCTTCGCCCCCATAGCAAGTGGGAAACCCGATATGGCCCCTGAGGAGCAGGTCGACCTTCTCATCAGCACGGACGTACTTTCCGAGGGCCAGAACCTGCAGGATGCCGAGGTCATCATCAACTACGACCTCCACTGGAATCCGGTGCGTATGGCACAGCGCGTGGGCAGGCTGGATCGCCTGGGGTCGCCGCACGAAGTCATCCACGTCTACAACTTCTTCCCCGAGGAGGAACTCGAAGATCTGCTGGGCCTGCTGGAGAGGCTGCGCGCGAAACTGGATGCCATCAACCGCACCGTAGGGCTGGATGCTTCCGTCTTGGGAGAGACGCCCAACCCGATGGACTTCAACATCTTGCGTCGCCTGGAGCGGGAGGATCGTTCGACCCTGCAAGAATTGGAAGCGGAAAGCGAGCTCACGGTGGGGGAGTTTCTCCAGCAAGACCTGCTTCGTTTCTTGAAAGAGCTAGGCGAAGAGAGGTTAAAGCGCATTCCCTTGGGGGTCGGTACGGCACGTAAAGCAAGAGAAGGGCCCCGCGGCTTCTTTGCCGCTTTCCGCAACTCGCTGACCAACCAGCACCACTGGCTGTTCTACGATGAGGAGCGCGACCGGATCATCGAGCGGCGTGTGGAGGCGATTCGCCAGATCCGATGTGAGGCGTCGGAGACCCCCGAGCCGCTCTCCGAAGGATTCGATCCTCGACCGTTCATCGGCAAGCTGCGGAAGTTCCTCTGGAACCGGATCCGGGCCGCCCAGTTGGGCCCCGGCACGCTCCCCTCTCCCCAGCGCCAGATTGTGAATTGGCTCCGTGCTTTTCCCCCCTCGGCGGAGCGAAACCGTCTGCTGGAGTATCTCGAGGCCGGCCCCCTCGCCGGGCCAGACCTGAAAGAGCTCCGCCGCCTCTGGAGGGAGCGATCCACCTGGCCCCACGAGAAGTGGATAGAACGTTTGACCCAATTCGCCCAAGCCCACCCCCGCCCGCCACAGGCGAGTCGTCAAGCGGCGAGCACGGTTGCCCCAGCGGAAGAACAACAGCTCGAGTGTATCGCCTGGATGCGCGTCATGTGATCGAAGCGGCCGCCGGATGTCTGCGAGCCACCGCTAGCAGCGGTGCCTTGGCCCTTGTGGCGCCGATTCATCGTGCCCTACAAGGGCTTCGTTTCTGTTTGTAACGGCAGGAGGTAGCAGCCTGGAGCACCGGTTTGGTTTGTAGTAGGGGGAGTTCGCAGCGGCACAGATTTGTCCGACGCAATACCTTTGCAAGTTTTAGCAAAGGATTTGTCCCAGTGGGAAGGGGCGCGTTATGCCGACCAGCGCGTGGGACACAGCGGCGAGTTCCGGCAGAACGCAAGTCGTGACGAGGCGGTGCGCCGTCAGGGCGAATTTGAGCAGATTTTGGCAAAGGAACCCCATCGCTCTGGAGCGCACGGTCCAACTTGCCCCCTTGCAGGAGTGTGGTAGAATAGGGCCGCTTGGGACGAGCGACGGAGGCGTCGATGTCCAGGGCCGACAAACCAAGCCCCAAAACAAGCCAGCGCGGGCAGAGTCCAACGCCAGGAAGCGAAATCCTGGCTTTTCTGGCACGGCGCGTCGTCGTTTACCTCTTCATCCTCCTGGGCATCGTGTTCTTCTTTACCCTGGTTCAGTTCTGGACACGGGCCGTTTATGACGATCGCTACACCTTCTGGGCAGCGACCCAAGACGGACTGCGGGAGCTTCTGGCCTATTTCCGAAACTGGGCTGCCGGCCGGCTCGGCGCACCGAACGACCAGGTTGCTCGGGATGTCCGGCGCATCTGGAGCGAATTCTACCCTCGCAGCATGGGGCTGCTGCTGCTTTCCTTCCTACTTGCCACCCCTGCAGGGCTCGCCCTGGGAGCGGTATCGGCCTTCCGTCGGGGCATCGGCCTGCCGCGCTGGGCCAGCACCCTTCTTTTGGGAGGCGTAACGGCGGCGTTGGCCGCACTGATCCAACTCCTCCTGCGCGGCACGATCCCGGAGACGTTCCTCCGCTGGATGATCGGGAGTGGTATCGCCCTTTCCCTGGGCGCCGCGCTATGGCTGCTGATCAGCGTGGCTCGCTGGGCAGGCTTTCTGTCGTTCCTAACCTTGCTCATCGGTGTCATCGGCATCTCGGTGCCCAGCTTTTTTGTGGCGGTGTTCCTTCAGGCAGCCGTCATCCGGGCCTATCGGCTTTCGGCCGGCGTCCGGATCCTTCCCGTGGGTGGCTTTGGCTGGGATCTCCATCTGGTGCTCCCGGCCATCGTCCTCATGGCCCGGCCACTTGCCCAAATCTCGCGGGTCACCTTCACCACCCTTTCGCGGCTGCTGGAGGAAGATTTTGTCCGTACCGCCCGGGCCAAGGGCGTCCCTGCACTCCTGATCCACGCCCGCCATATCTTCCGCAACGCCGCGGTACCTATCATTACCGCGATCGGGGTCTCGCTCCGCTTCTCGCTGAGCAGCCTGCCGGTGATCGAGCTTTTGTTCGGCTGGCCGGGCATCGGCTTCGTGTTCTTCCAGGGAATTAGCCGACAGTACCGGGGCACCTATCAGCTGGGGTTCCTGCGCAGCCCGCCAGCGGTCAACCTGACGATATTGTTGCTCTTGGGAATCACGTTTATGCTGGTCAACCTGACCATGGACTTGCTGTACCGCGTGGTCGATCCTCGCATCCGGGAAACCGGGGAACGACTCTAGGAAAGACGATGGCCGTCCGCGACGAGGTTCTACAGGCTTTCGAGCCCGAGCACAGCCCAGTGAGACGGTGGCGCCAGATCCGGGCCGGCCTCGTGGACATCCTGACGAACGTGCCCCTGCTCCTCGGCACGGCAATGGTCCTGGCACTCATCCTGGTCGCCCTCTATGCGCCTGTGCTCGCCCCCCATAACCCGTTCGAGAAACTGCTCATGCTGCGCGAGGGCGGCAAGTGGGTCGGCTCGCCCCCCTACCCTCCCTCGGATCGTTTTCCCCTGGGTAGCGATGCGGACGGGCGCGATATCCTAAGCCTGCTGCTCTACGGCGCGCGGCAAACGCTGGTCATCGCCGCCACCGTGGTCGCCGCCCGGCTGACACTCGGCTGTACCATAGGCGCGCTGGCCGGGTGGTACCCAGGGTCGCGCTTCGACCGGCTGGCGATGGCCGCAGCTGACTTTTCCGCTGCCTTCCCGCCCCTGCTGCTCGGAGCCATTCTGGTGTTCCTGTTCGACATCCGCAAAGGGATGCTCACCTTTGCCCTGGCGCTCTGCTTCGTCGGCTGGGGCGAGGTGGCCCAGTACATCCGTAGCGAGTTCCTGGTCGTGCGTCGACAACCCTACATCGAGGGCGCACGGACGATCGGGCTTTCGGAAGTCTCTGTGATCATGCGGCACGCCGTGCCCAACGTCGTGACCTCGCTCATCGTGATCGCCGCGCTGGAGATGAGCGCCGTGCTCCTTCTGCTCGGAGAGCTCGGCTTTGTGGGAATTTTTGTCGGAGGCGGGAGGCTCTTTGGACGCGACGTGGATATGGGCCTCGACCGCCCTACCACCTTCTTCGACGTGCCCGAGTGGGGAGGAATGCTCGCGGGCTCCTGGCGGTACGTGGATAGCTGGTATTGGATCCCATTGTACCCGGCGGCTGCGTTTGCCTTCGCCATCCTCGGATTCAACCTCTTCGGCGAGGGCTTGCGGCGCCTGGTCGAGAAGGGACGCATCCCGGTGAGCGCCATCTACAGCCGCCGTACTCTGGCCGTGATCGCCGCGATCGTCCTGAGCACCATGGCGGTGATGAACAACGTCGGGCCCCAGGCGGAACTTGCCCGCCTGGCCGCCCGGTTCGATGAGCAGCGGGCACTGGCCCACATTGAGGTACTGGCATCCGACGCCATGCGCGGCCGGGCCAGCGGAAGCCCGGAGGACCGCCTGGCAGCCGAGTACATCGCCCGTCAGTTCGCGGACCTGGGGCTCCTGCCCGCCGGCGACAACGGTACCTACTTCCAGACCTTCGCCATCTCCTATACCCGCTTGCTCGAAACCCCGATCTTCGAGTGGGTGGATGACCAGGGGCACGTCCTGGAATCGTTCGTCCACCGGCAGGACTTCCGGGAAATGGTCAGCAGCGGGTTGGGCTCGGGCTCAGTGGAAAACGCCGGAGTCGTGTTCGTACTCGGGGGAATCTCCTACCACGAGGGGGACAAGATCGCCGGGATATCCCCCAGCCGGGACGATTTCCGAGGCGTCGACGTGCGCGGGAAGGTCGTGTTGCTTGTGCCCGACTCGACCTTCCTGCTCTCCCGGCCGGTGCAAGAAATCCGGGAGCGCGGGGGACTCGGGGTTCTGATCCCCGCCAGCATCGGGGCTCAGATGGGGATGAAGGGATCGTACATCGTCGACCGGCCGGGGGAACCGACGATCCCCGGGCTGGTTATCCGGCGCGACTTGGCCGACCGTATCCTGGCGTCCCACGGGGTGACCATCCGGGAAATCGTCCGCCGCAGCGAGGAGCTCCGGGCCCAAGGGAAAACTCCCAGCCTGGCCTTCGACACTGGTGTCCGGGTGCGGATGCGCGTTTCCCTCCTTCCCTGGGAAACCCGCACCACACAGAACGTGCTGGGGTACCTTCCCGGAAGCGACCCAAACTATGCCTGGCAGACGGTGATCATCGGGGGGCACTACGACCACATTGCCCCGGATCCCAACGGGCGGATCTTCGCCGGGGCGCATGACAACGCCTCTGGGGTAGCAGTGACGCTCGAAGTGGCCCGGTTGCTCCAGGAGACAGGCTTTCGCCCCAAACAGACGGTGCTCTTTGCCGCCTGGGGGGCGGAGGAATTGGGCTTGCTGGGGTCCAAGTATTATGTCACTCATCCGGCTTTCCCGCCCAAGAACACGATCGCCGTGCTGAACCTGGACTCTGTGGGACGGGGAAACCGCCGACAGCTGGCGATCAGCAAGAGCGAGAAAGCCTACAGCCTCTACTATCTGGTGGAGAACGCTGCCCACCGCATGGGGGTAGGGACGATCCCCGAATCCTACGGAGGAAGCGACCAGGATTCGTTCCTCTCGTACAGCGTTCCGGCCGTGCTGTTGCTCGAACCCGGGGAAATCAAAGCGATCCATACCACGGAGGACACCATCGCTGCCATCGAACCGCATATCCTGGACGAGGTCGGGATGACCGCGGCGTTTGCGCTTATGGACCTGACGGACGGCCGGTAAGCGGGGAAAGGCCATGGCCGGAAAGCTCGTAATCGTCGAATCGCCCGCCAAGGCGCGTACCATCCGTAAGGTGCTCGGGCCGGAGTATCGGGTGCAGGCTTCGCTCGGACACGTACGGGATCTCCCCAAGAGCCAGCTGGGAGTGGACATCGAAAACGGGTTTGCCCCGACCTACACCGTCCCGAAAGCAAAGGCGGCGGTCGTCAAACAGCTGCGCCAGGAGGTCGAAAAGGCCTCGGAGATCTATCTCGCGACCGACCCGGACCGGGAAGGGGAAGCCATCGCTTGGCATATCCTGCAGGTCACCCGTCCTCAGACGCCACACGTGCACCGGGTGGTCTTTCACGAAATCACTCCCCCCGCGATCGAGGAGGGTTTCCGGCACCCGCGGGACATCGATATGTTGCTCGTAAACGCCCAACAGGCACGACGCATCCTCGATCGACTCGTGGGTTACCGGATCAGCCCACTCCTTTGGGAAAAAGTGCGGCGGGGGCTCTCGGCCGGAAGGGTGCAATCGGTCGCGGTGCGGTTGGTCGTGGAACGGGAGCGGGAAATCACCTCCTTTCAGCCGCAGGAGTACTGGACCGTCGAGGCCGATCTGGCCAAGCTGTTGGGCCGGCCCCCTGAGGCGGAGGACGTGTTCCGTGCCGTCCTCCATAGCGTGCGGGGGGAACGGCTGGGCAAGTTCGGGTTGCGTTCCCGCCAGGATGCCCAGGCGATCGTGGATGCGCTTCAGGGCGCGACCTACCGCGTCTTGCGCCTGGAGAAACGGCAGGTCAGGCGCTCCCCGCTTCCCCCCTTTATCACGAGCACGCTCCAGCAAGAGGCCTCGCGGCGCCTCGGGTTTGCGCCCAGCCGCACCATGCGCGTCGCCCAGGAACTGTACGAGGGCGTGGAGCTTGGGCCCGAGGGAAGCGTGGGGTTGATCACCTACATGCGGACCGATTCCACCGCCGTGTCCCCCCTCGCCCAGGAAGAAGCCCGGCGCTACATCGCGGAGCGGTTGGGACCGGAGTTCCTGCCTCCGAAGCCCCCCATCTACCGGACACGGGCCGCCCTGGCTCAGGAAGCGCACGAAGCGATCCGGCCGACCTCGGTCTTCCGGGAGCCGCGCACGATCGAGGCTTTCCTTTCGCGCGACCAGTACCGCCTCTACGACCTGATCTGGCGACGCTTCCTGGCCAGCCAGATGGCACCGGCGCAGTTGGAGCAGACCGGCGTCGACATCGGCGCCGGGCCGGCCGGGGAGGAGCCGCCCTACTGCTTCCGCGCAACCGGCCTGGTGGTGCTCTTCCCCGGCTTCCTGCGCCTCTACCGCGAGGCGCTGGAGGAAGGGGAAAAGGCAGCAACGCCCGAAAAGCGCCTGCCGCCCCTTTGCGAAGGGGAGGAACTCCTGTTGGTGCAGCTCCTGCCGGAACAGCATTTCACCGAGCCTCCGCCTCGCTATACCGAGGCCACCCTGATCCGCGAACTGGAAAAGCGGGGCATCGGCCGGCCCTCCACGTACGCCCCGATCGTGAGCACCATCCAGGAGCGGGGGTATGTCGAGCGTGTGGAACCACGCAAGCGAAACTCCGCTTTGCGCCCGACGGCGCTCGGCGTCCTGGTGAACGACCTGCTGGTCGCTCATTTCCCGGATATCCTCGATTACGGCTTTACCTCGCAAATGGAAGCACAATTGGACCAGATTGCCTCCGGCGAACGCCCCTGGGTTCCGGTGCTGGAGGAGTTCTACCGCACCCTGGCGGCGGAGCTCCAGGCGGCGGAGGCCCAGATGCGCTCGCTGAAAGGCCAGGCCCAACCGACGGAGCTCCGTTGCACGCTTTGCGGGCGGCCGATGGTCATCCGCTGGGGCAAGAACGGCGAGTTCCTCGCCTGTAGCGGGTACCCGGAATGCCGGAACACCCAGGAGTTCCGTCGAGGCCCTGCTGGAGAAATCGTCCCCGTGTCGGATGAGCCTACAGGGGAGACCTGCGAGCAGTGCGGCCGGCCGATGGTGCTCAAGCACGGGCGCTACGGCCCTTTCCTGGCCTGCTCCGGCTACCCCGAGTGCCGGAACACGCGCAGGCTCGGGCCGCCTGCAACGGAGAGCTCAGAGGAAGAATCCACCGAGGTGTGCGAACGGTGCGGCCGGCCGATGGTGCTCAAGCGCGGGCGCTACGGCCCCTTCCTGGCCTGCTCTGGCTACCCGGAGTGCCGGAACACGCGGCGCATCCGACCACAGAAGGATTGAGTTTACGGCCCGACGTGATCCGCGCAAGGAACGATGCCGTGATTCCACCCCCTACCCGCCGTCCGATCCTGCGCACCGTGCTCCTGTTGCTGGGCGTTCAAGTGCTGCTCTTCTGGAACCAGGTGCGACGGGGTACGGTGCGAGCGCGTATCGCCTGGGCGGCTATGGGGGCAGCTTTGCTCGCGGCCGCCTCCTTCCTGGGCGCGTGGGGGTATGCCTTGGGGCGCCTGTTCCCCTCGCTTGGCCGCCCGGAGATGGCCGAACTCGTGCGGGGGATTGGCCTGGCACCGGAGCTTTTCGCGCCCGACCGTCTGCTCGTGCTTCTGGTTTCCGTGCTGGTCACCGCGGTATGGGGACTGATCCTGCTAGGGGGTATGGGGAGCGCCATCGAGATCTTTTATCTGAGCAGCGACCTGGAACTGCTGCTTGCGGCGCCGATCCCGATGCGCGCGATCTTTGCGGCCAAGTTCCTGCAAAGCCTCGGCCTCGGCTACCTGATGCTTTTTGCGCTGGCGGGCCCGGCGCTGATCGGCTTGGGAGTTGGGGCACACTTTGCAGCTCCCTACTTCCTGGGATGCCTCGTGCTGCTCGGGGTGCTGCCACTGCTTCCCCAATCGGTCGGTATGCTGGTGGTCATGCCGCTGGTGCGCCTCATCCCGCCGCAGCGGCTGCGCGAAGCTCTGAGCGCGGTCGGTGCGCTGCTTGCCACCGGGTTTTACCTCCTCACGCAGTGGGGTCCGATGGAGCGCGTGGACGCTCAGGCCCTGGTGCGCACGGTAGGGTTCTTACAGCGGGGGTATAGCGCCTGGCTGCCCCCGGCCTGGGCCGCGCTCGGCCTGAACGCGCTCAGCCAGGGGGCCTACGGGCAGGCGGCGCTTCTCCTGGGAGCATTGGCGGTGCTTACGGCAGCGGTGTACCTGGGGTGCCTGTGGTTGGCAGAGCGCTTGTACTACACGGGTTGGGCAAACTTCCAGGCGGCCCCCCGGGTGAGAGGAGCCAGCCGGAAGCGCTCCGCGCGCTCGTTTCGCGACGTCCAGCTGTTGCCCCGCCCCCTGCTGGCCCTTGTCGCGAAAGACCTGCGGCTTTTCCTGCGGACTCCCCAGTACTGGACGCAGCTGCTCATGCCCCTGGCGGCCTTCGTGGTCCTGCTGATGCAGTCGTTGCGCACGCCAGCCGCAAAGAGCCTATGGGCACCATGGATCGCCTCGCTGCTCCAGATCGGGATGATCTTGCTCCTGGGGATGGCGGCGGTGGCACGCCTCGGGTTGGCCGGGGTGGGAAGCGAAGGACCGTACCTGTGGGTACTTCGCACGGCACCGCTTTCTGCTCGCCGTATCCTCTGGGCCAAGTGGTTCAGCGCCTATCTGCCCTACCTCGCATTGAGCAGCCTGATGCTGGGGACGTATGCGTTCCTGGGAGGCCTCGACGGCCCGACCGCTCTTGCCGGCTGGCTGTACCTGGCTTTGGCTGGAGCAGGTACGAATGCGATCGCTGTGGGGCTGGGCACCGCGATGGTGCGGCTCGAGAGGGAGCGCACGGGCCGGCCGTACTCGCCGGCCGTGGGATGCCTTTATTTCCCGCTCATCGGCGGGTATGCCGCCGTACTCGGGTTGGCGCTCGCCCTGGCCCTCACCGGAGAAATCTTCCTCCATCTGGGCTGGGTCCCACTCGCGTGGATCTCGCGCACCGTCGGATTCGGGGCAACCGTCGCCTTGGCGTGTCTGGGCCTTTGGCTTCCACTGAAGATCGGCGCCGAACGGTTGGCCCGGCTTGAATAAGGGGCGATCATCCCTGCGAGGCCTGAGCCCGCACCCGTTCCAGCAGCGCCGAAACTTCCTGGACGCGCCTTCCGCGGGGATCCAGACGGCGCCCACCCGCCAGAGCCGCCTCAGCGTCGCCGTAGCGGCCCAGCTGGAGGTAAGCCAGGGCCAGATCTAGATGCAGGTCGGCGTTGTCGGGGAGCCACGCGAGCGCCTTACGCAGGTGGACAGCAGCCAGTGCCCACATGCCTGCCTTCGCGAAACGCCGCCCATGCAGCCAGAAATCGTGGCCCTCCACCGCTTCCGGCTCCGGCCGAAGCAGGATGCGCTTCTCTTCGGAGAAAAAGTCATCCTGGATCTGAAATGCCAGCCAGATCAACGCCACCGCCATCGCGATGCCGCCGAGGCCGCACAAGATCGCCTGTCCGCGAAGCTGGAGCGTGACCCCGACGGTCAGCACAGTCGAAAGGACGCCGTTCCCCAGGAAGAGGAAAAAGAACGGCCGCCCACGCAGGTAAAGGCCCACGAGGACGACCAAGGAAAGCAGGAGCGACGCCAGCGAAGCGAGGAATACCGAGCGTGGGAGGACCGCGAACGCCTCTGCGAGCAACGGCCGGGGAACGGCACTGGGGAGGCCCAGGTACGCCGGAACCAGGCGATAAGCCTGGTCGGCACCCACGCGGTAGGCCACGTACATGAGCAGGAAGACAACCCCGATCGTGTTCCAGGCGGCCAGGGCCACCTGCAGGGAGAACGCCACCCAAAACCAGGACGAGCGCTCCTGGCGCTTCGGATAACGCAACCACAGCTTCCCCCCGCAGGCGTGACACTTGCGGTCCTCCGGGGCCGTCGCGACCCCGCAGTAGGGACAGCCATAAGGATCCGCGAAAGGATCCGACACCGAATGTGCTGCCGCGGGGACCGGCACTTCTGGCTCCGGGGAAACCCCGACCAGTCTCGGCCTTGCGGCAGCACGTGCTTCCGCGATCTCCACCCGCAGCCGGCGAACGCGCTCCAGGTCTCGGCGCACCGCCTCGTTTTGCGGATCGAGCACCAGGGCGTTCTCGAGGCAGATTTCCCGCTCATCCAGATCGGGCGCGAGTTCCGCAAGCCAGATCCACGCCTCGACTTGTCTCTCGTCTTGCTCAACCACCTGCCGAAAGAGATTCCGGGCGTGATCGCGCTGCCCCTTCTGTGCCGCGGCCACCGCGGTCTGGAGAATTTGCTCCAGGCGCTGTCGCCGCAGTGCCTGGAGGGCCTCGTAGGCTGCCACGTTGTCCGGCTCCAGCTCGAGCACGTGCTGCAGGCACACTTCCCGGTTGTTCGGGTCATCCACCACGCCGCTCAGCCAGAACCAGGCGCGCGCGTTCCGCTCGTCCTGGTCCACGACCTGCTTGAGCAGGCGGCGGGCAAGTTCCCGGTTCCCTTCCTGGGCAGCAGCGATCCCCCGCTCGAGGCGCTCGGAGAGTTGATCGGCCTGGAACATCGGCAACTCCAAGCTGCGCGTCCGATCGAAAACGCGGCCAGATCCCTGGCCCTGAAGCACACCCGCCAATTCTAGCATAGCGGCAAAGGCCGGTCAATCGGGCCTTGCTCGACACTTGACAGGGCTACTGGTGCTGCATAACATGGGGGTGGTCCTGTTCCGCAACCCTTTGCCGGATTACCCGGAGAAAGGAGGTGCTTCGTCGGCGTACCACGGTATGGGCTTTCGACCGTTGGGAATGCGTGACGACTGGAGGAGAAAGATGGGGCACACGAAAGGATGGACTGTGGTCGGCTTGGTGCTGATCGCAGGGCTGATCGTTCCACTCCTGGCAGGTTGCGGTCCAACTCCGACGACAGTAGCTCCTGCCACGCAACCACCTCAGCCCACCACACCCCCTCCACCCCCTACGGCCACGCCGGTCCCGACGCCGGTGGTCGTCCACCTGAACCTGGGCAGTGAACCCCCGACGTTGGACCCCGCGCTGGCGACCGACCTGACTTCGATTGACGTCATCCAGCAGCTCTTCCTTGGGCTCACTGGCCTCAAGCCGGAAACCGGCGAGGTCATCCCGCGTCTGGCCACCTCGTGGGAGGTCTCTCCGGACGGGTTGGTCTACACCTTCCATATGCGCAACGACGCCTACTGGGTGCGCTACGACCCGGTCACCGACGCCTTCGAGAAGATCCGCCCCGTCACTGCCTATGACGTCGAGTACGGCGTGCGCCGCACGGTGATGCCCGAGACCGCCTCCGACTATGCTTACGTCCTGTATGTGCTCAAGAACGGGAAAGCCATCAACACGACCGAGGTGCCCACGAACACCTACAACATCGAGGATCTGGGCGTGAAGGCGCTGGACGACTATACCGTGCAGTTCACCCTCGAGTACCCCGCCGGTTACTTCCCGGCGATTGCCGGGATGTGGGTCTCCCGCCCGCAGCCCAAGGAGGCCATCGAGGAGTTCGGGGCACAGTGGACGGAGCCGGGCAACATCATGACCAACGCCGCCTACGCCCTGAAGGAGTGGACCCACGACAGCCACATGACGCTCATCAAGAACCCCCACTTCTACGACGCGGCGAAGGTGCAGATCGACGTGATCGACTGGGTCATGATCACCGAGGCTTCGACGGCCTTTGCGATGTACGAGAACGGGGAGCTGGATAGCGCGGGTGTGCCGCTGGACGACCTGGACCGGGTCAAGAGCGATCCTGTGCTCAGCAAAGAACTGCACATCGCTCCTTATCCGTGCACCTACTATTACGGCTTTACGATCCCCAAGCCCCCGATGGACAATGTGCACGTGCGCCGCGCGCTGTCGCACGCCATCGACCGCCAGGGCCTGATCGACAACGTGCTCAAGGGAGGGCAGCTCCCGGCCCATACCTTTGCCTGCCCGGGCATCTTCGGCGCACCGGTGGACGACATGACCGTGGGCATCTTCTACGACCCCGACAAGGCCAAGCAGGAAATGGAGGAGGCGGGCTACCCTGGCGGAGCCGGCTGGCCGTCAGTGACCCTGATGCACAACACCTCCGAAGCCCATGCCCGCATCGCCCAGGCGATCCAGCAGATGTGGAAGGAGACCCTGGGCATCGATGTGAGCATCGAGAACATGGAGTGGAAGGTGTACCTCAAGACGCTCTCGGACGGGCCGGTCGAGGTGATGCCCCACATCTGGCGTCTGGCCTGGTGTGCCGACTACCCGGACGAGAACAACTGGGTGCACGAGGTCTTTAACACCGAGGAAGGCTCTAACCGCATCCGCATGAGCCGTGACGATCCTCAGGTGGGCAACTTGGTCAAGGAGTTCGACGAGACGACGATGGCGGCAGCGCGCGAGGCCGACCCACAGAAGCGCATCGAGCTCTACAAGCGGGCCGAGCACCTGCTGGTCTACGAGATCGCCGGGATCGCCCCGATCTACTACTACACCACCGTCGCGGTCACCAAGCCCTACCTGAAGCGGTCCTATGCGCTGCTCGGCGGCGAGTGGATCGAGCAGTGGACCATGGAGCCTCACTAAAGTCCGCCCGTTGGCAGGACCTGCGGGGTTGGGCGGGTTCTGTGAGCCCGCCCAACCCTTTTCACCCGCCTCGGAGTAGACGATGGACATACGCGACAACCGCCTCTTCCTGGGGGGTATCGCGGCCGAGGAGCTGGTCGTACGATACGGCACCCCGCTGTACGTGTACGAGGCCGAAACGATCGTCCGTCGCTATCAGGATTTGATCGAGCACATTCCCTACCGGCCGCTGCGCATCCATTACGCGCTCAAGGCGAACTCGAACCCCGAGGTCCTGCGGCTGCTCCGGCGCCTTGGTGCGGGGGCGGAAACGGTCAGCCCGGGGGAGATTCGCCTGGCCAAGGAGGCCGGCTTTCAGGAGATCCTCTTTACCTGCAGCTACATCGGCCGTGCGGAACTGCACCGGGCGATCGAGGAGGGTGCGACGGTGCACCTGGACTCCCTGGCGCAGATTCGCCACTGCGGTGAAATAGCCCCGGGCGGGCGGGTATCGCTGCGGATCAACCAGGGGATCGGTGCCGGCCACCACCGCCACGTGGTCACCGGTGGGGCGGAGAGCAAGTTTGGCATCCCAGTGGCCCAGCTGCGCGAGGCTCTGGAGCTGGCCGGGGAGTACCGACTGAACGTGGTAGGGCTCCACCAGCACATCGGCTCCAACATACTCGACGAACGGATCCTGCTTCGGGCGGCCGAGGCCCAGCTCGCGACGGCGCGATCGGTAGAGGGACTCGAGTTCATCGACCTGGGCGGCGGGCTCGGGATTCCCTACCGGCCGGAAGAGCGACCGCTCGACATCCGGCGATTCGGTGCTGCGTTGGCCGGACGCTTCGAAGCCTTCTGTCGGGAATACGGCCGGCCTCTCACGCTGATCCTGGAACCAGGGAGGTACCTGGTGGGCGAGTCGGGCACCCTGCTTGCCACCGTGACCGACATCAAGCGCACCCCCGAGCGGACGTTCGTGGGCATCGACTCCGGAATGAACCACCTCATCCGGCCCGCCCTCTACGGCGCCTACCACGAGATCGTCAACGCCAGCCGTGTGGAAGGCGAACGGGAAGTTGCCTGCCTGGTGGGGAACATCTGCGAGTCCAGCGACTTTTTTGCGCGCGACCGCCCCCTCCCGCTTTTCCGCGAAGGCGATATCGTCGCGATCCGCAATGTGGGAGCCTACGGCTACACGATGAGCTCCCAGTATAACACGCGCCCACGGCCCGCAGAGGTGCTCGTCGAGCGAGGCCAGGCGCGGCTGATCCGAGAACGAGAGACCGTTTAGACCGTTTGCGGAAGTCCGGACTCCGGGTTATAATGTGGCTGTCGGTGACAATGGCGTCGCCGGATTGCACCGCCTGGTGGTCCGGTAGCCGTGCCCCGGAGCGGTTTTTCTTTTGAGAGGTGTACGATGGCCCACGCAATCGGGATCCGCCGGGAAGACAAGAGCCGCTGGGAGCGCCGTGTGCCGATTACCCCCGAGATGGTCGCTCGCCTGCGGCAGGAACACGGGATCGAGGTGTATGTCCAGCCTTCGCCCGTACGGGTTTTCCGCGAGGAAGAGTTCGCCGCTGCGGGTGCAGTCGTCCAGGAGGATCTTTCCCCGGCGCAGGTCATCTTTGCCATCAAGGAAATCCCACCCTACCTTTTGCAACCCGGCAAGACGTACGTCTTCTTCGCCCACGTGATCAAGGGGCAGCCGTACAACATGCCAATGCTGAGGCGGCTGATGGAGCTGGGCTGCACGCTGATCGATTACGAGAAGGTGACCGATGAGCGCGGTCGGCGCCTGATCTTCTTTGGCTGGCACGCGGGCGTCGTGGCGATGATCGATAGCCTCTGGGCTCTGGGCCAACGCCTCCTTTGGGAAGGCATCCCGAACCCCTTCAGCCACATCCGCAACACCTACACCTACCCGTGTCTCGAGGATGCCCGGGAGGCCGTGCGCCGCGCCGGGGAGCGGATCCGCAGCGAGGGGCTGCCGGAGGCCATCTCGCCCATGATCGTTGGGGTAGCCGGCTACGGCAACGTCGGACGGGGCGTGCTGGAGATCCTCACGGACCTTCCCCTCCAGGATATCGAACCTGCAGAGGTAGCTGCCGTGGCACAAGACCCCCAGTCTTCGCGCCAGGTCGTCTACCGCGTGGTCTTTAAGGAAGAGCACAGCGTCGAGCCGATCTCCCCGGACGTGCGCTTCGAACTCCAGGACTATTACCAGCACCCGGAGAAGTACCGCTCGTGCTTTGCGCGCTACCTTCCGTATCTAACCGTCCTGATGCACTGCAACTACTGGGACCAGCGCTACCCCCGCCTCGTCACCAAGGCAGACATCCGGGCGCTGTATGCGGCCGGCCAGCCGCGGCTGCGCGTGGTGGGCGATGCGAGCTGTGACGTCGGAGGGGGGATCGAGTTCAACGTCGGCTGTACAGAGCCCGACCAGCCGGTTTATGTCTACGATCCCGAAACCGACACCGCCACGCTCGGAGTGGCCGGACGTGGCCCGGTGGTGCTGGCGGTCGACATCCTCCCCAGCGAACTGCCTCGGGAAGCTTCCGAGTATTTCAGCCAGATCCTGGCTCCGTACATCCCGGCGATCGCCCGTGCGGACTACCAGGTGCCCTTCGAGCAGCTCGAGCTACCTCCAGAGATCCGCCGCGCGGTCATCGTCTATCGGGGCCAGCTGACGCCGGACTACCGCTACCTGGAGCAGTTCTTGGAACGCACAGAATCGAGCGGATACGAGCCAATCTGACAAGGGCGCGACAACCGATCCGAAGGAGGAGAACCGTGAAAAGAGTGGTCGTTTTTGGCGCGGGGCTGGTCGCCGGGGCGCACGTGCGCTACCTCCTGGAGCACGGCTTCCAGGTCACCGTGGCCAGCCGCACCGTGAGCAAGGCGCAAGAGCTGGTTGGAAACTACCCGAACGGACGCGCCGTTGCCTTCGATATCGAACGCGAAGGAGATGACCGCCTGCGGGAGATCGTCGCCGCCCACGACCTGGCCGTGAGCCTGCTGCCGTTTGTGTACCATCCGCGCGTGGCCCGCGCTTGCATCGAGGCCAGGAAGCACATGGTCACGACCTCCTACGTCAAGCCCGAGATGCAGGCATTGGACGAGGCCGCCAGGGCAGCAGGGGTAACCATCCTGAACGAGATCGGCGTCGATCCGGGGATCGACCACATGACGGCGATGAAGGTGATCCACCAGGTTCAAAAGGGTGGAGGCGAGATCACCAGCTTCACCTCCTACTGCGGGGGGCTCCCCGCCCCTGAGGCGAATACCAATCCCCTCGGGTACAAGTTCTCCTGGAGCCCTAAGGGAGTGCTCCTGGCTGGAAAGAATCCCGCCCGCTTCCTGCGCGACGGACAGGTCATCGAAATCCCAGGCGAGAAGCTGTTCGATCATTACTGGACCGTTCCTGTGGCCGTCGAAGGGAAGGTGATCGACTTTGAAGGGTATCCCAACCGGGACAGCCTGCCCTACATCCAGACATACGGGATCCCAACGACGCGCACGATGTTCCGTGGGACCCTGCGCAACCGGGGTTGGTGCGCAACCATGAAGAAAATCGCCGAACTGGGGTTGCTCGACGAGTCTCCACAGCCGGACCTGGAGGGCCTCACCTACGCCCAGTTCCTGGCCCGACAGATCGGCGCAAAAGGCACGGCGAACCTGCGAGCCCAGGTGGCTGCCTACCTGGGAATAGCGATCGATTCCTTTGTCCTGGACAACTTGGAGTGGCTAGGGCTCTTGAGTGACCAGCCGCTGCCGGCCGGGCAGCAGAGCCCGATCGACATCCTCACCGCGACCATGCTGGAAAAGATGCAGTATGCCCCTGGCGAGCGCGACATGCTCGTTCTCCAACACGAGTTCATCGCCGAATACCCAGACCACAAGGAGCGCATTACCTCGACGATGATCGATTTTGGAATCCCGTATGGCGATACCAGTATGAACCGCACCGTCGGCCTTCCAGCCGCCGTGGGGGTGCGCCTGATCCTGGAAGGACAGATCACCTCCCGGGGTGTCCTGGTCCCCGTGCTCCCCGAGATCTACGAGCCGGTGCTCGAAGAGCTAGGCCGCTTGGGGATCCATTTCCACGAGGAACACGAAGCCCTTTAGTCACCAGCGATGGGGCCGCAGCGGTACGCTGCGGCCCTCCGGTTTTGTCGAACCCGAGCCGTTGCTTGTGGTTCTTCTCCTGTGGGATGATGTGGTAGAGCTGTGGGTTGATCACCTGGTCAGGGCTTCCCTGCGGAGGGCAGTCTGGAGCAGAAGGGCTACGGATTGGGGTGCAGCCTATGGCCTATGTGAGCAGCTTATTGGGTCGGCCAGTAGCAGATGTCGAGGGCGAGCGAATCGGATACCTCGAGGATCTGATCGCCAGCTTTCCGGAGCGCGGTTACCCGGAGATCAGCGCGATCCTCGTCCAGAGCCATCGCAGATCGATCGCCGTTTCGATGGCGGACGTTGTGGTCCTCCTTGCCCCGGCGCTCTCCTTGCGCGCACGTCTACAAGACATCGTGCCATATCCGCTCAGGGACAACGATCTCTACCTGGCACGCGACGTGCTGGATAAACAGATCATCGACACGGATGGAATCCGCGTCGTACGGGTGAACGACCTCGAATTGTTGCGCGCGGAAGGGCACTACTACGTTGCGAACGTGGATATCGGTGGCCTGGGATTGTTGCGCAGGCTGGGTCTGGTCAAGCTCGTGGAGAAAATCTTTCAGTTCCTCGGTCGGCCGCTGCGGCCCAGTACCATTTCCTGGGATAACGTGGAGCTCCTTCCCGGCGGGCAGCCCATGCGCCTGCGCGTCCCGAGCAGCCGCATCGCCGAGCTCCATCCCGCTGATCTGGCAGAAATCCTGAGCGACCTGAGCCGCTCCGAGAGCAGCGCCCTTCTGGAATCGCTCGATGTCAAGACCGTGGCCGATACCCTCGAGGAGGTGGAGCCCGATTTCCAGGTGAGCCTGGTCCAGGCTCTACCCGATGAGAAAGTGGCCGACGTCCTGGAAGAGATGGCTCCCGATGAAGCAGCAGACCTGCTGGGCGAGCTCCCTCCCCATCGCACGGAGGAATTGCTCCGTCTGATGGAAGATAAGGAGGCAGAAGATGTCCGAAAACTGCTAGGCTACCCGGAGGACACCGCCGGCGGACTGATGACCACCGAGTACGCGGTTGTCCCCGCCGATCTGACCGCCGAGGAAGCGTTGCGGCATCTTCGGCAGACGGTATCCGACCCCGAAACGCTCCTGTACATTTACGTCCTCGATGAACTGGGCCGGCTTGTGGGTGTGTTCTCGCTCGGCGAACTCGTCCTGGCCCCGCCGGAAGCGAGGATATCCGACTTGATGGAACGCCGGGTGGTCACCGTGCGCCCGGAAGCGAGCCAGGATGAGGTGGCGCAAACGGTAGCGAAGTACAACTTGCTGGCCATCCCGGTAGTTGACGAGGAAGGACGCCTGCACGGCATCGTCACCGCCGACGATGCCCTGGATAAGGTTATTCCGACCGCCTGGAAAAAACGGATGCCGCGCTGGTACCATTAGGCGCACCAAAGGCTGGGGAGAAAAGAACCCGTGACCGTTCGCCACCGCTTGCGTCCCATTGCAGCCCGTCTCCTTCTCCTCCTTTCCGTCCTCGGCCCTGGCATCATTACGGCGAACGTGGACAACGACGCCGGCGGAATTACGACTTACTCGGTTGCCGGTGCGCACTATGGTTACCGCCTCCTTTGGCTCATCCCCTTAGTTGCCCTGGCTTTGATCGTGGTCCAGGAGATGAGCGCGCGCCTCGGAGTCATCACGGGGAAAGGGCTGGCTGCCCTGATCCGCGAGGTATGGGGAGTACGTGCAACAGCTACGATCCTGGGGATCCTGGTGCTGGCGAACCTGGCCAACACGGTCAGCGAGTTTGCGGGGGTCGCAGCGAGCCTCGAGATCTTTGGGGTGAGCAAATACATTTCCGTACCTTTGGCGGCGGCGTGCGTTTGGCTGCTCGTTCTACGCGGGGATTACCGCACCGTCGAGCGGGTCTTTCTGGTCGCTAGCGGGATCTACCTGTGCTACGTCGCTTCCGGGGTGATCGCACGGCCTCCGTGGGTGGAAGTAGCGCGCGCCCTGGTGCGTCCAGAACTGGATTTCGAACCTGGAATGCTGACCATGGCCATTACCATTGTGGGCACGACGATCGCTCCCTGGATGCAGTTCTACCAGCAATCGGCCATCGTGGACAAGGGTCTCAAACCCTCCGATTACGGATATGAACGGCTGGACGTGATCGTGGGATCGCTCTTCGCCATCTTTGTGGCCGCCTTTATCACGATTTCCTGCGCGGCCACGCTACACGTACACAATGTGCGAGTCGAGAGCGCCAAAGAAGCGGCGCTTGGCCTGGGGCCGCTTGCGGGCCGGCACGCAACTGCGCTCTTTGCTTTTGGCTTGCTGAACGCTTCCCTTTTTTCCGCCGCGATCCTGCCGCTTTCCACCGCCTATGTGGTCTGTGAGGCGTTCGGCTGGGAATCGGGTTTGGATCGGAGCTGGCGCGAGGCACCGCTCTTCTTTTCCTTCTACACGGCCCTGATTGTCCTGGGGGCCGGGATCATCCTACTCCCCGTCCGATCCCTGGTCCAGGCGATGATGGCCAGCCAGACCCTGAACGGCGTCCTTCTGCCGGTGATCCTGATTGCCATGCTCCGGTTGATCAACAACCGGCGGCTGATGGGCCGGTCTCGCAATGGGCCAATCCTGAACGCCGTCTCCTGGAGCATCGTCGTAGCCCTGATCGGCCTCACCGCCGTCCTGGTCGTCGCCGCCTTGTTCCCAAGGCTCTCGGTGCACTATCCTTAGCTCCGGTCCTCTACCCCCACCTCCACGGTTGTCATCCGGGACAAGGCCCCCAAATGGCCTCAAGTGCCACCAGGGGCCCTTCGCCCCGACCGCTTTCGACGAGCGCCCTTCCTTGCCTGTTCCACTGCTTGGGCAACCACTTCCAGCGCCGCATCCGTCTCATCGTTCAGGATCTTGCGCCCTAGCGCTTCGCCATACGCCGTCAACTCGGGGATGCGTTGGTAGTCGTCGGCGCCGATTCCCTCGCGCAGGTCGACCTGGAAGCGTCGGAAGTCCAGTTGCTGGAAAAAGGTGCGCACCAGGTGCACTTGCTGGTCGTCGGCCGACTGCAGGAAGGCCCCGAGCACCGGCCCCAGCCATTCCCACGGAAAGAAGCGATCTGCCTGTCCCGGGCGGATGCTGCGCGGGCATCGGCCCGTCCCCAGGCTGATCAGAGTCGTCTCCTCGGCCGGCCACCCCAGGCAGAACCGCGCCTCGTACGCGGCAAGATAGCAGGGGTTCGCGTAGGAGCCCACTCCACCATCCACGTAGCGCCCGTCCACAGGAGGAAAGACCGTGGGGATGGAACAGGAAGCGAGCACGGCCTTTACCACCCGCCAGGAGGCGTACTCTTCCTTCCAGGGCTTGATGAAACGGGTGCGGTTCTCCACCAGGTCGAAAGCGGTGATCACGACGTCCGTCCGCGGATCGGCCGACCAGAAATCGCCCATCCGCCGATCGCCCAGCTGGCCCCGGAGGGCGGATAGGAGAGGCGCGTGGGGATACCGATAACGGGTGAGTGGCCAGAGCGCCGAGCGCCACGAGCGGCGAAAGACCACCGGGCCGAGCGCGCAGTATAGGCCGTACATCTGCTGCCCGGTCAGACCCGCAGCGACACCCGCGGCGAGGATCGCGCCAGTCGACGTGCCCGCGGTCAGGCGAAAGATCTCGTGACACGGACGCCCGAGCGCTTCCTCCAGCATCGCCAGAGCCCGGGCCACAATCACCCCGCGGATGCCGCCACCGTCCACAGCCAGCGCAACGAGAGGGCGAAAGGGTTTCATCCCCGCCTCCCCAGGCGATCTTCGCCCGGATGGGCCCGGGTTCCGCTCGAGGCTTCGGGCAAAACGCTCACATTCAAGCCAGGCTTACGCGTTCCCGAGTGAGTGCCCGAGCCTCTGCCAGAGCAGCTTCGCGCAATTCCGCCGGGAACCGCCCGTGCAGCGGACTCAGCCGGGCTCCCCAGGCGCTTCCCCACCAAAAGAGGTATGCCGGGCCGCGCAGGGCGCCGCTCAAAGCGACCGCCGCGCGCAGTTCCTCCAGGGTGCCATCGTCCCAGCCCCCGAAGAAGGCGTAGAGGAAGGCAAAGACCGGTAGCGAAGGGACCAGGCTCAGGAATAGCAGCAGAATGCTCCCGACGGGCCCTTCCCGCCAGAAGACCCCTCCCAGCCAACGGAGCAGTGCATAGTGCACTGCCCCGGCCAGGAGCGGGGCAACCAGCGTAGGCCAGACGTAGAACCGCTGGGGGAAACACAAGCGGTAGTTCACCCAGTAGGCCAGGATATCCTTCGTCAGAAGGCCGGCGAAGTAAGCGATTACGAGCGCCCAGACCTGGAAGCGACCGATCAGTAGCCAGGCTAGCACGATGCGGATCATCTGTTCCAGGCCGATCATGAGGGCCCGCAGGTAGGGCCGGTTGGACGCCAGTTGCACGTTATCGCTGACCCAGGAAGGGAACTGCGCCGCTCCCCAGACGATCAGCGGCGCGGCAAAGAGCGCTGCCCGAGCGAACTCTGGCAGACCTATGCCCCGGCTGAACCGGTCAGCCACCGCCAGGAGCACCGCGCCCAGGAAGCCACTGGTCAGCCCACCCCATTTGTAGGCCATCGCCGCGTAGTAACGCGCCAAAACCGTCCGGCCGTGCGAGAAAGCCTCCGAAATCGACGAGAGGAGGTTCTTGTACAGGGTATTGATCACCTGGTACGCGTATACGAAATTCTGCGCAAGTGCCCAATTTCCCCACACCTCGGCATAGTTGTGCAGCCGGGCCTGGGTGATCAGCACCTCCGCCGCCTGCCCCACCATCCACAGGAGGGAACCGAGCATTTCGAACAGCCCAAAACGCAACGCTTCCCAAAGCGTTCTACCGTCAAAATGGGCCAGGAAAAGGAGGCGCGAACGGAACCCCAGGCGCGAAAACAGTATCAGGCCCAAGAGGAAGGTGAGCAGTTCCGAAGCGTAAGCGGCAAGCCCCAGGCCGAACAACCCGCCAGTCACACGCCCCAACGCGGGTTGCGCACTCCCCCACGCCAGGAGAAGCGTTACCAGGAGCGGCTGTGTGACCATCGGGAAAACGAGCGCCAGCCCGAGGTCCAGCACTTGCGCGTAATCGAAGCGCTGCAGCGCGGTCAACGCGTGGCGCATCACCTGATAGAAGCCAGGGAGCTGGATCAGGGCATGCACGATGACGGCCCAGGCATAGAGCGCGTAGGCCGTACGCGGCAGCACCGTGGCGCCCAGGAAGGCCATCGCGCACACTTGCAGACTCCCCGATAGCGCCTGCCACCAGACGTACACCTGGCCATACTGCACCGCGCGGCGCACGTCGTGCACCCGGTACTGAGCAAAGAACTTGATAAAGGCGGAGCTCGTTCCCATGTCGAAAAAGACCCAGATCAGGTTAAAGAATTGGGTCACTTGCCCCCAAATGCCAAGAGTTTGCGCCGAGGGCAGGATGTAGGCCGGGAGAACCAGGTTTCGGTACACAATCGCCGGCACAAAGAGCACGATGCCATAGGTGAAGGCAAAAAGAAACCCCGCCAACGGGCGCTGAAAGCCGATCTCCTCCCAGCCGGTAGAGACCTCTCGCCGCCGAAAGCTGGAGGGATCTCGCACCAGCGCATCCAACAACTCCGGGTGCGCGAGGCTGTAACGCCGCACGGCCAGGAACAAGAGCGCGAAACTGGCTGCGGCCATCCCCAGGATCCCAAGGAGGAGGCCCCTTTCTCGCCCGTGGGGCACTGGGGACCCCGGATACTCGGCGAAGGATGCCGGGTCGCGCCCACCCGCCGTGACCGCGAGGGCATAGATGAGGTAGCTGAAGTAGGGCCACTCCTGGAGCTGGGGATTGTAACCGTCCAGGTAGGGCGTGAGGAGATAGAGGCGGCGCACTCCCCTTTCCCGCGTGGCGAGCACCGATTCCCCATCCAAGCCCACGACGAGGACCTGCCATCCAGCCAGTCCGGCGCAGAGGGCGCGCTCCCGCACCTGAGGTGCGCTAGTCCAGGGGATTTGGCCGAATACAGGGTCCCCCTGTGCTTGCGCGAGGGTCAAGGCGTCTCCGCGACGCCCGCAAACGATCGGCTCACCCAGGAGCAGGCGCAGATCCGAAGCCGGGAGGGCCGGCCCAGGGATCAGGAGCAGGCCGGCACCGCGTTCCAGCGCCGCGGCCAGCCGCTGTGGTTCAGGGATGACGCTGTTCAGGACGAGGACATCCGCGGACTCCGGGGCAGCGACGAGCTCGAGCTCATCGGCCAGGTCCAGAGCTTGCTGCACGGGCCCCGCGGGCCCAGCATAGTAGACGCGCAGAGAGCAGGTGGCCGGCGGGCATGTCGCGCCGACGAGGGGGGCCAGGAGGGCCAGCAGGGCGAGCGCCAGGCGCCGCATGGTGAACCGCTTTCGCAAGGGACACGGGACCTTACCGAAGCATACCATGCCAAAAGGGAGCTGTCAATCGCGCTCGTGCCCCCACGAAGTGAAAATCGGCTATCCTGGCGGCGTTGCCATTCGAACGATCATGCGAAAGGAGGAACAAGGCCCGCACCGTTGTACAACGGACTGTGGCAGCACCAAGATTACGGACATCCTGCACGATGCCGTCCGGGAGATACCGCCGCGATCGACCCACGAGCGCCGAACAGGCTGCGCGAGCTGCTGTGGGCGATCGCGCTCGGTGGCACCACCCACCTGGCGGGCGCGCTATCTCTTAGGCGTTTGCAGGCGCGACAGGTTTGGCATATAATCCGGTTTGAATAAGCCCGCAGTTCCCAGGGGGTCTCAATGCGCACCGTGCTCGCGCGGCGATTCCTCTTCGCGTTGGTCGCGCTCCTTGCGGTCTTGTTCCTTTCCGCTTTCGGGCTGTCTATGGCCCGAGGGGCACCGTTTCACAAGGCTGTCCAGGAGGCCGCCCGTCGCTCCACGGGGTACCTGTGGGCAGTGGCTCACGGCGACCTTGGGGTCTCGACCTCGCGTCAGCGGGAGCCCTTGGCCGCCGGCCCGGTGATCGCAACCACCTTGGGGCGATCGCTTATGCTTTTGGGAACAGCGCTGGCCATCGGTGGGGGCCTGGGGGTGCTGCTCGGAGGCAGTGCGGCCCGCAGGCGCCGCTCACCTTGGGCCACCCCGATCCTTTTCTCCTCCCTTGTGGGAATCTCCATGCCCTCCTTTTTCCTGGCGCTCCTCCTGCAGACGGCCGCGATTCGCTTCAACCAGGCAACAGGGGTGCGCCTCGTCTCCCTAGGGGGCATCAAAGGATCGTCCCTATGGCTCCCGGCACTTGTGCTGGCCGCTCGACCGTTCGCCCAAACGGCGCGTGTGACCTTCATCGCGATCTCCCAGGCCTTAGAAGAGGACTATGTCCGAACCGCGTTAGGCAAAGGCGTGCCCTGGCGGTTGCTTTTCCAACGGCATGTGTACCGCAATGCGGCCATCCCGATCCTTACAAGCCTGGTGGCCTCGATCCGCTTCGCGCTGGTTTCCCTGCCGGTTGTGGAGTACTTCTTCGCCTGGCCTGGGGCAGGCGAGGCACTCCTGCGAGCCATTCGCCGCCAGGACGACGCGCTCGTCTACGGGCTGCTCCTTGCCTTGGGCCTGCTCTTCATCCTGGCGAACAGCGGCGTCGAGGTGCTTTACCGCTGGTTGGACCCTCGCCTCGCCGCGGCCGGCTCAACCCGTGTGTCGGCGCCGTTCCATCTGGGCATCGGAGCAGCCGCGCAAGAACTCGCTCTGTGGCTCGTGGATAGCGCGCCCGTTTCCGCGTTCCTGAGGCTCCTGCGGAGGCAGCCGCGGCCGCAACCGAGCGCGTTTGCTGAAAAGGTCCACACCCTGGCGCTCGCACAGTCCGTCGGCTCGCCGGAAACCCTGCACCACAAGGAGCGCCGGCGTGCATGGCTCCACGGTACCCTATTGAACCCGACGTTGCTGCTTGGCCTCACGCTGCTTTTTCCTCTCCTTGGCCTGGTGATCGCAGGGTCATATCTGGCGCCTCATAACCCGTACAATACGGTGACCCTACGCTTCGTGGATGGACACATCCAGACTCCTCCGTTCCTTCCGGGCCACGAATTCCCCTTGGGCACCGACCCACTGGGCCGCGACATCTGGAGCCTCATCCTCGTCGGGGCGCAGCAGACACTGCTCGTCGCCTCCGTCGTGGTCCTGGCGCGTATTGGGATCGGTGTCGCGTTGGGTCTGGGCAGCGGTTGGTTCGAGGGATCGTGGTTCGACCACGCTGTGGTCGGCCTGATCGATATCATCGCCGCTTTCCCCACCCTTCTATGCGCGATGGTGCTGATCCTCGCCCTGGGCATTCGCCAGGGGATCTCCTCCTTCGTGGTCGCACTCTGCTTTGTGGGCTGGGGGGAGGTGGCCCAGTTCGTCCGCACGGAGGTCGTGCGCCTGAAAAGCCGCCCCTTCATCGAGGCCGCACTAATCACCGGGAACCGCTGGCCGGATCTCCTTTCACACCACATCCTCCCCAACCTGCTTTCGCCCATCATCGCTCTCGCAGCCCTGGAAGTGGCAGCGGTGCTCATGCTTCTAGGTGAACTCGGCTTCGTGGGCATCTTTATCGGCGGAGGCGCGTTTGCCGAGCTGGTCGTTTTCGGTCCCGCCTACTATTACTCCGATGTCCCAGAGTGGGCCGCGCTCCTGGCCAATGTCCGCAGCTTTGCCCGATCCTACCCCTGGATGGCCTGGCCGCCCGCGATCGCGTTTGCTTTGACGATCCTGGCGTTCAACCTGACCGGGGAGGGGATCCTCCGGCTCATCGAACGGGTTGGAGCGTCCTTTACCCGCCTGGTGAACCGGTACACGGCGGCAGGGGCCGCCGTCGTGGTTGCGGTCGTGCTCGTGGTGCGGGCCCACGTGGGTCCCCTTGCCTTCTACAGACCTCTGGCCACCGCATTCGATGGCGAGCGAGCGTTGGCGCACGTGCGCGCATTGACGTCTCCGGAGATGGTTGCCCGCCGTCCGGGAAGCCCCGAAGCAGAACGGGCCGCAGAATACATCGCGGCCCAGTTCGCCGCGGCTGGCCTGCAGCCCGCCGGCCAGCGCGGGACCTATTTCCAGGAGACCGTCCGCGAGTACTTGGAGTTTACCGCGCCCCCGGCGCTGGGTTTGATCCAGCCCGGCGGCCAGCTCGAGTCCCCCTGGACCTGGGGCAAAGACTACGCCGTCGCCCCGGATACTTACCCCCAGCGCTGGATGGCATCGGGTGAGGTGGTGTTTGTCGCACTGGGTCCCTTCCCCTCGTCATCCACAGGGACGTACCCCACCCTCCGCAAGCTGCCGCTGGCCGACAAGGTCGTGCTGGTGCCAGACCGCAAGACCTTCGACCTGCTGGCACGCCAGAGCCAGATGGCCGCGGCGCTGATCCTGGACGAACAACCCGGGAGCGTGGAGCGGTTCGACCTCGGCATCAAGCTACCGACAGGCCGCCACTGGGCCGGGCCGGCGTTCATCGTCCGTCCACAGGTGGCGGAAGCGTTGGTGGCAGGGAGCGGAACCACCCTGGAGGCGCTGCGGGCCAGAGCTTCCGAACTGCAAAAGGAAGAAGTGTTCCTACAGCCTTTGGGGAAGAAGGTCTTTGTCCAGATTCCTTGGGAAGAACGGCGCGTAATGGCCCGAAACGTGCTGGGCCTGCTGCCCGGCGGGGTGGGGACGGGCGGAGCCGCCGGCGAGGGCGGAGGGAGCACCCTCCAGATGGACGACCAGCTCGTCGTGCTGATGGCTCCTTATGACGCGCCGGGGATGGGACCGGACGGAACCCTCTACCCGGCAGCCCAGGACAGCGCTGCGGCGGTCGCCACATTGACCGAGCTTGCTCGCTCCTGGCAGGAGGCCGATTACCGGCCGAAGCGGTCTATCCTGTTCGTCGCCTACGTTAGCCAGGGAGTAGACCCCAATCATTCTTATCGCCGCATCCCCGAGGCCAAGGACTTCCTGAGCGCCAAGCCGGGATTCTCTTCCTTCAAGATCTGGGCCGTGGTGCAACTGGGTAGCCTGGGAGATGCCCATGGTGACGCGTTGCAGGTCGACACCGGAAGCCCCCTCCTGGGAAACCTCCTGACGAACGCGGGCCGGCGACTGCGCGTCCCGGTCGAGCGACTGGAGACACCCGTCAACCTGATGGTTGTGCAGGAAGGGATGCCGTTCACCCCAGCCGGGAATCCCGCGGAGGAAGAGGCCCCACGGGTGCGGGTGAGCTGGAGCGGGAAGGAATGGGTCTCGGGCAGCAACCAGGATACCGTCGAACGGCTTTCGGCCAGAGCGCTGGCGTCGGCCGGCCGCGTGATCTCCCTGGCTTTGATGGTGCTCGGGCGCGAGTGGAACTATTGAGCCCTATGAGGGAGTACCGATGCGTAAGAATCTCCTCTGCCTTCTGCTTGCGGCAGTGCTCCTGGGGTGCGGCGTTCCAAGGACGGTTGCGCCAACGGCCCCCTCCACTCCACTGCCTTCGCCTTCCCCGCCCACTCCCGCCCAAGCGGCCCTCCCGAGCATTTCCCGGGAACGGCTCCTCTCCACACTTGCCGACTTGACCGCTATCCAAGCGCACTCCGGGTGGCGCAACTCCGCGAGCGTCGGTGAACAGGAAGCGCTCGACTACGTGCAAGCCCGGCTCTCGGAGTTGGGTTTCCTGCGGGAGGCCGGCCTGCAGGTGGAACGGGAACCTTTTTCCGTCTTCCTGGCTACGGAAATCTGGGAGACCGGGTTGACCCTCACGGTAGACGGACACGCGTTCGCCGTCCCCGCGGACGCAATGCGTGGCGAACGGGAGCAGATCGCCCTGGCGCTTCACTTCGATTCCGACGGTGTCTTGAACGACGCACGCCGCGACCCCCGTACGGTGGAGGGACCCATACTTTTGGTACGTGACACCTCCGATCTGGATCGGCTTTCCCCTGCGGAAGTTGACGGACACATCCTCTTGGTGGATTATGCGCTTGTTGACCGGGTGGTGCGCGGATGGGTGGAAGCGTTCGACACTGCCCAGACCCTCCTCGCCCTGAAACCGGCCGGTATGGTCCTGGTCACCTCCTACTCGAACCGCCCTGGAGAAAGCCACGGGACCTTTGTCGGTGAAGGGGGCGTGTTCGCCCGCATCGAAGAGGCCCTCCCTCCGCTGCTCTTCGTAAGGCTGGAGGATCTGTCAGGAGTGGGGCTCCAAGGGTGGGAAGCGCTCGCACAGGCAGAGCAGGCACGGCTCGTGTGGGACGCGGATGTCGTTTCGCCGGGGCATTCGGCCAACCTGGTCGCCCACCTCCCCGGGAAGGAACCCTCGGCTGCCGTCATCCTGGGTGCGCACATCGATAGCCCGAACAGCCCGGGTGCCCTGGACGACGGCGCGGGTGCGGCGGCGCTGCTCGAGGTTGCGCGCTTTCTTGACGAAGGCCAGATCGTACCTCCGGTCGACTTGTACCTGATCTGGTTCGGGAGCGAAGAACTGGGCCTCTATGGTTCCTCCCATTTTGTCGCGACCCATCAGGAGCTCCTGGATCGCACCGTGGCCATGCTCCAGATCGACTGCCTGAGCCGGCCCCTGGATGGGATCGATGCCTCCCTCACGCTGGAGGCCTGGAGCTACGGCCGCCTGGGGGACGACCGGCTTCCATGGCCCGAAGCGCTTGCGCAGGCCGGCCGCGAGCAAGGTCTGGATCTCACCCCCGAGGCGAGCACGTGGATCGCTTCGGACAACACTTCTTTCGCGGCCTATAACGTGCCCAACGCCAACCTGATCTACATGGATCAGGCCGCGATGGACCCCCTGGGCGGCGTCCATTACGCCGGCCACCTGCACGACCCCTACGACACCGTAGAGCTGGCCGCTCCATTGGCCGATGTGCTGGTCCAGATGGTGCAAAGCGCGCTCATTGCGGTCCTGCAGGCACCGCCGGACGCCCAGGCCTTTCGCGTCGTTCCACGGCCCGAGCACCGGGCGCTGTTCATCGCCAGCCACACGGAGCCGGTGCACATGGCCCCCACCTGGTTGATCGACCTGGGGATGGCCCTGGGAATGGAAGGGTACGATGTCGACCTCATCCCGTACGGCGAATCCTTCGACGCGGCTGAAATCGAGGACGCGGCGTTCGTCGTGGTCTTGCCCGTCGCCGACTACCCCAGTCCCCAGGGTGATCTTGCGCTCTACGATGAAGCCTGGACGGAGAACGAAGTTGCGGCGTTGGAGGATTATGTCATTCAAGGGGGCTTGCTGGTGCTCACAAACAGTGCGCACCGGATGAAGTATACCAACCGGGTGCTGGATGCCAACGAGGACTGGCCCGATCAGAACGATCTGGCGGAGCGCTTCGGCATCCGGTTCCGAAGCGGCACCCTGGAGGGGGCCGAGGCCCGTGTCACCTCGGATCACCCCATCCTGGGCGGGATGCGCGTGTTGATGCTGCCTGGTGGGAATGCCGTGCCCTTCGAGATCGCTTCCGGAGAGGTCCTTGCGCAGGTGAACGGAGAAGCCGTAGCCGCCCTCGTGCCTTACGGAGGCCGAGGAGGCGAGGTGCTCGTCTTGGCGGACCTGGGGTTGCTCGGCGCCGCAGGCGAACCGGTCAACCTGGGATTCTGGCGCGCGCTGGCCGCATATGCCCGGAGGTGGGCCGAGTGAGGCTCCGCGCCAAAGGAGGTCCCCGTGACAAAGCGACTGTCGGTGTTGGACGCAGATCGCTGCGTTGGATGCCAGTGCTGTATGTTTGCCTGCAGCCGACGGCTGGCACAGGGAGGACTTGCCAGTTCCTGCATCGGAGTTCGTAGCGCTGGAGGCATCCGACGCGGATTCGTGGTCATTGTCTGCCGGGCTTGCCCTGACCCTCCTTGCGCCCGTGTCTGCCCAACGGATGCCCTCGTGCCCCGGGCCGGTGGGGGCGTCCGGCTCAAGGGGGATCTGTGCATCGGCTGCGGCAACTGCGTGGCCGCCTGTCCTTTCGGCGCCATTTTCTGGGACGGCGTCCAGAATAAGCCGCTCGTCTGTGTCTATTGCGGCTACTGCGCCCCATACTGCCCCTACCAGGTCATTGCGCTGGAGGAAATCGAGGAGCTCCCGGAGGTGGCCGATGCCCGCGAAGGATGATCCGCTCCACCGTGTGCTTTACATCGACCTGGCGCGCCGTCGCTTCCAGGTGGAGGAGCGAAGCGATCTGTTTCGCCAAGGCCTCGGGGGTACCGGGGTGGGCATCCGCCTCCTTGCCGAGGAATGCCCACGCGGGGCCGATCCCCTGGGCCCGGAAAACCCGATCGTCCTCGCCGTGGGGCCGCTGGTCGGCTATTTCCCCCTGGCCTCCAAAACCGTCGCGATGTTCAAGTCTCCGCACACGGGTAACTTGGGAGAAAGCCACGCGGGTGGGCGGAGCGCGGTGGCTATCCGCATGGCCGGTTATGGGGCAATCGTCATCCGAGGCGCCAGTCCTACGCCAGTCTACCTGGTCATCGACGGGGAGAGCGTGCATTTCCGGGATGCCTCGGCCCTCTGGGGGACGCGCAGTGCCTACACGGCCGGTGCGGTCATCCGCAGCCGGGAGGGCGGAGCCGGGGTGCGGACGATCATGCGCATCGGCCGTGCAGGAGAGCGGGGAATTACCTATGCCTCGGTGATCACCGAGACCTACCGCCACTTTGGCCGGCTGGGGCTGGGGGCCGTCTTCGGGAGCAAGCGCCTGAAAGCCGTGGTGGTGTCCGGCCGTCGCGCGCTGCACCCCCCAGATCGCCCGGCCTACCGGCAGGTGTACGACCCGATCTTTCGCGAGGCAACCAGCTCGCCGCTGATGCAAAAGTACCATGAGCTGGGCACGGCGATGAACGTGCTCCCGCTCAACGGCCTCGGAGCGCTGCCTACGCGCAACCTGCGGGCGGCACAGTATGACGGCGCGGTGGAGATCTCCGGGGAGCGGCTGGCGGAACGCTACCTGGGGCGACGTGTGGCTTGTGCCCATTGCCCGGTGGCCTGCATCCACCTGGCAGCGCTGCGCCTGCCCTATCCGAACGACCCCTACTTTTTCAAGACCACCTGGATCGGCTACGACCACGAGCCGATTTACGCTGTCGGAAGCATGCTCGGGGGAAACGACGTTCCCGGGATGCTGCAACTACTGGACGAAATGGAGGTCCAGGGGCTGGACGCGATTAGCACCGGGGTAGTGCTCGCCTGGGCGACCGAGGCGCTGGAGCGGGGCGTGATCTCGACCGAGGAAACCGGGGGGCTGGTGCTTTCCTGGGGCGACTATGCGGGCTACATCCAAGCGGTGCGGCGCATCGTGGCCGGCCGAAACGACTTTTACCGGATCCTTGGACAGGGAGTAGAACGGGCGGCTGCCCACTACGGCGGTCGCGATTGGGCGCTGGCCTTCGGGGAAAACGAGATGCCCGGTTACCATACCGGCCCGGCTTGCCACCTCACTTACCTTACCGGTGCCCGCCACTCGCACCTGGACAGTGCCGGGTATAGCCTGGACCAGAACGCGCTCGCTCGCGGGGAGACGCTCTCCGCGGAAGGGATCGCCCAGACGCTCTGGGCCGAAGAGGCGTGGCGGCAGGTGCTTTCCAGCCTGGTGATCTGCTTTTTCGCCCGCGCGATCTATCGCCCGGAAACGGTGGAACAGGCCCTGGCGGCCATTGGACACGAGCGCACCCAAGAAGAACTGCGCCACCTGGGCGAGGAGACGCTCCGCCTCAAACACGCCTTCAAAGAGCGCGAGGGGTTTGACCTCCTTCAGGTGCGCATCCCGCGGCGCATCCTCGAGACCCCCACTCCCCATGGGGCGCTGGACGAGGCCTTCCTGCGCCAGGCGATCGCGGCCTACAAGCACCTGCTTAACGTTATACGTTAAAGCGTTCCAACCGGCCGGCGGGCGAGGATCGCCCGAATCTCTTCGTAGAGCGGCCGCAGGCGGCGGTAGAGCTGGCGATAGACGCGCTGGTAGAGGGCGTCGTACACTGCGTGGGACTGAGGATCCGGTTCGAAGGTGACCGAAAGCCGGGTCATCTCCCGAATGGCTGTGGCAAAGTCCGGGTGAAAGCCGAGCCCAACGGCAGCATCGATCGCCGCACCGAGCCCCGAGGCTTCGTACAGGTGCGGTCGCGCGGTGGGCAGTCCGAAGACGTCCGCCGTGATCTGCAGGGCGGCGTCGCTTTGGGAGCCGCCGCCCGCCACCCGCAGCTCGGTGATCGCGATACCGGTGCGTTTCTCGGTGCGCTCCTTTCCCTCCCGCAACCCGTAGGCGAGCCCCTCCAGGATGGCGCGATAAAGGTGCGCCCGGGTATGCACGTCGCTAAAGCCGATCACCGCCCCTTTCGCCTCGGGGCCGGGCACCCGCAGGCCGGGCGACCAATAGGGCTGAAGCACCAGGCCCACGGAACCGGGTGGGACCTGGCGCACCAACTCGTCGAAAAGCACCTCCGGCTCCACACCGCGCTCCTCCGCCAGCCTCTGCTCGTGCTGACCGAACTCTGCCTTGAACCAGGAGACCATCCAAAAGCCGCGGTAGATCTGGACCTCCAGACTGTAGGCGCCCGGGACCGCGGAAGGATAGGGCGGAATCAGGGGAATCACCTCGATATAGCGGCGATGGGTGGTGTTGATCGTTGCCGTTGTACCGAAAGAAAGGCAGGCGATGTTCGGTTCCAGGCATCCGGCGCCGATCACTTCGCACGCCTTGTCCGCAGCCGCAGCGATCAAGGGCAGCCCCTCGGGGATTCCCGTAGCCTCCGCCGCTTCCGCCGTGATCTCGCCGAGTATTCCTCCGGGAGGAACGAGCTCCGGAAGCACGGAGGGGTCCATCGGCACCGCCTGCCATTTCCAGTCCCAGCGTGCCGCCCAGCACTGGTGCTTGTAGTCGAAGGGGATATAGCCCACCTGGCAACCCACGGAATCCACAAAGCGCCCCGTGAGGCGATAGGCAAGGTACCCGGAAAGCAACAGGTACTTGTACGTCCGTTCCCACACTTCCGGCTCGTACGTGCGGATCCAGTTCGCCTCGGCCTCGGCCTGCAGGTAGGCGGCGGTGTCCGAAACCCCGGCCAAGCGGAAGGCCAGTCCCCACAAGCCGCCGATGGGGCGGAGCCCCTCCGTACGCCGCTGATCCAGCCACACGATGGCCGGCCGGAGCGGCCGCCCGTCCCGGTCGACGCTCACCACAGTCGCTCGCTGGGTGGTCAGCGCGACGCCCGCCACGCGCTCCCGCAGGTCCGCCTGCTGCCAGAGCGCCTGGCACGCCTGGCAGAGCGAGCGCCAGTAGTACTCCGGGTCCTGCTCGGCCCAACCGGGATGCGGGGAAACGTACGGCTCCAACGGGATCCGCGAACGGGCAACCAGGTTTCCGCGGGGATCGAACAGGAGCGCCCGCACGCTCTGGGTGCCACAATCGATGGCCAGGATCAGATCGTGCGACATCCATCACCTCCGCACAACGGCCACCTCCCTGGGCCGTTCCCGTCACTGGGGACGCGATCTCCGGCGGGAGCGCCGCAGGAGGCGCAGCGGAGCCAACCCCAATTGGTTGAGGGCAGAACGTAGGGTGCGAAACCGCCCGGCCCGCTCTTCGAGCCCGATCGCCTGCCGGCGAACCAGAAATCCACGCCAGTCGGGAACCTGATCGGCCGGTGGAAGGGCATAGCACGAGCGCCACAGCTGCCGGTAGGCTTCTTCCTCCTCCTCCCAGCGCCCGTCGTCCCACCCTAGTTCGGCCTGACAGATCGCGCGGACCTCCGCGAGGAGCGCTTCCCCGCCCTGGGGCAGAAGAAGGCCCAGTCTCAGCCGCCGGAGCAACAGGTCGTCCAGGTGGAGCACCGCCTCCGCGCGGGCGCTCCACCGGAGTTCCGCCCACAGATAAGGCGTCCCGGGGAGCGGCCGAAGCTCCTCGGGCTGCGCTGCCGCCACCAGCGCGCTAGCTGCTGCCCCATACCGCCCCAGGAGCCGGCGCTGAATCGCCGCATCGAGTCCTCCCGGAAGGGCGTCACACACCGGGCGCAGCACCGGAAGGCGGACGTCGGGCTCCGGGATAGCCGGAAGCACGGCCCGCGCGGCCCGCAACGCATCCCGCGCAATCAAACGAAAGGTGGTCAGCTTTCCTCCGGTTACCGTGACCAGTCCCTTTTCCACCCATACGGCATGGTCGCGCGACTCGCGGGAAGGATCGCATGGCCGGCCGCTCCGGATGACCGGCCGCACCCCGGAGAAGGTGGCGACCACGTCCTCAAGCTCCAGCCCGAGGCCGCCGCATTCGGCCTGGACCGCGGCCATGAGGTACGCCACCTCCTCGGGGGAGATCGCGGGTTCCTGCTCGAGCGGCCGGTCGTGGTCCAGGTCGGTCGTTCCGACCAGGGTCACGCCTTCCCAGGGAAAGAAAAAGACCGGCCGGCGATCGAGCGGGTGCAGAAAAGTCACCGCATCGGCGACAGGGAGGCGCTCTCCGGGAAAGACGAGGTGGCTCCCGCGGAGCGGCCGCATCCGGGGAGGAGCGCCAACCTGCCCGCGCAAGACATCCGCCCATGCGCCGGTGGCGTTGATCACCACCCGCGCCTGAGCGCGCGCCGTCGCCCCGGTCTCTAGATCACGAAGCCACGCGCCTGAAACCTGCCCGCGTTTCCAGAGCAGCTCCTCCGCGCGTACTCCGTTCAGCGCCACTGCCCCCTCGGCCAATGCTTCCTGGATCACCCGAAGCACCAGACGTGCGTCATCCGTCTGGGCATCGCCGTAGCGAAATCCGCCCGCAAGCCCCTCACGCCCCAGATGGGGCACCAGGAGCGCCAATTCCTCCGGCCGAAAGGCCCGATGGCTCCATTGGAGGGCCAGGAGATCGTACAGGGAGAGGCCAGCCCGATAGCTCCAGCGCCCCGGGTGGTCCCCGTGATAGGTGACGATGAGGAACCCCATCGGGTCGATCAACCCGGGCGCCTCAGCGAGCAACCGTTTGCGCTCCCGCACGGAGGCCCAGGTGAGCCGGATGTGTCCGTCCCTCAGGTAGCGCAGCCCACCGTGAACCATCTTCGACGAACGGCTGGAGGTGCCCCAGCCAAAGTCGTGCTGCTCCACCAGGAGCGCGCGAAGGCCCAGCCGGCTCGCCTCGCGCAGAATCCCGGCGCCGGTGATCCCGCCGCCGACGATCAGCAGATCCCAGGGGCCCGCGATGCGCGCCCAGATCGCGGCCCGCTGTTCACGCCCGATCATCCGTGCCTCCAACCGACCTCCGCCCAGGTGCGATGAGTTTGCCGGGGTTCATGATGCCGTCCGGGTCGAGCGCTCGACAGAGCTGCTCCAGCACCTGGAGACCGACCTCCCCTTTCTCCGCCACCAGGTATGGGAGATGGTCCGTCCCAACCCCGTGCTGGTGGCTGATCGTCCCCCCGTGGGCCACGATCGTGCGGCTGGCTGCCTCTTTCAGTTCTTGCCAACGCGCAAGCGCCTCGTCCGGGTCCCGCGGCAGCCGGAAGAGAAAGGTCGTGTAGATGCTGGAGCCCGAGGGATAGAGATGGGAAAGGTGGCTGAAGACATGCACCGCTTCCCCATCACGGGCAAGCCCCGAGCTCAACGTGCGCTGAAGGTCGGCCACGAGCAAAGGGACAGCTGGCCAAGGAGCCGCCGTCTCCAGGGTATCCACGGCGTAGCCCATCTCCCAGAGGGTGTTGCGCAGGTAGGGGGTGCGGAAACGGCTCTTTTGCCATTCGCTGCCGAAGGTACGCCCCACGTGGATGCCCCCGTGCACGCGCGCGATGGAAAGCGCTTCTGCCCGTGCTACGCGGACCAGGTTCGCGCGCCCAGTCCACCCGAGGATCACCAGGCACTTTTCTTTGCCCGCCCCCCGCAAGGAGAGCATCTTCTCCAGGGCGCCAATCAGCCGCTCGCGGCCGGCCAGGGCGAGCGTGGTCTCGGTTTCTTCCGGGGTGCTGACGCGGAGCATCGAGAGCGACAGGCGTGCCTGAACGATGGCCCGGGCGGCGGCGAGCGCGGCTTCCCAATGCGGGAAAAAGACTGCGCGAAACTCCTCCCGTTCGGGGAGCGGGGTCACGCGCACCGTGGCTTGGGTCAGGATGCCCAGCCGACCTTCCGACCCAAGGACAACCTCCCGGAGGTCCGGCCCGGCCGCAGACCCCGGAAACGGCGGCAGCACAAGCGTCCCGGCGGGTGCCTCGAGCCTTCCACCGGCGAACAGCCGCTCGATGCGCCCGTAGCCGAGCGATTGCTGCCCGCTCGAGCGCGCAGCGATCCATCCGCCCAGGGTGGAGTACTCGAACGACTGCGGGAAATGGCCCAGGGTGAAGCCGTGGGCGTTCAATCGGCTTTCCAACTCTGGCCCGGTGATCCCAGCGTCAAAGGTCGCCAGCTGCGCCTCTGGGTCCAGGTGGTGCAGGGCAGCCATACGGGCAAGCGACACGGTCAGCACCGGCCGATCCCCCGGGAGCGGATTGATGTGCCCGACAACGCT
>DAOTVY010000066.1:0-2368 GCA_034436115.1 Chloroflexia bacterium | reverse complement strand
CTGCGATCTCGGTCAGGCGTAAGGAACGAGCCGCCAGGATCGCTTCCCCAATCTCCGCTGCCTGGGCAGCGACCGCTTCGTCATCGAAGAGGGCTTGCATAAACCGGCGCATTGGGATAGACTTGGGTATGGGGACCTCCTTTGTGGAAACTTTTCCTCTGAGGGTTAATTCTACCCCATCTGGAGGTCCCCCCTTTGTTATCTGTGCCCCAACTCGTGTCCGAACCTCAGGATGCCCCGGTTGACAGGCCGGCCGGGGCGTGGTAGAATTCGAGCACGACGCGGGGTGGAGCAGTGGCAGCTCGTCGGGCTCATAACCCGGAGGTCGGCGGTTCGAATCCGTCCCCCGCTACTGTTCCCGGCTGAGGTGCCGGCATCTGTGTCTCCGGTCGGGCTTCGCCCCGTGGGGCGAAGCCGCTTTCATTATTTATTTCCATTCGGGCTAGAGGCGCGGGATGAAACCGATCCACTGGCTCGCTCCCGACACCTTCGCCGTCTGGGTCAAGCCACGGGCGCGCGATAACCGCATCGTAGGGGTGCGCGAGGGGGCGTTACACGTCCAGGTGGCCGCCCCGCCGGTGGAGGGAAAAGCCAACCAGGCGCTGGTGGAGCTTTTGGCCGAGGTCTTGGGAGTGCGGCACAGCCAGGTGACCATCCTCTCCGGCGAGCGCAGCCGCCACAAAGTGGTGCGGGTACAGGGCATCGCGCCGGAGGAATTGCAGCAACGGCTTCAAGCGGCCTTGCCACCCGCCTGAGCGCGAGAGGGGAACCACTGCCATGTTCGAACTGGTGTTCCTGGGCACCGCCGCTTCCGCTCCCACGGTGGAACGCGGGCTGGTGGCCACTATGGTGCTCCATCGAGAGCGGCGGTTCCTGATCGACTGTGGCGAGGGGACCCAACGGCAGATCATGCGGAGCGGCCTGGGTTTCAAACGCCTGGACCATATCCTCCTTACCCACGGACACCTGGATCACATCCTGGGGCTGGCCGGCATCGCGGCCACGATGGCCCGGTGGGGCAACCTCTCTCGGATGAGCATCTACGGCGGTCGCTGGGCGCTGGAACGGGTGCGTGCCCTGATGGAGGTCGTGCTGCGGGGGGACGAGGTCGCACTGGAGCTGGAATACCATCCCCTCCACGCGGGGCTGGTGCTGAGCGATGAGCACCTCCAGGTGTGGGCCATCCCGGTGACCCATCGCGGCCCGGGCAATTTCGGCTTTATCTTCCAGGAGCCGACACGCCGGCCGTTCCTGGTGGAGCGCGCGATCGCCCTGGGGGTGCCGGCCGGCCCAGAGCGCCGCCGCCTCGTGATGGGGGAAACGGTCGTGCTGCCCGACGGGCGCGCCATCCACCCCGACGATGTCCTCGGGCCCCCGCAGCGCGGCACGAAACTCGCCTACATCGGGGATGCCGCCCACACCGAAGGCTTGGTCGAACCGGTGCGCGGTGCCGACGCCCTGGTGATCGAGGCGACCTACCTGCAGCGCGATGCCGAACTCGCACGCCAGTTTGGCCACCTCACCGCGTTGGACGCAGCACTCCTGGCGCGCGATGCCCAGGTAGGGCACCTCTACCTGAACCATATCTCCCAGCGCTATCCGGTCTCCGCTTTCCTCGAGGAGGCCGGCGCCATCTTCCCCCGTGTTACCGTGGCTTCCGACCTGGACCGTGTGGTAGTGCAAAGGATGTCCGCGGAAACAGGATGCCCGGCCTGAAAGGTTCCCTAGGGCTAAGGCGCCGCGAAAGGCAGCAGCGTTAAGGCCCAAAACAGACCGTCGGCTTTTCCAGGAGCACCACGTCGCCCACGCGTGCCTCGACGATCACACAGACCGCCTGATCCGACTGAACGTAGCCGACCGTCACGCCGTCCGCATCGGTGGGCGGGGGATCTTCGACCACCACTGGAGCCGATGCCGGAACGAAGCTCAGCTGCACCTGGACCCCTGCGGCTGGGAGCCCGTAAATGTCGATCACCCGCACCCGGATGCGCCACCGCCAGGGACTGTCGGTGGGCTCGGCAGTCACCCGGGAAGCGCTGGCGGAAATCGGTCCAGGGGTACGGGTCGGTTCGGGGGTGGCCGTCGGCTGCGGCACGGTGGGTGTCCAGGTGGGGAAGGGAGTTGGGGTTGGGGTCAGGGTAGCAGTGGGACTGATGGTCGGCGTGGCCGTGGGGGTGACCAGCGTAGGCGATGGGCTCGGGCTGACCGTGGGCGTGCGCGTGCGGGTGGGGCTCGGTCGCGCGGTCGTCGGCCGAGGAGTAGCCGTGTGCCGCGGCAGGGTAGGGGGTGGGGTTACCGGCCGGGTGGGCGAAGCGAGGAGAGTGGGCGAGCCAGAGGGAAAGGGCGTAAGGAGAGGAACGGTCACCTG
>DAOTVY010000065.1:0-7528 GCA_034436115.1 Chloroflexia bacterium | reverse complement strand
GTTTCACCGTCACCTGGTTCAACGCCGACTTGACCGCAGCGACTTGTAAGAGGAGCTCCTGGCAATCCCGCTTCTCATTGAGCATACGGCCAATGGCGTGAATATGACCCTCCAGCCGACTCAGGCGAGCCTGAAGTTCCTCGACCTGCTGCACCGAAAGGCAGCTGCCCCGCGCCTCACACCAGGAAGCCTGTTCCATTGAACACCTCCTCGCACGATATCCGACGGGCATCCTCATCCCCTCCAGGGGGATAGCATGCCGGCAAACGCCGTCCCGTTCTGTAACGGAGGTTACCAAAGGAAGCCGCTTGCCTGGATTGGTCTTGCCGGCTCGTCCTTTCGCGGCGCGGAGCCGGTTCCGGCCCGACCCTCCTTCAATACCAAGGGCAATGTGTCGCACCAGACCCGCTCGACGACCAGGAGCCACAGCGCTACCCGTTGGCTCCCCGCCGCGCCTGCGTCCACCTGAAGAGCACCACGGTACAGCCCGGGCGTCGCCGGAACCGTGGCCGTTATGGCAACCGTGGCCGGGGCATTTCCCTGGGCGGGGGAGGCCGAAAAGGTCGTGGTGCCGCTAACGACCGAGAGGGTCCAGGTGAAGGTTCCTCCTCCAGCGTTCCAGATCCCAAGGGTGCGTTGGCGTGGGGAACTCCCCGCGGCCGCAAGAAAGCCCAGTTCGATCGCGGAGAGCGCCAGCTGGGGCTGTGGCGTCTGGCGAAGGTAACCGGGCCGGCCATCGATGGAGAAGGTGACCTGCCCGCCAGATGGAGTCAGAGGGTGCTCCTCCCCATCCCGCTCGACCCAGGTGATGCTCCATCCCTCAGGCACCGGGAAGGAAACGGTCTCGGTCTGTTCGTCCGGCCTCCATAGGATATCCAGGTAGCCGCCCTCGGGCGTCGTGAAGCGGTAGTCGAAACGGGTCTGTGCACTCAAGAGCAGCCGTGGGCCATCCGTTTCCCAGGTCAGCTGGTGGAGCGGCCCGAGCCCCAGAAACGCGGCCCCGCTCAGCTGGGCCGTCATCACTCCGTAGGCACGGTAGGCCTTTTTCGGCGCGTACCCTTGGTCCTGGGTCTGCAGAACGGCGCAACCGCCCCACAGACGGCTTGCTGCCCCGTCGAACTTGTCCTCCAGCTGGAAGGTACTCAGATGCGCGATTCCCTTGGCCAACGCCATAAAGTGTGTGCGCAAGAGATAGTTCGCCTGTTGGTCTTCGGTTTTGGCCACCGCCGGTGTGCAGTCTCCCTGGCCAGCAGTGCAGGTGGACCAACCGACCTCCGTAATCCATACCAGCTTTCCTCCGCCGTGTGCTGCTACCCAGTCCAGCGCGTGTTGGAACCGGGATAGCATCGTGACCGGTTCCCAAAGGCCAGGCTGGTCCGGCGCCACATCCGGCATGAACGGGTGGATGGAAAGGATGTCAAACGCTTCCCAAGCGGCTGGGTCGGCCCCCAGCACCGAGTTCAGGAACGCCAGACCGTCATAGGCTGGAGGGCCTCCGCTCTGTCCGTCAAAAACGTACACGCCCCCAACCAACACCTGTGCCGTGGGATCCGCTCCCTTGATCGCCGGGTAAGCGGCGCGCAACAGGGCGGCGTATTCCGCCGGCGTCCCGGGCCAGGTAATAGGGTGGTTCGGCTCGTTCCAGATCTCCCAATAAGCCACTCGCGGGGATCCTGGGGCGTCGGCAATCCCATCGCCATCGTAGCGTTCCACCACAACCGAGGCAAAATGGGCAAAGTCGGCCGGATTCTGTGGGGGACACCAGTAAGAACCGGCACAGGAGGGCTTCCTTGCCCACGGGGGCGTGGTCAGGAGCATCCCGACAACGCCGTACCCGGCTTCAGCCAGCGCGGCAAGGCGTGGGTCGAAGATATGGAAATCGAACTGCCCCTGATGGAACTCGATGTTCGCCCAAGAAAACTCCTCCCGTGTCCACCGCATCCCCACGTCAGGTCCCGTTGGGAGGAGCGCGACCACTTCTGCCCACGGGCGCTCGTATCCGGTGAAATAGCCGTTTACCCCGAAGAAGGAAAGCACCTGGGGTTGCGCGCTCAATCTGGCAGGTACTGCCCCACCTGGCAGCACAGTGCTTTCCGCCACCACCAAGCATAAGAGCAGGGAACAGGCCGCCCGTCGCATCGGCTTCCTCGCTGGCTTCTCAAGACGCCAGTATAGGGCGGCTCACGGGACATGTCAAACGGTGGCCTCCGGCGACAGGTGGGGGCGCGTGGGTGGCGCACGCCAGCGAAGGATTCCTCTTTCGAAAAGAAAAGCCGGGGACGATCCACGCCCCGGTCCTCCCTGGCGAGAAGGGGCTCCCTTCGCACAACCTGGACCCCCTCTCGCCCCTCCCCCTGCTTGCCCTGGACGCTTCCTCCCCCGTCTACCCTCACAGTCTCCCAGCCGATCCCCTTGTATTTCTGACCATAGCCTATCACAGCGCGCCGGGTGTTGCATAAAGAATGCATAAACTTTTAGTTACATTTGCATAAAGGACGACATTGCTGGCCTACCTATCCGCCAAGCCACCGTTGCAGCCGCTCCGCGAGCCTCTCTGGGAGGGGGCCTCGGTTCGCCATCGTAACCTCGACGATTTCGACGTCCGTCCTTCGGCGCACCCGTTCTGCCAGTTCCAGTCCGCGCAGCGCGACCGTGCCCAGCACCGGGCGTTCATCGTCCAGCAAGGCCCACACCCGCGAGCGGAAGGCGGCCGACAGGCACTCCATCCGACCGATCTCGTCGACCACAAAGAGGGCTACGTCCCTCCGCTGAGGGTCGAGGGCCGGCAAGATCTCCTGCTCAAAGGTGGCCACGTCTACGCCATAACGCCCCACCCGGTGTGGTCCCGGGAAGGAGACGTGGGCGAACACGATGGCTCGCCCATCCAATCGGCGCGCCTGAAAGCCGAGCCGCCCGTGGGGCCCACGGATTTCGTCCGTGGTAAAACCGCTCCACTCGAGTGGTGGCAATAGATCCAGTGTACGCCGGATAACCGTGGTCTTTCCGATGCCTGGCCGGCCAGTGAGCAGCAGGTTGTGTCCCAACGCTTTCACTCCCCTCGTTCGACGAAAAACCGGCCACCGTCGCTCCGCCCGAACACCTCCGGGAAGTACATCTGGGAGGCCACGCTCGGCATGACCAGGTATTCGCCGGGGACCGCCGCGCGCATTACATAGGTGTACTCGTAGGTTCCCCGGGGCAGGTAGGAGGCGAAGAGGACGACTTTTTCGTCCCGCATCTCGGTATGCGAGAACCACCACCAGCCCCAACCAAAGGAGCGGTACCAGCTTTCCTCCTCCGCGGCGGTTAGGCTTCGCAGCTCCGGCCTCTCGCCGACTACGCTCGTGGTCTTCAGGCTTGTGTCCACGCCTTCGCACCCGGCCGGCAAAGGATCTTCCACCACGACGTAATACAGGTCGTTCGGCACGATCAGCGTCAGCTTGACGCGGATCAGGTCGCCGACACGCGCCCGTTCCACCCGCCGTCCGGGCTCGTTCACCGGGCTGTACTGCCGCGCCACGGTGATCCCCCGGCTCACGGCCTTGACTTGGTCCGCGGGCAGGTAGTAACGCAGGTAGGCGGCGTAGTAGAGTTGTCCTTTGCCTGTCTGGTTACCCTTCGGCGGCAGCCGCTCGATCACCAGGAGGTTTGCCTCGTCCACGAGCAGCCGTGCGATCTCCACCTGCAGCCGGCGGCTCTGGTCGATGTTCTCCTTGGTGACGTCCCCGCTCCCGAGCAGCTGGCCGTTCAAGGTGACGAGGTAACTATAGTCGCCCTCCAGCTCTTTGGTCGCGCGCATGTACGCCACCAGGGCAAGCAGCGACCAGGAGGTGTTCTGTGTCGTAGACCAGTGGCCTTCCTTACGCGTGGACATCAGCCAACGGACCGCATTCGGGAGCAGTTCGTTCCCCGGATCCAGCCGTGCCAGGGCCCAGGTGACGATCGCCGTGGTGCGGATGTCCGTGTTCATATTGCGGTAGTCGACCCGGCTTTCCTCCCAGTGTGCGCCGGTGGCGCTGACTACCGCCGCTCCGCGCAGATCGCTCAGCAGCGTCTGTACCCGGCTGGATTCCCCGGGGGCATAGAGGGAGAGCGCCACAGCCAGGTACGCCAGGCCATAGCGGTCCAGGAGCTGGCGTCGCTCGAAGAGCCGCACCGCGATCCCAAGCTCACCTGTGCCCGTGGCCTCGCTGGGCGCGCCCGATTCGGCGAGCACATAGAGCATGTACGCAAGCCGGTTGGCCTCCCACGATTCCTTCAGGCCGGACACGGCAGGAAGGTAATTCCGCACGAACTCTCGTGCTCGCCGGACCACGTCCTGGTCGACCGTGAACCCGGCCCGCTGCGCTTCGATCAACCCCTGTAGCACGTAAGCGGTCAGGTAAGGGTCGCTCTTTTCGCTCGTCCACCACCCCCAGCCGCCGTCGTAGTGCTGGCTGCTATAGATCCGCTGGAGCGCGACGCCGATCATCTCGGAGAGGTTGCGTTCCAGGTCCGGCCGTTCGATTCCCATTTCTTTGAGCGCCTGGTACGCCAGAGCATTGGGCAGGAAGCGGCTGACCGTCTGTTCGATGCACTCATAGGGGAAGTGCTTCAGGAAAGAGAGCCCCTCCTGCATCGCGCCGGTAAGCGAGCCGTCGATCTGGACGGTGAGCTCGCCCTGGGTGGGGTCAAAGACCTTCGGCAGTTGCACGAGCTCCACCCGCTGCTCGGGCCCCGTGAGCCGGCCGGCCGTAGCCACGACTTCCGGCGTCGCATAGCGGTAAACGGGGAGCGCGTCCTCTCGTGCGTCGTAGAGGCTTCCCGCGCGAGCCTCCATCCGTACCCGTACCTGATCGACCGCCTCCGCTCGCACGGGCCACGTGACCTTGCCCTTCTCCCCGGCAGGGATGCGGATCGTCTGGCTTGCCGTGCCTTCCAACACCAGCCCCTCGACGGTCAGCGTGACCTGTACCTCCTGCTCCTGGCCACTGTTGTTGTGCACGATGGTGGCCAGCTCTGCCCGGTCCCCCACCACGAAAAAGCGCGGCAACACCGGTCGAAGCAACAGGTCGAGCGTGGTAAGGACATCCACCGTAGCCTCGCCGACGCGCGTATCCGCGCTCACGCCCCGCGCCTGCATGCGCCAGGTGGTGAGGCTATCCGGGAGCTGGACCTGTACCTTCGCCCGGCCGTTCGCATCGGTCCGCACGACGGGGTCCCAGAAAGCGGTATCCGGAAAACGGGTGCGGATGAGCCCTTCCTGGCCCTCGCCCCCGCCGCCCCCTTTGGCGCCCGGCTTTTCTTCCCGCACTGTTTTCTTGGCCGCGACCACCAACAGGGTGCTGGTGCGCACCCCCAGTCCTCGCCGGCTCCAGAACGTCTCCAAGAGGCCGGGGCCGGTCTCGTCGGCCAAGGACAGGACCGCGAGGTCTGCTAGCCGCAAGGAAAGCTCCGTCTCCACCGGCCTTCCCTCGCTGTCGGTGACTACAACCTCGTACGTGGCCGTCTCCCGAGGCCGGTAGTGCTCGCCTCTGGCCATGTCGCGGTCCGGGAGGAGGGAAATCTTCAGCCGCTTCGTCTCCACGGACACCGGCAGCTGGATCACCCCCATGCGGAAAGAAGCGATCCCATCGGGCGCCTGGGCAGAACCCTGCACGAGTACGACCGAGACAAAGACGTTCGGCACGTGCTCCACCGTAATCGGGATCCGCAAGACCTCGCTGTTCCCGTGCAATTCGACGGCCCTGGCTTCCTGGATGTGCCCCCGCTCCAGCGTGACCAACGCTTTCACCGTCCCGCTGTAGGGGGAAGGCACCAGGATCTCTGCCACATCGCCAACACGGTACTCTTTCCGATCGGCAACGAGGGCGATCCGGTTGTTGCTCTCCTGGCGCCAGGGGACATATTCCTTGCCACCCCAAACCCAAAAGTAGGTGCTGCTGCGCACCTCGTGCTCATGGGTGTCCCTCCCGATGGCGCGCACCCGGTACGTGCCGGCCTTTTCGGGCGTAAAGGACACCACCGCCTTGCCATCCGGTCCGGAGGTCACCGTCGTCGTGAGCACCGGGATATCCTCGGAGGCCCAGTTCCAGAAGAAGCCACCGCTTTCGTCGCGCTGCCGCACGCTATACCATCGGTGTTCCATGAACACCACGGTCAGCGCCACTCCAGCCACCGGCTCGCTATCCCAATCGACCGTAAGGATGTCGACGGTGTGGGCTTTCCCGACCTCGGCCAGGTAACCGCGGGCCGCGAGGCCGATATAAAACTCGCCCTGGTGGACCACCGCCGCTGTGCGGTTGCTCACCTGCTGGCCGCTCAGGTCGGTGACGCTAGCCTCGATGATGAACTCCTGGCTGCGCCCCACGCTCCCGAGGTCGGCGGCCACTGGGAAAGTCACCCGACCGTCCTTTCCTGTCCGAGAATCGCCCTGGGCGATCAGCCGGCCGTACCCCCCGTACGGTTCCGGGCCGTAGCCTCCCCACTCCACGTCCGTCCAATCGTACCAAGGGCAGGTGCCCTCGGTCGGGCAACGGTACTGGAACCAGAAATCCCGGCTCAGCACGCTCCAATGCACCGGGGCATCGGCGACCGCACCCCCGAAGTAGTACGTTGCCTCCGCCGTGACCTGCATCGTGTCCCCTGCCAGGTAGGCATCGCGGTCCGTGGTCACCTGCACCTGGAACTCGGGCTTGCGGTACTCCGCCACCAGGAAGGAGGCCCCCGCGTACAGGTCCAGATCCGCCATCTGGGCCTCGATGAAGTAGGTGCCGAGCGGCGCTTCGGTATCGAGGACGAACGCCCCGTGGAAGGTGCCCATGTCGTTGAGCGGAAGATCCTCGTGGTAAAGTTCCTTCCCCTGCGGGTCGCTGATGCGGACCTGGATCGGGCCGAGGCCTTCGGGCAGGGTGTAATGGGCATCGTCATCGAGCCGTACGATCCCCTTGAAATAGACCGTCTGATCGGGTCGGTAGATCGGCCGATCGGTATAGAGGTATGCCCGCGCGCGCGTCTGCCAGTACTCGGCCGTCAGTCCAAAGTCCCACGGGCTGATTCCCTGCTCCCAGCCGTTGTAGGCGACCGCAAAGTTGTCCTGGCCTGGTTCCCCGGTGACCGCGAAGAAAGCATCCCACAGTTCCCCAGTCTCCAGGCCCTGTACCATGAACAAGCCGTTTCCGTCTGTGGCCCCTCGGGCTGCTACCGTGCGCAACCCCGTGTAGAAACGAACCTCCAGGTTGGGTATCGGCTGGCCGGTGGCCAGATCGGTCGCCCAGACGAGCGCTTCCGTGTGGCTCTGTTTCATAGTCAGGTTGATCCGTGAGCGTACGAACATAAACCGCTGCCAGTACTCCTGACCCACCGGGAGTCCGGGTGCCCAAAGGCGCACGAAGTACACCCCCGGGGAAAGCGGCTGTCCGTCTCCTTCGGTCAAGGAGAACGGTGTGGTCTGTGTTTGGTTCCTGGGTGTCTCGACGGCCTGCGACCAACGGTTCACCAGCGTGGCCGGATCGGGCGTGAACTTGGTCCAGGCGTCCCAATCCCCGAA
>DAOTVY010000064.1:0-98119 GCA_034436115.1 Chloroflexia bacterium | reverse complement strand
CCGAAGTGGCCACAGAGGATTATACCCGATTCCGGGAGTAGCGGCCGCGCAGGCGGCCGCCCGGCCCGAGGCCCCCCAGGGACGATTTCAATCGGCGACTACTTCCCACCGTCTACCGGACAGTCACTGGGCAACGCCCCTACAGCGCGATGAGCGTCACAGCAAGGAGGCACAACCCCACCCCAAGCCACTGCCGCGCGGAAACGGCTTCGCCCACCAGCATTCGCGCCAGGAGAACGGTTGCCGCCGGGTACATCGAGGAGAGCACTGCCACGATATCCCATCGGGTGTACTGCTTGGCCAATAGATACAGGAGATTACCGCCCGCGTCGAGCAGGCCGGCCAAGAGGGCCAGCGGGTTTCGCAACGGGGAGGGGAAAGGCTGCCGCATCCACAGGAGGAGGAGCAGGGCGCCGGTCAGTCCGGTCAGTTTAGCGATCCCCAGGGGGACGAAAACCAGTCCTTGCTCTACCTGCGCGATGCACACGAAAAAGCCCCCGAAGCCCACGCCGGCCAGGAGCGCCAAAGAAAAACCCGCGCTTCTCCGGGCGACCTCGCCCGAGGCTGGCCGGCTGACGCAGGCGATTCCGGCCACGCCCGCGGCCATCCCCGCCAGACGGAGCATCCCTGGGAATCCCTGCTTCAGGGTGCCCACCAGCACCGGGATGACCGCGCTCACCACGGCCGAGGTCGGCGCCACCACGGCCGCCTGCCCGACCGCCAGCCCCCGGTACAAGGCGCTGATGCCGATCACCCCCGAGAGGCCAGCCGCCACCGCCCAGGCGATGCCGGCCGGCGGCGGGAGCGGTTCGTGCGAAAGGAGCGCTCCGGCCAGGAGAACCGCCAACCCCAGGAGCGCGGCCAGGGCCGCGACCTGGTAGGCAGAGTGGCGCCGCGCCGCCCGGCCCCCGGCAAAATCGCCGCTTCCCCACACCAGCGCGGACGCCACCGCCGAAAGGACCCCCCACAGATGCTGAAGCGCCATCTTCATTCCGTGCGAAAAATAGCCCTCCTCCCCCTTGTTCTTGAGGGGGAGGAGGGCCCGCTGCAAATGCCTCAATCGATGCCCCGGCTCCCCCGCGCGACGATCTCGCCGTTTGCGTCGTAGACGACCACCTCCAGTGGCATCTGCCCCGGGAGGGTATGCGTAGCGCATCCGAAGCACGGGTCGTAAGAGCGGAAGGCCATCTCGATGCGGTTCAGGATCCCCTCGGTGATCTCCACCCCCTTCCTGATCACGGCCTTGGCCGCCTTCTGGATGGAGATCGTGAGCGGGGCATAGTTGTTCGTGGTACCGACGATCAGGTTGGCCTTCTGCACGATGCCGCGCTCGTCGGTGATGTAGTGGTGGGTGAGCGTGCCGCGCGGGGCTTCCACGATCCCCACGCCCTCCGTCGGGGTGGCCGTGGGGATGGTACGGACGTTCGGGTCAGTAAAGTCGGGATCGGAGACCAGTTCCAACGCCCGTTCCGCGGCATAGAGCATCTCGATCAGGCGTGCCCAATGCGTGGCCAGCATCTGGTGCACCGGCTTGCGGCCCGAGCGGTCGCCGGTGAGCGTCTCGTAAAAGCGCTCATACTCCTCTTGCGCCAGCGGTGTGGCCATGCCCTCGGAGGCGTTCAGGCGGGAGAGGGGCGTCGCGTGGTAGACTCCGCTGTCCTTGCCGGCCACGAACCCCTTCCACCCTACCTTCTTCAGGTACGGGTACTTCAGGTAGGTGTACGGCAAGACCTTTTCCGCCACGACCTCGCGGTACTCGTGGGGTGCGTACTTGACAAACTCGTTCCCGTCGGGGTCGACCACGCGCACCAGGCCGTCGTAAAAGTTCACCTTGTTGTTCGCGTCCACCAGCCCCATGCTATAGCAGGGGACAGTAAAGGCGTCGCTCAGGATCATGTCCACGTAGGCCTGGTTCCCCAACACGACATCGGTGAACAGCTTCAGGCTGAACTGGCCGAACTCGACGCTGTTGCGGGCGATGCGCACCAGTTCCTGGCGTTCCTCCTCCGAAATCGGCTTGCTCCAGCCGCCGGGGATCCCACCGACGGGGTGGATGTCCTTGCCGCCGATGATGCCCACCGCGCGGTGGTTCTCGGCCAGGTGCTGGATGACCCGGCCGCCGATCTCCAACCCGACCTTGTGGATGATCCCCAGGATGTTGCGTTGCGGCACCGGGCAATCGGGCCCCATGACAAAGTCCGGCGCCGCCAGTGCATAGAAGTGGGTGGCGTGGTCCGAGCAATAGAAGAAGGAGTAGAACGCCTCGCGCACGCGCTTGGCCGCCGGGGGCGGATCGACGTGGTAGACGGCGTCGCAGGCCTTGGTGGCGGCCATGTGGTGGGCCTCGGGGCACACCCCACAGATGCGTGGGGTGATACGGATCATCTCCTCCACGGGCCGGCCTTCGGCGAACTTTTCAAAGCCGCGCAGTTCGGGGATGACAAAGTAGGCGTTTTCGACCTCCCCTTCGTCGTTCAGGAAGATATCGATCCGCCCGTGGCCTTCCAGCCGGGTGATGGGATCGATGCTGATCTTTTTCATCACTCCTACCTCCTTACACCCGCGCCCGCCGCAGGAGCGACTTGCTCAGGCTGAAGCGGTAGAACGTCCCCACCGGGTCGTGGATCGTATCGATGATGCGGGCAATCTCCTCAGGGTCATTCGAATCGATGACCGAGGCGATGGCCGAAAGCATCTTCGCTCCCTGGTCGATCACCCCAGGTGGTGGGCCGTAGCAACCGCGGCAGGGCATATTGGCATCGACGCAAAGGGCCTTGCCCTCGCCGCAGCCGCTCCGCGTCGCCGGGCCCATGCACAGCAAGCCCTGTTCCAGAAGGCAAATCTCTGGGTCAGGGATGATTTCAAAGGGCCGATAGAAGCGCTTGACCTTCTTCACGTTCTTGATCCGGCGGCATTCGTCGCAGCAGGTCTTTTCCCCGGCGCCCACGACGGCTGGCGGCTCAGGGAGGTTGCCTGCGACGATCGCCTGGATCACCTTCCAGATCTGATGGGGTTGCGGCGGACACCCAGGGACATAGTACTCCACCGGCACGACATCGTCGAGTGCCAGAACGGTGTTGTAGAACTCGGGGATGGTGATTTCCCCCTCGGGCACAGCGGTGCGCACCTGGGGGAGAACCTTCTCCGGGTTGTCGGTGGACTGGCTGGTGAGGTAGACCCGCTCGAAGATGGCGTCACGGGTATAGAGGTTGGCCAACCCCGGGATACATCCTTCCGTGGCGCAGGAGCCAAAGGCGACCAGCACCTTGGACTTGCAGCGCAAGAGGTGAGCGATCTCCTCCTGCTCCGAGTTGCGGATGGCGCCGTTGAAGAGGCAAACGTCGATGTAGCCATCCGGCATCCGGCGCACGTCGTCGTACTTGGTGTCGACAGCCACCGGCCAGAAGAGGATCTCGGCCGCCGCATCCAGGTCGAGGATGTGCTCGTTGATCTCCAACACGGCGATCTCGCAACCACCACACGAGGCAGCCCAGTAGAGGGCCAGTTTCAGTTTGGGCTTTTCGCTCATTCGGACACCTCCGGGCAAAAATGTTCGGCCGCGGTAGGAAGGCCGGCCAGGACCGTCCCCTTCCAGTTGAGCGGTCCCAGGGCGCGCACCTGTTCGGTAAACTCGCGCGCCACCTGGGCCCACTTGGGTGCCTCGGCGGAGGAGATCCACTCCAGCCGGAGACGCGCGGGCTCGATCCCAAACTGCTCCAGCACCTTGCGCAGGAGCGTCATCCGCCGCAGCGTCTTGTAGTTGCCTTCGCTGTAGTGGCAGTCTCCTGGATGGCAGCCAGCCACGAGCACCCCATCGGCCCCTTCGGCAAACGCCTTGAGGACGAAGGTGGGATCCACCCGGCCGGAGCACATCACGCGGATGATGTCGATGTTCGGCGGCTGCTTCATGCGGGAGACGCCCGCCGTATCGGCGGCCGCATAGGTGCACCAGTTGCAGAGGAACCCGACGATGCGGGGTTCAAAGTTCTCATGGGCCATCGTACTCCTCCTAACAGGGCGATCCAACCGGTCTCCTCAAGAAGCCGGTGTCCGCAGGAGTGCCTCAATCTGCACCAGGATTTGTTCGTCGGTAAAGTGCCGCGCCACGATGATCCCGGAGGGGCAGGCGGCCACACAGGTACCGCATCCCTTGCACAGGGCATCGTTAACCACCGAGACCTTGCGCTCCTCGTCGAAGGAGATCGCGTTGTAGGGGCAGAGGGCGTTGCAGACGCGGCAGCCGGAGCAGAGCTCGGCCGGGATGTAAGCGGTCTGGGGGGAGATGACCACCTCGCCCCGGCTGAGCAGTTTGAGCGCCTCGGCGGCGGCGGCAGCAGCATGGGCCACGGTGTCCGGGACGTCACGGGGCGCCTGGCAGGTCCCAGCCAGGAAGACGCCCTCGGTGGCCGTCTGGAAGGGACGCAACTTCGGATGGTCCTCCATAAAGAAGCCGTCGGCGCTGCGGCTGATGCCGAAGGTACGAGCCACCTGCTCGGCATCGTGCGGTGGGTTCATGCCGGTGCACAGGACCACCATATCGACCGGCAGGATGAGCGGCCGGCCGATGCCGGTATCCTCGGCCTTGACCACCAGTCTCCCGCCCACCTGGACTACCTCGGCCCCTCGGCCACGGATGAAGATGATCCCCTCGCGCTGCACCCGCTCGTAGAACTCCTCGTAGCCCTTGCCAAAGGCCCGGATGTCCATATAAAGTTCGTAGACATCGGCACCTGTCCGCTCCTTGGCGATATGGGCTTGCTTCATCGCGTGCATGCAGCAGACACGGGAACAATAGCGGTTCGCATGCTCGTCGCGGCTGCCAACGCAGTGGATGAAGGCGATGGCCTTGGGAACACGCCCGTCGCTGGTGAGAATCTGGCCCTTGGTGGGTCCGGCGGCGTTGGAAAGCCGCTCGAACTCCATGCTGTCTAGGACGTCGGGGTACTTCCCGTAGCCGTACTGTGGCAGAAGTCCCGGGTTGGGCCGCTCGAAACCGGTCGCAACGATGATCGCCCCCACGTCCAGTTCCAGGATTTCCTCCTGTTGCTCAAAGTTGATCGCTCCCCCCTCGCAGACCATGGCGCAGGCCCCGCAGGCGTCGGAGATCTCGCCTTCGGTGCGGTCGTTCTGCCGGAAGCGGATGCAGGCGTCGGTGTCGATCACCGGAACGCGGGGGATGGCCTGGGGGAAGGGTACGTAGATGGCCGCCGTCGGCCCCAGCGGCTTGGCCAGGTACTCGGCAGCCTGCTTGAGCACGATCTCGATGGCTCCGGTGGGGCAGACGATGGTGCAGGCCCCACAGCCGATACAGACCCGGGTTTTCTGCATGAAAGGCGGCCCTACCCGCCGGTCGAGTCCCCGGTTGGCAAAGTTGATCGCCCCGGCCTTGACCATCTCGTGGCAGGCGCGCACGCAGCGCCCACACAAGACACACTTTTCCTCCGGGTTCTCGGTGGGGAAGGGCGGTTCGGTGATGCCATATTCCCGGGCCATGTCCTGGATCAGGGGAACGTTGGGGGTTCGGGAGAGGAGCAGGCCCAGAATCACCTTACGCGCCTCGATCACCCGGGGGGAGTGGGTCTGCACTTCCAGTCCTTCCTCCACCGGGTAGGTGCAGGCCGTATGCAATCCTGGCCGGCTCCCCGCGAGGATTTCCACCGTGCATAGACGACAGCTGCCATCGGGAGGAAGAACCGGATGGTAACAGAGGGTCGGGATGTCGATCCCGGACCGCCGGGCCACTTCCAGGATCGTTTGCCCCTCTTCAGCCTGCAACGTCTGTCCGTTGATCTTGAACGTGACCATGGGGCCCTCCTTCATTCCTTCTGCGCGGCCGTCTCGATGACCAGGACGCGGTCGGGGACGGGGACGGCCTCCAGACCGGTATCTTCCAGCCACTCCAGGTCGCAGCGCAGGCAGCGCTTGCACTCTTCCTGGGCCGTGCGTTCGTCGAAGCAAAGCTCGACCTCGCGGAAGTTGCCCCGACGGGCCTCGACTGGAATCTCCGGAGTGGCCGGCCGGACGGCCTTGTAGTATTGTTCCATATCAAAGATCTGCTTGACGACCTCGTAGCCCGGCTGGACGGCCACTTCCTCCACCTTGCCGGTACGCAGGTAGTGATCCACCGCCTCGGCGACTTCGTTCCCCTGGCCGATGGCCTGGACCACAGTGGACGGTCCAATGACGGCGTCGCCGGCGGCAAAGACCCCAGCCCGGGTGGTGGAGTAGCCGGGCCCGACCACCAACGTGCCGTCGCGACGAGCCTCAAGGCCCGTGCCCTCCAGCCAGAAGAGGTCCGGCTCCTGGCCGATGGCGGCGATCAGGACATCCGCCTCCATCACGAATTCGGAGCCGGGGATGGGCACCGGCCGGCGCCGGCCGGAGGTATCGAACTCGCCCAGTTCCTGCCGTTGCATCTCCACACCGGTCACGCGCTCCGTGCCCAGGACGCGGGTAGGGTTCAGGAGGAAGTGGAACTGCACCCCCTCCTTCTCAGCGGCCTCGACCTCGTCCTTGTAGGCCGGCATCTCTGCCCGAGTGCGCCGGTAGACGAGGTGCACCTCGCTCGCCCCCAGCCGCCAGGAGGAGCGCACGGCGTCGATGGCCACATCGCCCCCGCCGACGACCACCACGCGCTTGCCCTTGAGGTCGGGGGCCTTGCCCAAGGCGATATCGCGCAGGAAGGCCGTGCCCGGGTAGACGCCTGGCAGGTCCTCGCCGGGGATGCCCAGGCGGCGGCTCTTGTGGGCGCCGATCGCCAGGATGACCGCCTTGTACCCTTGCTGAGTCAGGTCGTCCAGGGTAAAGTCGCGGCCCAGGGCTGAGTTCAGTCGAATCTCCACGCCGGCCCGTTTGATGTTGTCGATCTCCACCTGGAGGATATCCCGGGGCAGGCGATATTCGGGGATTCCCACGGCCATCATCCCGCCGGCCACGGGAAGCGCCTCGAAGACGGTGACCGGGTAGCCCTTCTGGGCCAGGCGCAACGCGGCGGTCAGGCCGGCCGGCCCCGAGCCGATCACCGCCACCTTTTCCGGATAACGCTTTTCGGAACGGGGCGGCGTCCAGGGGACCTTGAGTTCGTGGTCCGCCATAAAGCGCTTCACCTGGCGGATGGCAATCGGCTGGTCCAGTTCCCCGCGCCGGCATTCGGCCTCGCAGAAGGCCGGGCAGACGCGCCCGCAGACCAACGCGAAGGGGTTGCGCCGGCGATGCACCTCGAGGGCTTCGGCGTAGCGGCCGCGGGCGATCAGGGCCACATAGGTGGGGATGTCCACGCCGGCCGGGCAGGCGTTTGTGCACTTGGCCCGCACCAGCGGGAGACACACGCCGGCCGGGCACTTTTTCCGCAGGACGTGGGCCTCGTACTCGTCCCGGAAGTAGCGCAGCGTGGTCAGAATCGGATTGGGCGCCGTCTGGCCCAGGCCGCAGAGGGAAGTGTCCTTCACGACATGGGCCAGCTTTTCCAGCTCGACCAGGTCGTCCATCGCTCCCTGGCCGTCGCGGATGCGGTTTACAATCTCTAACATCCGCTGGATGCCCTCTCGGCAGGGGGTACACTTGCCGCACGATTCGTCCTTGAGGAACTCGAGGAAGTAACGGGCCACGTCCACCATGCAGGTGTCCTCGTCCATCACGATCATACCACCTGAGCCCATGATCGAGCCAGCTTGTTTCAACGTCTCATAGTCCACCTGCAGGTTAAAGAGCGAGGCTGGGATGCAGCCACCCGAAGGCCCGCCCGTCTGTACAGCCTTGACCCGCTTGCCGTTCTTCCCCCCGCCGCCGATCTCGAAGATCAGTTCGCGCAGCGTGATCCCCATGGGGACTTCCACCAGGCCGGTGTTCTGCACTTTGCCGACCAGGGAGAAGATCATTGTCCCCTTGCTCGTTTCGGTGCCGATCTGGCTGAACCAATCGGCGCCGCGGGCGATGATGACAGGGATGTTGGCCCATGACTTGACGTTGTTGATGTTCGTGGGCTTGCCCCAAAGCCCGCTCTGCGCCGGGAAAGGCGGGCGTGGGCGAGGGTTGCCCGCGCGACCCTCGATGGAGGCGATAAGCGCTGTTTCCTCCCCGCAGACGAACGCGCCGGCTCCACGGACCACCCGGATATCGAAATCAAAACCGCTGCCCAGGATGTCCTTCCCGAGCAGGCCGTACTCCCGGGCCTGCTCGATGGCGCGTTGCACATGCTTGACCGCCAGCGGATACTCGTCGCGCACGTAGATAAAGCCCTCGTGCGCCCCGATGGCATAAGCCCCGATGATCATGCCTTCGATGACGCTATGCGGATCGCCTTCCAGGAGGGCGCGGTCCATGTAGGCCCCGGGGTCCCCCTCATCGCCGTTGGCGATCACGTACTTGACCTCGCCCGGAGCCTTGCGGGTAAGCTCCCACTTGCGGCCGGTGGGGAACCCGGCCCCGCCACGGCCGCGCAGTCCCGCGCGCTTGACCTCGTCGATGACCTGTTCCGGGGTCATCGAGGTCAGCACCTTGCCCAGCGCCTGATAGCCGCCGACGGCGATGTATTCCTCGATCGACTGCGGGTTGATCACCCCGCAGTTGCGCAACACGACGCGCATCTGCTTGCCGTAGAAGGGGATGTCCTTGTAGTAGGGCACCGCCTGGTGCGTGGAGGGCTCCTTGTAGGTCAGCCGCTCCACGATACGCCCCTTGACGAGCGTTTCCTCCACCAGCTCCGGCACGTCTGCCGCCTGTACCCCGGTGTACAGGATCCCCTCCGGCTGAATGACCACGATCGGGCCCATATAACAGAAGCCGCGGCTGCCGGTCTCCACAACGCCGACCTCTTCGGTCAGCCCTCGTTGGGCCAGTTCCTCCCGGAGGGCTGTCAGAAGGGGTTGGGCTCCGGCCTTTGTACAGGCCGGGCAAGTACAAACCAGCACGTCCGCACGATGTCGCTCGCTCATCCGATCCCTCCTAAGTCCGGCCAACGACCCATTCGGAGACCACGTTTCCCCGCACCAGGTGCTCCTCGATCAGGCGAGGCACCATCGCCGGCGTGACGTTCCCGTAGGTCACGCGTGGCTCGTTCCCCTGCTGGATGTCGACCAGCGGCTCCTTGGAGCACATCCCGATGCAACCGGTCGTGGTGACGTGGGCATCGATCTTGAGCCGTTCCAATTCTGCCAGGATGGCGCGCATCACCTCGCGGGCACCGGCCGAAATTCCGCAGGTTCCCATACCCACGGTGATCACCGTACTGGCCGAAGAGCGCGCCTTCATTTCGCGCTGTACGCGTTCCCGGAGTGCCTGCAATTCCTCCAGACTCTTGAGTACGGGCATGGTTCCCTCCTTGTACGCGTCGCTCCTGACCCCGCACGGAGGGTCAGAATTCCGCGTCCACCGCAGCGATCCGCATCATCCAGCCGGTGGCACGGCCGAGAGATCCACCGGGCCAGAGGGCCGGGCCTCCACAACGACCGCGGCCGGTGTGACGGCGACCTCTCCCCGTTGCAGCTGGCCCGCAAGCTCCTCCGCCTTCATGGGGGTCATCTTGCTGTAAGGCCGGTCGTTCACCAACACCATCGGGCCCAGGGCGCAAGCTCCCACGCATCGGATGGCTTCCAGGGAGAACTTGTTGTCGGGGCTCGTCTCGCCGGCCCGGATGCCCAACGCTTTCTCCATCGCCGCCAGCACCCGAGGCCCACCGCCCACATGGCACGCCGTGCCCAGACATACCTTGACGATAAAGTCGCCCTTGGGGGTGAGGCTGAAGGCCTTGTAGAAGGTGGCGAGCTGATAGACCTCGCTCAGCTTGACGCGCAACCGATCCGCAACCATCTCCAGGGCTTCGCGGGGCAGGTACTTGTACTCCGCCTGGATATCCTCCAGAATGGCCAAGATGGAGCTGCGCTCCGCCGGATAGCGGTCGATGATCTCGGAGATCGGCGTCTTGCTCATCGCTCTCCAACCCTCCTTTCGCCAACGCTCATCTCCCCCATCTTGATCAGTTTGTACTGGGGGATGCGGCGCGTGAGGCAGTACTCCCAGCACAGACCGCAGCCTGTGCACTTGGTCTCGTCCACGTAGCGCGGCTTCCTGCGCACCCGGACCTTGAAGTTGCCTACGTAGCCCGAGACCTGTTCCACCTCGCTCCAGGTCAGAAGGGTGATGTTCGGATGTCGACCGACATCCATCATCTTCGGCCCGAGAATTCAGGTACTACAGTCGAGGGTAGGGAAGGTCTTGTCCAGCTCGGCCATCCGTCCCCCGACGGAGGGTTCCCGTTCCACCAGGTAGACGCGATAGCCGGCATCGGCGATGGTGAGCGCGGCTTGGATGCCGGCGATGCCTCCGCCGACGACGAGCACGGCCGGGGTCACCGGTTCCCTACGCGGCTGCAAGGCTTCCTGGCGTGCCACCCGCGCCGCCGCAGCCGCGACCAGCCGCTTGGCTTTGGCTGTGGCCTGCGCCGGGTCATCGATCACCCAGGAGGCGTGCTCACGGATGTTGGCCATCGCAAAATAGTAGGGGTTCAGGCCGGCCTCGGCCACCGCAGTCTGGAAGGTGGTCTCGTGCATCCGCGGGCTACAGGAGGCCACCACCACCCGGTTGATGCCCAGGTTGCGGATGTCGCCTTTGATCATGTTCTGCCCGGGCTCGGAGCACACGTACTTGTAACCGCGCGCGATGGCCACGTTCGGCAGCCCCTGGGCGAAACGGACGACCTCGGCCGTGTTGATCGCCCCGGCAATGTTCATGCCGCAATCGCAGACATACACCCCGATCCTTGGTTCTTCTTCCATAGCACTATACCTCCTTGACCGATCCATGTCCGCACCTTGCTTGACCGAAATACGGATCCTACTCTGTCGATCTGCCCACGCGAGTCCGGTGAGAACCTAGAGATACTCCACCGATACGATCTTGCCTTTCCTTCGTAACTCCTCGGCCAGTTCCTCGACCACGATACGCCGTAGCGGGGTCTTACCCGCGACATCGGCGGCCTGCGCCGGATTCACCGCCAGGCCGACCAGGAAACGCACGATATCGGCCTGCCACAGGAGGCAGGCCAGGCGCGTGGCACCGTCCGTCTGCCGGGGGAGATCCCGCAAGCGGTGTGCCTCCTGGAGGCGTCGGCGCGCGATGCGCATCGTGACCAGCCCCTCTGTCACCAAGTCCACCCCCCCCAGGGCAGAGGTGGGCGGCACTTCCATCCACCCGTCGGCCGGCCGTGTCTCCACCCGGAGGTCCTTTCCGAGCAAGCGCGCCGCGATCTGGGCGGTCGTATCGCCGCAGATGGCGCGCCAACCCGTTTCCGCCATCAACTTTGTCAGCGCCTCCTCATCCCGACCGGGATCTGCGGGAGGGCCGCTCCACACCGTGAGGGTGCGCACGGGTCGGACATACATCGCCAGCACGGTGGCCTTCCTCTCCGGCCAGCCCTCGGAAAGGCGCAGGTAGGTACGCACGAGCGCCCCGAGCCATTCCTCCACCCCACCACCGCCATCCGCGAGTCGCTTGAGGGCCAGAGCCACCTCTTGCCAGCTCCAGCGCCGACCCCAGCCCCGGGCGCGAATGAACCCTTCGCTCACCATGGCCAGCCGATCGCCTGCCTGCAAGCGAAAGGAACAACGACGGAGGAGATGCCCGTCGGCCTCTTCTTCCACCACCGGCAAGAGCACCAGGTGGCGCCCCCGTACCAGGAAGAGCGGAGGCGCATCGCACTCCAGCAGCTCCGCCCGCCATCCTTCCTCCACCCGCAGGAGGGAAACCGGGACGTGGAAATCCTGCGGGAGAAGTGATCGCACGACCGGCAAGACCTCCTCCGGTGTCTGGCCCCGGGCTACGAGCTCGGCCAAGTCCGAGGCAATGCGCTTTGCATCCATCCCACCCGCAGGAGGTACAAAGCCGCCCACGAGAATGGCGCAAAACAACCGCTCGGTTTGAAAGGTGCTCACGGCATCCGGATGGCCATCGTCCGGATGCGCAACCTGCTGCCAGGCGTATTCCACCCAAAGCCTCATCCCTCCCTCCCCGCGCGAATGCCGTCGATCCACACTCCCCGGCCTCCTTCCCCCAGCAGGGCCCGTGTAAGTTCCGCCACCGTCGGCTCTTCCATCAGGAGTGTGGTGCGGGCAGAGACCTCCTTCAGACGATGGGCGTCGCCACCGGCCAAAAGCCCGTATTCCCGCAGCTGCGGGAAGCGTTCCCGCGCCTCACGAGGGCCCAAACGGGGGGAGATCTCCACCCCGGGCACGTCGAGCCCCGGGGGGATGAAGCCCAGGTTGGCGATCACCGAATAGGCCGGCCGATCCACGTGGGCCGGAAGGCACAGACCACCCAGTTCTCGAACGCGCCGCACCGCCTCCTCCAGCGAAAAGGAGGTCGAGGCCAGCAGCAGCCGCTCGTTTCGTCCGATGGCGTTTCCCTGACCATCCAGCACGATCTGCACCCCAAAGACATCTTCCTTATTCTTCAGCGCCGGGAGCCGTGCATAGACTTCTTCCTGCCAGCGCCACAGCGGTTCCACGGTATCGAAGAGACACAGAAGGTGTACCTCCTCACGGGTCTGTAGTTCCATCCCCGGGAGCACGGCGATTCCGCTTCCTTCTGCCGCCGACAGCATCGCCAGGGCGTTTTCCGCGGAGTTGTGGTCGGTGACGGCAATGAGCCCCAGGCGCAGCTCCCTGGCCCGCTCGACGATGAGCGCGGGAAGCATCTCCACCTCGGCGCAGGCCGAAAGGACGGTATGGATGTGCAGATCGGCGGTGAAGAAGCGCAAGCCCATGATCCACCCATTCACTCGTTCGCCGGTTGAACCGGTCCACGTTCCACAAGCGAGGCCTCGCCCTCGACCAGGAACGATCGCAGCCACCGTCGCACTTCGGGATGGGAAAAGGAAACCCCACCCAGAGCGGCACGGATCTCCGCGGTATCGAAGGCAAACTCCCGGTCGCCCACCCGGTGGCGGTAAGCCAGGTCGCATCCCCCGCTCAAGAGGAAGGCCAACAACGTGCCCGGCAGATCGCCCATCGGGGCACGGTCGATGTGGCTGTACCGAAACGTCGCCTGCAGCGTTGTCCCCTTGCCTTCCTCGGAGATGAGGGTGACATCGCCATTGCAACGTTGCGCCGCCGCCTTGAAGAGCGGGAGGCCCAATCCGACGTGGCGCGTCTTGCGGGTGGTATAGAAGGGGTCGAAAGCCCGAGCAAGCTGCTCTGCGCTCATCCCGCGACCGTTGTCTCGGATGGTAATGTGCAATCGATCCGCTTTCGGATCCTCTTCGATCACCAGTTCAACCCGGCTGGCACCCGCCTCCAGCGCATTCTGCAGGGCGTCTAGGATATGGAGGCTCAATTCGCGCATGCCCTACCGCTGCCGCTCCCAAAAAGACATCGCCTTCACCGTTCCGGCCCCCGGATGCCCAATCCAAAGAGCCTTCCCACCACGGTATACGTGGTGAGCGGTGTGGTCAGGATCGGGATGCCTTCCTCCTCGGCCTTGGAAAGGGTCGCCGGGTCAGGTGCAACGCCCTCGGTCACCACAATGGCCGCCAGGTTCAGGAGGCTGGCCACGGCAACGATGTTCGGATGGCCCTGGAGCGTAACCCAGATATTCCCGGGCTGAGCCCGAGCCATGACGCAACTCAACAGGTCCGCGGCGTAACCGCCGGTGACCTCGCGCCCCAGATTCCCTGCGGCGCTGCGGACCTCCAGGGCAAGTTCCCGAACCACCGTTTCCAGCTTCATCGCCCGGCCTCCCTGCATCAGGCCGCCGCTTTCCCGGCCTCCAGGCACTCCCGATTCAGGTAGATCGCCACCTTCACAGAGGTCCACTGGGCACCCGGCGACTCGATCAACATCTCGTCCGCACAACGCTGCACGTTGTTCAGCCCCACGCCGGCCCCAAACCCCATCTCTCGCACCCAGTCCGGAGCGGTGGAGAAGCCCGGCTGCAGCGCCTGCTCGATATCCGGAATGCCCGGACCGCTGTCGATCGCCCGGATAATGATCCGGTCGCGCTGGATTTCGGCCAGGATCTCGCCGCCTGCCGTGGTGTGGATGATGATGTTCATCTCCAGTTCGTAGGTAACGATCGCCGCCCGCCGGACGAGCTGCGGGGCAACCGCCAGGCGGGTGAGCGCCCGCTTGATCTTGCTGGAGGCCTCACCGGCACGGTCAAAGTCCTGAGCCTCCACCCGGCAACGCAAGGTAATGCTGGTGAGATCGGAAATCAGTTCTTCGAAGATGTGGCTGAACCGATAGCGCAGCTCCTCCTCGCGATGGTATTCCATCTCCAGTTGCTTGAGCAGCCCGCGGATGATATCCCCCCGGGTGAGGATGCCGACCAGTTTCCCTGCGCGATCCACCACAGGGAAACGGCCGTACCCATGTCGGTTGAAGTAGCGGATCGCCATCACGACCGATTCGTCGGCCCGAACCGTCACCGGGCGAGGAGTCATCTTCGTCCCCACCTGGGCATCCATCTCGCCGGCCGCCAGTGCCTTGATGAGGTCCTCGACGCTGATGATCCCCACCAGTTCCCCGCCTTCCACGACAGGTGCACCGGAAATGCGGTGGTCGCGCAGGATCACCCGGAGCTCGGCCATGGTATTCTGAGGCGTTACCGTGACTACGTCCTTCGTCATCACCTCTCCGATCTTGACCTCGTAGGCAAGTTCCTGAAGACGGGTGATCTCGGCCATCGCAACCTACTGGGATAGCTCGTCCGGGCCATCCGGGGTCCGCCAGGGAATGCGACAGGAGATATCGCAGCTCCGCAGGCCGGCCTGATGAAGCCGTCCGCAGGCTTCGAACATCGGAAGCGCGGTGGTCACCAGCGGAATGCCCTTCTCCTTGGCCAGGGCGATGGTCTCCGGCATCGGCTGCTTGCCGCGGACAAAGACGATGGCCGTGATGTCGGCCATTTCCGCCGTACGCACCACCTGCGGATTACACAGCCCTGTCAGCAACACGGCACCCGGCTCCACCAGCGCCAGCACATCGCTCATCAGATCCGCTGCAGCACCGCAACCGATCTCGAGATCCAGGTCGGTTTCAAACACCGGCGTGCCCTCGACGATCTCGACAATCTCCCGCAGTTTCATCCGATTCATCCCGACCGCCGGAGGAACAGGCTCCTCCGCGTGCCTACCCGGAGCTCTACCGTCCCCCTCCGAGCATGCCCAGCTTTTCCAGCACCGGCTTGGGCGAGACAATGTTCCTCTGAAGCAGGATCTCGCTATCCGGAAGGTCGAAAGCCAGAGCCATCAGCTGCGTCAGGTAGAGCACGGGAATGTTCACCCGGCGCCCGAGTTTCCGGGAGACTTCTGCCTGGTAGGCATCCAGGTTCATCTGGCATAGAGGGCAAACGGTCACGACGCAGTCGGCCCCATCGGTCTCGGCCAGGAGGTCGGACACCAGCTTAATGCCCACGTCTCTGGTCGAAGTGATCAGAATGCCACCGCAGCAGCGCGTCTTATAGAGATAGGGCACGACGTCAGCTTCCATCGCCGCCAGAAGCCGGTCCATCGACTCGGGAAGATCGGGACCATCGTACTCCATGAACGGGCGCACCGTCTGGCAACCGTAGTAGGGCACCACGCGGAGTCCTCTTAGGCTGCGCCGCATCCGGGCCTGGATCTTTTCCGGACCGATATCGTTGGCGATGACGTCGAGCATGTGGCGAACCCGTACCTTGCCCTGGTAGGTCAGGCCGGCTGCGCCCAGGATCTCGCTCAAACGAGCCCTCAAGGAAGGATCCCGCTGACAATGTTTCTCCACTTTGAAGAGGCTCAGGTAACAGGAGCTACAGGTCGCGATGATGTCGAGGCCCATCTGCTCGGCCAGGGCCAGGTTCCGGGCAGGCAGGGCGATGGAAAGCAGGTAATCCACCGATTCGGCTGGAGACGAACCGCAGCAGCTCCAGTCGGGGATCGGAGCGAGTTCCGCTCCCAATTCCCGAAAGACCGCGCGGGCTGAGACATCGTACTCGCGCGCAGCCGTTTCCAACGTGCAGCCGGGATAGTAAGCGTACTTCATCGCAGGATCTCCTCCTTCTGCTCCATCTCGCGCACCTTGTCGTACATCGCCCAGATCTGGTCCAGCCCTCGGATGCGCGTGGGCCGCAGCGGCATCTTCCCCCTGCGCAGGAGCGCCAGGCCTAGCCGGGCGAAGGAAAAGGCCTGCAGCGGATTCGTCTTCAGCAGCCAGCGCAACATCAAGAGCGTCTCGTGCATACGCCCGGTATCGTGGACCACTTCCATGAAACTTTCGTAGAAGCGCGCGCTACGGTCCTTCTTCTCCACGCCCTCGGCAACCGAGAGCCGCTTCAACGTGGCCATGGTTTCGGTGACCGCGATGCCGCGCGGGCAGCGGATGGTGCACGAGTAGCAAGTCGTGCAGAGCCAGAAGGTATCGCTCTGCAGCACCTCGTCGCGTAGCCCCACCTGGATCAGCCGCCAGAGCTGCCGCGGCGTGTACTCCATCGCGTAAGCGGTAGGACAGGAAGCGGTGCAAGTGCCGCACTGGATGCAGGTGAGCAGCTTCTCCCGGTCCGGGGCTACCGTTTCGGCGAAGGAGTGGTCAAGCATCTCCCGGGTCAGGTTGAACGACTGAAGGGCCATGGTAGCTTACCTCCTCCAGAACTTCTTGCGGAAAGAGCCCTGTATCCTCCACGACTCCAAACCATCGGTGGCTCGACCCGCACTAGATGGCCGGCCCCCGATCATCGCCCGCCTGCGCGGTCTGTTCCCCACCCTCCGGAGGGCGCGGCCCTCCGGTGAACCCAGAAGGCGGCTCGGAACAGGCGCCAAGGGACGAGGCGCCCGGATGGCGCACAGTGGGCCACCTCGCTCCAGGAATGTCGAGCGGCTGTGCCGAGAGAGCGCTCCAAACCAGCTCGACCAGATCGTAAACCCGCAAACGCGCCCCCCAGCGGTAAGCCGTCCGACTTAAGGTATGACGGCATAGCTGGCAAGCGGTGATCAAGGCGCTCACGCGTACATCGAGCGCCTGTCCAAGCCGCCGACGGCCCAGTTCCATGACCACATCGTCCCGCAACCAGGGCAGGTTCCCTCCCCCGCCACAGCAGATGGCCCCCTCGCCCGAGTTGGCCATCTCGATCCGCTTCAGGTCCGGGATCATTTCCAAAAGCCTCCGCGGCGGCTCGTACAGCCCTGCCTGCCGGCCTAGATCGCAGGGGTCGTGGAAGGTGACGACGGCCTCCACGGGGAAAGGAGCAATCCCCTGGCGAGTGAACTCCTCCAGGAGCAGGGTGCTCGAGTGCTCCACCGGAGGAATGCTCCGGCCGGGCAGGAGCTGGGGGTAGATTTCCCGCCAGACACGGTAACAATGCGCACAGGCCGTAACCAGACGTGAGGCGCCCGTTTGCTCCACTACCTCCAGATTGTGACGCGCCAGCGCTGCCGCCTCCTCGCGCCGGCCGGCGACGAGCAAAGGGTAGCCACAGCACCACTCTTCCGTGCCCAGCGTGGTGAACGAAAGCCCCAGATGCTCGAGCAAGTGCACCATCGCCTGGGGCACACCGAAAGCCAGCGGGAAAAAGGCCGCATAGCACCCAACAAAGTAGGCAAGTTCTGCCCGGCGCGGCCCGGTATACCGTCCACTTCCCCCCGGCAGGTTGAGCGCCCAGGAGAGCCGGAGGGCGTTGTCTTCTCCGGCTACGTTGTGCGTGCCCGCCACCAGCTGGCAGCGCTCTCGCAGCGGAAGCGGCATCACGCCCCGTTCGCGCGATGCCAGCACCTTCAGCTCTAGCATCGTCTCCATGGTGGGGATGCCGCGAGGGCAACGCGTGTTGCACGCATAACAGGCCGCACAAAGCCAAAACGAATTGCTCAGAAGGACTTCCTCGCGCAGACCGACCTGAATCAGGCGCCACAGCTGGCGAGGCGTGTAATCCATCGCATAGGCGGTTGGACAGGAAGCCGTACAGGTGCCACATTGGATGCAAGTCAGCAGCCTTTCCTTATCCGGAGCAACAACATCCGGGAAGGCATGGTCCAACATCTCGCGGGTGAGGTCGAACGTCTTTAGCGCCATGCCCCCCGCCTCGCCAGCTCCGTGGCCACATCGAGAATCATAGCACAATCCGGGACATTTGTCAAAAATCCTGGGACAAATGCCCGAAAAAGACGGATTCCGTCATGATAATGACGTTTCCTTACGAATTCCGCCATCGACCGTTCCGGTCCCCAGGAGCGGGAAGCGCACGGTGAAGGTCGACCCTTGGCCCAGCTGGCTTTCCACTGCGATCCTGCCTCCGTACCGCTCGACCAGGTTCTTGACGATCGAAAGGCCCAGGCCGGTACCTTCCCGCTCGATCGCCCGGGCATTCTCCGCCCGAAAGAACTCCTCGAACAGATGGGGCAGCGCATCCTGCGGGATACCAATGCCGGTATCGGACACGATCAACACGGCCTCGTTCCCGCGGCGCTCCAGGGTGACCTCGACGCGCCCCCCGGGAAGCGTGTACTTGATCGCATTGCCCACCAGGTTGACCACGATGCGCTCCATTCCGTCCTCTACAGCGAGGACGGAAAGGGCCTCGTGGGGTACATAGACCCGCAGATCCAACGACTTTTCCTCGGCCACCGGGCGCAATTGGGCGACCACTTTGGTCACAACCGGATTCACCGTCACCGGTCGCGGGGTCTCCGTGAGATGTTCCGTTTTCCCCGCAGCGAGGTCCAGAAGGTCGTCGATCAGCTGCTGCAGGAAGAGGATCCGGCGTTCGGCCCGCTCGATCAGTTCCTTTTGCTTGGAGGATACCTGGCCTGCATACCCGCCCGAAATGACCCGCAGGAGGCTCTGTACCGTGGCCACAGGCGAGCGAAGCTCATGGGTAACCGTGAGGACAAACTGGGACTTGGCCCGGTCGATCTCTTCCAGCTTCCGGTAGGCCATCGCGTTCGCGATCGCCACCGCCACCTCGCTGGCAATCGTCATCAAGAAGTCGGCTTCCTCCTGGCCGTAGCGATAGCAGGCCGCGCTGTAGATCCGGATCACGCCAATGGCTTGCCCCCGTACCATCAGCGGACAGCACAGGACGGAACAGATGCCCTCTCGCTCGATCTCTTCCGGGTACTGGAACCGGGGATCCAAAGGCGCTTCCAGCACGATCACCGGCTTGCCCCGGAGTGCTTCCTGATCGATCAGGCTGTGCCGTACCTCCACCGGTCCCTTCTGCAGATACTGATCACTCAGACCCCAGGCCGCTACAATCCGCAAGATTTGGCCACTATCGTCCAGAAGGCGAATGGAGCATCCCTTGGCGTCAAGCGCCTCGGCAGTCAGACGAACGACCATTTGCAGCACTTGCTCCAGATGGATCGTCGAGGTCGTGGCCCGGCCGATCTGGTAAAGCGTTTCCAGCCGATGATAGGCACGCTCCAGGTCCCGCCGCAGGGAGAGCACCTCCCGTTCCGGGCGGCCCAGTTGGCGCGAGATCTCCCCAGAAAGGCAGACCAGGAACCACTCCTTGAATGCCGGATCGTCCGGGCGGGTCAACTGCGCGAGCTCCTCGGGAGAGGTGGGACAGAGTTTCACCAGCCAGCCCGCTTCGTAGGGATCCTCGTACACCAGGCCGGCATTGTCGCGTAGCTGCTCGTTGATCGCCACCACCTCGCCGCTGACAGCCGCAAGGACGCGGATGATCCCTTGCTCCGCCTCCAGAACTGTCAACGGTTCACCCCGCGCGACCCATCGCCCAGGGCGAGGCAGATCCAGGCAAAGCACCGGCCCTCTGGACTGGCGGGCATAGTCGGACAATCCCTGAACGACCAGGCCGTCTTCGATTCGCACCCAATTGTGCTGGCGGTCGTAGAAACGATCCTCCGGGAAATGGTAGCGCTCGATTTGCACCGCTTTCCCCAGGGGCAGCTAGCCGACCAGTCGGTGCACCTTCTCCAGGAGCAGCCCTGGCTCGATCGGCTTGTCCACAAAGCCGTCGAAAGGCAGCTGTTCCGGCGATGGGATGGCGCTTGCCCATTCGCTCGAGCGAATAGCCGAAATGGCCAGCACAGGGATCCCACAGAGACGTGGGTCGTCCCGTACGGCCTGCAATACCTCCAGCCCGGCCAGTGGCGTCTCCATCATGAGATCCAGCAGGATCAGCGCTGGCGTCTGCTCCTGCAATATGGCCTTTGCCTCTCGCCCATTGCAGGAGGCCATCACTTGATAGCCCTCAGCTTCCAGCACCATGCTGGCCGCAGCACAAAAGTCGGCGTCGTCATCCACCACCAGGATCAAGGGCCGGGCCTGAGATGGCTGCGGAGCCACCGGCCGCTCCGGCAGCTGCCAATCGTGGATGTGCTTTTCCGTCTGCAGAACGTAGGAGGTTTGGGTCGCCTTGACTCCCGGAATCGTCGCCACCCGGCGGGTCAGGAAGGGCAAAAGGTCATCGTTCGAGGCCAGCGCCACCCGCAGCACCAGATCGTGCGCCCCGGAAGTGTAAATCACCTCCCGCACCTCCGGCATGGCCGCCAGGGTCTGGCCGATGTGCGTCAGCTTGTCCAACTCTGCCTGGAGGTAGACCAGCGCTTCGACTCCCAGCCCCACCTTGCGCGGCTCGACACAGGCGACAACCTCGATCACCCCTTCCGCAATCAGACGCTCTACCCGCCTCCGGACAGTAGCCTCACTTACCCCTACCAAACGAGCTAACTCTACATAGGGAATACGCCCGTCGCGCTGCAAATGTAGAATGATCTGGCGGTCCAGGGCATCCAGGCGATACATTCGGGCACTTCCTTGTGCGACCGGTCACGATATCTGAACTCATGTTAGCATAGGAAACGAAATCTGTCAAGCAGATGCAAAATAACGACCCAAAGGGGCAACATAGAGACCAATATTGACGGATTCCGTCAGTCCCGCCCGTTGGGCTCATCGAGCTTGAACCCCGTCGCAAAGAGGCGAAGGCAGGCGTCCACAGCCTGCGGCTCGAAGAGGATGCCGCGCTGGGTCCGGACTTCCTCCAAAGCTCGCTCCAGCCCCAGCGCTGCCCGGTAAGGACGGTGGGAGGACATCGCCTCCACCACGTCGGCCACCGCCAGGATGCGCGCTTCCAGGAGGATCTGTTCCCCAGCCAGTCCCTCCGGATAGCCCGAACCGTCGAGCCGTTCGTGGTGCTGCAGGGAAACGAGCGCCACCGGCCAGGGGAACTCGATCTTGCGCAAGATCTCGAAGCTCGCCCTCGGATGCATCCGTACCAGGGCCATCTCCTCGGGCGAAAGGCGCCCGGGTTTGCTCAGGATCTCCGTAGGCACGGTGGATTTGCCGATGTCGTGCACGATGCCGGCCACCTCCACCCCTTCGACCTGTTCGGGGGAAAGCCCCATCTCACGGGCGATCGCCGCCGCCAGCCGCGCCACCCGTCGCTGGTGGCCAGCCGTGTAGGGATCCCGATACTCCGCCGTGGCCGACAGGGCGCGCACCGTCCCCTCCACCATCCGCCGCAGCCGCTCCAGGGTGCGCTGCCGCTCCTCCTCCGCCAGCACCAGCGCGGTGATGTCCTCCACCGCACCGTCGTAGTAGACCGTCTCCCCCCGCCCGTCGCGGATCGCCCGCGCGCTCTCCCTCACCCAGATGGCCGAGCCGTCGGCCCGCCGCCACTGCGCCACATACTGCCGAACCACACCCGTGCGCTCGATCCAAGCCTTCCACCGCGCCCGTTCTTCCGGATGGACGTAGAATTCCTCGGCACGCCGGTAGTGCGCGAACACGCTTTCCCGGTCCGGCAACCCCAGCATCTGGGCCAGCGCCGCGTTCACCTCCAGGATACGGCCGTCTGGACTGGTGCGGTATAGCCCGATGGGCATCCCCTCGAACAGGGTGCGGTAGCGCGCCTCGGCCTCGCGCAACGATGCCTCCGCTCGCTGCCTGGCCTCGCGCAGTTGCTTTTCTTCTAGAGCGCGGGCAACCGCCGCTCCCAGGCGTGCCAGCCGGTCCTTGAGCAGGTAGTCGGCCGCTCCCCGCTTCATCGCCTCCACGGCCAGATCCTCACCGATCGTCCCCGAGACCAGCACAAAGGGGATATCCAGGCCGCGCTCCTGCATCAACTGAAGCGCCTGTAGCCCGTCGAACTGGGGCAGGCGGTAGTCGGCCAGGATCACATCATAGCCCTTCTCCAACTCGGCCAGGTACTCCGCTTCGCTGCTTACCCGGGTCCACTCGGGGGCAAAGCCGGCCCGGCTCAGCTCCAGCGCCAGAAGCTCCGCATCCGCCTCCCGATCCTCTAGAATCAGCACCCGTAAGGGAGTGGCCATTCCACACCTCCGAGCCACCAAGATCAGCGCTGACCGCGGGCCCACTCCGGGCGAGGCAACCGGTTCACGCAAAGCCAGTAGTGCCCTACCTCGCGCACGATCTCGGCGAACCGATCGTAGATCACCGGTTTCACCACATAGCTGTTCGCGCCCGCCTGGTAGCTCCCGGCGATGTCGGCCTCTTCGGAGGAGGAACTCAACACGACCACGGGGAGGTAAACGGTGCGCATGTCCTCGCGGATGCGACGCAGTACCTCCAGGCCATGCATGCGGGGCAACTTCAGGTCCAATACCACCACCCTCGGCAACCCATTTGCCTCCGCACAGGCCGAGAGGTACTCCAGGGCTTCCGGACCGTCGCGCGCGACCCGAACGCGCTCGCTCAACCGTTCCCGTGTCCATACCCGGAGGGCAAGTTCGGCATCACTCTCTCTGTCCTCCACGAGCAGGATGTCCGCCGTCTCGATGGCTGACATGGTGTTCACCTCCCAGGGTAAAGGAAAAGGTCGCCCCTTGGCCTACTTCCCCCTGTGCCCAGATCTCCCCCCCGTGCCGCTGGACAATCCGCCGCGCAATGGCCAGCCCCACGCCCGTCCCCTCGAACTCTTCTTCCCGATGCAGCCGCTGAAAGACGCCGAACAACCCCTTGGCGTAGCGCATGTCAAAACCAACGCCATTGTCGCGAACGTAGAACACCGGTTGCCCAGGGGCACCCGGCGCGCCCATCTCCTTACAACCCACCTCAATCCGTGCCACCTCGCGGGGCCGGGTGAACTTCAGGGCGTTGGAAAGCAGGTTGACGAAGAGCTGCTGCAGCAACAGCGGATCCCCCTGGCAAACCGGGAGGTCCCCCACGACCAGCTCGACCTGCCGGCCCTCCCGTTCCGGGGCGAGCTCCTGCCATGCCGACTCCACCACCTCCCGCAAAGGAACTGTCTCCAAGCGCAGCGGCTGCCGGGTCAGGCGGGAGAACGCCAAGAGGCCGGAAAGCAGCCGTTCCATGTGTCCCACCTGCTTGTGGATCTCGTCCAGGTAATGACGCCCGTTGTCGTCCAGGCGATCGCCGTAGGCCTCCTCGAGAAGGCGCGAGAATCCCGCGACGGCCCGCAGCGGGGCCCGCAGGTCGTGGGAGACGGTGTACGTAAAGGCTTCCAGCTCCTGGTTCGCCGCCTGCAACTGTGCCGTGCGCTCCGCTACCCGTTGCTCCAGCTCGCGGGCCTGCTGGCGCACCTGCTCGTAGAGGCGTGCGTTGGCCAGGGCGAGCCCGATCTGATTGGCCACCGGAGCAAGCAGGGCGACATCCTCCTCGCGATAGGCGTGCCGGCGGTAGCTCTGCAGCTCCAGGAGGCCGAGCACCTGCCCCGCGACCCACATCGGGACATAGACCGCCGAAAGCGGCTCCTCCCCCTCCCCCACCAGGTGCACTGGTTCCCCCGCCTGGCGCGCAGCAGCGCGTGCTCGCTCCAGGTCCTCCACCATTTCCACCTGCCCGCTGAGCAGCGCACGCGCCCGCCCCGCGAGCCTCTCACCTTCCTCGATCCGCAGCGGAGGAAAGAGGGAAGGGTCCAAGGGTTGGCCGTCGCTCAGTACAAAGCCTGCCCGCAGCACGCGCTCCGCCGGGTCGTAAAGCGAGATGCAAAAGTTGGCGCAATCCACCATCTGGGAAACATGCTCGTAGGCGATCCGGTAGATCTCGGGCAGCTCCAGCGTCGATCCCAGAGCCGTGCCCAGACGGTTCAGCAGGCTTAAGGTACGGTAGCGTCGCTCGAGCTCCTCTTGTGCCTTCTTGCGCTCGGTGACGTCGATCCCGAGGCCGAAGAAATAGTCCAGCGTCCCATCCGCGCGCAGCACCGGCGTACCATGCCATTCGACCCAGAGCATCCGTCCGTCGCGGGTGAGCACCCGATTCTGGTTGACTGTGGGCACCCGCGCTTGCGCCAGCTGCTCAAACACGCGGGCCAGCAAGGGGCGGTCCTCCAGGGGGACAAAGGTATTCAGGTAGTCGGTCCCTTGCACCTCTTCGGCCCTATAGCCTAGCGCTTCGAGCATCGTCCGGTTCATGGCGATCGTGCGGCCATCCGGAGCGATGGCCACAAAAAAGGCCGGCGAGGCCTCGATCAGCGTGCGCGCGAGATCCCGTTCCCGCTGGAGTTCGGACTCGACTTGCTTGCGGGCGGTGATGTCCAGAACGATCCCCTGGTAGTGGGTCACGCGGCCGTCCGGACCACGGCGCACCCAGGTATGGTCGTCCACCCAGCGCAGCTCGCCCGAGCGGGTCAAGATGCGGTACTCCTGAAGGAATTCGCTGCGTCCCTCGCAGGTATAGCGCTCCACCTCATCCACGACGCGTGGAAGATCGTCCGGGTGGATGATATCGCCGTAGAGCAGGGAACCGGACAGGAACTCCTCGACCGTATAACCGAACTGGCGCACGTTCTCGGAAACGAACTCTACCGGCCAGCGCGGCTCGGCGCGCCACAGGAAGGCAACCGCAGGGCTCCGGTTGACGATGAACTCAAGCTGCTGCAGCCACAGCTGTCGAGGATAGGGGTCCTCACCCGGGCACATTTCCCCTCGCGGCATCTATCAAGCCTTACAGCCGATGCCTTACCCAGTCCCAGAACTCCGCTAGTGAAAGATCGTCTTGCTCCACGCCGCCTCCCAAAACATCTTAACAGATACATGGAAGACCGTCAAACGGCTTTAGGGGTCCGGCGGCTATCCGCGGTGGATCACCCGCTCTGGGGTGAGAAGTAGCCTTGAGCAACCCGTCGCAAGAGGAAACTCCGCCAGGGTGTTTCGGCCTCACCCCGGGCGCAAAGAGGTTCGGGGGGCAATGCGGTCCGTGCCAGCCCCCGTTTGGGAGAAGCAAAAGAGGGTTGGGGCGGGCGGCTTGGGCACCGGCCCCATTGCCCCAAACACCCTAGAAGGAATCGATGAACTGCAGGATCTGGGCGTGGCTAAAGACCGGCCCGTCCACACAGACGTAGCGCTCGCCGATGTTACAGCGGCCACATTTCCCCAGGCCGCACTTCATCTTCATCTCGAGCGTGGTGTAGATCTGCTCCGGGGCAAATCCCTGCTTCTGCAACAGCTGTACCACAAACTTGATCATGATCGGCGGGCCACAGGTGATCGCGATGGCGTTATCCGGCGACGGAGCCACCTTGGCCTGCAGTTCGGTTACCAGGCCTACGTTCCCCGTCCAGGTCTCGTCCCCCACGTCCACGGTCACGTGCAACTCGGTATCGGGCGCCGAGGCCCACTCTTCGTACTCCTCGCGGAACACCAGGAGGTTGGGGGCGCGGGCCGCGGCCAGGATGGTGAGGTGGCCGTAGTCGGCGCGGTGGTCGAGCGCGTACTGGATCACCGGGCGAAGCGGTGCAAAACCGATGCCCCCGCCGATGATCACCAGGTTCCGGCCGCGGAACTCCTCCATCGGGAAGGAGTTGCCCATAGGCCCGCGCACGCCCACCGGCGCCCCTACCTCCAGGTTGTGCAGGGCAGAGGTCACCGTGCCCACGCGGGCGACAGCAAACTCCAATTCCGCGCTCCGCGCCGGCGTCGATGCCAACCCAAAGGGCACTTCGCCCACGCCAAAGGCGGAAAGGAAGGCGAACTGCCCCGGCCGATAGTCCGCAAAGGCCGCCCGGCCGGCCTCGTCCTCCAGCCGCACCCGCAGCAACCGGATGCCGAGCGCCAGGTCACGCACTTCAGTCAGGGTACCGACAAAGGGCAAGAACGGATTGGACATCGGGTATGCTCCTTGTTCACTCCTCGGGTTGCCCCCGGGATTCTCCGGTGCCGCGCTCCCAAACCCACACCGCCTCGCGCATCACGGTGCGATAGAACCGCCCCTCCCGGGGAAGGGATTGCCACTCGGCCAGCGTATAGACCAGCACGTCGGCCGGAACGGGTAGTTCGTCCGGTGCCCATTGGGCACCGCGGCCTTCGAAGGGAACACCAGAATGCTCGACAAGGATCAGCAGATCCACATCGCTGCCGACACCCCAATCGCCGCGCGCGTAAGAACCCAGGTACCCGATCCGCACGACCTCCGGGTGTTCCCGGGCTTTACGCTCCGCCCAACGCTGTACCGCGGCCACGACCTCCCGGGCATCAGGCCATTTGAGAACGGACGAACTCAACGATCGCACGGGCATAACGGATCGCCTCCTCGCTCTGCAGAGGGCCATAATGCTCGAAGGGCGGCCCCTCCGGATGGCTGTTGGGATAGCGGGTGGGGATGTAAAACGTATCCAGCACGCGAGCCTGCTCGACGAGCATCGCAGGAACTATGACCGCCCCGGGCAACTCTCGAAGGAGCCTGGCCACCAGGTGCCCCCAGGCCTCCTGACCATGGTGCAAATGGAGGGCCTTCACGGCCTTTTCGGCGGCCTGATGTGCGGCAAAGCAGGCCCATTCGTGTCGCCCCAACCCCTGCGAGTCGATGGCGTGCTCCAGATCCCGTACGGCCTGACGGAGCCAGTCTTGCGCACGAGTGGTCACCGGACCACCTCCCCTCTGCCAGGCACCTTTTTGTCCTAATGGTCCAATCCCTGTGCTTGGTTGCGCCCGCTTGAGCGATCCACCCGGGATCGGGTAGCCACTTCTTCCAGGACTTCCGTCAGGTCGATGTTCACCGGACAGGCCGCCACACAGCGGCCGCATCCCGAGCAAAGGAGGGTACCCTGGTAGCGCCACGGGAAGTAGTAGTATTTGTGACAGAAACGGTTGCGAAGCCGCGTCCCCCGCGTCGGCCGCGGGTCGTGGCCGCTGGCTTCGACGGAGTAGTGCTTGGAAGTGCAGGCATCCCAGGCACGCAGGCGCTCGACCCGTCCCCCGGCCCCCCGGTCGCGGATGTCGAAGCAGTAGCAGGTCGGGCAGACGTAGGTACAGATCTTGCATCCCAGGCAACGCTCGCCTAGCTCTTCCCACAGGGGATCGGTGAAGACGCGGATCCAGTCCTCCTGGGGCGGGCAAGGATAGGCCGGAAGCCCCGGCGCCTGGGGGCGGAAGGGTGGCTCGACCGGTCGGCCGGAGGCCTCCTGGAACAGCTCCTCCCCCCGCGGGGTCAGAGCCTCCACGATGTACCCCTCGGGTACCCGGTAGAGGATCAGGTCCAGGTTTGCCGTCCCGATGGGCGAGCCGCCGGTGGTCGTGCAGAAGCACTCGGGCGTGGGTACTTCCAAACAGGCCAGCCCCACGAGCACGCTCTGCCGGCGGCGCGCGCCATAGTAGGGGTCGGCCGGATCCCCCAGGAAAAGCGCGTCCATAGAGGCCAACGCGGCGGCATCGCAGGGGCGGACGGCAAAGAGGAGCTGCCGCTCTTCCGGAACGGGCACCTCCAGGCGCACCGCCGTCTTCCCGCGGCGGATCTGCACGATCGCCTCCGTGGGGGGGAAGAAGTACTCCTTGAGGCTGTTTACCGTCCGGGTCACCGAAAGGTCCATCTCCTGGGCGCCTCCGATCGGGCGAAGGAAGAACCGTCCCTCGCCCTCCCGCACCGGAGCCACGACCCGGTAGCCCGGGAGCAAGCGGTCCACCCATGCAAGCAGTTCTTCGGGGTTCAGCAGCCGTTGGGGCATCGAAACACCTCGACCGAACGGAAGGTTTACCCTTCCAGTTCCTCCTTGCGGAACGTCATGAACGGCGCCAGCGTCTCCGCATCCATACCGGGTCGGAAATCGAAGGTTCGGCGCACTTCCTCCGCCAGATAACGCTGGTAGAGAAACACCGGGATGCCCATCGGGCACACCCGTTCACATTCGCCGCACTCGATGCAGCGCCCGATCAGGTGGTAGCCCCGCAACACGTGGTAAAACTCGTTCTCCGACGGGGCAATGGCGATGCTCTCCCAGGGCGGGTCGAGTTTCTCGGCGATGCAGACCTCGCAGTAACACATCGGGCAGACCTGCCGGCAAGCGTAACACCGGATGCAGCGCGCGAACTGCTCCGCCCAGAAGCGCCGGCGCTCCTCGGGAGGGAGGGCGAGCAGACGGGCGAGTTCGTCCTCCGCTGCCTGGCCGGGTTCTTCCGTCGGCACCTCGCCAACGAGAGTATCGTAGGTCGGCGGGGTGCGGTCTGGGCACGTTCCACAGGCGCGTTTTCCCTCCACACCGTTGCAGGGCACGCCGATCACATGCACCTGGGCACGGTCGAGCTGGTGCTCCAGCACCAGCACGTTCAGCGCGCGCGCATCGCACGGCTTCATGACCACGCCCACGCGGGGCGCCTCGGCGCCCTCTGCCTTCAGGTCCAGGAGATAGAGGGCCAGGTTGTGGACACACCTTCGATCGAAGAGAAGGCGTTCCGCCTCCGCGGGCGTACGGGCGATAAAGGGGCGCACCTGGCCCCGCCGGCCCTCCGCATACCCGTAGATGCGCGCCACCTCCCCTTTTTCCAGCAGTTCTCGTGCAACGCGACGGATGTCATCGCTCGTGCTCAAGCACAGCCTCCTGTCTCGGTCCATGCCGCCGGGCAACTAGGTTCGACGCAGCGAAACCACCGCCGGAACGCGATCGAACATCGCCATCCCCAGCGGCAGAAGGATTATGGTCCCGCAAAGCAACCAGGCCATTAGGAGCCACAACAAGGAAAGCCACCAGCCAATCAGGAGAAACCATAGGGCACGCAGCCACCAGGGACGCTGCGGCAGCTCGCTCTGCCGCAGGACGAGGCTTCCGTCCGGGGCCCGTACGACCGTGGTCAGGCAAGGCTCATCCCTCAGCAACATCACCTGGGGGATGCGGTTGAGCATCCACACCCCCAACGGCAGCCCGATGAGGGTCAAGTTCAGCAACCAGGCAATGGCGACCCAGATAAACCCAAGCCACCAGCCCACGAAGACGAACCATAGAAACTGAAGCAGACAACCCGGCCCCGAACGTACCACGCTCATCGCGACCCTTCGAGAACGGCCTCGGGCCGGCGCCGCGGCCCCAACCGCCGCACCGCCTCGGTAAACTCGCCCACGACCTGGGCGAAACGAACCCCCTCGGAGGCGGACACCCAGTCCAGGCGGAAACGATCGCGCTCGACGCCGAAAAACTCGAGCAGGCGGTGGAAGAGGACCAGCCGCCGGCGGGCGTGGTAGTTGCCTTCGCTATAGTGGCAGTCGCCTGGATGGCAGCCCAGGACGATCACCCCGTCCGCCCCCTCCAGGAAGGCCTTCATGGCCAGCATCGGGTCCACCCGGCCGGAACAGGGTACGCGGATGATACGGATGTTCGGCGGGTAAGGGATACGAGAGGTGCCCGCCAGGTCGGCGCCCGCGTAGGAGCACCAGTTGCACAGGAATCCGACGATCCGGGGTTCGAACGGTTCGGACATCTTGTCCTCCCGAAATCAGCGCTCGTCCAGGACCTCGGCCAGTGGTTCGGCGAGGAGAGCGCTCACCTGGCTGACCAGCTGCTGATCGGTAAAGCCTTTCAGGTTGATCGCCCCACCGCGGCAGGCGTTCACGCAGAGACCACAACCCTTACAGACGCTGGGGTTCACGTGGGCCACCGGTTTACCGCGCCGGGTGGTGGTCATCTCGATCGCGCGATAGGGGCACACCTGGACACACAGCTGGCAGGCCACGCACTCGCGCTCGTTCACCTCCGCGACCATCGGGTTGGCGATCAGCGTCTCCTTGGAAAGGATGCCGATCGCCTTGGCAGCAGCCCCGCTCGCCTGGGCCACGGTAGCGGGGATATCCTTGGGGCCAGTCGCGCAACCAGCCAGGAGGATCCCGTCGGTGTTCGTCTCGACCGGCTGGAGCTTCGGATGGGCCTCGTTGATGAAGGCGTACTGGTTATAGGAGATGTTCAGCGTCTGGAAGAGCTCGCGTGCCCCCTCAGGGGCAGTGATGCCGGTGGCGAGCACCACCAGATCGGCCTGGATCTCCACCGGCCGGCCGATCAGCGTGTCCACTCCCTCGACGATCAACTTCCCATCCCGCTCGTAGACCTGGGAGACGCGTCCGCGCAGGTAGTGGGCACCGTACTGCTCGATCGCGCGGCGCGTGAACTCGTCATAGTCCTTGCCACCGGCGCGGATGTCCATGTAAAAGTTATAGACCTCGACCTCGGGGTCGTGCTCTTTGAGCATGATGGCGTGCTTGGCCAGGTACATGCAGCAGACGACCGAGCAGTACGGCCGGCCGATCTTCTCATCGCGCGAGCCCACGCACGAGACGAGCACCACCGTCTTCGGCGGCCGGCCGTCGGAAGGGCGCAGGACGTGGCCGTGCGTCGGCCCGGAAGCGTTCATCAACCGTTCCAGTTCCAGGCCCGTGATCACATCCGGGTACCGTCCGTAGCCGTACTCGCCTAGGGCCCGCGCGTCGAACAGGTCGAATCCGGTGGCAACGATGATTGCCCCAAAGGGCTCGGTGATCAATTCCTCGCTCTGGGTATAGTTGACCGCACCCCGTGGGCACTTTTGCGCGCAGAGCCCGCACTTGCCCCCCTTCACGAACCAGGTGCAGTGCTCCGTATCGATCACCGGCACGAGCGGCACCGCCTGGGCAAAGGGCACATAGATGGCCGCCCGGCGGCCCAGGTTGGCCTCGAACTTGGAAGGGAAGCCGCCCTTGACCGTGCCGTCCTCCTGCACCCGCGGGCGCAGCGGGCAGCTGTTCCAGCAGATGCCGCACCCGGTGCAGAGCTTTTCGTCCACGTAACGGGGCTTGCGCCGGATGGTCACCTGAAAATTCCCCACAAAGCCCTTGACGCCGACTACCTCGGAATAGGTATAGAGTTTGATCTTGGGGTGTTGGGCCGCGTCGACAAGCTTTGGTGTGAGGATACAGGCTGAGCAGTCCAGGGTGGGGAAGGTCTTGTCCAATTGGGCCATATGCCCGCCCAGCGAGGGCTCGCGTTCGACGATCACCACCTCATACCCGGCCTCGGCCACATCCAGCGCCGCCTGCACCCCGGCGATGCCGCCGCCAATCACCAGGCAGCGCTTCGTGATCCCCACCTGGGCCGCTTCCAGGGGGGCCAGCCCCACCGCCTTGGCCACCGCCATGCGCACGATCTCGATCGCCTTCTCCGTGGCCACCGGGATGTCCGCATGCACCCACGAATCGTGTTCCCGAATGTTCGCCTGTTCCATCAGGTAGGGGTTCAGCCCTCCCTGAGCGGTGGCCTTGCGGAAGGTGCGCTCGTGCATCCGCGGGCTACAGGCCGCCACCACTACCCGGTCCAGCTGGTACTCCTGGATCTTTTGCTGGATCAACTCCTGCCCCGGGGTAGAGCACATGTACACGTAGTGCGTGGCATACACGACGTGGTCCATCTTGACCGCTTCTTCGGCCACCTTGGCCACATCCACCGTCGCCGCGATGTTGCTTCCGCAATGGCAGACGAAAACGCCGACTCGGGCCATCGAACGACCTCCCATGCCCTATGCCGGAATGCCGGCCTGGGCGAGAAGCGACCAGGGTTCGACCAGATGATGGTGCAGGAGCAGCTCCTTCGGGGCGTGTCCGGTTGCCAACCCCACAAGCTGGGTGAAGTAAAGGATCGGCAGGTCCAGTTGGGTGCCGTACCGTCGGTTGATCTGCTGCTGCCGCATGTCCAGGTTCGCGTGACACATCGGGCAGGCGGTGACGATGCCGTTGGCCCCACGGCACAGGGCATCCTCGAGCAGACGACGCGTGAGCTCGAGCGCGATGTCCGTGCGGGACAGGGACAGGCTACCCCCGCAGCACTCTGTCTTCAGCGGCCAATCGACCACGGTAGCGCCGGCAGCCTCGACGATCCGGTCGAGCATGGTGGGGTACTCCGGGTCATCCGGCTCCAGAACCTCCGGGGGCCGCACGAGCAGACATCCGTAGTAGCAGGCCAGCCGCAGCCCCGAAAGGTCGCGCTGCACCTTGCTGCGCAACAGGTTCAGCCGCTCTTCTTCCGAGAAGAGGTCGACCAGCGAATGCACCTTGACCTCAGCATCCTGCAAGGGCCGATCGAGGAGGCTGTTCACCTGCTCCCGTACCGCGGGATCCCGCAGGGCATGCTGCGTATGGCGCAACCGGGCATAGCACATGGCGCAGGGAGCCACAAGGGCGGAAAAACCCTGCTCCTGGGCCAGGCGGAGGTTCCGGGCAGGCAGCGCAAGCGAGAGCCAGTAACGGGTCGCGTGAGCCGAAGAGGCCCCGCAACAGCTCCACCCCTCCAACTCCACAAGTTCGATCCCCAGCTCCTGGCAGGCAATGCGCGTCGACACATCGTACTCGCGTGCCGTCCCCTCCAGGGAACAGCCAGGGTAGTAGCCGTAACGGGTCATCGCTTCTCCTCCAGGGCACGCGCACGCTCGAAGATGCGCTCGACCTCCGCCTGGGCAGGATAACGCCGGGGCAGGAGGGGGACCTTGTTATGGGTCAGCATCGGAAGGACGAGGTCTGCGCTGGCCAGGAACTCGCGCGAACGCAGGTTGTAGAGCCCCACCAGGCCCGCCTCGTACATCCGGCCGGTCAGGCGCACCCACTCCAGGAACACCTGGTGGAACACCTTGACCGTCTGCTCCGAAGGGCGAATGCCTTCCTGCAGCGCCAGCTCGCGCAGGCCGTCCATCACCCGGGCGACATCCACCTCGCAGGGGCAGCGGGTGGTGCAAGTCACGCAACTGGCGCAAATCCAGTAGGTATTGCGGCTGAGCACCCAGTCGTGCAGTTCCAGCTGGATGCCGCGCAGGATCTGGTGCGGGCCTGCGTCCATCGCATATGCCACCGGGCAGCCGGCGGTACAGCGCCCACACTGGTAGCACGCGCGCACATCCACCTGGAGCCGGCGCAGGATCGCCTGCGCCAGGGATTTGTGGCGCAGATCTAGCCGGAGTAGAGGATTCTCCACCATGTATGCCTCCACGTCAGGGCCCGAACCAACCGCGCCGCCGTGCCCCGAGGATCTCTCAATATGCAACATTCTACCACAAGGCCGGCCGCAAGCTATGGGAGCTCAAACGTCGCCCGCAGGATGGCGACCGCGCGGTCCATCTCCTCGGCGACAACGACACCGGCCACGGTCGAGATCGAGGTGCTGATGGCCAACACCTCCACCTCGGCTGCAACCAGGGCGCTGAACATCGTACCTGCGATCGCCGGCCGATCCCGGAAATGGGGCCCGAAGACGGCCACCATCCCGACCGGCGAGCGCACGGTCACCTCGCACGCACCGCCGCGGCGGGCCAGCTCTTCCACGATCGCCCGGGCTTCCTCACGGTGCACCTCGGCCACGGTGAAGGCCAAGGCGTAGCGGCCGCCCGATTCCTGGCACTGGACGACCGCCTGAGCCGGGATCCCGCGGTCGCCCAGCGCTCGCAACAACGTGGCCACGGCTGCGCTCTGCGGAAGCCCCAGCACTTGGATCAAGGCCAGATCCCGAAATTGCAGGATGCCGCCGATCTGGATCTTGCCCAAAGCTCGTGCCTCACTTCTTCCCCGCAAGCAGCGCCTCTACCTTGGCGAGAAGCGCCTCCGGGGCGATCGGCTTTTCCACAAATTCGTCCACCGGCAGGTAGTCCGCATCCGGAGCAAAGCGCAGCGGCGTGGTCGTGTGGATCGCGGTGAGCATCAGGATGGGGATCTGCCGGAAATCGGCGTAGGGCGAGGCCGGGTCAGGGCTCCGCAGCTGCAGGCTAACGTGGAACCCCTCGGTCGTGGTATCCATCATCACGTCCAGGATGATGAGGTCCGGCTTTTCCTGCACCACCCGACGCAGCCCTTCCTCCCCGCTCGCTGCGCTGACTACCTCATAGCCTGCGCTCTCCAGGGTCAGGCGGATCACTTCGACCGTGTCCGGGTCGTCATCCACCACGAGGATCTTCTTTGGCATCGGCTATCCTCCTCAAACGCGCGCCGCCTCGGGAAGCAACGCCCCGAGCGCGCGGCACACCGAATCCACCAACCCAGGCAGGGCTGCCTGGACCGGGTCACTCAACCCACGTCCCGGGCCCAACCGGCCCGGCTGGACGACCCATAAGTGCACGTTCCGGGGAGCCATGCCGAGCTTGCGCGCAAGATCCAGCACTTCGGCCAGCCCCGCCTGGTGGAACGAAAGGGGCCGATCGGCGCGACAGAGGCCAGCCTCCTCTGGCGAAAAGTCACGAACCGTGCCCGGTGCCTCGCCGAAATCGGCGGCGTCGATCACCAGCAGGTGTTCGCGGTCGGCGATCACATCCAGGAGGAGCAGGCCGCCAGTGCCGCCATCGCGTATTTCCACCCCAGGGGGCAACGATCGGCGGGAGAGCGCTTCCAACGCCGCCTGCCCTACGCCATCGTCGCCCCAGTAGGGATTCCCCAGGCCCAGGACGAGCACCGGGGCACGTCGCCGGTCCGTCACCGCGATTTTCCTCCGCGTAGCTCCAGGTGCAGCAGGTGGGTGGAACAGGAGATGCAGGGGTCGTAGGCGCGCACGAGCATCTCCAGACGCAGGCGGATCTCCTCCTCCGGCCGGTCCAGGATCTGCGGGATCAGGACGGCCATGTCGTCCTCGATATTCTGATGGTTCTGGCCGGTGGGGATGATCATGTTCGCGTCCACCACGTGCCCGGTCTCGTCCAGGGTATACTCGTGGAACAGGATGCCCCGGGGCACCTCGACCGCCCCCACACCCCGGCCTGCGCGCACCTGCACCCAAGGTACCTCCGGCTCGATCCCGCGTGCCAGGAGCAGGTCGATCAAGCGCAGGCTATCTTCCAGCGCATGCACGACTTCCACCACCTGAGCCACGGTGTTCAGAAACGGGTTGGTGCAAATCGGACGCAGCCCGAGCGCTTCTGCAGCCTTTTTCGCCTGGGGGGAAAGCTGCTCGGCGTTGTTGTTGAAACGCGCCAGGGCTCCCACAGCAAAGGAGTTGCGGTTCGCCCGGGCTCGCTTCGAGGTGGAATACGGCACAACGAACTCGTGCACTTTTTGCCGGTAATCCGGCACGGCGGTCGTGTCGCCGTCGGTGGAAGCGATGACTCCCTCGTAGAACGCATACTCCTCGGGGTGTTTCAGGGCAATGTACTCGGTAGGACGCTGAAAATCGGGGATGTCAAGCGTGCGAAAGATCTCCACCAATGCCCAGGCGTCGGCCATCCCGGCCTCGATGCGCGCACGCAGGTTGGCCAGCTCCTCGGGGGTCGGAAGCCGGGTCCACCCGTTCACCACCGGGGTGATCGGATGTGTCGTCCGACCGCCGATCTGGTCACACCACTCGTTGGCCAGGCGATGGAGCCGTACGATCGTGAGCACGGCCTCGCGATGGCTGGCCACCAGAGGGACCACGCTGGGTACCCCGAAAAAGTCGGGCGCTGCAAGGTAGCCCGCGTGGAGGACATGGCTCTGCACCGTCTCCCCGTGGAGGAGCAGTTTGCGCAGCAGCACCGTCTGCTCGGAAGGCCTCACGCCCAGCGCGTTCTCGACCGCCTGCAGGGCGCAGAGGGTGTGTCCAATGGAGCAGATGCCGCAGATGCGCGAGACAATATGGGCCACGTCCGCATAGCTCTGTCCTCGGACCATCGCCTCGAAGAACCGGGGGGCTTCGGGGATCTCCCAGCGGAACGCCTTCAGGGCCCCGCCTTCCACCTCCACGTGGATGTTGCCGTGGCCTTCCACACGGGTCAGGTAATGGACGTGGATCGTCCCATCCTTCATGGCCGTCCTCCAGATGCTTCCAAGGCCCCCTGCAGGCAGCCGATCTCCGGCAGGCACCCCCCGTACAGGTGGAAGAAGCGCAGGATGTCCTCCGGAGAAAGGCCATGCTGGGCGAGCACCTCACGATGGGAGTTCAGGTTCGGGTCGGGCACCAGCCCCCGGCAGCCGACGCAGCGGTTGCCGTAAGTGGGGCAGATGGCGTTGCAACCGGCGCGCGTGACCGGCCCCAGGCACACCAGGCCCCGGTCAAAGACGCACACGTTGTTGCGGCGCTTGCACTCGACGCAGACGGCATAAGTGGGCAAGGCCGGCCTCTTCCCCAAGAGCAAGGCTTTGACGATCTCCACCAGTTCCTGGCGGTTGATGGGGCAACCCGGCACCTCGGCATCCACCGGGACGACCGCACTCAGGGGCCGGGTGGCGATGGTATCGAACCATTGGGCGTGCTCGCCGTAGACGTAGCGACGAACCTCTTCCAGGTCGAAGCGGTTCTTCATGCAGTTGATGCCACCGATGCAAGCACAGGCGCCGATGGCCACGAGCACCTTCGCCCGCTCTCGGATGCCGCGCAGCCGCTCGATCTCCTCCTCACGGGTGATCGAGCCTTCGACCAGGGCGATGTCAAAGGTCTCGGACTGCTCGCTCATCGCTTCCCGCCACGTTACCACCTCCACCACGCCAAGGAGGTCGAGCAGCTCCTCCTCCAGGTTCACGATCTGCAGCTGGCATCCCTCGCAGCAGCCGAACTCGAAGACGGCCACCTTCGGCTTCATCCGATCGCCTCCTTCAGCCCTTTCACCTGGGCGTACGAGAAGACAGGCCCCTCCTGGCAGCAGTAGACGCCGTTGATCTGGCAGTGGCCGCATTTCCCGACCCCACACTTCATCCGGCGCTCCAGGGAGAGGTAGATCTGGTTCTCCGGCAGGCCCTTGGCCAAAAGCTCGATCAACACGAACCGGTACATGATCGGCGGTCCACAGGTCACGGCTACGGTGCTCCGGGGATTCACCGCGACCTTCGGGAAGAGGGTAGTGATCACGCCGACGTGGCCGGTCCAGGAGGCATCCGCGCGGTCGACCGTGAGGTGGAACTCCACGTCGTTTCGGTGCGCCCACTCTTCCAGCTCGTCGCGGAAGAGGAGCTCCCCGGGGTTGCGCGCGCCGTAGAGGATGATCACCCGCCCGAAGGACGGCCGCTCATCCAAGACAAACTGGATCAGCGAGCGCAACGGGGCCAACCCCAGGCCCCCGGCGGCAAACAAGAGGTCCTTGCCGCGCATCTTGGCCACCGGAAAGCCGTGCCCAAAAGGCCCCCGAATCCCAACCCAGTCTCCCTCCTGGAGGCGGTGCATGGCATTAGTCACATCGCCCACCGCACGCACACACAGCTCGAAGGTGCCGTTGCGCGTGGGAGAAGAGGAAACGGAGATCGGGGCCTCGCCGATGCCGAAAAGGGAAACTTCTACAAACTGCCCCGGCTGGTGGGCCAGCGACTGGCCCTGTTCCAGGCGGAGGGTGAATACCTTCTCCTTCTCCGTGAGCGTCCGGATGCGGAGCACCTCCGCCATACGGGGCAGGTACAGCGATCCGCTCGTTGGGGTTTGTTCGACCATGGTCGGCTCCTCCTCAATCCGGCCTAACGATCGACCGCTTAGACGGTGCAGGCAGCCTTCAGGGCGTTAAAGACCTCCACCGGGTCGATCTTCACCAGGCAGGCGCGCACGCACCGTCCGCAGCCCACACACCCGACGCGCCCATAGTCCTCCAGGAGGTACTTCCCCTTGCGGTAGAAACGGTGGCGTAGGCGGGCAGAACGGTGCTCGCGAAAGTTCTCTCCCGAAGCCACGCGTGCAAAGTCGCGCAGCATACAGCCGTCCCACAGCCGTACCCGCTTGCCCGAGCGCAGGTCCAGCCCCAGCCGGTCCTGAACGTCGAAGCAGTAGCAGGTCGGGCAGACCAGGTTGCAGGAGCCGCACCCCAGACACTTCTGGGCCAGTTCCTCCCAGAGCGGGCTATCGTAGGTGAGCTCCATGATGCTCGCCAAGTCCTTGGGGTCCAGGTCGAGCCGCAAGGGGAAGCGGGGCCATTTCTCGCTCAGAACCAGGTTCAGGCGAGCGATATCCGCCTCCGTAGCTGGCTGGGCTCCCTCCGCACGCTCGAGCAACGCCTGGCCCGCATCGGTGCCCACCTCGACCGCGTAGGCATCGCCCAGGTCCGTCAGGAAGAGATCGTACCCGCCGGTCACCTCAAGCGACCCCATGCTCTTGCAAAACGAATGGGCATCGCACGGCTTCAGGCAGTCCAGACCGACGATCAGGGTGCGCCCACGCCGCTCCATATAGGGGGTATCCAGCGTATCCTGCGAGAAAGCCAGGTCCAACAGCCAGGTCGCGTTCAAGTCGCAGGGATGGACACCGAAGAGGACGCGCGGACGCGCGTCGCGCACCGGCTCGACCTCCGGAGGGCTGCCACGGCGGAAGCGCAGCAGCGTCTCTTCAGGAGGAAAGAGGAACGCCTTGGGCGACTGCAGGGTGATCGGGTAGTCCAGCCGGAGCGCTTCCGGCCCCTCCAATGGAGCGAAAACGAAAGCACCGTCCTTCGCCACTGGACCCACGACCTCGTACTCGGCCATCAACTGCCGCACCCAGTCGGCCACCCGTTCCTTGGGCAGAACAAAAAGGGCCATGATCGCCTCCTAACCTGGACTCACAAAAAAACCACAGTTACTTTCCGCGGCGGGAAAGCACTGTGTCCATCTGCCAAGACACCATTGTCCTGGACTTCCATCTAACACCACCTCCTCGCTGAGGCCCTGTTCCGTGTGAAGTCTACCACAAATGACGAATTTCGTCAAGCTCATCCCCAGGCGCAGGCGGTTGCGACCAGGGCGCCGGTGATCGTGGCCGCCAGGTTGACCCCGTCGTTGTCCAGCCACGCCCATCCCCGCTGCCGGAGCGCCGGCCGGCCGCAGTGCACCCGGCGCTCCGTCATCTCCCCGCAGGCCGGGCAACGATAGCACCCCTGCAACGTCGCCCCGAGCAGGCTGTCGACGGTCATCCCCACCACACCCCCCAGGGCAGCGGGGAGCGCATCCCTCACCGGCAGGGCCGGCAGGCCGGCGAGCGCCGCTTCCCCCCGCGCGAGCAGGAAGAAAAAGGCGGGAAGAAAGAGCGCTCCAGCGGCTCCGGCCAGCCAGCCCATCGGGGTCACCCCTCCCGACGTCCCGGGAGGCACCACGCGGCCGTCGACAATACGGCGCGGTGGCGTGCGGCTCAGCACGCCCACCTCGGTGGCCCAGGTATCCGCTGTGGCTGCGGCAAGGGACCCGGCAAAGGCGACCGCAACCAGCCGCTGCGAAAGCAGGGCCGAAAGCACGGCAAGCAGAGCCGCCACCCCTCCGTTCGCCAGGACCTGGCCAAGGTCGCGTTCGCCCCCTTTCGCTCCGAAACGCGCCAATGCCGCTTTGCTTTCCCTGTGCCAGCGGGTGAGCGCGGTCGAGGTGAGGAAAAAGGCGACCAGCGCCACCCCCCAGGCCCAACCGCCAAACCCCAGGGTCAAGGTTCCCGTCAGCAGCGCCCCCCAAAAGCCATCGCGCGAAAGCGCGCGCCATCGCCGGGCAAGTCCAGCGATCGTCAGGCTGAGCACGGCTCCCCAGGCCAGGCGCCATACGCTCCATCCCGGCACGGTCTCACCTCGCCCATACCGGGGACTCGCCCTGCAGCTCCCCCCGGACTTTAGCGATCGGGAGCGTGAAAAAGAAAGTGGAACCGCGACCCACCTCGCTTTCCACCCAGATACGGCCCCCGTGCATCTCCACCAGCCGGCGGCTGATCGCCAGCCCCAGCCCGGTCCCCATGCCCTGAGCCCCCAGGGCCTGGCTCGCCTGGCGGAAAGGCTCGAATACCCGGTCGAGTTGGTCCGGCGGGATGCCTACGCCGGTGTCGCGGACGCTGACCACGACCTCGCCCTCCTGAAGACGGGCCCGAACGACGACCTGGCCGCGTTCGGTATATCGGATGGCGTTGCTGAGCAGGTTCAGCAAGATCTGGCGCACACGGGTGGGGTCGGCATCGACCAGGGGAAGGTCGGCCGGCACCTCTTCCTGCAAAGCGATCGGCCGCTCCAGTGCCAGCGCGGCACAGCTGTCCAACGCTTCCTGGATCAAGGGACTCAGAGCACAGGCTTCGCGACGCAGCTCCAGATAGCCTGCCTCGATCTTGGAAAGGTCCAGGATGTCGTTGATCAGGCCGAGCAGGTGGAGGCCGCTGTGGTAGATGGTGCGCAGGTCGGCTTCCTGGAGTTCGGTCAGCGGCCCATCGATCCGGTTCAGGATGACGCGGGAAAAGCCGATGATCGCGTTCAGCGGGGTGCGCAGCTCGTGGCTCATGGTGGCGAGAAACTCGCCCTTGATCCGATCGGCCTCCCTGGCCCGCTGCAGGGCGTCTTCGAGCTGACGGCTCCGTTCCTCGAGCTGCGCCGTCCGCTGCGCGACCATCTCTTCCAACGAACGGCTGTAGCGTGCCAGCTCCTCCTGCGCCTCGCGAATCGCGCGGTGGGCTTCCTCCAGGGAACGGTAGCGTTCCCGCAGTTCGTGATACAGGCGGGCGTTCTCGATCGCCTGAGCGGCCTGATGGGCAAAGATCTCCAGTGCGCGCAAGGTCTCTGGCTGCGGGCGGCGTCCGTCCAGCGGATCGTCCACCGACATAACCCCGATCAACTCTCCCTGGCGCCCATAGAGCGGCACCAGAAGGAGGTCTTCTGGATGCCAGGCACCGGGGTCCGTACGCACAGGGAGCCGGAGGACGTAACTATAGGGGCTCCGCTCTCCGGCCTCGTGGCACACCAGATAGCAGTGGCCCACCCGGAAGCGTTCTTCGAGAAAACGCTCGACTTCCCGGCGCGGCACGGGCTGCGCTTCCAGAGCCGCGTACTCTTCCGACGTAAGCCCAGCCGCCGCACGGCGCATAAAACAGCCGTTCTCCTCATCCAGCAGGCTCAGCAGCACCACGCGAAAGCCCAAACTGTGGTGGACCGCTTCCACGATGCGCCGTAGAAGGGCGTCCAGTTCGAGATCGGTACGCAACGTCTCACTGATGCGCAGGATCTGGGCCATCTGCGTGGCCCGCTGCTCCAGCAGGCGGTTCAGCTCTTGCACCTGCACGTAGCGACGGATGGCAAAACCCGCGATGACCATGGACGCAAAGCTAAGCAGCGCGCCCGGGATGCCATGGAGGCGATACACCAAAACCAGGAGCAGCCCGAGCGGGGCCGTAGCCAGGTGGATCGCGCTCTCGATGCCCAAGGTGGTGATAAAGCGCTCGCGGCTATAGGAACCACGCAGGCGGTTGTAGGCCTGATCGACCAGCAGCGCGTTGATCGCCTTGAAGGCAAAGGCGGCAAACACATAGGCGCCCACGGTCGGTGCCAAAGCGGCCGTGCCCGGGGCCAAAGCATGGTAGACCGCACCCGCGAGGGCATAGCCGATCAGGTACTGCGAGGCCGCAAAGCCAGCGACCAAAGGGGAGGGAAAGCGCCGCTCCCGCCACAACGAGCGCGCGATCCGCCACAGGAGGCTGGATGCCGCGCCCACGCTCGCCCCGGGGAGCGGACCGAAGAGCACCGTGGCCGGCAGGGCCACCACCATACCGAACACGATGCGCGCGCCGTTCGGGAGCGTTACGCCCAGGATTTCGGCACCGAGGGCCAAAGCCAGGAAGAGGAGCCACGCTTCAGCGTCCGTGCCTTGCCAGGCTTCCCAGTGCCACCCCAGCAGCGCCAGTGCCAAAGCCGTGACCGTCACCATGTAGCTATCGCGCCAAAAGCGGTGACGCGGTTGCTGGGCCTGTCGCACCGCTGGAGGACGTACCGCACTTGGCCTCAACCGAGAAGCTCCTTTAGCCGTTGTGCCACAGCCCGGTTCATGCCCGGCACGGCCGCCAGTTCCTCTACGGTGGCCTGGCGAATGGCATCGATACTCCCAAACCGCCGGAGCAGCGCGGCGCGGCGGCGCGGGCCGATGCCGGGGATTTCCTCCAACCGGGAAGAGACGACTTCTTTCTCCCTCCGCGCGCGGTGGTAGGTGATGGCGAAACGATGCGCCTCGTCGCGGATGCGCTGCAGGAGGTAAAGGGCCGTCGAATCGCGCGGCAGGAGCAGCGGTTCAGGCCGCGTCGCTACGTGGACGGTTTCCTCCCGCTTGGCCAAGCCGAGCAAGGGGAGGTGGCCCATTCCCGCCTCCTGAAGCACCTGCGCCGCGGCATTCACCTGCCCACGTCCCCCGTCCACGAGCACCAGGTCGGGCAATTCCCAGGCCTCGTCCGCCTCGGCGGTCTGGGGAACGTGGCGGAAGCGGCGTCTGAGCACCTCCTGCAGCATCGCGTAATCGTCCTGGCCGGCCACGGTGCGGATCTGAAAGCGCCGATAGGCGTTGCGCCTGGGGGCCCCATCTACAAAGACCACCATGCTCCCCACAGCCGCTGCTCCCTGCAGGGTGGAGATGTCGAATCCTTCGATGCGCCTCGGCATGGCCGACAGGCCCAACAGGTCGCGCAGCTCAGCCAGTGCCCCCGCCTGGCGCTGGCGCTCGCTCAACCACTTCAGGCGCATCTGCTCAAGCGCCTCCCCGGCATTCCGCGCTACGAGCTCCACGAGTTGGCGTTTCTCTCCCTGCCGTGGGACCCGGAGGGCGACCCTCCCTCCCCGCTTCCGCTGCAGCCACTCCTCGATCACCCGACGGTCGGCCAACTCGTGCTGCAGGAGGATGGTCGGGGGCACCTGCGCCGCGGTCTGGTAGAACTGGGTGACGAACGAAGCCATGATCTCCTGCGGCTCCGCCTCGGCCGTCCCCTGAAGGACGAACGTCTCGTTCCCGATGAGGCGACCGCGCCGGATGAAAAAGACCTGCACGCACGCTTCCCCGTCGTCCCGGGCAAAGGCGATCACATCGCTATCCCCGGCGACCATGGACACGACCTTCTGGCGTTCCAGCACGTGCTCCAGGTCGTTCAGCTGATCGCGCAGCAGCGCGGCCCGCTCGAACTCCAGCGCCGCCGCCGCCTCCTCCATCTGCCGCCGCACCCGTCGCACCACTTGGTCTCCCTTCCCCTCGAGGAAAAGGATGACCTGGTGGATCGCCTCCATGTAAGCGGCACGATCCGCCAGGCCCACGCATGGAGCCAGACAGCGGCCGATGTGGTAGTCCAGGCAGGGGCGTTTGCGGCGCCCATCGATCCGTTCATCGCAACCTCGGTAGGGGAAGGTCTTTTTCAACAGCTCCAGCGTGCGGTTCACGGAGCCAGCGCTCGAGTAGGGGCCGAAGTAGCGCGCCCCATCGTCCTCCACACGGCGTACCTTGATGACCCTCGGCCACTCCTCGTTCAGCGTCACCTTGATGAACGGGTACCCCTTGTCGTCGCGCAGGGAGATGTTGTAGCGGGGTTTGTGCTCCTTGATCAGGGTGCTTTCGAGGATCAGCGCTTCCAGCTCGTTGTCCGTGAGGATGATATCGAAATCGGCGATGCGGGCGACGAGTTCGCGCGTCTTGGCATCCAGGTTGTGCGGCGACCCGAAATAGGCCCGCACGCGGTTGCGCAGGGACACCGACTTGCCGACATAGAGGATCTTGCCCTGGGCGTCCTTGAACAGATAGACCCCCGGCTGTTCCGGAAGGGCGCGCAAGCGTTCCTCGAATTCCGGGCGGTTGGACACGCTCGTCCCTCGCAAACGGTGTCGGAGGTATTATACCATAACACTGGGCGGGCCGCCCGGGCGGATCAGGCAAAGGAGCGCACCCGTTGGAGGAGAGCCTTCACAGAGGGGAAAGCTTCCAGGTCCGTATGCGGGAGGAAAAGGGCGGAGGTATATTCGTGCATGAAGCGGTTATCGGCCGATAGTTCCAGGTAAGTCATTCGGGCGGCGATCTGGTCGGCAATATCCCGGCTTTCCTGACAGAGGAGGGTCTGGTAGGCCCCCAAGAGGGAGGTGTTGCCCAGGTACCGGAAGCGATCCCACGGCAGGTCGGGGAGCAGGCCGATCTGGATCGCCTTCTCGATGTTGATGTACTGGCCGAAGGAACCGGCGATGAGGATCTGCTCGACCATCGAGAAATCGAGCTCCAGGCTCCGCAGGAGGATGGAAAAGCCAGCGTAGATCGCCCCTTTGGCGCGGATCAAGTTGTTGATGTCCACTTCGGTGAGCACGATGTCCGGTCGGCCGTCCCTACCCCAAGCGATCACATACTCCGGGCCGTGCTCCCCCATCCGGATGCGCGGGGAAGGGAGATCGCGCCGAATGCGACCAGCCTTGTCCACGACCCCCGTCACGAACAGTTCTGCCAGGGCCGAAAGCAACCCCGAACCGCAGATCCCCTGGGGCTCGGTCCCACCGATGACGCGATAGGTCGCCTCCAGCGTCCGGCCATCGATGATCACCTCATCGATCGCCCCGTCGGTCGCCCGCATGCCACAGCGCACGCCCGCACCCTCGAAGGCCGGGCCGGCCGAGCAGGCACAGGCGATCAGCCAGTCGCTGTTTCCCAGGACGATCTCCCCGTTCGTCCCCACGTCGATAAAGAGGGTCAGGCGATCCGTCCGGTACATGCCGGAACTGAGCACGCCGGCCACGATATCCCCACCCACATAGGCCCCCACGCAAGGGGCGCAGTACACCGGCGCGTTCGGGTTGATCGCCAGGCCGACCTCGCCCGCGGTCATGCGGGGGGCGTGGGCCATCGTCGGAAGATAGGGCTCCTCCCGGATGTATTTGGGGTTCACCCCGAGGAAGAGTTGGGTCATCGTGGTGTTGCCGGCGGCGGAGAACGCCTGGATCTGCCGCAGGTCGATGCCCTGCCGCCGCGCCACCTCGGCGAGCAAACCGTTGATCGTCTTGAGCGCCAGGCGCTGCAGGTGCTCCAATCCCCCCTCTTTCTGGGAAAAGATGATGCGGGAGATGATGTCCTCCCCCCGGGAGATCTGAGCGTTGTAGGCCGAGGCGCTGTCCACCACTTCGCCGGTGAGCATGTCCACCAGGAAGAGTTTCACCGTGGTGGTGCCGATATCCACTGCGGCACCGTACACACGCTCCGGGGGCCGCCCCGGGAGCACGTCGACCAGCCGAAATCCTCCCTCCCGCGGTTCCAGGACCGTCGTGACGCGCCACCCCTCGGCCCGCAGCCGCTGCGGGAGCATGCGCAACAGGGGAAGGCCGATCTCGACCGGCGCAACCCCGTGCCGTTGCGACAGCGCGCGGCGGAGGCGGTCCAGGTCGTTCGTGTTGTCCGCAAGGGAGGGGGGATCGCACTCCACATAGAGCACCTGAAGGGTCGGCGAATGCTTCCAGTCGCAGGCCGGACTCAGGGCCTGGAAATCGGTCACCCCGACTCCCGCGACCACCCGTTCCAGCGGCACCGCCTCCGGTACCCGTACCGAGGCCGGCCCCAGGAGCCGCGCCTGGCACGCCAGGACATATCCTTCGGCCCGGTCTGCAGCCGAGAGGTGCGCATTCTCCGGCTGGTCGACCAGCCCTTCTTCCAGCTGGACGCGACAGCGCCCACAGCGGCCCTGGCCTCCGCAGGGCGCAGCGATCTCGATCCCGGCCCGTGCGGCCGCCTCCAGGATCGTCGTCCCGAGAGGCACCTCCACGGTCAGGCGTTGGGGTAGAAAGGTCACACGAAGGGACATGCTTCGGTTTCCCTACGGGATTTGCCCGCACTATAACATATCCCATACCCCGCGTCAACCGGCGTACCGAAGCGAGGCCTCCTCCTCTCCAGGGAGCGCCACACCGACCGGTCAGCGATTCGCGGCCCATCCAGGGGATGGAGGGGTCGCGCCGCTTGCCCGGGTCGCTGCCCCGTCGTAGCCACTGGCACGTGCAGCACGAAGGGGACGCACCCGGCCAGGCCGCAGGCATTGTAAGCAGCCTTGTAGCCGGACCAGCGGCGGCGGCGCCAAAACGGCCTCCGGAGCGGCGCGAGATGGGCAGATGCTCCCCGCGTCGCACGGCCAGGGGGCGGAGGCCCCCTGCAAGGAGGTGCGGCAGGCGGATCCCTCGACTCCCCCTTGCTCCCGGTGGTCTTCCCCATGCGTGCGACCTGGGAACACCGGTGCGGCAGGCGGATCCCTCGACTACCCCTTGCTCCCCGCCTCGTCGCGGTCACACCACCGCCACGCTATCCAGGCCGAGTGCCCTACGGAACGGGGCATCCTCCGGGAAAGGGCCAACCGCGGCCAGGCAAAGCGCGTCCCGCCGGAAAAGGAGGGCAGCCAGACGCTGCAGGTCGGCCGGCTCCACGGCCTCGATCTGCGCGATCACTTCATCCACCTCCTCGATCCGCTGGAGGAGAGTTTCTTGGGCCCCGTACCAGGAGGCCACCCCGTAGGAATCCTCCATCCGCAGCAGGATGCGCCCCTTGGTATACTCCTTGGCACGTTGGAGTTCTTCCTCCGGAACACCCTCCGTGGCCAGCCGCTCCAGCTCTTCCCAGATGGCGGCCAGGCACTCCCCGGCGCGCTCCGGTGCGACCCCGGCGTAGATCGTCTCGGCGCCGCAATCGGCGAACTGGCGCAGCGCGGAATAGACGTTGTAGGCCAGCGCGCGCTCCTCGCGGATGGAAAGGAACAGGCGCGAGCTCATCCCTGCGCCCAGGATCGTGTCCAACAGGAGGAGCGCATAGCGGTCAGGGTGGCGATAGGACAGGGCAGGGAGGCCCAGGCAGAGGTGCGCCTGCTCGCACTCCCGATACCGGACCAACAGCTGTGCCCCTCGGGTGCGGGGAGGAGGAACATCCAGCGACGGTGGTGCTGCTACGCCCAGATCGCCCAGTGCGTCGGCGAGCGCCGCTTCCACCTCGGAAGCGGGCAATGCTCCCGCCACCACGGCCACGATACGGCCGGGCACATAGTAGGTGGCCCGGTATGCCTCCAGGTCCTCCCGCGCGATGGCGCGGACCGTCTCTTCCCGGCCGGCCACATCACGGCCCAGGGGATGGCCCGGCCACAGCGCTTCCCCAAGCAGTTCCCCAACCCAGTCGGCCGGGGAGTCGATGATCATATGGATCTCCTCGACGATCACCTGGCGTTCTTTCTCGATCTCGGCCGGGTCCAGGCGGGGGAAGCGAAGCATCTCGGTGAGCAGCTCCAGGGCACGAGGGAAATGCTGCACCGGCACCTTGGCCCAATAGGCTGTGACCTCCGGGGAGGTCTGCGCGTCCAGCACCCCACCTACCCCTTCGATGGCCTCGGAGACCTCGCGAGCCGTAGGATAACGGGCCGTCCCCTTGAAGAGCATGTGCTCCAGGAAATGCGCCACGCCGGCCCGCTCGTCCGGCTCTACCCGGGAACCCGCGGCGATGTAGAAACAGAGCGTCGCGGAACGGATATGGGGCATCGCGCAGGTAAGGATGCGCAACCCGTTGGGCAGCACCGTCCGGGTGTACACTCAGGGCTCCTTCTCCAACACTTCCACCACCATCTCCAGAGCACGCCGTACCGAAGCTTCCTTGTTGCCCGCGCGGTCGTAGGGCCAGCGGTGACGCTCGCACCGGATGCCGCTGGGACTGGCCACCGCGATGAACACCAGGCCCACCGGTTTTTCGGGCGTGCCTCCGCTCGGACCAGCGATGCCGGTGATCCCCACACCCACCTCCGCGCCCAGGCGCTGGCGCACGCCGAGCGCCATCTCCCGGGCAACCCCTTCGCTCACTGCCCCTTCGCGCGCCAGTCGCTCCGGGCTGACCCCCAGCAGGGCGACCTTGACCTCATCCGCATAGGCGACAACCCCGCCCAGGTAGTAGTCGGAACTCCCCGGCACATCGGTCAGGCGGTGCCCCAACAAGCCTCCGGTGCACGATTCGGCGGTTGCCAACCTCCATCCCCGGGCGCGCAGGCAGGAACCGACGCGCGCCTCGAGCGTTTCCGCGGCCATGGTCTCCTCCGTGCGTCCTCACCAGCCCCGAGCTTCTCGGATCAAGCGGTCTACCTCGGCCACGCGAGCCTGATGGGCTTCCCAGTAGGCCGGGTCCCGCTGGGCGTCCAGCTCCTCCACCGTCTTGCCTTGCTGCTCCACCCAGGTGAAGTACTTCAGGTTGTGCCAGCGGGCGCGCGTCTCCCACGTACCCTCCTGGATCCAGTCTAGCTTCTGGCCGTGGAAGATGCTCTCCAGGCGCACGATGGCCTCGGTTTCGTCCATCGGGCCGTACTGGGCGGTCAACTGGGCCATCACCGAGCGGTAACGGTCGATGGCATCCGTGCAGACGGTGACGATCAGGTCGTCCCGGCCGAACCTGTAGAAGCGCGCAGTTTTGATCGCTCCCAGGACGTTGCACACCCCCGAGATGCCAAAAATCTCCGCCAGGCGGTGGACCTTTTCCTCCGGGATTCCATAGCGGTCGATCAGCACCCGCCATCCGGCCTCCTCGGTGAGGAGCTGCAAGCCCTTCTTGCACTCCAGATCGTCGATGCACATCAGGGCGTCCATGTTGCCCACATGGTGGATCCAGGTCACGTGCTTGTCGCCGATCCCCTGGATGTCGTGGCTCCCGTAGCCGTTGAGGAAGAGGGTAGGGCACTGGATCGGCTCCAACCCGACGATGCGGTGATCCGGCCAGACCTGCTTGCAGCGGTCGCCGGCAGCGATGGTACCGGCCGATCCCATAGCCGAGACAAAGGCCGACACCTTGCCCCGGCCGATCCCCTGCCGGGCGAGCTCCTGGGCCAGCTCCACGACCGTGTTTCCGGTGACGTAGTAGTGGAAGCGGTAGTTGCCAAAGACTTCGAACTGGTTCAGGATCCGGACGCGTTCCGGATCGGCTGCCTTGAGCTCTTTGCACTTGTCATAGATCTCCCTCACGTTGCTCTCGGAACCCGGGGTGGCGATGATCCGCGCCCCGTAGGAGCGGATGCGTTCAAAGCGTTCCGCACTCATCCCTATGGGGAGGATGACCACGCTATCGAAGCGCATGCGGCAGCCGACGTAGGCCCCCCCGATGCCATAGTTGCCGGTAGAAGGCCAGACAAGCGTATGTCGGGAGGGATCCACTTCCCCGGTCAGCTCCATCTCCACGAGCACCGCATAGGCCGCACCGACCTTGTGGCTTCCGGTGGGAAAGTCCTTGGCGTACAGGACGACGATCGGGGTTTCGACCCCAGTGAGCTGGGGCGGGAGCACCTCGTAGAAGATGCGGTTCTCCCCGTCGCGCCAGGTAATGTTGTACAGGTTGATCGGATCCAGGGGATCGCGCACCTGCATCTCCAACGCCCGTGTACGGATGTCGGGCGGGATGCGCTCCGGATGAAGCATCTCTTCGAAGGTCGGACCGACAACGATACCGGATTCGGGCATGTTCCCCCTCCGCTGATCGAATGCTGTGGCAGTCGGGCGAGATGGAATCACTGGGAACCCCTGTGAAGGCGTATCCCCCCGGCAGCCAGGGATTGGCGCAGGGCTTCGAGGCTGGGCTCGATCCGTGGGGGTTCGGGCACCGCCCGCAGAGCGCTGGCTATATCCTTGAGGCCGTTGCCGGTGATCAGCGCCACCGCCGTCTGGTCGCCGGGGAGATCCCCTCTGCGTGCCATGCACATCAGGCCGGCCAACGCAGCCGCACCGGCCGGCTCGGCAAAGACCCCGGTGGAGCGGCCGAGGAGCTGCATGGCCTCCAGGATCTCGGCATCGGAGACGGTTACGAAGGCCCCCCCGCTTTCGCGCACCGCGCGCAGGGCCTTGAGCGCGTCCCGTGGCCGGCCGACCGAGATGCTATCCGCCAGCGTCTGGGGGATGACCGGTTCGACCGCCGTGCTGCCCCGGCGCCAGGCATTCGCCAGGGCCGCAGACCCTTCCGCCTGGACGCCGATCAGACGGGGCATCCGCTCGATCCAGCCCAACGAGAGGAGGTCGCGCAGCCCTTTGTCCACCCCGCCCAGGATGCACCCATCGCCCACCGGGACAAAGATCAGGTCCGGAGCCTGCCACTCCAGCTGCTCGCAGATCTCCAGGGCGACCGTCTTCTTCCCCTCGCCCAGATAAGGGTTGACGCCCGTATTGCGGTTGTACCAGCCGTAGGCGCGGCAGGCGGCCATACAGAGGTCGAAGGCATCGTCGTACGTGCCGCGGACGAGCCGTACTTCGGCACCGAAGATCAGCAGCTGGGCCACCTTGGCCGGTGGCGCAGTTTCCGGAACCAGAAGCACACAACGCTGGCCGACGGCGGCGCAAAGGCAGGCAAGCGAGGAGGCCGCGTTTCCAGTGGAAGCCGCGGCGATCACCGGCGCGCTCGCTTCGCGCGCGCGGACAAGCGCGACCGCGCTCGCCCGATCCTTGAGGGAAGCGGAAGGATTGCGCCCCTCATCCTTGATGTAGAGGCGGGCCAGTCCAAGCTCCGAGGCCAGCCCATCGACGCGGTAGAGCGGCGTCCATCCAACCGTCAGCGGGGCCGCCAGCCGTAGCTGCTGGACTGGCAGGAGCGGTGCATAGCGCCACATCGTACGCTCGGGGTTGCGGGAAAGGCGTTCCCGATCCAGTTCCCGTCGAAGCGCCGGGTAATCGTAGAGGACATCCAGAGTCCCTTCGTCCCCGCAACTGGGGCAGGTGTAGGCCACCTCATCGGGGGGGTAACGTCGCCCGCAACGCACACACCGCAGTTCGATCACACCGCCCACAGACCTCCTCCAGTTCGCCCCTTGGTCCCGCCCGGGCCGACGTCGGCAGGGGCATTGTATCACGCGGGCCAGGGAGGGTCAAATATACGGAAGCGTCCGAAAGGGGGAAGATCGCCCCCGGCCCACGAAAGCGCTTGGGCGCCGCGGCTGGGTGCGCGCGGGAGGCGCGGAAAAGCCGCAGGGCGCCGGCCGGCGCCCTGCGGCTTTTCCGGTCGCACGATGCACGGTTTAGTACATATCGCCGTAGCCACCAGGCGGGGTCGGGCCGCTCTTTTCCTTCTCGGGGATATCCGTGACCAGCGCCTCGGTGGTGAGGATCATCGCCGCGATCGAGACCGCGTTCTCCACCGCGGAGCGGGTGACCTTGGCCGGGTCAATGATCCCCTTGGCGAGCATGTCGCCATAGTCCTCCGCCAGCACGTCGAAGCCGATGTTGGGGTTGTTCTGCTGCTTCTGCAGGTCACGCACCCGGTTGACGACGACGGAGCCGTCGTAGCCGGCGTTCTCGGCGATCTGGCGCATGGGCTCTTCCAGCGCCCGGCGGAGGATGGTGACCCCGGTCGCCTCATCGCCCTGGAGGTTGAGCGAATCGAGAGCCGGGATGGCGTTGAGCAGCGCGACACCGCCGCCCGGGACGATCCCTTCCTCGACCGCAGCGCGGGTCGCCGACAGGGCATCCTCGACGCGGTGCTTCTTCTCCTTCAGCTCGACCTCGGTGGCCGCCCCGACCTTGATCACCGCCACTCCACCAACGAGCTTGGCCATGCGCTCCTGAAGCTTCTCCCGGTCAAAGTCGGAAGTCGTCACCTCGATCTGGGCCTTGATCTGCTCGATGCGCTTCTTGATCTCCTCTTCGGAGCCATAGCCCTCGATAATCGTGGTCTCGTCCTTGTTGGAGACAACCTTGCGGGCACGGCCCAGATCGTCAACGGTGGCCGAATCCAGCTTGCGGCCAAGCTCCTCCGAGATCAGGTTCGCACCGGTCAGGATGGCGATGTCCTGGAGCATGGCCTTGCGGCGATCGCCAAAGCCCGGGGCCTTGACGGCCAGGCAGTTCAGGGTGCCGCGTAGCTTGTTCACCACCAGGGTAGCCAGGGCTTCGCCCTCGACATCCTCGGCGATGATGACCAGGTTCTTGGTCACCTGGAGCGCCTTCTCCAGGAGCGGAAGGATGTCGTTGACCGAGGAGATCTTCTTATCGGTAACCAGGATATAGGCATCCTCGACGACCGCTTCCATGCGCTCCGGGTTGGTAATGAAGTAGGCGGAGATGTAGCCGCGGTCGATCTGCATCCCCTCGGTGTACTCTTTCTCGAAGCCCAGCCCCTTGCCTTCCTCGACGGTGATCACGCCGTCCTTACCGACCTTTTCCATGACTTCGGCGATCAGCTCCCCGATCTCCTTGTCGGCGGCCGAGATCGCGGCCACGTTGGCGATCTCGTCCCGGCCCTCGACGGCGCGCGCCTGCTTGCGGATGCTTTCCACAATGACCCGTGCGCCCGCCTCCAGGCCGCGCTTGATCAGCATGGGGTTGGCCCCGGCAGCCACGTTGCGCAGGCCCTCATTGATGATCGCCTGAGCCAGGACGGTCGCCGTGGTGGTGCCATCGCCGGCCACGTCGTTCGTCTTGGTGGCCGCTTCCTTCAGGAGCTGGGCCCCCATGTTCTCGAAGGGATCCTGCAGCTCGATCTCCTTAGCCACGGTCACGCCGTCGTGGGTAATGGTTGGTGCGCCGAATTTCTTGTCCAACGCCACATTGCGCCCTTTGGGGCCGAGGGTTGTCTTGACCGCTTCGGCCAGGGTATCCATACCCCGCTTGAACGCACGGCGGGCCTCTTCTCCGAAAACCAGTTGCTTGGCCATTTTCCTCGCACCTCCTTATCGCAGAAGCTTTCCACAGGGGATCAGCGTTCGATCACCGCCAGCACATCCTTCTCGCTGAGGATGATGAACTCCTCATCGTCCTCGCTCTTGAACTCGGTCCCCGCATACTTGGCAAAGAGGACACGGTCACCCACCGCCAGATCGATCGGAACGCGGGTGCCATTGTCGAGCAGGCGACCCGGCCCCACGGCAATCACCGTGCCCTCCTGGGGCTTTTCTTTGGCGGCCGTGTCGGGCAGGATGATGCCGCTCTTGGTTTTCTCCTCGCGGGGAATCGGCTTCACGACAACCCGATCCGCGAGCGGCCTAAGCTTGATCTCCATGGTGACGCACCTCCTTTTGAGATTCTCCCGAAGGCCTTCGGGGCGCAATATTAGCACTCTTGCCCGGAGAGTGCTAACCGCCCCTTATCTTACTGCAATGGCGAGAAAAGTGCAAATAGCGTGGCAAGTGCAGATGCAACAATAGGCAAACAAAATAGGGATGCTCTCCATTGGTGATCCCCCTTCTTCACCATTCTTTTTATTTTCCTTATTTTTCTTTCCTTTTCGTTCCCTTTGTTTCTTGACTTTTTCTTGGAGATGTGCTATGTTTACATAGTTTAGCAATTCTGCCAGGATGCGCCTAGCGGCGCGTGTGAAATCGATCTTGGGGGCGGCAGCCCGCAACTTCTACTTGGGGCAGACCTATGGTTCAAGAACTGATCGAACGGGCAAAGGCTCAGGGTGAGATCACCCTGGACGAGATCCTCGAGGTCTTCCCGGACCTCGAGTATCATTTGGACGAGATCGACGAGCTTTACAGCACGCTGCAAGAGCTCGGCATCCCCGTGCTGGATGGGACCGAGCAGCCTGCCGCTGTAGCGGAGGCCCCCCCCGAGGAGGCCCTTCTCGCCGCGCCGGAGATGGACCTCGAGGGGATCAGCATTGACGACCCGGTCCGTTTGTACCTGCACGAGATCGGCCGCGTACCCCTCCTGACCCCTGAGGAAGAGGTCGAGCTGGCCACCCGTCTGCGCGACGGCGAAGAGGCCTACCGGGAACTGCAAGAGAAAGAGCACGAACTCGACGAAGCCCAGAAACAGGCCCTCCAGCAGCGCATCTTTGCCGGTGAGGAGGCGCGGCAACACCTCATCCAGGCCAACCTACGCCTGGTGGTCAGCATCGCCAAGAAGTATATTGGCCGGGGGATGTCGTTCCTGGACCTGATCCAGGAAGGGAACATCGGCTTGATGCGGGCTACGGAAAAGTTCGATTACACCCGCGGCTACAAGTTCTCCACCTATGCCACCTGGTGGATCCGCCAGGCGATCACCCGTTCCATCTCCGACCAGAGCCGGACCATCCGCCTGCCGGTGCACGTCGGGGAGACGATCAACCGGGTGAAGCGGGTTTCCCACCGCTTGCAGCAACAGATGGAGCGGGAGCCCACCACCGATGAAATCGCGCAAGCCATGGGCATCAGCTCGGAAAAGGTACGGCGCGTCATCGAGGTATCCCGGACCCCTGTATCCCTGGAGATGCCCGTGGGCAAAGAGGGCGACAGCCGTATGGGGGACTTTATCGAGGACGACCGTGTAGCAGCCCCCCTGGATGCGGCCTCCTACCAGCTGCTGCGCGAGCAGATCAACGAGGTGCTCCAGAAACTCCCCGATCGGGAGCGGCGGATCATCCAGCTACGGTTTGGGCTGAACGACGGCCGTTACCGTACGCTGGAAGAAGTGGGGAAGGAGTTCGGCATCACGCGCGAGCGGATCCGCCAGATCGAGGCAAAGGTCCTGCGCAAGTTACGACATCCCCACTACGGCAAAAAACTGCGGGGATTCCTGGAGTAGAGGGCGGCAAAAATGCCGCCCTCTACGGACGAATCGGTTCCGGTCGGGGCGTACAGGGCGGAAGCAAAAGCACGCTCACCCACGTGTCGAGCGTGTTGTTTTCTTCGTCCACTTCGACGACCATCCCCTCGGGATCTACTACCGCCCGAACGGCCGTGTTCAGCACAACCGTGGGGCAAATGTACTCCGCGCTTTGCCCGGGAAGCAGGCCTGGGCTCAACCACCGACACTCCTCCAATCCCTCACCCAACAACGCCAGAAAGAAGCGGCCGGCCGCAGCCGTGCCCACGTTGCGCACCTCCACCGCGATCCCGGTCGGCCGGTCGCAGTCAAAGGGCGTGCTCTGGCTCGAGCGCACCGCAACCACCACCAGGTCCGGCCCAGCAGGCAGGGGCGTGCTTGGCGTTACCTCCTGGGTGGGCCTCGCTGTCGGCCAGGGCCGCGGCCCAGGCAGCACCTCCCCGCGTAACACGAGCGGCAGATACCCCACGCCTCCCAACAGGCTTGCGGCGGCACTCGAAAGCACGCTCCCGGGTCCTGGCGCCTGGCCGATGTTCCCCGCCCGGTCACGCGCGAGGATGCGAAATTCCCGCACTACGCCCTCTGGAACGCTCAGCACCACGCTGGTGGCCGAAGGGTCCACACCCAGGCTGCGCCAGGACTCTGTGGGGGCGTCGCGTGCTTCCACAGAATACCCCGCAACTCCACTTCCCCCGTCGCTACCGACCCACCGCAACCAGTATCGCCCGGCCAGATCCCGGTGGAAGCCCAAGATTTCCACCCGGGGCGGCTCGCTGTCCACACCGAAGCGCTGCACCGGAGCAAAGGGGCCATAGAGGCTGCCCTGCCGGGCGCGGACGGTCCAATAGAGTGCCGGATAGTCGCGCACCAGGGCCAGATGGTACTCACCCGCCCGCACCTCCGCATCCACGAGCGGCCGGCTGAGGGCCGCATCCGTTGACACGATCAGGTGATACCCATCCACCGTCGCTGTCACCGGGATACTCCAGGTCAGGGTGATTTCCCGGCGGTTCACCCAGGAACCATCGCCCGGCATCAACCCGGTGGGCACCGGTGGCTGTTCTTCCAGAGGAACCCGCAGCACCCACGCCACCGCGTCGTACCAGAGGGACCGCCACTGGTCCCCAGCGACATCGTCCAGGTAGAGATACCCCGCCGTCCCCTTAGAAAAGGGGTAGGTCCCCAGCGACACCCAACGGCCCCGCTGGGCCTTTTGATCGACCGAAACGAGCGTACCGCCCCCCCGATAGTAGAGGCGGTAGCGTGCATCCGCGGTGTAGTCCGGGATGCCCTCCCCGCTACAGGACGGGACGTAGGCCAGGACCTCATACCAGCCGCTCCGAGGAAGATCGGGCCGCCACGCTCCCCAGTTCGCGGAGAGCGAGGGGTCGGTCACGGTATGCGTCCACCAGGAGTGGTCCTTTCGGCCGCATCCGTCGTGCCAGTAGGCCTCGCTTCGGCCAAAGCCGGGGTCGAGCTCCTCGACGATGATCCATTGCGCCTGTCCCTCGAGCCGTGCTCGCACGGCCTCCCGGATCGTGGGCAGCCGTCCGTAGAGCGCATCCCCAGGGCATGCGGTCTGCCCCACATCCCGATGCCCGGCGATATAAGGGAAAACCTTGTGCCCGTTAAAACCCTGGCCCAAGGGGTCGATGCCTCGCTCGGCAGCTTTCCAGGAAAGGAGCGCCACCAGGCTCTCTTCCAGCGCGGGCGGGGGTGCCACGCGGGCGTACGTCCCCATGCAGGCCACCCCCATCGTCCCGCGGTTGTACCCGCGAGCATGCCCCCCCACGACGTCCTCGCCCCCGGCGCGTCCCTCGTAGATATTCCCCAGGGGATCGATCAGGTAGTTATAGCCGATATCCCCCCAGCCCCGCGTATAGGTATGGTAATACCAGATGGCCCGCACCCGCGCCGCCCAGTCCACGTCGTCGTTCGGGGTTACCGTGTGGTGCAAGAGGATGTGGGTTACCGGCGCATATTCGGGCGGCCAGCGAGGGCTTCCTTCTGCATCCGGGCAGCCCCAATCCACCCGCCGGATCACTCGGGGCTTTTCCAGCCCCGGCCCCTTAGGCGCCGGACCCTGCTTTTCCATGATCGCCCGTGTGCTTGGCCCTGCGCGCGCGTCGATAAAGGTGAAGGTTAGTTTCCTGAGGGCCGGTCGCGCTCCTTCCCGGCTGGAAGAGAAGAAAAAGCGGAACTGCAGCCTCCGGTGCACCCCGTCGCGCTGAGGAACGTAGAGCAGCTTTCCGGCGTGCAGCCCGTAGGGCATCGCAGGCGCATCGTCCTCCTCCTCGATCCACTGCCAGGGCGTCCACCGCTCTCCCTCTACATCGGGACTGGTGCGGACCTCCAGGAAAAGGGAAGTACCCGTTGGTAGCTCGGCCTCCCAGACGCTCCCCAGGTCGGAGAACGGCATCGGGGCCAGCAACACCGGGGATGTGTAAACCGCGGTCGCCGGCAGGGTCAAAACCAGACCCGCATCTTTTTCCAAGGGTCCCTTCGTCTCTCCCTGCCCCAGGTCTACCCCTTGCAGCGTCAGATCCTGCGCCAGGATCGGGGCTCCCCCTTGCCCCCGGCTTCCCTGCCTGCTTCGGGCCATCACGGGGTGCGCCGGCTTATAAAGGAAAAGCCACATCAGCCCGCTTGCAACTACCCACCCCAGGACTGCAAAGGCCTTACGCCGCCAGCCCACAGGCAAACTCCTTCGCGCACCTTACCCTTTGTTAGCATACTCGATTCATATTCCCCTGTCAACTCTCCTTGACAATTGTGCCTTTTTCCGCTATAGTGAGGCCATCCTGGCCACCCTGGGTTTGGCGATACCCCTCCGGATCTGAGGTCTGGCATCTGCACATCGCCGCGATGCCCATTTCGCTGCCTGAAGGAGGACAAGATGTGTCCGCGATCCGTGCCCGATGTCGCCGTGCGACGTCTAACCCAATACTACCGCGCCCTCTGTTCCTGTCGCGACCGGGGGATCGATATCGTTTCCTCCCAGGCGTTGGGGGAGATGCTGAACCTGACGGCCGCACAAATCCGTAAGGACCTCTCGTACTTCGGCGGTTTTGGCAAACAGGGCATCGGCTACAACGTGCCCGTGCTTCTGGAACAACTCCGCCGTATCCTCGGTGTGGACCGCACCTGGCCGATGGCCCTGGTTGGCCTGGGGAACCTGGGGCACGCCCTCCTCCACTACCAGGGCTTTGCCGAAGAAGGCTTTCGCATCGTCGCCGTTTTCGATACCGACCCGCGCAAGGTCGGTACCCGCGTCCAGGGCTTGACCGTCCATAACGACACCGAGATCGGACATATCATCCCGGAGATGGGCATCCGCATCGCCCTTCTCGCGGTGCCGCCGGACAAGGCCCAGGAGGTGACCGACCTGCTGATCCGCGCCGGGGTTCGGGCGATCCTGAACTATGCTCCGGTAACCCTCAAGGTGCCCGAGGGCGTGTGGGTACGTCAGATGGACCCCTTGGCCGCCCTGGAGAGCATGACGTACTACCTGGCCTCCAGTGGGGAGCCTGCATGAGCACCCTCTCGGCTTTGCCCCGTTTTGCCCTAGCGCGGCTGCTTTTCTTGCTGCTCCTTCTTCCTGCAGCCTGTGACCGAGGAACGCCCCCTCTATCATCTCCCAGCTCGGCTTTCCCTTCTGCCCTCCCGGCCGCTTCCCCGGTCCCGACGACCACCCCGTATCCGACGGCTACCCCCACACCCCCCTTCCCCCCTCTCCCAAGCCTGCTCACTGGAACGGTTACGCTAAGCCCGGAAAACACCGACCGCTACCAGCTCGAGCCCGGTGCCCTCCCGCATCCCCATGGCCTTGCGATCGTTGCCGGGACCGCCTACCTGATCGACGCCGGGGAACTGGTCGCCATCCCGCTACAGGGCGAAGCTGCGGCTGCACGGTTCTATCCAGGAGAGGGGCGCGTGGGCGAGTTCCAGATTGGGGAGCTCATCGCGCTGACCACCGATGGCAACCGCCTTTTCCTTCTGGACAAGCGGGGAGACGTATACGGCTACGATCCGGCGAGCGGGCAGTGGAGCCTGGAACGGCCGATCGATCAGCGCCGCGTTTCCCCCAACCCGGTCTTTCCCGCTCTGGCTGCCTTTGACGGGCGTATCTACCTCCTCGATACCGGCTACCGCCAGATTTGGCGACACCCCTACGGGGACGGGGTCCGGGAAAGTTACCTGCCGGAAGAGGGCGTGCCGGACCTCGCGCGAGGGATCGGCCTGGGGGTTGACGGCGACGTGTACGTCCTCCTGCGCGAAGGACAGGACGGGCCCGCGGGCCTGCTCCGCTTCCTGGGCGCTTCCGCCGCACCGGATCCCGCATTTGCCGCGACGCTCGAGCGCCCGACTTTCCTGTACCTCGCACCGAATGGGGGTGACGTCATCCTGGTGATCGATCGCGACGGGCATCGCCTTCAGGCGCTCGAGCGAAGCTCCGCCCGGCCGCTAGCCGTCCTTGCCTTTGCCGACGAAAGCGTCGAGATGCGTGGCGCATTCCTCTGGGAAGGACGCCTGTACCTGAGCACGCCCGGGGCGCTGTACGTCTACCCTGGCTATGGGGAGACCTACTCCATCCGTGGTGCCGAGGGCCCCCTGCCCGAAGAGCGGCCGGACGACCTGCGCCGGTTGAGCGCGCTGGGGCCGTTCATCCCGCCGATCGCCGGGCTGAAGTATCTCCCAGAGCGCGACTCCCTTCTTCCCGGAAGTCCCCGGGTCTACCGCTTTGGCATCCATCAAGGGCTAGACCTGTACGGGGGCACAGCGGGCGTGGAAATCCCTTACGGCACGCCGGTGCTCGCCGTGGCCGCGGGACGGGTCATCCGTGCCGATCACGGCTACCAGGAGATGACCCTGGACGAGTGGGAAGCGCTCGTCGCCGAGTGCGTCCGGCTGCACCGCACGCCCCCGGAAATCCTCGACCGTCTCCGCGGCCGGCAGGTGTGGATCGACCACGGCGACGGCCTGGTCACGCGCTACGTTCACCTGGCCGGCATCCCGGATGAGGTCATCTCCGGGACGCTCGTACAGCAGGGGCAGGTGATCGGCTATGCGGGCAATTCAGGGACCTCGGAAGGGGCCGAGGGGTCCCAGCGGGGAACCCACCTGCACTTTGAGGTAGTCGTCGACGGATCGTATCTGGGGAAATGGTTGTCCCTGTGGGAAGTGCGGCGGCTGCTCGAGCAGCTCTTTTTCCCTACCGGATCTCCCTGAGCACGCTCTCCACAAAGCGCCAGCTCATCGGACCTACCTGCACCAGATGGACGCGTCCCTGTCGGTCCACAAAGACGCTTGTCGGCCAGGCGCTCGCCCGGTAGGCGGCCGCCGCCTTGCCGTCCCGGTCGAGGAGGATCGGGAAGGTCAGCCCCAGCTCCGTGCGCATGCGTCTCACATCTTCCACTCGATCCTGGAAGGTCGTATTCACCGCCAGGATCACGAGGCCGTCGGCTTGCTGGGCGGCAAACACCTTCTGCAGTTCCGGCATCTCCTCACGGCACGGCGCGCACCATGAGGCCCAGAAGTTGATCAGCACCGGCCGGCCACGGTAGTCGCTCAGGCGCACGGTGCTCCCGTCCAGACTTTCCAACACCAGCTCCGGTGCAGGATCCCCTTTCTTCAACGCCCCGCCCGCACAGCCCAGAACCGCCAGCAACCCCAAGACCACGAACACCGTCCTTGCCTTCATCATCCCACACCGCCTGCGGCATCAGCGCAAAATGTAGTAGGTTGCCCGGCTTTCCCCGACCTTCAGGAGCAGGCCACGGGCGATCAGGTCCGCCAGGTCGCGGCGTAACGTCTCCGCACTCACCTGGGGACACAGCTCCTGGCACTCGCGGCTGGTCAGCCGGCCTCGTTCGTTCAGGCTGAGCACGATCTGCACCTGGCGTTCGTTCAACCCCAGGCGGGCCAGCGATTGCGGATCCGCCATAAAGGTGCTCAACGGCACACCTTTCGGCCCATACAGGACCAGCCGAACACCCGTACTGCTCTCCTGCCATTCCGGCGGCGGGAGGCGCGCCTCCCGCATGAGCGCCTGGATCCGTCCCACGCCCGCCCCGATCCCCTGCAGCAGGCCGAGCTCGCCCAGGATCCGGGCAATGCGCGGGTTACGGACGTATCGGGCCGCGGGGAGGTCCTGCACCCGTAACGATCCGGGAAGCCGGCCCGGGCTGTAGACCTCGATGCGGTCCGCCCACATCGTCACCCGGATCTCCTCGCCCTGCCGGGCATAATCCCGATGCACCACGGCGTTGACCAGCGCCTCGCGCACGGCCTCCACGGGGTATTCGGGCACGCTCACCCGCTCATCGCCCACCCACATCCGGCCCCGGTGCATCCGTTCCACCAGAAAGGCCTCCGCCCGGCGGACCTGCGCCGGGAGCGTGCCGCCGGCTTCCTCGCAGGCTAGGAGGTTTTCGTCCTCTGCTGTGCCGGCGCGATGGACCAGGAGGATCCGGGCCTGGGGCAGGTACGCCTGCGGGTTATGCCCGAAGAGCAGCACCCCGGCATACGTGGGGCGCACAATGCCTTCCACCTCCCGGACACACCCTCGCTCCCGCAACCAGGCCAGGAGGTCGGTCGAATCGGCTCCTGAAGCCAGGGCGTAGGCCCGGGCTTCCTCCATATCCAGCTCGTCCCACGTCGCCCCAGGCACGATCCGCCCATCGAACCCTTCCTCGCTCCGTTCCAGAAGCAGGTCACGGAGTTCGCCCGGCTCCAGCGGAAGCGTCGCCGCGCCGACACGGTGCAGGTAACGCCCTTCCCAATGGTAGACGTGGGCCAGACCGCTCGGCACCTGAGCCACCACGAACGCCAGCTCCCCAACCCGCACCACCTCTGGCACCGGCAGGGGAAGGGGAGGGCGGCAACCTTGTGCCGCCTCCAGCAGGGCGCGACATGCTTCCTCGGGTGTGTCCACACCTCCGCCCCGGCTTTTCGAGCGCTGCACGCCCACCACCAGATAGCCGCCCCGGGTGTTCGCCAGCGCGACCAGCGCCTCTCCCAGGGCACTGCGCCGGCTATGGCTCGGAAGGAAGACGCGCGTCTCCCCTTCCCCTTGCTCCAGAAGCGCCTGGAGTTCCTGCCCGGTCATCCGGCTTTCCCCTCAAAAACCTCTCTACCACTCTGGAGCAAAAGCGCGATCGAATTCGTCCTGCAGCCTCCGCTCGTGCTCCTTTTCTTGCTCCAGGAGGAACGCGAACAGGGCGCGCGCTTCCGCGCTCGCGACCCGCTCCGCCAGGTCGCGATACAGTTCCTGGGCTTCCTTTTCCCGCTGGATGGCCAGCTTCCAGGCTTCTTCCAGGGAAATCTCTTGCGGCACCTGGGCCATCGTTATCCTCCTTCGGTCTTTACCTGGTGGGCTATTGTACAATACCCCTCCACGCGCTGCAAGCGCCAGTTGCCGCCGCGTTTCCTTTGGTGTATAATCCGCTGCGAACCGACCTTTGGGGGTCGGGCGTTCCCTATGTGCCCGAACAGATCTCGGAGGAGGCACACGATCGAACCTCGGGAACTGGCCAACCGATTGATGGAGTGGGTGGCTGGCAAGAAAGCCAGCCGCATCGTGTTGCTGGACCTGCGGGGCATTTCCTTGATCGCCGACTATTTCCTGATCTGCAGCGGCGAGAGCGAGCGTCAACTGGAAGCCATCGCGGACGAAGTGCTGGAGAGGACGGAACAGGAAAACGCGCCCCCGCGCCGTGTGGAGGGCACGGCGGAAAGCGGCTGGATCCTGATGGACTTTGGCTCTGTGGTGCTGCACATCTTCAACCTGGCCCAGCGCGACCGTTACCAGCTGGAGCGCCTCTGGAGCGCAGCGCGTACGGTTGCCGTGATGCCTTAGGGAGGGCCAAAGGCGTGGCAGGAGCGGACTCCTTGACCGGCATCGAAGAAGCCATGGCCCGCCTGGAAGCCTATATGCAGGGACTGGTGGAATCCCCTGTGCTATGGCTTTCCGCGCCGGCCCGCCACCTCCTCTCTGCCGGAGGGAAAAGGCTGCGTGCCGCGCTGGTTTTCCGCGCGGCTCAGCTGGGCGGCCGGCCGATTGCCCCCCAGACGGTCTATGCCGCAGCGGCAGTGGAACTGGTGCACGCCGCCAGCCTGGTACACGACGACCTGATCGACCAATCGCCCCACCGGCGTGGCCAGCCGACGATCCATGAGAAGTGGCACCACGACGCCGCGGTGCTGGTCGGAGACTACCTCTTTGCCCTGGCCGCGCGAGCCATTGCGCTCACGGGAGAGATCCGCGTGCTGGAAGCGATCGCCGAAGCCGCTGTGGCCATCTGCGAGGGGGAAATCAGCACCGTGGATCAGGTGGAACCGCTTGAGGTGGCGTTAGAAAGCTATCGCCTCAAGATCGGCCGGAAGACGGCCTCCCTCTTTGGCGCAGCCGGGCGCATCGGCGCCATCTGCGGCGGGGCGGCGGAGGAAACCGTGGCCGCCATGGGCGCTTTCGGCTATGCCCTCGGCATGGCCTTCCAGATCGTGGACGACGTGCTCGACTATGTGGGCGACGAGCATCTCCTGGGCAAACCGGCGGGGGGAGACCTCCGCCGAGGTCTGATCACCCTGCCCCTGATCTATGCCGTCGCCCACGACGATAGCGACGGCCTGCTCCGGCGCGCTGTGGCCCGTTTTGGGGAGCCCTTCCCGCCAGAGGAATTCGCGGCCGTATTGCAGCGGGTACAGAACTCCTCCGGGCCTCGACTGGCCCGGGAAGAAGCGCTACGCTACTATGAACAGGCCCTCAAACACCTGCAGGTGGTCACCGAGCCGGAACAACGCTCCCCGCTCGAGGAGATCGCCCGGCGTGTCGTGGAGCGAACCTACTAGCCCCGCAAGCCCCGGCCTCAGGAGAAACAGCCCAGAAGACACCGGCTGATCCGCACCCCCAGGGCATCCGCGGCTCGGCCCACTTCGATCCGTTCCACGCCCAAGCGCCGGGCGATCCCCCACGCCGAAGGACAGGGCAGATGCCCATCCTCCAAATGCGCCTGGATCTGCTCGCGCAGCGGCAAGGGCACCTCGACCGCAGCGACAGCCGGGGCCTCTTTCCCCCGGCCCCCAAACAGGCCCAACTGACACCACCCGATGCGGTACCCTTCCGCTTCCGCAATAGCGGCCACCTCGGCTGGCGGAATCCCGAGTTCCTCGGCAAGGGCAAAGGCTTCCACACAGGGCAGTTTCCCTTCCCGTACCCGGGCAGCAATCCGCCGGGCTACCGCCTCACCGGTCAATCCACCCCTCCTCGGAGCTAGAAGCGCAGGTAGTCGTCGGCAAAGATCACCTCGTTACGCAGCACGCGCACCGTCTTGTAGATCTCCGCCTGTGCTGGATCGGATAGGTCCACATCCTGCGGTCCGAACTCGCCCATGCCCTGGATGGCATCGTACAGGCGCAAGAGGACGCGCCCCACCGGTGTGCTGGCATCGCGCTCTTCTACGATCCGCAGCCACTCCATCAGTTGCCGGTCGAAGGGATCACAGATGGCCGAATCCAGGCCAGCAGCCAGGAGCATCACCAGGAAGGTGCGGTTGATCAGGCTCCGGTTCTCGTGGGGCACGCCGTTCGAAACGTTCGAAAGCCCACAGGTCGTCCTGGGGGCCGGTTCACAGAGGTACTTGCACGCCCGAACGGCCTCGATGACCTCCTTAGGGTGCTCCTGCATCCCCTTGACCGTGAGCACCACGGGGTCGATGTACAGATCTTCCATCGGAAGGCCGTACTGCTGCGCCGCCGGGATCAGATGCTCCATCGCGATGTTGATCCGGGCATCCGCAGTGGCCGGCATGCCGCTCTGCTCCAGCGTCAGCGCCACCACCCCTGCCCCGTGCTCCACGGCCAGGGAGAAGACGCGCTCCGTCCGCTCGGGGTTGCCTGCGATCGAGCCCGGGTTCAAGATGTGCTTACGGCCGGGCACTGCCTTCAGGCCGGCCTCGATCGCGTCCAGGTTGGTCGTGTCAAAGGAGAGCGGCACGTCAACAACCTCTGCGATCGTCCCGGCCAGCCAGGCCATCACCTCTGGACCGTCTTTCTTCCGAGGGCCGATGTTCAGGTCGATCACATGGGCTCCAGCAGCGACCATCCGTCGGGCCAACTCCTGGAAGAACGACCCATCCCGATTCTCGATCGCCTGCTGTACCCGAACGGCACGGATCTGGATGTTCTCGGCGATGACTAGCATGGAACCCTCCTTCGTTCGGCTGTGCCTCATTCATCCCCGGCTTCGCTGCTCGGGGAAATCTCCGCCGGACCTGGTGCCGCGACCCGGATCCAGCCGCGGCGCAGCGCATAGATGACTGCAGACGTACGGTCGTTCACCTGAAGCTTGCGCAGGATCGCGGTGACGTGGTTCTTGACCGTTTGGCTGCTGATGTAGAGCCGATCGGCGATCTCTTTGTTCGTTAACCCCTGGGCCATGCAATCGAGGATTTCGATCTCCCGGCTGGTCAGCGGGGAGAAAATGGAGCCCAATTCTTCCTCCGCGGCCGCTAGTTCCCGGAACTGGTTCAGCACCCGGGCCGCGATGTGAGGCTTGCCAAACACGTGCTCGTCGATCAGATAAGTGCCTCGACCAACCTCCCGGATCACCTGCACCAGTTGCTGCGGCTGGATGTCCTTGGAGAAATAGGCCGAAGCCCCGGCTTTGATCGCATTGAACAGCTGCTCATCGTCCTCGTAGACCGTCAGCACGATCAGGCCCGCCTGCGGCTGACGGCGTTTGATCACCCGGGTCACTTCCAATCCGTTCAGGCCGGGCAGGCTGATGTCGATCAACACCACGTCGGGGGCCAATTGCTCCGCCAGTCGGATCGCTTCCTGTCCATCCCCGGCCTCGCCAACGACCCGCAGATCGGGCTCCCGTTCCAACACCGCCCGGACGCCTTGACGGAACAACGGATGATCGTCGACAATCAGAACCGTCAGCACTTCGCTCCCTCGGATCATCTCATCCTCTCTCCGTGGAACCGGGCACCTCAGGGAGATGCAGCACCACGGCCGTCCCTTCGCCCCGACGGCTCTCGATCCGGAGCTGCGCTCCGATCAGCTGGGCACGCTCACGCATCCCTCGGATGCCCCAATGATCCTGCTGTTGTCCAAGGAGGTCAGGGTCGAATCCGATGCCATCGTCTACGACCCGGACCGTCCAGCCGGTGGGCGCAGCAAACGCTTCCACAGCAATGCGACTCGCGCGCGCGTGCCGGTGGGCATTGCGCAACGCCTCCTGGACGATCCGGTAAACAGCCACCTTCTCTTCCTGGGTTAACTCGCGCGGCGCATCCGCCCAACGGAGCTCTACCGCAATTCCATAGGCCGCTTCCAAATCGTGAACATACCGTTCGACCTGCTTGCCCAGCGTCTCCCCAGAGAACGGAGATGGACGCAATTCGTAGATCAGGCGCCGCGCTTCCTGAAGGCCCCAACGGACATCCCGCAACAGGCGCTCCAGGCCCTCTCGCGCAACCTCCTGCGGAGAAAGGTGCCCCCGCAGCTGTTCCAGCCCCAATGCCAAGGAAGCCAACAGTTGCGCGGGCCCGTCATGCACCTCGCGCGCTAAGGCGTTGCGCTCTGCCTCCCGCCCGTAGAGTGCCTGCGAACGCAGGGCCATCTCCCAGGGGTCGTACGGCTGGCCCGCCGGCGACGAGCGAAGCGAACGGGCGCTCATCTGGACGTGACGCAACAACAGCTCGAGCCGCCGTGTATGCTCTTCGGCTTCCGCCAGCGCCTGGCGTATCCGTTGCTCGTTTGCCCAGAGGGCGTCTCGTTTCTCCTGGAGTTGGGGATCGGCGGGCGCGTTTCCCTCGCGAGCGAACCGCAGCCGTACTTCGACTTCGTCCCGCAGGCGGGCCAGCTGCCTGAGCTCCGCCTCCAGGGCATTCCGTTGCCGGGTCGCGGCCTCCAGGAGATCGCGCAATTTGCTGCAGAAGCTTTCCGCCAGCGTCTCGGCCTGCGTCAGGTAGCCGCTTTTCTCCGCCGGGCCCTCGGCTTGTAGCAACCCAGCCATGGGCGTTTCCTCACGTTCTGGTCTCAGTATAGCACAGCCTGAACCTAATGGCAACCACCCTGAACACCCACATCCCCAGGGTACGCCATGCGCCTGCCATCGCCTTCGCCCCCGGCGCAAGGCCCTGCTTGTCCCAAGGCTTCCTCCGCCCGAAGGTAGGCGCCAGCGTTGCCTCGGCCCCCGGTAGTGGGAATTCGAGGCCCTCCAGGGAAGCGGGCATTTCCCGGCCCCGTTGACGGGCGCCGGCCGAGGGGCGCGAGCTGCCCCGGTTCCCCGGACGCTCCGAGGCCAGCCCTCTGCCAGGAGGGAACAACCGCCCACAGACCGGGCTACCCCACGCCGTTGGCGGCACTGGTCTGACACGGCAACCGCCTTCCCCCTGAACCCCCGCCAGAAAAACGCGCTCTGGGCCCCCCACCATTGGGCTCGAGCGTCGGCTGGGCCGTGGGCACCGCCTCATGCGCCCAGCAGATGCAGGAGGACGGTCAGCGTCCCCAGGCTGGCCAGCGTGGTTCCGACGACGGTCGTGGAAACGAAGCGCGGGGCTGCGTCGAACTCGGTAGAGAGGATCACCGACATGACCGCCGTGGGCATCGCGGCTTCGAGGATGGTCACCTGGGCGGCCAGGCCGCTCAAGCCAAACATCCGCACCAGCCCCCAGGCAACCAGGGGAGACAGCGCCAGGCGTATTGCCCCCGCAAGCAGCATCGGCCAGGAAAAGCCCGCACGCTGGTCCCCGGCGAGCTGCATGCCCAACACCAGGGAAAAAAGGGGAATGGCTGCCTGCGAGAGCAGCTTTACCCCCCGGTAGGGACCGGTCAGCCAGGCGATCTCCTGGCCTCCCAGCACCATCGTGTCGCCCCCTCGCAGCCCCAAGAGTCGCAGAACCAGGGCAAGCAGTACTCCGTACACCATCGGCACCTGCAGCACCTGCCTCAAAGCCTCCTTCGTGCCCCCAGCACGGCCACGGGCCGCCACATACACCCCCAACGAGTTGGCCAGGAGCGCCGCGCCGATACCAAAGACGACTGCCCGCTCGAGCCCTGCGGAGCCAAAGGCGAGCAAGACCACCGGAAAACCGTAGTTGGTCGAGTTGATCAGCACCGACGAAAGCACAAACCCGCTCTGCTCCGGCGGCGGCAGCCGCAAGAGGCACCCGACCCCTGAGGAGAGGACGGCCAGCACGGCAAAGAGGAGGAGCACAGCCAGGAAGATCCGGCCGGCCTCGTCCGCCGTCACTTGGGTTTCCATGAGCGACACAAAGACAATCGATGGAGCCAGGAAGTAGAACGCCACCCGCGAAAACGGCCGGGGGTCGAGCTGGAAGAGCCGTCGCGCGAGAAACCCCGCGCCCCACACGATGGTGAGCGGCAAGAGCACGCGGAGAAAAATGTCCAGAAGGCCAGCCATCAGCGCGCCTGTACGTAGTTGAGGATCATCTGGTCGACCACGTGTTCCACCGGCGCCCGGTCATCCGTGAAGACAATCCCCTCCCCGCTCCACAGCCGCGTGTGGCCCCGCACGTAGCCCACCACATGACGCAGCACCGGGTGTTCCAGGCGCGCGGTGTTCCGATCCAGGTCTGCGAGAGAGCTCTCGCGCACCGTCGCCACCACGATGCTGTTGGTCACCGTATGCCCGGGCAGATCGATCACATAGACGCTGGGGAACACGCGGCGCATCGTGGCCGCAATGGCATCGACCAAGCGGTCATCGCCGACGACATGCCCCACGTTGATCGCACACACGCCGTTGGGTTTCAGGTGGGCCCGTACCTGGGCGAAGAACTCTTCGGTGGTCAGGTGGAACGGGATGTAAGGCTGCCGATAGGCATCGACGGCCACGATGTCGTAGCGGCGGGGAACGGTGCTCAGGAAATAGCGGCCGTCCTGTACATAGACCCGCAGGACCCCGCGCGCCTCCTCGTCTCCCATGCGAAAATACCTGCGGCCCACCTCCACGATCTCGGGATCCAACTCCACCCCATCGATCTGCACCCGGTCGCCGTAGACGGCGCCGTATTGTTTCGGGATCGTGCCCGCAGCGGAACCGATCAGGCACATCGAGGAGAAGCCGCCCTCCGGCACATCCGGCGCGAAATAGGGGGCGATGAGGAAGATGTCCCAGGGGCCATAGGAAAGAAGGTCGAAGGGGTTCCCGGTACGTCCGTAGGTCAGGGAATAGTAGGAATGCACCGCCAGCCCCTCGTTCAGCGCCAGGTAGATCCGGTCCCCGTCCCGATACACCTGGATGTAGTTGTAGACCGACTCCCGCTCGTCCACCAACACCGTCCCCGGAGGCGGCTCCCGCCAACCGCGCCAGAGGCCGGATAGGAAAAGCAGGGCCAAGGCACCGATCCCCACCAGAAACAACAGGAAGACCAGGCGCGTGGTCCAGCGCGGAACCCCGATCAGCGGCACCAGAAGCAACAGCAGCGAGAAGGCATAGAAAGTGAGCGAGACCCCCCAAAGAGGGATCGTCACGAAGGAAGGCAAGAGAGTCCCCAGGATGCTCCCCACGGTGGAGAGGGCATAGATCGACCCCGAAGTACGCCCGGCCCGGTCTACCGCCATCATCTCCAGGCGTATGGCAAAGGGCGAAACGCACCCCAGCAACACCATCGGGATGGAAAGGAGCACCAGTACCCCCACCAGCGCGCCGATGTAAAGCCCGGCAGCGACGTTGGCTAGCCCCTCCTGCGCCCAACCGAGCAGCGGGCGGGACAGGGGAGGGATCAGCCCTGTAGCCACGGCGGCCACGCCCACCAGCCCATAGAGGAAGGAGGCGTGGGGCCGTCGATCCGCCAGGCGGCCTCCCAGCGTGTAGCCCAGCGAGAGGTAGATCATCACCATCCCGATGAGGATCGCCCAGATCGGAAGCGGGCTTCCGAAAAAGGTCCCGATCAGGCGAGAAGCGGTCATCTCGATCGCCATCGAGGTCATACCGCACAGGAACACCACGAGCAACAAGAAAAAGCGGGATGTGCGCAAGGCTGCCTCCTTCGAACGCCGTCTCACACACCCGGACGGGCAGCCCGATTGTACACCAGGCCACCGGGCAACGCAAACCGGAGATTCGGACACAAGATGGGGATGCGTTTCACCAGGCTGGCCCTTGCCGCCGGCTTTTGACAAGGGTACTCCCCAATGGTATGATGCCGTTAACCCTTGGGAAAGCTTGCCGGAGGAAACAATGGATCACCCGCAGTTGCTCTTGCTTGTCCTGGGCGCCCTTCTCTGCCTGTTCGGCTTCTCGCTGTACATGGGCAGCCTGAAGCTGGTCGGTCTGGTGCTTGGCGGGACCTTCGGCGCGTTGCTCGGCCTCATTGCCGCCTATCTCGGCCACATCCAGGAACGCACGACGGTGTGGATCATCGTCCTGGGTGCCGCCCTCCTGGGGGCGGCCTTTGGCTGGTTCTTCCTCCGCACCCTCAACCGCTTCCTGATCTTGTTAATCGGCGCAGGGCTCGGCTACGTGATGGGGCGCTACGTGCTGGACTCCGGCGCCGGCGGCCCGTGGGGCGAGCCCTGGATGCCCTTTGCCCTTGCTCTCGCGGGCGGCGTTGCGGCCGCCCTCCTCTACCGCTACATCATCATCCTCGCCACCGTGGTCCTCGGCTCGTTCCTGATCTTCCAGGCTACGGGGAACACCTACCTGATGGCGATCGCCTTTTTGGTCGGGTTGCTTGTCCAGGTAGGCTTTTTCCGGCGCCTCGGGTTGGGACAAAGGGCGCGGGGTAGGGGCTGATGGGCAAACCGATTGTCGCCATCGTCGGCCGGCCGAACGTCGGCAAATCGACTCTCTTCAACCGGCTGCTCGGCAAGCGCCAGGCGATCATCGAGGACCTCCCCGGGACCACACGCGACCGCCTCTACGGCGAGTGCCACTGGGGCGATTCCTCCTTCGTGCTGGTGGATACCGGTGGCCTCCTCCTTTCCGACGAGGAGATCGCGGTCCTCCCGATCGCTGAGATCGTCCGTCGGACGCGGGAACAGGCGTTGCTCGCCATCGAAGAGGCGGATGCGATCCTGTTCCTGGTGGACGCGGAGGCCGGCCTCACGCCCGGCGACGAGGAGATCGCCCAGCTCTTGCGCCAGGCGACCAAACCTGTCCTGCTGGTCGCGAACAAGGCGGATAACGAGCAGCGGCGGCTGCAGGCGTTCGAGTTCTATCGCCTGGGACTCGGCGATCCCCACCCCATTTCCTCCCTCCACGGCCGCGGCATCGCCGAGCTCCTGGACGAGCTGGTCCCCCTGCTCCCGCCTGCGGAAGAGGAAGGGCCGCCTGGGGAGGCGGTGCGCATCGCCATCGTTGGCCGGCCGAACGTCGGCAAGTCCCAGCTCCTCAACACCCTGCTGGGGCAGGAACGGGCCATCGTGAGCACCATACCCGGAACCACCCGCGATGCCCTGGATACGCCCCTGCGCTGGGGGGATCGGGAGATCGTGCTGATCGATACCGCGGGCATCCGTCGGAAAGGGAAGATCGGCACCGGGGTGGAACGCTACAGCGTCATGCGGGCGCTACGGGCGATCGAGCGCGCCGACGTGGCCCTCCTTTTGCTCGACGCGACCGAGGGGGTGACCGAGCAGGATGCCCACATCGCCGGCTATGTGGTTCAGGCCTACCGGGGAATCGTCCTCCTGCTGAACAAGTGGGACCTCGTCCCCAAGGACCACCGCACGCACGACGCCTACGTCCAGGAGGTGCGTTCCCGCCTGCGCTTCCTGGACTATGCCCCCGTGCTTTCCGTCTCTGCCCTGACCGGGCAGCGGGTGGCCAAGGCCGTGGAGACGGCGCTTTTTGTCGACCAGGAGCGCCGCAAGCGGGTGCCCACAGCGCTGCTGAACGATCTAGTGCGCGACGCCGTGGAGGCGCATGCGCCTCCCTCGAAGGTGCGAGGCCGCCAGGTACGGATCTACTACGCGACCCAGGCAGCGGTTGCGCCGCCGACTTTCGTCTTTTTCCTGAACAACCCAGATTGGCTCCATTTCTCCTACCATCGCTACCTGGAAAACCGCATCCGCCAGGTGTTCGGTTTTACCGGAGTGCCCCTGAAACTCGTCTTCCGGGCCCGCGAAAAGGAGGAACCGTGAACCGGCCCCGCAGCCACGGGAGAGAACATCCCCCTGAGGAGGGAACCGAATGTCCCTATCGTACCACGCACGTGTCATCAGCTTGAATGCACCCGAGGATCTGCGCCGCGAAATGGCGCGCATCGGGGTGTCTGCCAAAGGGATGGCGATCATGCAGCCCAAAGGCGTCTTCCGGGCCATCGAGATCCAGGGCGTCCCCGCCTTTCAGGCGAACATCATCAAGCAGGAGATGCTCTCCAAAGGGGGGGAAGCAGCGCTGAACTGGACTTCCTATCGCGCAGAGGCAGGGGCCACCAGCGATGTCCTCCTCCTGGGGACGCTACGACACTTCCACGCCTTGATCGCCAAACTGCGGGTTCAGCCTCGCTCCCTCGGGCTCGCCCCCCTGGCCACGGAACTCGAGAGGCTGCTCCGTCGCTACGAAGGTGAGACGCTGGGCGAGATGGAAATCGCCGGCCGCGCTTTCCGCTGGGGCACACGCACCTTCGTCATGGGCATCCTGAACCTCACGCCGGATTCGTTCTCCGGCGACGGCTTGCTGCGCGCCGGCAGCTCCCCAGTGGAGGCCGCCCTGGCTCAGGCACAACGCTTTGCCGAAGAAGGGGCCGATCTCCTGGACGTGGGAGGTGAATCGACCCGCCCCGGGGCCCCCAGGGTGCCTGTGGAGGAAGAGATGGCGCGGGTGGTCCCGGTGATCGAACGCCTGCGCGGCGAGATCCCGCTCCCCATCTCCATCGACACCTACAAGGCGGAGGTAGCCCGGGCCGCCTTACAGGCGGGTGCCCATATGGTCAACGACATCTGGGGCCTACGCGATCCGGAGGGAGAGGGCTGGAACGAAGCGCTGGCCGCGGTGGTACGTGACGCCGGGGTGCCGATCATCCTCATGCACAACCGACGCGCCCAGGCCACCGTGGGCGAGCTGGGCGGGCACTACCGCGAGGTGCGCTATCGGGACCTGATGGGCGAGATCTTTGCGGACCTGGAGGAAAGCATCGCCTTCGCCGTCGCTCAGGGCATCCCGTGGGAGTCGATCATCGTCGACCCCGGGATCGGCTTTGGCAAGACCCCGGAACAGAACCTGGAGGTGATGCGTCGCTTGAACGAGTTGCGCAGCCTGGGCCGGCCGATCCTCCTGGGCACATCGCGCAAGTCGTTCATCGGTCTCACGCTGAACCTCCCTCCTCAAGAGCGGCTCGAAGGGACGCTCGCCACGCTCGCGCTGGGGGTCGCCGGAGGCGCCGACATTGTCCGGGTGCACGACGTGCAGGCCGCGGTGCGCGCTGTACGCATCAGCGACGCGATCCTGCGTCCTTTACGGCAGGCGGAATAGGAGAATGCGTCCGTTCCCGGCGTCGCTCACGTACACCTGGCCCCGCGCATCCACCGCGATCCCGGTGGGCAGGTGGAACGAGGCCAGGTCCACCCCATACCCTCCCCACACAGACAGCACCTCCCCGGTCAGGCGGACCATCGCCACATAGTTCCGTTCTGGCACGGTAAAGTAGATCTGCCCTGCCGGGTCCACGGCGATGTAGGGCTTGTTCTCTCGGGAGTCGCTTTCCCAGCCGGTGACGGGGATGGAAGCCACCGGGATGGGCGAGACTCTTCCGTCGGGGCCCGGGGCAAAGACCTGCACCCGCAAGTTCCAGGTGTCCGCTACGTACACCCGCCCCGACGCGTCGATGGCGATTCCCACCGGTTCCAGGAACTGCCCGGGGGCCGAGCCGGTCTCTCCCCACTGGTAGGCGTACTCGGCCTGGACGCCCCCGCCAGCATCGCTGTACACCCGGTAGACGAGCACGCGCTCGTTGCCGGTATCGGTGACGTACACGTTCCCTTGCGGATCCACCGCGACCCCACGCGGCCCGTAGAAGCCGAAGGGTCGGGCCTCACGGAGAGCAGCGTCGGCCCCGACATCGATGAGCCGGCCCTCGCCCCACGCCCCCAGGAAATTTCCTTCCGCATCCAGCACCTGGATCCGGTGGTTCCAGGTGTCGGCGACGTACACCCGCCCTTGGGGATCGACCGCAACGCCCCACGGTTCGTTGAACTGGCCCGCTCCCAGGGGAAGCGGTCCGGCCCCGTCCGGGTCGATGCAGCCGGCTCCCGTCTCCAGGACACATAGGCTCCCCCAGGCGCTGGGCTGCCCCTGGGCATCGAAGCGCACGATGCGGTGGTTGCCGCTGTCGGCTATATACAAGTTTGCGGCCTCATCCACCGCGACCCCGCGCGGGAAGGCGAGTTGCCCTAGCCCGCTTCCGGCGCTCCCGAAGAAGGCGATCGCGGGACGCCGGCCCAGCTTTTCCAGGTAAGGATCGGGGGCCACCGCGGCCTTCGCGCCGGGCAGGAGTTCGTTGCGCACATACAGGTAAAAGTCCTGGCTCGCCAGGGCGTAGGGGAGCTTCCGTTTGGTCAGGTACTGCCACAAATGGCTCAACCCTTCCGGGGTGTAGGTGCGCAGCCGCAGCCAGGGCTCGGTCGGATAGCCGAGTTCCGTTACCCCGGCCGCCCAGAGGCGCCAGCGCTTGTAGGTCTCGTACTCCGGGAACCACCAGCGGTGCTTGTGGCGCCAACCCGTGTAACCGTTCTGCAGGTAGGGGCGCAGCGCAGGCTCGTGATCGGCCAACACCAGCACGATGTCGGCATCCGGAGGTGGATTGAAGGCTCCATCAAAATAGAGCAGGGGAAACTCGCGCAGGTACCAATTGAACGGCCATTCCAGCCCCTGTGAGGTATCGATGGCGATGCGTAAGCCGTGCCCGCCTGTGGGATCTTGCTCCGTGCGCACTTTACGCGTCTGGTCGATGGAGATCCGCTCGATCTGCCGCACCACCCAGGGCACATCGGGCGCCGTCTGGGTGTAAACGAGCATCTCCACCGGGGTATCTCCGTGGTAGTAGTTCGCGAGGAAGGTACTGCGCACCGTGTACATCGCCAGCAACGCCAAGCCCACCAACGCCAGGGATTGCCCCAAGTGCCGGCCTTCGACACGGTACACCCGCCAGGTGAGCGCGACGATCAAACCGACCAGGATCAACCCGAGAACCACGGCCTGCAGCATCAGGTACTGATCCTCCAGGCTTCCTGTGCCGCCGGGCTGCATCCTGGACAACGCGTTTCCCATCCCACGCAGGGCGAACAGGACCAAAAGCAGGAGCGGCCCGACGACCCAATCGCCGCTACGCCAGAGGGGACGCCACAGGATCCAGGCATAGAAGCGGTCGAGCGCGATCGCGGCGAGGAATACAAGCGGGAGAGCGACGTGCAGGACGAGCCAGGGCATCTTCTCGCCCGCCCAGGAAAAGAGCACCAGGGCGAAGAGCGCCCAATGGACCAGGAACACGGGAAAGAGCAGGTTTTCCGAAACCGCGCCGGCCTCTGCCCGCCAGCGGCGCACGCGGGAGAGGACGAGCGCTGCGCCGGCCACGCCGGCAGTGAGCGTCACTGGCTCATAGAGTGCCAGCAAGAGCAGGTAGTAGAACCAGGGCTGGTCGCCCCGGCGGACATTCTGTTGTGCCGTCCAGTGCTGCAGCCCCTGCACCAGTCCGTCCACAAAGCCCCGGGGATACGTCAGGAAGGTGGTAAAGAAGAGCCCAAAGAGCAGCAAGAAGACCCCCACAGCGGACAAGAGCACCCGCGGCTGCGCGGCAAGGGCCTCCACGGCTTTCCGCACCGGGGAAGTGCCACGGGGAAACAGGCGGGCGCAAAGCGACGAGGGGCCCACGTAGGCCAGCGCGAGCAGGGCCAGCGTCACCAACGCCACGTGCGTCGCCGGAGCACCCTCCCCGGCAGCGACCAGACGGAGCTCCCACAGCCACGCTGCAACCAGGAGCACGATCGCAACGATCCGGCCCTCCGTACGCAGGCGCTCTCCCTGCCGATCCAACAGGTACACCAGGCCCAGGAAAACGAGCAGGATGAAAGTGCTGATGAAGGTGACCTCCGTTGCGGTGAAGGAAAGGGCCAGCGCGCCGGCGGCCCAGAGGAGGTCGCGCGGCCGACGCTCCTCCAGGTAGCGAAAGAGCGAGATCGTCGCCGCCAGGGTAAACGTCGCGGCAAAGGCATCGTGTCGGGCAAAGCGGGAAAAATAGACGAACGAGGGAGAGATCGCGAGCAGCCCGGCGGCGATCAACCACCCATACCGGCCCAGGTACCGCCGCAAGGGATAACAGAGCGCGACCAGGAGCACGCCGAAGAGCGCCTCCGGCGCCCGGGCGATCGCATCGCTCACCCCGAACAGGAAGTAGAAGAAGGCGGTGATATGGTACAGGAAAGGCCCATGGAAAATGGGGTTGTAGCGGTACAACTCCTGCCCCGTGTAGAATCGCCAGGAATACCAGGCGTGGATCGCCTCGTCGTGGTGCATCGCGCGCACCCCAAGGTGGGAGAACCGCAGCACGGCGGCAAGGGCTATGAACAGGAGGAAAAGGACGATCTGCGGGTCCACCCGCGTCAAGTCGATCCTGCGATTCAACCAGTGCTCCTGTTCAGGGGTGGAAGAACCGTGGCCGTGACTCATGCATACCCCCGGTCTGGCTCATCGGCCCGGCTACCGCCGGGGCAAGGCATCGCTTACCCACTCGAGCGGGGCCAAGAGGTCCCTGCGCACATAGACGGCGAACTCGCGCGCGCCGAGCGGGGCCGGCGGTTCACGGAACAGGTAGTAGCGCCAAACCTTCATCTGGCCGGAAGCCGTGCCCAGGGCGCGCAGGACGTCCCACCAAGTGGCTTCCTGTTGCGCCGGGAGGAGCTGGGGAGCAGCCCACCGCACAAAGGCCCGCGGGCTGCGCATCACCTCCTCGGGGAACCACCAGTTGAAGGCGTAATAGCGGAACGCGTAGAACTTGCCCTCCAGATACGCCTTGGCGCTGTCCTCGGATTCCCCATAGGAGCGGTAGACCAGCGCCATCCCGGCTTCCTCCACGGGCCGCTCGAAGGGAGGAGCGATCGTCGGCTTGTACCATTTTTGGGTATAGTTGCGGAAGTACCATTCCAGGGGCCAGGCGACCTCGCTATCGTAGAGAAAGGGCATCTCGGTCCCGCCGGTGGTCAAAGTGGAGAGTGCGCGCAACTCCTCCATGACCCATTGCACGTCCGAAGAGCTCTGCACATAGACCAGCATCTCCACCGGCGTGTCGTTGAGAATATAGGTCAGCCTCCAGGCGCTCGAGACGCTGCACGCGCAAAGGATAGCGAACGGGAGGAGTACGGCGCTACGCAGCGCCGCCCGGCCCAACAGGATCGTGCGTGCGATCGCCAGCCCGGCCACCAGCCCGAGCGGCAGGTAGAGCCATCCCCACTGGCCGTATGCTTTCTGGAACGAGAGGACCGAGCCCAGGACCCCCACAGCCGCAGCCCCTACTCCTCCCAGCACCAGGAACGGAAGCTCGCTTCTGGCTCCGGCTGCCCCGGCGAGCACCCATACCGCGCCCAACAGGAGCAGCGCCCCGATCGCCCAGGCCAGCAGGAGCGCCACCTGCGTCCGGGCAACCCCTCCGCCCATCTCACGCAGCGCCCTCCACGCCTCGCGCACGAGCGGCCAGCCGGACCAGGCAAGCAGCCCGGCGGCGCCCGCCACAACGAGCGCGCTTGCGGCCCCAGTCCGAGCGCCCGCAGTCGGGTACCGCCCTTCCCAGGCGGCCACCTGCCCCACCCAGGCGGCCGCCAAAAGGACGAACGGCAACGTGGGATGTACGTTCAGCCAGGGCACCTGCTCCCCGGCCAGCGAATAGACGAGCAGCCCCAGCGGCGCCCACCAGGCCAGAAGCCCCATGGCTGGCCCCAAGGGCGCCCCGAGCGGCGCGGCAGGCGGGTCCCATTCTCCCGGCCCTTGCGGTCGTTCGCGCAGGGAAGGACGGGAGAGTTCTCTTCCGAGGTGGGCCACCAGACCCAGGCTCCCGAAGAGGAAGGACACGGTCTCGTAGACCGGGATCAGGAACAGGTAGTACTGGGGACCCACGTGGATGCGCTTCTCGGTCTGCTGCGACATCCAGAACCCCAGCGCCTGCACGAGCCCCGTGGCCCAGCCGGTCATACTCCCGAAGAACGAGGTGTGTAGGAGGAAAAAGATCCCCCAAAAGAGGCCCGCGACCACCAGCCACCGCCGCGCATCCCACAGGAGGCCGATCAGCGCAGAGAGCGCGAACATTCCTCCGATGGCCAGCAGCCCCAGCGTTACAGCGTAGGAGGGGACAACCGCGCCGGACTCGTAATCGATCGGCGGGAGGTGTCGCAGCCGCACCATCAAGTCCAGGGGGATGGCCGAAAGGAGCGGGAGGACGGTGGTCCCGAGCACGACCAACAAGTCGAGCGTAGGGCTTGCGCGCCCGCTTCGCCACCCCTCGATCCAACACCATCCGAGCAGGCCAAACACGCCGAGTAGCGAAAGGAGCAAGGGGATCCACCCCAGGAGGCTCAGGGTGAGGGGGCCCAGGGAAAACGAGGGCAGCGGGACCGGCCGGCCCACCACGCTCTTCCACAGGTCCTCCAGGCCCGCAGGGAGCAACCCGAAGAGCAGGAACAGCGAGGGCAGGCCAAATCGTTGCCAGATGAGCCGCCCCCCCAAGAACAGGAGAAAGATCGCGGCGGTGATATAGGCCGTTTCCTTGGTGCAGAAATGGAGGCAGGAAGCAAGCGCTGCCCCATAGAGCCATCCGTTGCGCCGCTCTCCCAGGTAACGAACGATGCACACAAACAAGAACAGCGACCAAAATCCTCCAAAGACATCGTTCCGGTCAAACCGGGCAAAGTACAGGAATGTGGGGGAGATGAGGAGCAAGGTAGAAGCGAGCAGGGCCCCCCAGCGGCCGATGTAGCGGCGCAGCAGGGCTGGGAGCATCACCGTGCCGATGCCGAAAAGCACCCCCGGCAGGCGGGCGGTGATATCGCTATCGCCGAAGAGGGAGAAGGAAAGCGCCCCGGCGTGGTAGATGAAAGGGCCGTGGTAGACGGCGTTGTGCACATACCCGGTTCCCTGATAGATGTTCCATCCCCCGAGCGCGTGGATCCCCTCGTCGTGATGCATGGCCTGGGAATCCAGGAGGGCAAAACGGGAAGCAACCGCGAGCACCAGGATCAGGAAGTAGAGCAATCCTTCTACCGTTGGCCCACGCCGGGGAAACCCGCTCTCCTGGGGTATGGCCTTTTCCGTAGCCTCTATCGCACCGGGCATCCCAGGCTCCTGCCACGATCGATGGCCTCACTGGGCCACCATTATACCCCAGGGTTCACGGGAGAGCAATATTCGCCTGGGAGGTTAACTCGTTGACATGCCCACGGCGCAATGCTATAATGCCTTTGCCCCGGCGTCGCCGTGGTCGCGGATGTTCGGCGCCGGTTCCGATAACAGGGGACACGTCGATGGCCAGCAGTTACACCGAAGACCCCGAACTGGCCCACCGATTGCGTCAGATGCGTGAGCAAGTGCGTTCCCAGGTGGGCCCGCGCGCTAGCCGGGCTGGGCTTCCTCCATATCCGTCGGACGCGGGGTTGTCCGAGCCTGCCCCTCTGGAACAGCGCCTCGAGGAGCTGAAGCCACTGGCAGCGGTGCAGGAACAGCCCTTCCGTTCGCGCTTTCCCCTGCTGGGCCCGCTCATCGCCTGGTTCCGCGAGCGTTGGAACCGCGTCTCCACCAAATGGTACGTCCTCCCCATCCTCCAGCAGCAGGTGCGCTTTAACCTTGCCCTGGTCGAGGCCCTCCAGGAGCTGTATCGCTTCACCCGCCAGACCTCCGAGGACCTCCTCCGGCGCATGGATGCCCTGTTCGTCCCGCTGGACCAGGAGCAGGCGGCGCTTCAGGCCCGGGTGCAGGATCTGCGGGAGACCCTTGCCCGGCAGATCCAGGAGCAGTCCCAGGCGCAGGCGCGCGTTCTGGCCGCGCTCGAAGAGCGCCTGCAGCGCCTTTCCCAGGAGCAGGCCCTGGACCGCCGTGGCCTGGCTTTCCTCCGGCAAAGGCTGGACGGGCTGATGGCCCGCCTGACTCCCCAGGGTACCCTGCCGCCCGAGGAGCGGCCGGCCGTGGCCGCCGAGCGCGAGACGCTCTCCGACCACGACTATTTCCGCTTCGAGGCCATCTATCGCCCGGAAGAAGAGGTGCGCGCCGAGCAGGAAGCTTACCTCCCTTTCTTCGCCGGACGCCGCAACGTCCTGGACCTGGGATGCGGCAAGGGCGAGTTTCTGGAACTCCTGCGCGATCACGGTATTCCGGCCTACGGGGTCGACTGGAACGTGCAGATGGTGCAACTGTGCCAGGAAAAGGGCCTGCGCGTCGTGCGCGAGGATGCGCTGCACCACCTGGCCGGCCTGCCCGATCGCTCCCTGGGCGGGTTATTTGCCGCGCACCTCGTGGAACACCTGGCCCCTCAAGACCTCACGCGCCTGGTCGCCCTCGCTCAGGCGAAACTGGAACCCGGGGCCTGCCTGATCTTCGAGACGCCCAACCCGCTTTGCCTCTGGGCACTGGTGAACTATTTCTACCTGGACCTCTCCCACGTCAAGCCGCTTCACCCCCAGGCGTTGGCTTTCCTCTTGGAGATGCACGGCTTCCGTGAGATCGAGGTCCGCTACCTCCACCCTGTCCCTGAGGGCGTGCGCCTCGCCCGCCTCCCGGAAGCCGGCGGGACCGAGTGGGAAAGGATCGCGGCTCTGCTCAACGTCAACCTGGACCGGCTGAACGACCTCCTCTACGGCTATGCCGATTATGCGATCATCGCGCGTAGATGAGGAGGGTGCCTTTGCGTATCGCCTTCTTCGGCCCGCTGCGGCCGGTACCCTCAGGCATCTCGGACTACTGCGAGGAACTGCTCCCCTACCTTGCCCAGGAAGCTGAGATCGCCCTCTTCGTCGACGGCTACGAGCCCACCAACCTGCTCATCCGCCGCCAGTTTCCCATCCACGACTACCGGGAGTTCCCCCAGCAACACCAGGCCCATCCCTTTGACCTCTGCCTCTACCATATGGGCAACCACATCTGCCACGCCTACATCTACGAAACGCTCCAGCGCTACCCCGGGGTGGTTGTGCTCCACGATACCGTGCTCCACCACTTCCTAGGCGAGTACCTCCCCCGCGAGGGAGGGCTGGCTGCCTTCTTGACGGCTTTTCCGGACGAGGAAGGACGTTCTCTCCTGCGACGACGTCGGGCAGGCCTGTGGAGCCACCTGGATCATTTCCTGTACCCCGGGATCGGGCCGGTGGTGCGGGCCAGCCGGGGCATCATCGTGCACAGCGAGACGGCGCGCCAGGCGGTCCTGCGCGCGGTTCCTACGGCGCGCGTAGCCGTTATCCCCCACCACCTGGGGCCGCAACGCTCGCCCTATGCCCACCTTCCCCAGGAAGAGGTCAAGAGGCGGCTCGGCTACCGTCCCGAACATTGGCTCATCATCTCCCCGGGAATCGTCACCCCCTCCCGGCGCATCGAGACGCTCCTGCGTGTGTTCGCGGACCTCCTCCGCGAAGTTCCCCAGGCCCGCTGCGCGATCGTGGGGCCGGACCATCCCGCCGTGCGCGTCGCCGACCGGGTGCACGAGGCGCATTTGGACGGGTTGGTGCGGGTCACCGGGTTCGTGGATGTCCCAACCTTCCAATCCTACCTCCTGGCGGCCGATGTGGTGGTCAACCTGCGCTACCCGCTCGCCGGGGAGACCTCCGGCGGGCTGATCCGCGCCCTGGGAGCAGGCAAGCCGGTGATCGTTTCCAACGTGGGCCAATACGCCGAGTTCCCCGACGACGTCTGCCTCAAGGCGGATGTGGGGCACGCAGAGGAGGCGATGGTCTCCTTCTTCCTGCACGCGCTGGCACGCGATCCCGCCCTCGGGCGGCGCATCGCCGAGCAGGCCCGGCGGTACATCGGAGATTTCCACTCCCTGGAAGGCTCGGCGCGCGCCTACCTGGAGTTCTGCCGGGAGGTCCTTTCCTCGCCCGTGCCGACCCCAGCCGAGCCGCCCCTCGGGCCAGAAGGGGACGTCCGGGCGGTCATAGGGCACATCCGGGAGGAAGCGGCGCGACGAGCCCAAGAAGGGGCGCCCTGGCAGGCGGCGGGCACGGGCGCCATCCAACCTAGCTAGCCAAAGCGGAGGAGCGGTGCGGCTGATCTTCGTCACCACCTGGTATGGCCCGGACACCGTGGGCGGGGCGGAAACCCTGTGCCGACGGCTGGCCGAGGAGCTCCAGCGAGCGGGATATCCGCTCGAGGTCTGGAGCACGACCTCCCGTGGCTACACCTTCCCCTGGTTCGTGCCGCACTATCCGCCAGGCCCTTTCAAATGGAACGGCATCCCCATCCGCCGCTTCCCGGTCGCTCGCTGGGACGAGTGCCCCTTCTGGGGCGAGCGGCTCGACCTCTTGCGCCGCCTGCCGGTCTTTCCCCCGGAAGAAGTCCACCATCTCCTGGAAATGCCCCAAAGCGACGCCCTCTACCGGGCCATCGCCGAGGAACCCGAGGCGTTCTTCGTCTTTTTCATCTACTCGCACAACCTGACCTTTTGGGGGGCGCAGATCGTCCCCGAGCGTTCCTTCCTTCTGCCGTGCCTGCACGATGAACCGTACGCCTACCATGCCGCAACCGCCTGGTTGATGGAACAGGTGCCCTGGCTGCTGTGTATTTCGGAACCGGAGCGGGAACTCGCGCTCCAGCTCTACCCGGTCCCGCCCGAGCAGGCGTTCCTGATCGGTGTGGGAATCGATCCGGATGTGGTCGGGGATGCCGCGCGCTTCCGCGCTCGTTACGGCATCGAGGAGCCGTTCCTGCTCTACCTGGGGCGCCGCGACACGCCCAAAGGCGTCCCGCGCCTGATGGAGTATTTCCTCACCTACCGGAAACGGCGTGGGAGAGCGCTGAAACTCCTCCTGGCCGGCCCAGGCGAACTCGAAGTGCCGCCTGAGGGTGGCAGCTCTATCGTGGACCTGGGCCTTCTGAGCGAGGCGGACAAACACGACGCCTGCGCGGCCGCGACGCTGCTCGTGCAACCTTCGCCGATCGAGAGTTTTTCCATCGTGCTGATGGAGGCCTGGCTGCAGGGCACGCCCGTGCTCGTAAACGGACATTGCGCGGTGACCACCCACCATTGCCAGCAAAGCAACGGGGGGCTGTACTACCGCGATTACCTCGAGTTCGAGGCCTGCCTGGACTATTTGCTGGAGCGGCCGGCCCTGCGAGAGCGGATGGGCGCCTGTGGCCGCGCCTACGTGCTTCAGCACCACACCTGGCCGACGGTGATCGAACGCCTGCAGGGAGCGCTGGAGGCCAAAGAGCGTTCCCTTCGCGCTGCCGCGAGGTAGGGCGATGCTTGCTGTTGCCCTCCTGGGTCTGGGACTGGCGGTAGCGCTGGTGGGTCACCTATTCTGCCGTGCCTTTGCGCCGCACGAAGCAAGTCTACCCGGCGAAGCCGCCTTCACCCAACTGCTCGCAGGCCTGGTGCTGTGCGGTCCGCCGGCTCTCCTTCTGGCCGAACTGGGCCTTTTTTCCCTGGCCCACTGGCTCCTTCTACTTCTCCTGGGCAGTCTCCTTCTGCTCCGGGCGCGCTGGAAAGCCATCCGCGCTTGGCACGGGCCGGCCATCCGGCTACAGCGAGCGGGATTCCTTCGCCTGTTCCTTTTCCTAGTTCTCGGCTTCTTCCTTTGTTACCCCGGGGAGTGGCTTTTGGGGGGACAGGATCCGGGAGTCTACCTGGCCACCGCCGCCTCCATCGCCCAAACGGGCGGGATCCTCCGCTACGACCCCGAGATTGCCCGCATGCCGGCCGCAGCCCATCCCCTTTTGCTTTCCCACTACATCGGCCAGTGGTGGCAGCTCCCTGGCTTTTACGTGACCGATTTTGCCACCGGCCAGATCACGCCACAGTTCTTGCACCTGTATCCCGCCTGGCTCGCCCTCGGGTATGCCGCCGGAGGCATCCCGGCGGCTCTAGCGCTCACCCCGTTGTTCACGCTCATGGGGTTGGCGGCGGCTTTCTTCCTCGTCCGCCGGAACTTCGGGGAGTGGCCGGCCTGGCTGGCCCTGGTGTTTCTCGCCCTGAACCCCGCCCAGGTGTGGTTTTCCCGCCAGCCGGTGGCCGAGTCCCTGGCCCTGCCGCTCCTTCTTGGGGGGTGGTATCTGCTCTCCCGGAGCGCCCGAGAGCCGGGGCGGCACGATCTGGCGGTCTTGGCCGGGCTGGCGCTGGGGGAACTGGCCCTGGCCAAGATCGAGTTGCTTTTCCTCCCCTTCCTTGTCGGGGCCTGGTTTCTGCTGCGCGCGTTGGCCGGCCGCCTGCCCCGCGAGGAACGCGCGTTTCTGCTCGCCTGCGGCCTGCCCACGGTGCACGGCGTGCTGCACCTCCTGGGCATCGCCCGTCCTTACCTGCACACCTTCGGCACTTCCCTGGAGCGCCAGCGCCTGCCAATCGACCTGCGCCTGGCGGCCGGCCTGGCGCTCGCGCTGGGAGCCGCCACAGGGCTGCTCTTGCTCCTAAAGCGGCAGCCCTTTACACGCACCCTCTGGTACCTCCAGGCCAGACCATCCACGGTGCGACGCAGGACCGCCGCGTTCTGGCTCCTCCTGGTGCTGGCATTCGGCGTGGTGCGGATGGTGCTCTCCCCTGCCCGCATCCAAGTCGGCGGGGAGTGGTTCCCCAACTACGACCGGCTGACCTTCCTCCGGCTGGCCTGGTACCTTTCCCTTCCCGGCCTGGTCCTGGCCATTGCCGGGGTGGGTTGGTGGCTTTGCTACCGTCTGGAACGCGTTTCCTTCCCCTTCTTCCTGGCCTTCTTTTTGCAATTCGGGCTCTATTCCTACCGGACGTTTGCCGACCCTTACCACTTCTGGATGATGCGCCGTTACGTCCCCCTGGTTTTCCCCGTGCTCTCTTTCGGGATGGCGCTCGCCGTCTGGCGGGTACGGCTGGCTCCGCTCGGCCGAGGGGTGCGGCGAGGGACGGCCTTCCTGCTCGCAGGCCTGCTCGTCTTTCTCCTGGCGCGCGCCGATGCGCCCTTTGCTGCGCGCCGGGAACTTGCGGGGACGACGGACGCGCTCGCTGGACTAGCGGCGCAGATCCCGGAAGGCGCTCCACTCCTCATCGAGCACTTCGGGCCGGCCCTGGCCACTCCGCTCCGCTACCTGTACGGGAAGGCGGCCTACACGCTCCTCCCGCCGGCGCCCTTCGAAGGCGAGGAACGGTCGGAGGTCCCCTGGGAAGCGCTTTGGCCCGTCCTTCAGGAGTGGCCAGAAGGAGACACGCTTTACCTGCTGCTGGAGCGTCCGCCTTCTGTATTCCAGGCCGGCTTTTCCTTAGAAGAAATCAGCCGCTTTACCCTGGATACCCGGATGACGGAGACCAGCTACGAACATCTGCCCCGGGCGCAGGTGGAGGTTCGTTCCCATCAGGGGCTCTTCCGCCTGCAGCGCCGGCCCGATGCTCCCCTCTCCTTCGAGCTACGATTGGCCGAACCGGTATGGACGGAGACGTGTACGGCCATCCGACTGCCAGCCGTTGGGGGGACCTTGCGCCTGCAGCTCGAAGCAGCGGGATATCGCCCGGAAGGCCTTCCTCCGGCCCGACTGACCATCCGCTGGCAGGGACACCCGATCGCGGAAAGGAAGCTTGCGCCGTCGTGGACGTTCGAGGAAGTCCCCCTGCAACTGGATCTCGCGGGGGGGCCCGGGCGCCTGGAGATCTGCAGCGATACCTGGAACCCTCAGGAGTTCGGTTTTGCGGGGCCGCCGGGCCGGGTGGGAATCCTCCTGCATTCACTCGCGCTGCAGGAGGCCCGTTGATCGGGTCCTGGTCGAGCGGTTTTCATCGAGGTTTCATCTCGGGCAGGTATTTTATAACAATAATGTGGAAATTGCGCCCGAGGGAACCAGGCAGGAGGTGTCCACTTTGATCCAGGTCGAAGGGTTGACCAAGCGTTTCGGACCGATTACAGCCATCCAGGAGGTCACGTTCTCGGTGAACAAGGGGGAGATCCTGGGCTTCCTGGGGCCGAACGCCGCCGGGAAGACCACCACCATGCGCATTCTCACCGGCTACCTGACCCCCACGGCCGGCCGGGCGACGGTGGCGGGGTACGACGTAATGGAGGAATCGCTCGAAGTGCGGCGGCATGTCGGCTACCTGCCCGAGGATGTTCCCCTGTACCCCGAGATGACCGTGCGCGATTACCTGGCCTTCTGGGCACGGCTGCGCGGGCTAGACCGGGCGCAGGCGCGTATCCGGGCGGTGATCGAGCGATGTGCCCTGGTCGGATGGGAACAGGCGCTGATCGGCCGGCTCTCCAAAGGATACCGGCAGCGGCTTGGACTGGCCCAGGCGCTGCTCCACGAGCCGGAAGTGCTCATCCTGGACGAGCCGACCGGGGGGCTCGATCCCCGGCAGATTATCGAGGTGCGCGAATTGATCCGCGGCCTGGCCGGGGAGCACACGGTGATCCTGAGCACCCACATCCTGCCCGAAGTGAGCCAGACCTGCCAACGGGTGGTGATCATCCACCAGGGACGGATCGTGGCTGAGGGGACGCCGGAAGAGCTAAACGCCCGGCTGAAAGGAAGCGATCAGGTGCTCCTGGAGGTCGGCCGGCCCGCACCCGATGCCCTGGAGCAGATCCAGCGCCTTCCCGGCGTGGTACAGGTTCGGGAGCAGGCACCGGGGAAGTATCAGGTGACCTGTGCCGTGGGGCGTGACCTGCGTCCCGAACTGGCTGCGCTGGCCGTGCACCGGGGGTGGGAGCTCCTGCAGTTGCGACCTCTGGACCTGAGCCTGGAGGAGATCTTCCTCCGGCTGACGCGGGAATAGCGGAGGGTAGGCCCGTGCGGAATGTCTGGACGATTGCCCGTCGCGAGTTCGCGGCCTATTTCGTTTCCCCGATCGCCTACGCGGTGGCGGTGATCTTTTTCCTCATCCTGGGCCTGTTCTTCAACTACGTCGATCTGCCCCAACAGGCCTACTACGCCACCGTGGCCGACGTCTTCAGCCGGGTGACCACGATCTCGCTCTTTATCGCCCCCGCGCTGACCATGCGGTTGATCGCCGAGGAGCGCCGCTCCCGCACCCTGGAATTGCTGCTCACGGCGCCGATCCGCGATAGCGAACTGATCCTGGGCAAGTTCCTGGCCGGCCTGGGCTTTTACCTGGTCCTGGTCGCCCTGGCCTCCATTTACCCGCTGATCCTGTTCGCCTTCGGGAACCCGGATCCGCGCCTTCTGATTACCGGCTATATCGGGGTCGTCCTCTTCGGCGCGGCGCTGATCGCCCTGGGCACGCTGGCCTCCACGCTCTCGCAGAACCAGATCCTGGCCTTCTTCGCCGGTTTTGGCATGGTGTTGGCGCTGATGCTCGTCGGTGCGCCGGCGCGCGTCGCCGGTCCCCAAATGGGGGAGGTGCTACGTGCCCTGGCGATCAACAGCCACCTGGCCGATTTTCAGATGGGCATCCTCGATACCCGGCATGTCGTCTACTTCCTCAGCCTGACCGTGGCCGCGCTCTTCCTGGCCACTCGAGTGCTCGAGGGACGGAGGTGGAGCGGATGAACAGGCGTTTTGCCGAGCAGCTCGCTTCCTGGAACGGTTACCTGGCCCTGGCCGGGGGGCTCGCGCTTCTGGGAGGCCTGGTGGCCTTCCTCGTGCGGGGAAGGCGCTTCCCGGGCGCGGAGATCGCCCTGGGCATCGGGGTGGCCCTGCTCGTTGCGGCCTGGCTGGTCAACCCGGCTGCGGTGCGCCGGCTGCTCACCGCCCGGAGCACGCGCTACGGGAGCATCGTCCTCCTGATGGCGGTGGCGGTGATCGGCATCATGGTCGCGCTGAACGTCCTTTCTTACCGACATTACCGCCGCTGGGACCTGACAGAGGAGCACCTGCACTCGCTTTCCCCTCAGACGCAACAGGTGCTGGCGGAGTTGGACCGCCCGGTGCAGGTAACCGGGTTTTTCTACCGCAGTCAGAGCGATCAGCAGGCGGAAGCGCGCTATATGTTGGAGAACTATGCCTCCTACACGCCGCTTTTCTCTTACCGACTGGTCGACCCGGAGGTGAGCCGTGTCCTGGCCCAGCAGTACGGCGTGAGCGGGGATGCGTATGTGCTGGTGTTCGAAAGCGGGGACCAGCGCTACAACGTCTACAGCCTGGAGGAAGCGGATTGGACGGGGGCCATTCTCCGTGTGACCAGCGCCCGGCAGGTGACCGTGTATTTTGTGACCGGCCACGGCGAAGGGGACATCGAGAGCACCCAGCGGGACGGCTACGCGGGCATCCGCAGCCTGCTGGAGGAGGCCAACTACCGCGTGGAAACGCTCGTGCTGGCCGGATACACGGGGACGCTCCCGGTGAGCGACACGGTGATCGTGCTCCTCGGCCCCCAGAAAGCGCTTTCCACCGATGAGGAGCACCTGCTGGCGGCCTACCTGGGCCGCGGTGGGAAGCTCTTTGCCTTGCTCGATCCCGCTCCGTCCGCCGATGTGAACAACATCCTGCGGCTGTGGGGCATCTATGCGCAGGACGACCTGATCATCGATCCCCTGAACGCGGTCGCCGGATCGGACCCGGCGACCCCGGTGGCCGATAAAGTGCAGCAGAACCACGCCATCACGCGCAACGTCTCCCGTCCCTTTTTCCCGGGCGCGCGTTCGCTCGAAGCGACGAACACGATGCTCCCGGGGTTGGACGTGACCCCGCTCCTAGGCACGAGCGACGAGGCCTGGGGCGAGACGGACCTCAGCCATCAACCGCTGACCTTCGATGCCGGGCAGGACTATCGTGGCCCGCTGGTCCTGGCCGCAGCGGTCCAGGGGCGGGTCCAGGGGAGCAACCAGACGACCGACACACGCATCGTGCTGGTGGGGGATTCCGACTTTGTCCGGAACTGGGCGGCTACCGCGGACAACCAGCGCTTCTTCTTGAACGCGATCAACTGGCTCGCAGAGGAAGAGCGGCTGATCGACCTGGCCCCGGTGCAATACCAGGCGCGGGAGGTGGTGCTCAGCGGGGTGCAGTCGCGGGCCATTCGCTACCTGACGCTGGTGGGAATCCCGCTGGGGATCGTGCTGGCCGGGGTCGCCGTCTGGCTGCAACGGCGGAAGAGGTAGGACGCCATGCGGAGCATGCGGAAAAGTGCGGCGATCGTTGTGGCTGCCTTTCTGGTGCTGGTCGTGGCCATCTACCTGCTGGAGTTCCGCCGGCCGGCGGAAGAGAGCGAGTCGCCCTACAAGCCCCTGTGGCCCGAGCTGACGGTGGGCCAGGTGGTGCGGGTCGCTGTAGAAGGGAAGCCCGGGCTGCGCTGTACGTTGGAGCTCGATGCACAGCGGCAGTGGCAGATGGTCGAGCCAGCGGCAGGGCCAGCCGACGGGAAGCGCGTCCAACGGCTAGTGGAGCATTGGGTGCAGATTCTGAGTTATCGGCACTTTGCACCCGAAGAGGTCGACCTGCAGGCGTTTGGCCTGCTTGCGCCCAAGGCCACGGTCACCCTCGGCCTTGCCAACGGCGAATCCTGGACGATCGCGCTGGGGGAAAAGAGCCCCAAGGGGAACACGTACTACGCCCTGTGGCGGGGGGAGGTCCATCTCCTCCCGCGCGGCCCGGTGGAGGAAGCGCTGGGCCTGCTCACTGCGCCGCCCTACCCTCCCACCCCCACTCCCGCATCCACGCCCTAGGCTTCCGCTTCCGCCGCCCATGTTGACGGAATGTGGGGGGTGCGGTAAACTTACATGAGCAACGTCGGGATGAGGTGTGAGGGGGATGAGCACAAAGCGCGATTATTACGAGATTCTCGGCGTTCCCCGGGGGTGTAGCCAGGAGGAGATCAAGCGGGCTTTTCGCCGCCTGGCGCGACAGTACCACCCGGATGTGAACAAGTCGCCGGATGCCGAGGCGCGTTTCAAGGAGATCAACGAGGCCTACGAGGTCCTCTCGGACGAGCAAAAGCGCGCGGCCTACGACCGGTTCGGCCACGCGGGGGTGAACGGTACCATGCCTGGCCCGGGGCCGTTCGATCCGTTTGCCGGATTCGGCCTGGGCGACATCTTCGATGCCTTCGAAAGCTTTTTCTCCCCGCGCGCGGGGGTGGCCGGCCGCACACGCCCACAGCGCGGAGCCGACCTGCGCTACACCCTCACCCTGAACTTCGAGGAGGCCATCTTCGGCTGCGAGAAAGAGGTCGAGATCCCGCGGTTGGAGACTTGTCCTTCCTGCCGGGGAACGGGCGCGGAGCCGGGCACGCAGCCGGTGCGCTGCCCTCGCTGTGGCGGGACGGGGGAGGTACGGCAACGCGGCGCCTTCTTCAACATGATCGTGATGACCACCTGCGAGCAGTGCCATGGGGAGGGGGTGATCGTAGCCATTCCCTGCCACGAATGCCAGGGCCAGGGGCGGGTACGGGTGACGCGCCGCTTGCGGGTCAGGATCCCTGCTGGGATCGACGAGGCCTCGCAGATCCGGCTGAGCGGCGAGGGAGAGGCCGGCCTCCACGGGGGCCCGCGCGGCGACCTCTACATCGCCGTGCGCATCAAACCCCATCCCCACTTCCAGCGCCAGGGGAACGACATCGTCTACGAACTTCCGATCAACATCGCCCAGGCGGCGCTGGGCGCCCAGGTGGTCGTGCCCACGCTGGACGGCGAGGAAACGCTCTACATCCAGCCCGGAACCCAGCACGGCAAGACGTATCGCCTGCGGGAAAAGGGGGTGCCTTACCTGCACGGGAACGGCCGGGGAGACCAGATCGTGGTGGTGCGCGTGGTCGTCCCCACGCGGCTGACGGACCAGCAGCGCAAGCTGCTCGAGGAACTGGCGGCGACATTGGGGAGCGAAGTCGGCAACGGGAAGCGGGGCGTGTGGGAGTGGATGCGGGACACATTCGGGGGATCGTGATCCGGTGAGCGAAAGGCGTCACAAGCGGGGTGCGAGCGTCCCCGCTTTTTTCGTCCATCGAGGAGCGCGAGGATGCACAGGCTGCCCGACCCCTCGACGAAGGATGTGGCCGCTCGGTGGGAAGCGTTCCTGGAATGGCTCCTTCTGGCAGTGCTTGCCCTACGGGCGCTCTTTTTCCTAGGGTACTCCGTTTACGCCGTCCTCTTCCCCTTCCCCATCGACTATGACGAGGGGGTCGTGCTCCATAGCGCCCTCCTTTTGGCCCGAGGGGAAGCGGTCTACCCGCCGCTGGAAGGAGGGCGTTTCGTCTCCTCGGTTTACACGCCGCTCTTCTACCTGCTGAGCGCGCCATGGCTGCGCTGGGCCGGGCCAACCCTGGTACCTGGGAGGATCTTGGCGCTCCTGGCCAGCCTGGGAAGCGCCGTGCTCCTCGGCGCGATCGCCCGCCGGCTGGGAGCCAGTTCCCGCGCGGCGCTCATCGCGGGGTTGATGCCGCTATCCCTAGGCACGGTCTTCCTGTGGTCCACCTTCGCCAAGCCGGACACACTGGCCCTGTTCCTGGGGTTGTTCACCTGTTTCTGGTGTTTGCACTTCGGCGAGCGCCCGCAGGTTTACCTTGCGGCTCTGTGGTTCGCCGCGGCCTTTTTTGCCAAGCAGAACGCGGTGCTTCTGGCCGGGATGGGGATCCTCTATCTCTTCCTGCGTACGCCCCGGCGGGGACTGCTCCTCGGCCTGGAGGCCGCAGGGGCGACAGCGGTGCCTTTCCTTCTCCTGAACTCGCTCACCCAGGGCGGGTTCGGCTTTCATACCCTGGGCGTGCATCGTTTCCCCTGGCTCGCAGCGCAGTTTTGGGGAATGCTTTCCCCGGTAGCCGTCCTATACCCTTTCCTCACGCTACTCGCGCTCGGATCGGCGTTCTTCCTCCTCCTGCGGCATTCCTGGTTCGTCCCCCTGTTGCTGCTGGGGGGACTCGGAGTGCTGGCCACTGGCGCCCGGGTGGGCAGCACCTGGGGGTTCCAGCTTCCCCTGATGTTCGCCCTGGCGCTGGCAGCCGGCCTGCTGGTGGCGCACTCGGGATTCCCTGGGCCGATCCGGGTAGCCCTGGTGTCCCTGCTCCTGCTTCAGTTCGTCTTTCTCCCGAACCCCTTGCGTTTCTACCGCTCATCTCTGCTTCCCTCGCGAACCCGAAAGGCGGAGATGGAGCGCGCCTGTACCTGGCTCCAGAGCACACCGCCCCCAATCCTGTCGGAAGACGTCGGTCTGCTCCTTCTGTGCGGCCACGAACCGGCCTATGACGACCCCTTCCTGATGGCCCAACTGGCGCGCCTCGGTCGGTGGAAGCCCGATCACCTTTGCCGGGAGGTGGAACAGGAGCGCTTTTCTTTGGTCATCCTCGTCTACCGCCTGGACGAATTTGCCGAAGGAGAAGCGTGGATCCGCTGGACAGCGCCGATCCTCTCCCGGATGCGCCAGCACTACCGCCTGGACACGCGCTACAGCGACTTTTATTTCTACCGGCCGATCGGCCGTCCTGCCGTCCAGGCAAGCGGCTGCTCGGAGGAAAGGCGATGAAGCGCCCCTACCTGGCCCACCTGGGAGCCGGTCTGGCCTACCTGCTCCTGACCCTGGCGATGCTCTGGCCGCTTCCGATCGTGCTCGGTCGCGCGGTGCCGGGGGACATCTTCGACATCTGGCACAACGCCTGGATCCTCTGGTGGGTACGTCGTTGCCTGGTCGATGGCCGGGGCGACCTCTTTTTCACCCACCTGCTCTTTTACCCCAACGGCACCAGCCTCCTTTTCGACACCCTTTCCCTGAGTAACACGATCCTGGCCCTCCCGGTGACCGTCCTTTGGGGGCCGGTGGCGGCTTATGGGTTCCTGGCGCTGTTTTCCTTTGTTGCCAGCGGTCTTGGAGGCTACTTCTTGCTCCAGGAAGTGTTGGCCAGGTTGGGCGAGTTTTCTCCTACAGCGCGGCGGGGGGCCGCCTTTGTCGGCGGGGCCATCCTCACGTTCAGCGCCTACCACCTGGCGCACCTCCGGGCCCACCTGAACCTGATCGCGTTCCAGTGGTTGCCCTTTTACCTGTGGGCGATGTTGCGGCTGTGGCGCACGCCCCGCCGTGCGTGGAAACAGGCCCTCGCGGCCGCGGGTTTGCTCATCCTGACCGGCTGGAGCGACTGGCTTTATGCATTGTACGCTTTGGGGCTGACGGGGCTCTATCTCCTGGTGGAACTGCTGCGGCAGCGCTTCCGCGGCCAGGCGGCGTGGAGGCGTTCCGGCCGGCTGATCGGGGCGGTTGGCCTGGGCCTGGCGGTGCTGGGGATCCAGTGGGTACCCATGGTTCGTGCCCAGGCCGGGAACGCGGCCCTGCGGCCCTCCCCGGCCTACGCGATCCACCTTTCCGCCGATCCCCTGGCCTACGTGACCCCGACGCCCGCCCATCCCCTTTGGGGACGTTGGGTGGCGCCGCTATCTGCCCGCTACAACCCCACAGAGGGGATGCTTTACCTCGGCTTGCTCCCCCTGGGGCTGGCGGCCGTGGGGCTGCTGCAGCGATGGGAGGGAAAGGGGTATTGGGCGGCAGTGGGGATCGGTGCCTTTGTACTGTCCCTCGGCCCGGTGCCCCATTTCGCAGGCACCATCGTTACCTGGCGTGGGACGCGGGTCTTCCTCCCCTATGCGTTTCTCTACCTCCTGCCGCTTATGGATCTCCTGCGCACGCCAGCGCGCTTCGGGCTGCTGGTAACGCTCGCGGTGGCGGTGTGCGCGGCGGTGGGGCTGGGCGGTCTGTTGCAGAACCGGGTGGCAGGCCAAGGCCGGCAGGCAATCCTGGCCGGCCTTTGCGCGCTGCTCGTGTGCGCGGAACAGGCGTGGCTGCCCTTTCCGGTCACGCCGGCCCACGTGCCGGCGTTCTATCGGAAGCTCGCGGCGGCTGCGGACAGCGCGGCCGTGCTGGAGGTACCGATCGCCCGCTATCCGGAAGACGATACGGAGCGCATGTTTTACCAGACCGTGCACGGCCACCCGATCTACGGCGGTTTTGTCGCGCGCGGCGATCCCCGTCTGCCTTACGCCCGGATCCCGGGTTTTCGGCTTTTCCAGGCGCTTCGACCGTGGCGCGAGATCACAGACGGAGAGGAGATAGCCTTGCGGACTCAGGCGTTGGCCGCGCTGAACCACTACGGGGCCGGATATCTGGTGCTGGAGCGGGCTGCTTTCACACCTTCCCAGGAGGAGACGGCCCGGCGGCTGGCCGACTGGCTTGCGGGGGAAGCAAACCGCGTCCACGAAGACGCAGAGACCGTAGCCTACCGCATCCCCCCGGTCCGCGCGCCTTTTTGGGAACTGGGCGAGGGGTGGGGCGTGCGCCCCCCGGCAACCTTCCAGGCGACGAGAGCCTTCCAGGGGGAAGCGGAGCTCGGCCTGGTGCTGCCCGCTCCGGCCGCAGGCCGGATCTGTCTGGCAGGACGGGGACCTTGGGCGGCGCTTTCGCTTCTGGTGGATGGGCGGGTGCAGCACTGGGAGTGGATAGACGAGGGTGGAGCGTGCAGCGGGGTGATCGCGCTCGGGGCCGGCCGGCATCGGGTTCGGTTGCAGGGTCCAGAAGAAGGCATCTACCGCGTGTGGTCTGTGCGCTGGGAAGGGGAGGAGCGAGGCGCGCCGCCTTCCGGCGGACAAAGGACCCCCACCGCGTTCGGAACGATCTCAACTTCCAGGGAGGTTACCCCCTCGGAAAGGATCTCGCCGTCGGCGTGTACCGGAAGCGGGAGGGCGCTTTGCACAGCGACCCGCCGCGAGCGGGCCATGTAGACCTCGCGCAGGTGGGTATGCTGGCCGCGGGTCACTTTGGGCAGGTGGTAGAAAAAGAGCGGGAGCGGCATGGCGTGCACCAGGCAGAGGTCGAAGAGGCCGTCGTCCATTTCGGCATGGGGAGTGAGCCAGAAGTTGGCGGCCAGGCAACGGCCGTTGGCAACCGCAAGCATGAGGAACCGGCCTTCGAGGATGCGTCCATCCATTTCCACGCGCATGGGGCAAGGCCGGTAGCGCCAGACCGCGCGCCAGAGGGCGGCCAGGTACAGAGGGAAGCCGCGCAGGCGAGGGAAGTGGCGCGTCTCGATCGCCACCCGGGCGTCGAAGCCGATCCCAAGTCCATTCCCGAAGCAGGTGTCGCCGGCGCGTCCCAGGTCGATGCGTCGGACGACGCCGCAGCGAAGCAGCCGGGCCGCGCCTTCCAAATCGCGGGGGATGCCGAGGGGTTTGATAAAGTCGTTGCCCGAGCCGATCGGAAGGACGGCGAGAGCGGTCGAGCTCCCGAGCAGGCCGTTGAGCACCTCGAGGACCGTGCCGTCCCCACCGACGGCGACGACCACCTCCGCACCCTCGCGGGCAGCTGTCGCGGCGAGGGCGGTGGCGTGGCGCGGCGCTTCGGTAACCACAAGGGAGTAGGACAACCCTTCCAGCAGCGCCGGAAGGGAGGGAAGCAATCGAGCCCCGGTTCCCCGGCCGGCCCAGGGGTTGACGATGACACGGTAGTGGGAGAAGGGAACCATGGCGAAGCAGTTAGCCTTGCGGGCGGCGGATCAGGGCTTCATCCCGGTACCTATCCCCTTCCTCGATCAGCATAACCGGGATATCGTCGCGCACCGGATACCGCCGGCCACAGGTGTGGCAGACGAGCCACTCTTCCTTCCCCAGCTGGACGTACTCGACCGGGTCCTTGTCGTCCGGGCAGACCAGGATCTTCAGCAGTTCGGGATGGACGGGCATGGCCACTTCCTCCTGAGCAAAGAAGGTCGAATGGGCATACCGGAGGCCCATTCGGGCCTGGTGGAAGTATACCACGCCTCCGGCCGGCCGGCAAACGGCTTCCCGGCCCGAAACCCAAGACGCCCTGGACTCGACAGAGGTGGCCTCGGCGGGGGTAAGACAATCCCCGAAGAGGCCTCTTAAACCGGGTGCGCCTTTGCCTGGAGATGCAGGTCGCGCGCGGTTTGCGTCGCCGGGGCGGTGGTGGTATAGTTTCCCGCAGGTTGCACCCCGCCCTGGGGTTTGCCCGGCGCTTTCGGGAAATGCTCCTGGCCCCGGGGCGAAAGCGTCCGGGAAAGGGAGCAACCCCAGGATGGGGTCGTCCCGAAGCTGCGGGCAAAGCGATATGGGTGTGGCACCGGGGCATTGGGGCAGGAACGGGCAGGCGACCGAATCCCGCAGCTTCTCGGAGGAGGCACGCGAATTGAAGGTTCTGCGCTTCTTGTTGGTCTTTGTCCCGCTGGCGGTGATCGCGGAGGTGTGGCTGAAAGACCGGCCGTGGGGGAACCAGGCCGTCTTCGTTGCCTCTGCGCTCGGGTTGATGCCGCTTGCGGGGCTGCTGGGAGAAGCAACCGAACAGCTCGCGGAGCGCACCGGCCCCCGGCTGGGCGGTTTTCTGAACGCCACCCTTGGAAACGCCGCGGAGCTGATCCTCACCATCGTCGCCCTGCGGGCCGGGGAACAGGAGCTCGTCAAAGCCTCCATCACGGGCTCCATCTTGGGGAACCTCTTGCTCATCCTGGGGCTGAGTATGCTGGCAGGCGGGCTGAAGAACGGCCGCCAGCGGTTCGACCGGGACCTGGCCGGCCTGAGCTCCACGATGATGTCGCTTGCGGTCATCGGGCTGACGGTCCCCACGCTTTTCTACGGGCTGCACGGGAGCCAGGTCGACCAGCCGCTCGAGTACCTCAGCTGGGGCGTGGCGGGCGTGCTCCTCTTCCTGTACGCCTTGAGCGTTCTCTTTGCCTTCACCACCGCCTGGCTGGACGACGAGGTACGGGCGCTGACCCCGCTCCCAGCGCCCCTCTCCCACCGGCGGGCGTGGAGCGTGGGCGTGTCTTTGGCGGTGCTGGCGGTGGCGACCGTAGGTACCGTCTTCCTGAGCGAGTTCCTAGTGGGGGCGATCGAGCCGGTCGTGTCTTCCTGGGGAGTGAGCCGCCTGTTCCTGGGCGTTGTGGTCGTGCCCCTGGTCGGGAATGTGGCCGAGCACCTGGTAGGGGTGCAAATGGCCTGGAAGAACCAGATGCAGCTTTCCCTAAGCATTTCGTTGAACTCGAGCATGCAGGTAGCCCTGTTCGTCGCCCCGGTGCTGGTCTTCGTGAGCCTCTTCCTGCACGGGCCGGCCGGCGCAATGGACCTCCACTTTTACCCGTTCGAGGTGATCTGCTTGGGACTAAGCGTCGTCCTGGCGACCTTCATCTCCCAGGACGGCCGCTCGCATTGGCTCGAGGGAGCGGCGTTGCTGGCTGTGTACGCCGTGATCGCCCTGGCCTTTTTCTTCCTGTGAGGATTCCGATGGACGAGGCAAAGGTCTATCCGATCCGGCTGATCTCGCTGAACCTGCCAACCCGGCACAACGAACGGCTCCAGCAGGTCCAGGAGCGGATCGCCCGCGACGTCGAATTGCAGACGTTGTGGCGGTGCGCCAACGTGAACGCGGTCGAGCGTGCCCGGATCACGGACCACGGCCCGGTGCACATCCGCATCGTGGCGAACATCGCCCTGAAGCTTCTGCGCATGCTCGCCGCGGGAGGGGTGACCCCCAACGTCGTCGCCGATTATGGCCTGACGATGGAGGATGCAGAGGTCGTGGTGGTGCTGGCCGTGGCCCTGCACGATATTGGGATCGCCGTACACCGCGACGAACACGAGTCGTACAGCGTGATCCTGGCGGATCGGCTCGTAGGGCGCTTCCTGGAAGGGATCTATCCCCCCACGGAGGCAACGGTGCTTGCGGCGGAGGTACTGCACGCGGTCACGGCGCACCGTCGGGAACACCGTTGCCTGACGGTAGAAGCCGGCGTCGTGAAGGTGGCTGACGCACTGGACATGACGGAGGGGCGGAGCCGCATCCCCTTCGAAGCCGGGCAGGTCAACATCCACTCCGTCTCCGCCCAGGCCGTCAGTGCGGTGCACCTGCGCAAGGGGGAAAAGAAGCCCGTGCGCCTGGAGATCGTGCTGAACAACTCCGCCGGGATCTTTCAGGTGGACGAGCTGTTGCGCGGCAAACTGCACAACTCCAGCATCGCTCCTTACATCGAGGTCGTCGCCCGGATCGAGGGAGAAGCGGAGAAGCATATCGTGACCGTTTATGAAGCGTAAACCGGGATGCACCCGTTGGGGCACATCCCGGCTTGCCTCAGGTTCCCACTACCGTGTGAAGCGAAAGCTTCTCAGCATCGCCACGAAGAGCGGGTTATTCTCCGCGGCATCGGTCGTCAGGCTGAAGAGGATGAACTTGTACATGCTGCCCTGGTGGTAGACGTTCACCGTGGTCGCCATGTTCTCCAGGTTGGTCGCCGGGTCGACGTAGACGAAATCGGCATAGTACCCCTCTTCGCCCCCGACGATCAGCGTATCCGGTCCGGTGACCTGGGCATTGGCATCATCGCTGCGGATGGCCGTAATGACCTCCTCGGTGAGCAACCGTTCCGCCTCGTCTGGGTCGGCGACCGGCAGGGTGGTGGTGATTTCGATCAGCATGAAGGTTTCCTCGTCCTTCTGGACGTAGGCCAGGCCGGGCATCACGCCTGCGTCCCAAGAAGCGGGGTAATCGAGCTCGAAGTAGTCCGTGTCGCTGGTGAGCGTCTTCCACTCGCCGCTGGGAAGCGCGGTGGGGGCGGTGGTGGGCACTGGGGTCGGGGCCGGGGTCGCGGTGGGGGTGGCTGCCGGGCGGATGGGGCCGCACGCGCCCAAGGCCACGCCCAAGGCAACCAGGCCGATCAGGAGCACACCTATGTACGATCTACGCATCGGTTCCTCCTCGCATGGATGCACGCGAAAACAATTGGCGCGTAGCGGCCGGTCTACGCCCGCTCTTCTTGTCTCCCATCCGGCCGGGGACTGGGGTATGGTGATTATAGGGAAGGAACA
>DAOTVY010000063.1:0-35339 GCA_034436115.1 Chloroflexia bacterium | reverse complement strand
CGATGCGCAGATACTTCCGTCGCTCGTGAGTGTTCATGATTTCCTCAGTGCGCATTGGCTCCTCCGGTGATATTATCATTTGAGCCAATAATAGCACTTCGGTGATATTTTAAGTGAGCTAATGCGGCCTCCTTGACAGTGGTTCCAGCGGCGGGTATAATTGGTCTGACAATCTGACCAACCCTCGGGCAAAGTGGCAGATGCGGACTGCGCTGATGGGCGGGCCGAATCGGAATCCCGTTTACCGCATTGTCTGCACGGACGAGACCTCAGACGGGGAGATCGAGCGCCGCATCGTCGAGGGAGCCGGCCACCTCTTCTTTTACCGACCGTGCCAGACTGCGGAGGAACTGGAACCGGCGGGGAAAGATGCCGATGCCCTGCTCGTGGGGTCGGTACGGGTGGACGGAGAACTCCTTCGGGAATGGGAACGCCTCAAGGTGCTTTGCAGCTACAGCACGGGCGTGGACCACATCGACCTCGCGGCGGCGACGGCGCTGGGAATCTGGGTGTGCAACGCCGGAGACTATTGTTCCGAGGAGGTAGCGGATCACACGATGGCGCTCATCCTGGCCGCATGGCGGCACCTGATCCCCTTCCGGGAGGACATCCGGCGGGGCATCTGGCGCTACGACAGCGCCGGCGCGATCCTGCCGCTGCAAGGAGCGGTGCTGGGGCTGGTCGGGCTGGGGCGTATCGGGCGACGGGTCGCACAGCGGGCGCAGGCGTTCGGGATGCGCGTGATCGGCTACGACCCCTATGTTTCGGACGTCCCAGGAGTAGAACGGGTGCCGTTCGAGGAGCTGTTGGCCCGGTCGGACATCGTCTCCCTGCATCTCCCTGGCCGGCCGGAGGAACCCGCGTTGCTCGATGCTGCCGCGTTCTCCCGGATGAAGGAGGGCGCGTGGGTGGTGAACGTTTCCCGGCCCAGCCTGATCGATCTGGAGGCTGCACGCGCTGCCCTGGCAACTGGCCGACTCGGAGGGCTCGCCCTGGACGTCTGGGATCCCGAACCGCCCCTGGCGCCGGATCCGCTTTTCGAGCACCCCCGGGTGCTGGTTACGCCCCATGCCGGGTGGTTTTCGATCCGCAGCAATGCGCTGGTGAGGGAACGGGTGGCTCAGGAAGCGGTCCGGGTGCTGGCCGGCGAATTGCCCCACTACGCCGTGAACCGGCCCCCAGAGCCGCGTCTCTAGCGAGGGGTTCCCTATGCGGATCGATCTGCCCTTCGGCGGCCGGCAGATGTCCATCGCCCTCCCGGACGGGATCCCCGTCCGCCTCCTCCGCCCCGCCCCCGTGGAGCCTCACCCCGATCCCGAGGCGGCCGTTCGGAAAGCCCTCGACCATCCGATCGGCAGCCCGCTCCTGGAAGAGATGGCTCGCCCAGGGCAACGGGTCGCACTGATCGTCGACGACATTACCCGTCCGACGCCGGTCGCGCTCGTGCTTCCGGAAGTCTTGCGACGGCTGTCGCGGGCAGGCGTGCGCTCCACGGATGTCACCATCGTCATCGCCTTGGGGAGCCACCGCCCGATGCTGCCGGAGGAGATCGCCCGGCATCTGGGAAAGGCAGCCGCCGGCTACCGCGTGGTCCAATCGGATGCCTACGACGAGGCCCAATTCGAGAACCTCGGCTTTTCCCAGCTCGGGATCCCAGTGCAGATCCACCGCACCGTCCTGGAATCCGACCTGCGGGTGGCGATCGGCAACATCGTCCCCCATTCGGATGCCGGCTGGGGCGGTGGGGCCAAGATCGTTTTCCCGGGAGTTGCCGGTTTGCGCAGCATCGCCGCCCTTCACCTGCGAGGAGGGGAAGGTCCCCCGACCGCCTTCGGGAGCGACATCACCCCCGTGCGCATGGATATCGAGGCCCTGGTAGCCGAGATTGGCCTGCACTTCATCGTGAACACGGTCTTGACCGGGCAGGGGCAGCTCTACCGGGTCGTCGCCGGGCATTTCCTGGCGGCGCACCGGCGAGGCGTCGGTTATGCGAAGGAGGTGTTCGGGATCGCGATTCCAGAGGCGATGGAGGCCGCGTTGATCAACGCCTATCCCGCGGAACTCGATTTCTGGCAAGCGTCCAAGGCGCTCTTTGCCGGTGTACGGATCGTGCGTCCCGGCGGACGGATGCTGCTCGTCGCCCCATGTCCGGAAGGGTTTGGCCCGCACCCGATGTTCGGCCACTACCTCGGGCTTCCCTCTGCCACTCTGGCTGCGCTCGTTGAACGAGGAGAGGCGGAGGAACCGATCGCCGCCGGAGGAGCGCTCCTTGTGGCTAAGATCCGGGACCTGTTCTCGGTGGCCATCTATAGCCCCGGGCTCACGGAAGGCCAGATCACAGCCATGGGCTTCGAGCCGGTGCGGGATCCCCAAGCGTGGCTTGCGCGGCTGGGAGTGGGCGAACTAGCCGCCATCACCCATGGGGGGGAAACTTGCCCCTACATCTCAGGCAGGGAGTGACGACAGGGCCTGGGATTCTTGCAAGAGGCGGATCGCTTCTGGGGGAATTTCCACGTAGACGCGCTCCCCTTCCTCGAAGGGCGTCCCCACCAGCTCCAGGTTGGCAACCATTGCGACCACCTGAAGCCCCTGGTCCAGGGTCACGTAATAGAGCCGGTTCGAACCGAAGTACTTGATGGCAGTGACCCGTCCGGCGAAGGAATTGAGAGCCGTCCCGGGGACCCGCCGGAGGGAGACCTTTTCCGGCCGGCAAGCCGCTATGGCGCAGGATCCGACCGGCGCACTGCCAGTCACGTGCAACGACAAACCCTGTACTTGCATCCGCGCACGGCCCTCGACGCAGTCGGTCACCTCGCCCTGGAAAAAGTTGGATACCCCAACAAACCCGGCGACGAAGGGCGTGCGGGGTTGCTCGTAGACTTCGGCCGGCGTCCCCACCTGCTCGATGACCCCGTTGCGCATCACAGCGATGCGATCCGCCATAACCAGCGCTTCATCCTGATCGTGGGTCACGAACAGCACGGTCGCGCCCAGGCGGCAAAGCAGTTGCTTCAACTCGAGCTGCATCTCCTCGCGTAGTTTACGGTCCAATGCCCCGAGGGGCTCGTCGAGCAGCAACACAGCCGGCTCGGTGATCAACGCCCGGGCCAGTGCGACGCGCTGCTGCTCACCTCCGGAGAGCTGCTGCGGGCTACGGTCGGCATAGTTTTCCAGGCGAACCAGGGCCAGATACTCGCGCACCTTGCGCGCGATGACGTCCCGAGGGAGGCGGCGCATCTGAAGCCCGAAGGCCACATTTTCGGCGACGCTCATATGGGGGAACAGGGCGTAGTTCTGGAAGACCATCGCCGCGTTCCGATCTTGGGGCCGCTCGAAGGTGACGTCGCGGCCCTGGATGAAAATGCGGCCGCGGGTCGGGGTGTCGAGTCCGGCCAACATCCGTAGGGTCGTGGTTTTCCCGCATCCACTGGGCCCGAGGAGGGCCAGGCATTCGCCTTTGTGGATGGTCAGGTTGCAGCCGCGGACCGCCGCCACCCCGCCTTCGAAGATTTTCCAGACATCCCGCATCTCGACAACCGGTGCTTCCATACCTTCGTGCCCCCCGCCGCAATGGACCAACCCGGCCAGGGACGACGCCGTTGTCGTCCCTCGCGCGCCAGGTCATACACGAGCCGTCACTGGCCGGCCTTGACTTCCGTCCACATCTCGCTGATGCGTAGCTGTTCTTCCTCGGTAAAAGGCCGGTAGAACTTCAAGTTGGCCACCGACTCCTCCCCCTTGTCGACAAAGAGCGCCTTGGCGAGCTCGGGATCGAGCCGGCTAGCCGCTACCGCATTCGCCGGCGAGTAGCGGTTGATCTCGGCTTCCTGAATCTGCATCTCGTCGCTGATCAACCAGTCGATGAAGCGGTAGGCGCAATTCGGGTGCGGGGCGTTCTTGACCAGCATCAGACCATCCACCCAGGTCTGGGCGCCTTCCTGAGGAAGCACGTAGGTGATATCCGGAACCTGCGCCGCCGCCTGACGTGCCAGCCCGTCCCAGCCGACCGCCAGCCATCCCTCGCCGTTGACCAAAAGCTGCACGAGGTCATCCCCGTTGCTCCAAAGGGCCCTAGCCTGGGACATCATCGCCTGGAGCGCCGGCCGTACCTTCTCGATCGCCGCCTCGTCTCGCTCCTCCGGGCTGATACCGACGTAGAGGGCCGCCGGGACCCAGGCCTCCGGGACACCGTCGCCGTAGATGACCCGCCCCTTGAAACGCGGATCCCAGAGGGCAGACCAGCTGGTCAGATCCCCGGTCTTGGCACGGTTGAAGATGAGTCCGGTCGTGCCCCAGGTATACGGGATGAGGTAGACCGCCCCATGGCGTTCGTTATAGACCCCGGGCTGGAACGCCTTGAACAGATGGGTGTAGTTTTCCAAGCGAGAGGGATCGATCGGCTGGACGAGGTCGGCCTGGATCGCCCGGTCGAAGAAGTTGTTCGTGGAGAAGAACACATCCAGCGTCCCAACCCCGCCCGCTTTGACCTTGTTGATCGCCTCCATCGCGCTGGAGAAGTAGCTGATGTTGACCTTGCATTGCGGGTATTTCTCCTCAAAGGGCGGGATGGCATAATCGATGTAGCCTCCCCAGGCGAGGACATTCACGCTCCCCTCGTATGTCTCGGATGGGGCGGTCGTCGGCTGCGGGGGAGCAGCTGTGGGTGCGGTAGAAACCGTAGGCGTAGCGGTAGGCGGGGCCGCGGGCGGCATCGTCGGCGTCGGTCCGCATGCGGCGAGCAGCCCCATCAGCAGCACCATCGACACGAGCAGCGATCTTGGGCCTTTCATCGGGTCACCTCCTGAATGTCTCGCTCCTCTACTTCCTGGCCTGACGGGTCAAGGCCAGGCCCAGCAACACGGTAGAGAAGACCAGCATCAAACTGGCCATCGCGTTGACTTCCGGGGTAATGCCGAAGCGCACCCCGCTATAGATGCGCATCGGCAGGGTGACCGATCGCTCCCCGATGACGAAGAAGGTGACGATGAACTCATCGATCGAGATCGTGAAGGCGAAGAGCGCCGCCGCCAGGATTCCGGGCCACAGCAACGGCAGGGTGATCCGACGCAAGACGGTCCATTCGCTGGCTCCCAGGTTGCGCGCCGCTTCCTCCAGGCGCACGTCAAAGCCCTGCATCCGCGAAGCGATCACCAGGGCGGTGTAGGGCAGGGCGAGGACCACGTGGGCAAGGAGGGTGGTGCCCAGGCCGCGGGGGATCTTCAGGGAGTAATAATAGGAGAGAAGCGAGACGCCGATGATCACGCCCGGAGTGAGCATCGGCGCCATGATGAGCGACGTCAACAGTTCCTTGCCCGGGAAGCGAAAGCGCACGATGAGATACGCAAACAGGAAGCCGAGTACCGTGGCCAACACCATGGTGGCGAGGCCCAGCAGGAGCGAATTGCGCGCAGCCTCCCACATGATCCGGTTGGCGAAGAGCTTGCGGTACCACCCCAGACCCAAGCCTTCCAGGGGGAAGAAAGAGAGGCGGCTGGTGTTGAACGACATGAGGACGACGATCAGGCTGGGCAAAAAGACAAAGAGATAGACCAGCGGCAGGTAGAACCAACCCACCCACCGCCACGCGGCCCGGCCTGTCCTTGCTTTCGGCCCCATGGTTCGTCACCTGCGATAGGATAATCCGAAGATGTCCTCGATGCGAAAGAACCGGAAATAGATGCTCAGACCACCGAGGACGATGACCAGCAAGATCATGGCCATCGCCGACCCAAAGGGCCAGTTCAGGATCTGAAACTGGTTGTTGATGGCGTTGGCGTACATGACCCCCCGGGTCCCGCCCAGGATCATCGGGGTCAGATAGGTGCCAATGGCCGGCACAAACACGACCAGGGCCCCAGCGACCACCCCGGGAACGCTCAGCGGAAAGATGATCCGGCGAAAGAGCTGCAAGGCCCCAGCCCCCAGGTTGGAAGCAGCCTCGAGAAGCGCCCGGTCGATCTTTTCCAGCGAAGTGTAGATCGGAAGCACCATCCAGGGCAGGTAGACACAGATCAGCGCGGTTACCACGGCAGTGTTGTTGAACAGGAGGGAGAGCGGCTCCTGGACGATGCGCAGCCGGGTCAGGGTGTAGTTGATCAGGCCGTTTTCCCCCAGCACGATCAGCCAGGCATAGGTCCGGATGAGCAGGTTCGTCCACGAGGGCAGGAGCAAGCAGGCCAAAAGAAAGTTGCGCCACCGCTTCCGAACGACCCACGCCAGGAGGAAAGCCGTCGGATAGCCCAGCAGGAAGCAAAGCAGCGTGACCTCAGCAGCCATACGCAACGACTTGAGCAACAGCCGGGGATAGACCGGGGTAGTCCAAAAATGGAGGTACTGTTGCAGGGACCCGGTCACGTGGATGCGGTAGGACGAATCGATGTAGCCAAAGCTATAGGTGCCCATCACCAGGATAGGCAGGACGAAGAAGAGGAGGATGTACAGCCCCGGCGGGAGCAAGAAAAGTACCAGGATCAGATTCTGCCGAGGACGAGCAAGGGTTGCGCTTTCCGCGGTACGGGTGCCGTTCATTCCCGTCCTACCAACCTCCTGGCCACTTTCACGGCCGCAATGGCATCCCCGGCGTATCCATCGGCCCCGATCTCCTCGGCCCAGGCTGCGGTCACCGGGGATCCCCCGACAAGCACTTTGACGCGGTCCCGCAGGCCGGCCTGCTCCAGTAACTCGATGACCTTCCGCTGGTGAAGCATCGTCGTGGTCAGGAGGGCGCTCATCCCGATCAGATCGGGCGTCCTCTCGCGGACAGCCTGAAGGAACGCTTCGTCCTTTACATCGACCCCCAGGTCGATCACGTCAAATCCGCCCACACTGAGCATGATTGCCACCAGGTTTTTCCCGATATCGTGGATGTCCCCTTCCACGGATCCGATCACCACCCGCCCGAGCTGCTCCTGCTTTTCCCCACGCCGACGGATCTCCGGTTCCAGCACCCGGACGGCTGCTTTCATCGCCTCCGCGCTCATCACCAGCTCGGGCAGGAAGAACTCTCCCCGGGCAAAGAGATCCCCTACCTCGTTCAACCCGACGAGATACCCCTGCTGAATGGCCTCCAGAGGCGGGATTCCGGCGGCGATCGCCTGCTGTGCCAGGCGTGCTGCCGCCTCGGCGTCCCCGTCCAGAACGGACTGCCGCATCTGTGCCAACAGTTCCTGGTCGGTCATCAGCCCCTCCTTGAAATGGCCACTGGCGGATCCGATAGACCTATGCCTGGCTATGCCGGCAGACGCTCCAGCCCGTAGCGGCGGGCCGCTCCGAGCATCACTTCGGTGACGGCACGTACTGTTTCCTCGGGGACCCTGGGCGTGTAGGACGCCTCCAGTTCCCGGACGTATTCCCGGGCCCGCTGGTAGATGTCCTTCGCCCCGGCTTGCTGCCAGGCTTCGAGCGATTCGCGGCTGAACAGCCGCGGCATGAACTGCTCCCGGCGGTAGGTGCGGCGGGTATGGGGAATGGCCAGGTAATTTCCGGCGTGGCCAACCTGGCGGATGACCTCCAGGCCCAGGCTTGGCTCTGAGTCGTCGATGCCACGGCGCAGGCGGCGCGCAATCCCCAGGATCTCGTGGTCGATCACCAGGTCTTCGCAGGACTGGCTGATCTCAAAGTTCATGTGCCCTGGCCCCGCCACCAGGTTCACCCGGGCGAGGTTCGCGAGCACCAGCCCCAGGGCCGATTCGATTCCTGCCTGGGCATCCACGACCTTGGAATCGGTCAGGCCCAGGTAGCCATGCGTGGGCAACCGCAGCCGCTTGCCCACTTCGTTGTAGGCGCAGTCGATCATGATGGTCTCGATCGCCCCCATGGGCGTGGTCCCGGTGCGCATATCCAGGATCGCAGGGGATCCTCCCCAAAGCATCCGGGCACCCGGCCGGACGAGCTGGGCGATAACGACCCCGCTCAGGGTCTCCGCCGTGTGCTGCACGATCGACCCGATCAGAGTGGCCGGCCCCGTGCCACCGGCCAACGGCATCGAAATAAAGATCACCGGGACATCCCGCTCGGCACAGGTGATCAGGTTCTCGCAGGTGATCTCGCTCCAGTGAAGCGGCGGGGTGGGGCAGATCGCCTGGGCAGTCACGGGCTTTTGGGCCAACGCTTCGTATCCCCCCACGGCGGCAGCCACCAGATCCAGGATCACCTGCTGTCCTTCGATGCTGAAGCCACCCGTAACGAACGGTTTGCGCGTGTGTTTGAGCAGGAGGTAGAGCCGGTAGCTGTCGCTGATCTCCTTGGGGACATCGCTGCTGATGATCGCGGTCACCTGGGCATCGATCTCCGGCAGCTGTTCGGCCACTTTGTAAAAGCGGATCAGGTCGGCCGAGACCGCTTCCCGCATCCGCCCATCTTCCGGGTCCAGGTAATAGACCGAGGTAGCCCCAGGATAATAGTAGGTGTTCTCCCCGCCCAGTTCCAGGCGCGGGTGGCCTTCCAGGTCGTAAAGCGTGAAGGCGGGGGGAGCGGTCTTGAGCGCCTGTTCGACCAACGTCCGAGGAATGCGCGCAACCTTTTTCTCCCGATCGACCTGGGCCCCGTGCTCCGCGAGCAGATGGAGGGCCCGCCCGCTGTGTACCTCCACTCCGGGATCCTCGAGGGCCGACATCGCCTCATCGAGCACCCGATCGATCGTCTCATCGCTCAGGAAGCGAATCGATGGTTGTACCATGGCTTTTACTCCTCGCCGAACTATGGGGATTCAAGGAACAGCCACAGGGCCCCAGAGCACCGCTACCGGATCGCCGATCGTTTCCAGGAACGTGACCCTGGGGAAGGGTTACGCAACGGTTCCGTCCCCAACCTCCGCCGATTCATCTCGAACAGAGCATGACTGGAGAGAAACGATTCCCACCAGGGATGACAAAGTTGTCGTTGCGATGGCGAATCCGACTCATCCGACGATCGGAGACGGCCTCCGCACTCCTACAGGCTCAAAAGCACGTTCATCAGGACCGTCAGCCCATCGGCGGCTTGCTCGCGTGTCAGGATGAGGGGCGGCACGAGACGCATGACGTTACCGTACAGCCCTCCGCCGATCACGAGCAGGCCAGCGTCCACGCACCGTTGGGTTGCCTCTTTGAGGATTTCTGGGGCCGGGGAGCCATCGGCGTGCACGAATTCGATCCCGAGCATCAAGCCACGGCCGCGGACATCTCCAATCGCGGCCACGCGGCCTCGGAAGCCAGAAAGCGTTTCGTACAGGAAGCTCCCCACAACTTGCGCGTTCTCGAGGAGATGTTCCTCCTCGATCACCTCCAGGGTGGCCAGGGCCGCCGCACAGGAAACCGGGTTTCCTCCGAAGGTAGAGCCGTGGGCACCGGGTTCCCAGCGCGACATGATCTCAGGCCGGGCCAGGAGTGCACCGATGGGGAAACCGGAGCCCAGTGCCTTGGCCAACGTCATGGCATCGGGAACAAACCCCGCAACGTGCTGCCAGGCGAACATCCTGCCCGTGCGCCCCATGCCGCTTTGCACCTCATCCACGATGAGCAGGATCCCGTGCCGCGTGCACAGCTCCCGCAGGCGCAGGAGAAACTCGTCCGGCGCGACATAGTAACCCCCTTCGCCCAGGATCGGCTCGATGAGCACCGCGGCCGTTTGATCCGGAGGCACGACCGTCTGGAACAGGCGCTCCAGAGCTTGGAAGCACTCCAGATGGCAGCGCTCGCGCGTCTGCCCGTAGGAACAGCGAAAACACCAGGGATAGGGGACGTGGTATACGGCCGGAAGAAGCGGCTCGTAGTAGCGCCGCAGCGCGGCCTTGGCGGTGACCGAGGCTGCCCCGAGCGTGCGCCCGTGGAAAGCGCCCTCGAAAGCGACGATGGCGGGCCGGCGCGTCACATAGCGCGCCATCTTCAGCGCAGCTTCCACCGCCTCCGTGCCGCTGTTACAGAAAAACACCATGCCCAACTCGGGCACCAGATCCCGCAGCCGCTCTGCCAGCTCCACATAGGTCGGATACCAGCTCACGTGATAGCAGGCGTGGATCAGCTGCGCGATCTGTTTTTGCGCCGCCGCAACCACACGGGGATGGCAATGGCCGGTGTTCACCACGGCAATCCCCGAGGCAAAGTCCAGGTAGCGCTTGCCATCGGGGGCGTACAGATAGACCCCTTCCCCCCTGACGACCTCCGTCAGGCTCCAGCGAGGAAGCGCTGGGGCCACGACGGCCTGGCTCCGTTGGGCAAGGTCACCCATTCTCCGCCCCTTTCTCCTGAGCGATCTCGACCGCCTTGCGGATGTCCCTGCGGAACGATTCCATATGGAAGGCGATCGCCTCCTGGAGCGCAGGGAAATCGCGCTTTTGGATCGCCTCCAAAATCGCCCGGTGCTCCTGCGCCAGGGCGGTACGTACCTGGGGAAGCACCGTAAAAACGCTCGTCCGTGCCTCATCCAGGGCATCGTAAAGCGTCGCATTCAGCGTGGCGATGAATTGGTTGCGGCTCGCCCGGCAGAGGGTATCGTGAAAGGCACGGTCACAGCGCACGATCCCGGATACGTCCCCACAGGCCACGTATCCTTCCATCTCCGCTACCAGCGCCTGTAGCCGCTCGATCTCCTCCGGGGTGACGCGCTCCACCGCACGCATGGCCGCGCGGAGCTCCAACGCCTCACGGGCTTCCAACAGATCCAAGACCTGCTCCCGTTGGCGCCGCAGCCAGTTCGCCCACACTTCCTTCAGCGCTTCCTCGGACGGCTCCCGGGCAAAGATCCCTGCCCCCGGACGTACTTCGATCAACCCCATCCCTTCCAGGATGCGTAGGGCCTCCCGGATCGAACTCCGCGCGACTCCCAACCGCTCGGCAAGATCCCGCTCCGGGGGAAGCCTGTCCCCAGGCTTCAGCTGCCCGGAATGGATCATCTGACGGATCCGGTCGACCGCCGCATCACACAGCCGGTACCGGGAAAGAGGCTCCCACGGATCCGTTCCCATCGGCACACTCCGATTTGGGGACTGCTGGTCTGCTGGCCAGACCAATTATACCACCGCCTTGCCCATTTGTCAAGCGTTGGCCAACCGCCTTGCACGCGCCCTCTCTGTCTGTTACAATGACCAATGTGGGCCCAGCAACCATAGGAGGTGGGTAATGCCCCTCATTCCGTTCGTACGGAACCATAGCGACCTCAGCACCGACCGGGGGTTCCAGTTCGAGTTCTTCTGCGACCGCTGCGGGGATGGTTTCCGAAGTTCCTTCCAGCCTTCGGCCACTGGAATCGCGGGCGAAGCGTTGGAGACCGCCGGCGAGATCTTTGGCGGGCTCTTCGGCACCGCCTCGCGCATCGGGGACCGGGTGCACAGCGCGGCGTGGGAAAAGGCCCACGACAAGGCGTTCGCCCGCGCGGTGGAGGAAGCGCGACCCCACTTCGTGCGCTGCCCGCGTTGCACCCAGTGGGTCTGCCGGGCATCCTGCTGGAACGAGGAACGGGGCCTGTGCAAGAACTGCGCGCCGGACGTCGAGGTTGAGATGGCCGCTGCTCAGGTCGAGGCCACGATCGCCCAAGGCCGCGATGCGGTCGCCGCCGGCACCTACATCTCCGAGGCCGACAAGAAACGGCTGACCACCCAGAGGTTGCGTGCCACCTGCCCGAAGTGCGGCGCTCCCCTGGATGCTCCAGCCAAGTTCTGCCCGGAATGCGGGGCGCCCGTTCAGGCGGACAAGTTCTGCACGTCCTGCGGTCAGAAAATCCCGGCCACCGCGCGGTTCTGCCCGGAGTGCGGGGCACAACAGCCCTGAGCCGCGCGGCATCCGAAAGGGGTAACCCCCAGGCGCCAAGCCTGAAGGAGGTGAGTGTCCCCATGCCTCGGCACCCGCTCATCGCTTTGGACGGCAACGTCTTTGCCTTTGAAGGGAATACGGTCCACGGCGTCTACGCAAGTTATCTCGAGGCCCTCGCAGATGCCGGAGCCGTGCCGCTCATCGTCCCTCCCCTTCTTGAGGAAGAGGCCCTCCGGGAAACGGTGGGACGCCTGGACGGCGTCTGCCTCACCGGAGGACAGGACCTTCCGCCCGAGTGGTACGGCCAGGAGCGCCATCCGCGCACCGTGCTCGCTCACCCCCAGCGGCTCAAAGGGAGCCGTCGCTTAGTGGAACAGGCCATCCGTGCGGGCCTGCCGATCCTGGGGATCTGCATGGGTTGCCAGCTGCTCAACGTCGTCTTGGGCGGCGACCTGATCCAGGACATCCCGGACCTTGTGGGCACCCAGGTATCCCATTCTCCCTTCGAGGCCTTTCACCGGGTGCGCCTGGAGCCGGGCTCGCGCCTGTCCCTCATCCTGGGAAGCGAGGAGCTCGAGGTCAACTCCTCGCACCACCAAGCGGTCGGTCGGGCCGGAACGGGCCTCCGGCCGGTCGCATGGGCTCCGGATGGCGTGATCGAGGCGCTCGAGGGAGAGGCCAGCCGTTTCCTCCTGGCCGTCCAGTGGCACCCCGAGCGGATGCTCGAACGCCCAGAACAGCGGGCGCTCTTCCGGGCGTTCGTGGAGGCCGCGCGCAGCAGGTAGCGCCCGAGAGGGAAATGCCATGGAACTACGACCGGCACGGCTCTGGCCAACGGCCATCGCCCTGGGCTGGCTGCTCGACTTTCTCTTTTGGCGAAAGGACCCTGGGGTCAACTTTGCCCTCTTCGCGGCGCTCTGTCTGGCTGGCGGGATGGTGCTGCTGTGCCTGGAAGGGTTACGCCCCGCCCGGACAAGCCTGTGGTTGCTCCCCCCGATCGCCTTCTTCGCGCTCCTCACCTTCGTGCGCGCAGAGCCGTTGACCCTTGCGCTTTCCTACCTCCTTACATTGCTGCTGATGGGTCTGCTGAGCGTCACCTTCCTGGGCGGGCGCTGGCTCCGTTACGGCCTGCTGGACCTTCTCGTGCGCTTTGCGTGCCTGGCCGGCAGCGTGCTCGCGCGGGCCGGCAGGTACATCGCAGCGACGGCGGAGCAAAGCCCGGGGCTGCCGCGACGCCTCCTGCGCCGGGCGGGCCCGATCCTCCGGGGGATCCTGATCGCGGCACCGATCGTCCTCCTGTTCGCCGGGTTGCTCTCCTCGGCCGATCCGGTCTTTGCTCAGCGCCTGCAGGATTGGACCGCATTCCTCCGACTAGAGAAACTCCCCGAGTACCTGCTGCGGGCCATCTACATCCTGGCGGCCGCTTACGCCCTCGCCGGCATCTGGCTCCACGCGGCAACCCGGAGCCGAGAGGAAAAGTTGCTCGGAGAAGAAAGGCCGGTCGTCCGGCCCTTCCTGGGCTTTCCCGAGTCTGCCATCGTCCTGGTGAGCGTCGAGGGGCTCTTCGCATCGTTTGTCGCCATCCAGTTCCAGTACTTCTTCGGAGGCCAGGCGAATATCCGCGTAGGTGGCTTCACCTATGCCGAGTACGCCCGTCGGGGGTTTGGCGAACTGGTCGCCGTCGCCTTTTTCAGCCTACTTCTGCTGCAGGCGCTGAGCCTCTTCGGTCGTCGAGAATCCCTTCTCCAGCTGCGGGCTTTCACCGGTTTGGTCGCCGCCCTGGTCGCTCTGGTGCTGGTCATCCTGGTGTCCGCCTACCGGCGGCTCGTGCTTTATGAGGCGGCCTACGGGTTCACCCGCCTGCGCATCTACACCCACGTTTTCATGGTCTGGCTGGGGCTGCTCCTTGTAGCGGTGATGGTGCTGACGATCGTGCGGCGCGAACGCGCCTTCGCCCTGGCCGCCCTGGTGGCCACGCTCGGATTTGTTGCTACCCTGGGCACGATGAACGTGGACGGGTTCATCGTACGCGCGAACGTCAGGCGGGCGCTGGCCGGCCAGGAGCTGGATGCCAGCTACCTCGTCACCCTTTCCGACGATGCCCTCCCCGCTATGGCAGCCGCTTACCGTGCCTCCACGCTTCCCCCCGAGCTGCGCGAAGCACTCGGGGCAGCCCTGGTTTGCCGGCTGGACCTTCACAACCGGAGCGCCCAGCGGCAGCACTGGGCATCCTTCCACTTTTCCCACTGGAACGCCGAGCGCCTCCTTGTGGCGCTCCAGCCGGAATTGGAATCGTACACCCAGGACGCCGACCGCTGGGTCATCGCTCCCGCAGGCAGCCGCTACCCCTGTCCCTGGTGAGGCAGCTCTGCGCGGGCATTCGCCGCCCTCCTCGCCCGCCCATTTGCCAACCACTCTCTGCCATGCTACAATCCCCTACGTTTGTGAATCTGACACGTGGAGGTACCCCCATGTCTGAGAACGCCCCGTCGCGTCACATGCCTCCCTTGTGGGTGGTCAAACTACGCGCTCCCTTTTTCACTGCCGATCTCGTCCCGGTCGCCTTGGGCACCGCGTTGGCCTGGGCCCGTACGGGCACCTTTCGCCCTTGGAGCTTCCTGCTCGCCCTGATCGGTGCCATCTGCCTGAATGCCGGCACCAACATGACCAACGACTACTTCGACCACACCTGGGGCTCCGACGAGGTGAATCGGGAGTTCGCCAGCCCCTTCACCGGCGGCAGCCGACTGATCCAGCTGGGCCTCGTGCGGCCCCAGGAAATGCTCTGGCAAGGGATGGCCTTCTTCGCCGCCGGTTCCCTGATCGGCCTTTGGCTCGCCTACACCCGCAGTTGGACGATCCTCTGGATCGGCATCGTGGGGGTCTTCTGTGGCTTTTTCTACACCGCGCCCCCTTTCCGCCTGGCCCGCACGGGGATCGGAGAGCTCGCCGTCGGCCTTTCTTTCGGCCCGCTGATGGTCCTGGGCGCCTATATCGCCCAAACGGGACACCCGGACTGGGAGCCGGTGGTCGCCGGCCTGCCCGTCGGGATCCTCATCGCGCTCGTGCTCTGGATCAACGAATTCCAGGACGCCCCTGCGGATGCTGCTGTGGGGAAGAACCATCTGGTCGTGCGCTTGGGCCGAAGGCGCGCCGCCACCGTGTACGGCGTCCTGCTGGCGCTCACCTTCCTCAGCCTCGTTGCGGGCGTCCTGCTGCGAAGCCTTACCCCGTATGCGTTGCTTGGGCTGCTGGGCGTCCCCTGGGCATGGGCAGCCTACCGCACCGCACGCCAGCACTACGACCATCCGCGGGAGCTGACTCCGGCGAACGCACTCACCATCCGGATCCACCTCGCGACCGGCCTGCTGATGACCGCCGGCTACCTCCTCCAGGGGTGGCTGCGATGACGTTTCCCTCTCCCGAGGAAAAGCGGGCCTACGTGCGCTTGGTGTTCACGCGCCTGGCCCCGCATTACGAACGGGTAAACCAGGTGCTGTCGCTGGGGCAGATCCGCGCCTGGAGAAAGCGTGCCGCAGACCAAGCCCGTGTCCCGCCGGGTGGCCGGGCGCTCGACGTGGCAACCGGCGAAGGGGAGCTCGCGCGTGCCCTCGTGCGCCGCTGGCCCGGCATCACGGTGGTGGGACTCGACCTGACCGAGGCGATGATCCAGCGCGGCCGCGTGCGCTGCACGGGCTGGCCCATCCAGTGGGTCGAAGGAGATGCGCTGCGCCTGCCTTTCCCCGACCGTTCCTTCGACGCCGTGCTAAGCGCCTTCATGCTGCGCAACGTGGCTGACGTCGAGCAGGCCATCCGGGAACAGGCCCGCGTGGTGCGGCCCGGGGGACGGGTCATCTGCCTGGAAATGGTCTGGCCCCGACACCCGCTCCCACGGCTCTACCTTAGCCTCGGGATGCCGCTTCTGGGCCGCCTGCTGACCGGCGATCCGGAACCCTACCGCTATCTGCCCCGCTCGGCGGAAGCCTTTCTTTCCCCGGAAGAACTTGCCGCGACCATGGAGCGCGCCGGGCTGTGCTCGGTGCGCTTTCGGCGGCTCATGATGGGCAGCGTCGCGCTCCACGTAGCTCTGCGCCCCGACGACCCGGTGCAGTTCTCCGCTTAGAGACCGACCCCATCGATGGCCGTGCCGCAGAAGCGACAGCGGCCATCCTGGACGGCCTGCTCCAGCACCTGGAAACCGAAACGCCGGATCACCGGCCGATGGCAGCCCGGGCAAAGGGTATCCTCCCCTCCGGCTCCAGGGACATTTCCCTCGTAGACGTATCGCAGCCCCGCCTGGTAACCGATCTCGCGGGCGCGGTGGAGCGTGGCTACCGGAGTCGGGGGACGGTCCAGCATCTGGTAGTGCGGGATGAAACGGCTGATGTGCCAGGGGTACTGGGGGCCAAGTTCCTGGGCAATAAAGGTGGCGATTTCCCGCAGCTCGTCGTCCCCATCGTTCAAGCCAGGGATGATCAGCGTGGTCACCTCCACCCAAACCCCTTGTTGGACCATCTTCTTCAGGCTGTCCAGCACCGGCTGGAGGCGCGCCCCGCATTGCTCCTTATAGAAAGCATCACGGAACGATTTCAGGTCCACGTTGGCCGCATCCAAGTAGGGGTGAAAAAGATCGAGCACCTCCGCGGTCATGTAGCCGTTGGTCACATAGACGTTCGCGATCCCCTCCTGATGGGCCAGGACGGCGATGTCATAGGTGTACTCGGCAAAGACGGTGGGCTCGGTGTAGGTATAGGCGATGCTCCGTGAGCGGTAACGGCGCGCCTCCGCCACGACCCGTTCCGCGGGCACAGTATCCCCGACGATCGTCTTGCGCTCCCGGGGCCACTGGGAGATGTCGGCATTCTGACAGAAGCGGCAGCGGAAATTGCATCCCACTGTAGCGATGGAGAAGGCGGTGCTCCCGGGATAGAAGTGAAAGAGCGGCTTTTTCTCCACCGGATCCACGGCCATCGAGATCGGCCGGCCGTAGACCAGGCTGTAGAGTACCCCCCCACGGTTCTCCCGCACCCCGCATATCCCGCGATGCCCCTCAGCGATTGCGCATCGGTGCGCACAGAGGTTGCAGCGAACACGCCCTTCTTCCAGCTTTTCGTAGAGGAACGCTTCCTTCACGGCATCCTCCCAGGCGGGTCGAAGCGCGGCCGGGCCAGAGCGATCCCGCGTACCTCGCCCACCCCTGCCTGGCGCAACGCCTGCGCACAGGCCTCCATCGTTGCTCCCGTGGTGTAGACGTCGTCGAGCAACACCACACGGCGCGGCGGTGCCGGGCCCTCCCACCGGAATGCCTTCGAGACATTCTCCCGGCGGGCCTGGCGGTCAAGGCCCACCTGGGGACGCGTGTCCCGCACGCGGATCAGCCCTCGCTCCAAGAGGGGCCAACCCAGTCGTCCGGCGACCACATGCGCCAACAGCGCGGCCTGGTTGTAGCCCCGGGCGCGCTCGCGCTCCGGGTGGAGCGGTACGGGGACGATCGCGGAGTCAGGCCAGCCCAGGGAGATCACATAGGCGCCCAGCAGTTCGCCCAGCGGAACGGCGAACACGCGCCGGCCGCGGTACTTCAGCTCGTGCACCGCACGCTGCAATGCCCCCTCGAAGAAAAAGGGGGCGCGGACACACTCCAGCGCCAGGCCGTCCGTCCGACAGGCCGGACACAGACCGAATGAGGGAAGCGGCCGGCCGCACCGCGCGCAAAGCGGCCCCTCCACGCGCCCAACCGCGGCCAGACAGGCTGGACAAAACCAGCTTCCCGGCCGATGGCAGGCGACACAACGCGGAGGAAACAGCAGGTCCAGGAAGCTATGCCAGAGACGGGCCAGCCAGGATGCCTCGCTTTCCACTGCTGCCTCCGTTTCCTCCCGAATGGGCCCCGCAGCCTAGCGTCCCTACGCCTCTTTCGCCGGCTCCCCGGCCGCCTGGCACCCCGGGCCGGGTGCACGCCAGAGGCGTCCGCAAAGGCTTTCCCCAAAGCGGGCTTCGGCGCGCGCTACCATCTCCGAGGCCAGGGCGTTGTGTCGGCGGATGAGCGCCGGAAGGTCCACGCCGACGAGCCTTCCGTGCTCCACCCGTACTTGGCCGGCCACGATGGAGAGATCGACGTTCACCGGGCTGCAGAGCAAGAGAGCCGCAACCGGGTCGTGTTGCGCTCCCGCATACTCCAGCTGCTCACGACGGATGCCGATCAGATCCGCCGCCTTTCCGGCCGCCAGGCAGCCGATGTCGTCCCGTCCCAAGACGCGCGCCCCGCCCAGCGTGGCCAGCTCCAGGGCCTGGGCCACCGAAAGCGCACTGGCCCCGTACCGTACCCGCTGCAACAGTAGGCACTCCCGCGCTTCGGCCAGCATGTGCGAGGAGTCGTTGCTTGCGCTGCCGTCCACGGCCAGTCCCACCGGAACGCCCGCTCCGATCATCGGCACGATGGGGGCGATCCCAGAGCCCAGCCGCATGTTCGAGGAAGGACAATGGGCCACGCCGGTCCCGGTTTCCGCCAGACGCCCGATCTCGGAGGCGTCCAGGTGCACCGCGTGGGCGAACCAGACGTCCGGGCCCAGCCACCCGAGTTCTTCCATCAGCGCCAAAGGGCGTTTCCCATAGACCTCCAGGCAGTACCGCTCCTCGTCCAGCGTCTCTGCCAGGTGCGTGTGGAGGCGTACCCCCCGGCGTCGCCCCAGGTCGCGCATTTCCTCCATCGCCCGACGGCTGACCGAAAACGGGGAACAGGGGGCCAGGTCGATGCGCAGCATCGCATAGGGATGCGGGTCGTGATAGGTCGCGATCAGCCGCTCGCTGTCGGTCAGGATCTCTTCCTCGTCCTGGACCACCTCGTCCGGGGGCAAGCCGCCAGACGAGCGGCCACGCGACATACAACCTCGCCCCGCGTGGAAACGGATGCCCATTTCGCGCGCCGCAGCGATCTCGGCATCCAGGGAGACATCGCCACCCCGGGGAAAGACGTACAGGAGGTCGCTGGTCGTGGTGCAGCCCGAAAGGAGGAGTTCCGCGATCCCGACCCGGGTACTCACATCGACGGCTTCCGCGTGCAGCTCGCCCCAGACGCGGTAGAGGCGGGTCAGCCACTCGAACAGCTCCGCATCCTGCACGGCCGGCAGGGCACGGGTAAGGGTCTGGTACAGGTGGTGATGGGTGTTGACCAGCCCAGGCAGCACCACCATGCCGCGGGCGTCGATCACCCGGTCGGCTACGGGCGGAAGATCGGCCGTGGGCCCAACGGTGCCGATCACGCCTTCCTCGATCCAAAGGCCGCCATCCGGGATGGTCCGGCGCTGCGCATCCATGGTCACCAGGAGGTCTGCGTGTCGGAGCAAAACGGTTGTCATCGACGGACTCCTCGTGCCACCCGGAAGATCGGGGGACCAGAAACAGCGAGGGCCTGCCCCGAAAGGGCAGGCTCCTCATCCCTGGGCAAACGTTCCTCACCCTTCTTCCTTCTCCGCACCCTCTGCCGTGGCTTCCTCGGCCGCCTCCTCGATCTCCACGCCGCGCATGGCAGCGATGTAAGCGATGACCGTCGCGGGATCGGTGCGCACCTCGATCTCCGGGGGGAGCTTCAGGTCCCGTACATGGATGGCATCATCCGGCCCGGCAAGGACCGAGATGTCCACCTCGATATGGGGCGGGACGTCGGCCGGCAGGCAGTGCACCTCGATCTGCTCGATCCCATGGGTGAGGACCCCCAGCCCCTGGCGCACGGCCGGCGATTCGCCCACCAGGACGATCGGCACATCGACCGTGATCGGCCGGCGGGGATCGACGAGCTCCAGGTCCATATGGAGGAAGCGCAGGCTAATCGGATCCTGCTGGGCCTCACGGATAAAGGCCGGCCGGGGGGTGCGCTGTCGATCCATCAGGATGCCCACCATGGTGCTTGTGCCAGCGCGGCGGTAGGCCGCGACCGCTTCGTCATAAGGGATCTGCACCGGCACGCTTTCCATTCCGGCCCCGTAAAGGACGGCCGGCAGCCACCCCGCACGACGCAACTGCCGAACTTTTTTCCCGGTAACTTCTCGTCGCTGCACTTTGAGCGTTGGTCCCATCTCCATCGTTCCCAACTCCAGTCCGTCACGCGCTCTTGCGGGAGCGTCAGAACCGCTCGTAACGTTCCAGCGGTAGGACGATCCAGAGCGCCCCCGGGGCGTGCTGTTGAAGGATATCGCGCACCGCTTCTACCTGCGCGTCTTCTGCCCCGATGAGGAGCGTCGTGTTCCCCTGGCGGAGCAACCCGCCCGTGCTCGACATGCGGGTCACGCGATATCCCTTTTGCAGGAGCGCTTCCACCGCCTCGTCCGCGTAGGCACTAGACAGTACGGCCATCACCAGCTTCATGAATACCCCCGGCTCCGGCGCTCCTGAAACCAGGACCAGGCAGCCGTATTATACTACAGCCCCTCGCGCTCCGCAACGCGGCTTTGCAGGGAATGAGATCGCATGGCACCTCCCACCTTCCCCTGCCTCGAGGTTCGGGGAAACCGGTGGTCCGCTTTCCCCCGTTACCCCCGCGAAATGCTCAGGATCCCTGGGCGTTCCGCCCGGGAACCCGCCCAACCCTGCCGGCCAACCGCTTTCCCAGCCAGGTGCCCGCCATTCCCTGGGGCCAGGCAAGCAGGAAGGACAGGCCCAGCGCCCACGCGGGCAAGAAGCCCAGGGAAAGGAGCACCAGGCTGGCCAGAAGCCCAGCAAACGACCCGTACAGGAACCCATCACGCCAGGGATGAAAGCTTTCCCGGCCCACCCAGAGCGCAACCGGAAAGAAAACCGCACCGGCCATCCACACCAGCCCTATCCAGACCGGTGCCAGCACCGCAAAAAGCCCGAATACAGCACCAGCAACCAGCGCACCCGTCAGCAGTTTTCGCCAGGGGATCGGTTTCCCCGTTTGGGCAGCCACTTGCTGGGTCGCAGCGGGAGGCGCAGAAGGCTCCTTGTCCATCCCGATTCTCCTTATTTTTCCCGCTGCTCTTGCCTCGCCTGGGCGCGTGGCGTATCCTCTCGAGGAGCTTGTGGCTTCCCACGCGGCTGGCGCTCCTTGGCCCTTTCCCCCAGCCTTTCCCCTGCGCTGCGAATGCGTCGGAAAGAAACCCCGATGAGTGCCCCGACCATCACCTGCGGGAGGATAGAAATGCACAAGAAGAGGATCATACCGCTCACCTGAGGCCCGATCACGAGCTGCCCCTGCTCGCCGAGGAGGTAGAGGAGCAGCAGCCCCGACACGAAGAGAATGCTCAAACAGCTGTAGGCAAGCGCATTCCAGAACGGCCGGCGGGTATCACCTTGGGCCACAAGAAGCCCCCCGATGACAAAGATGAGCAGCGCCAGGTAGCCCACGGCCTGGTTGTACAGCAGGACGAAGAGGAAGGCTGTGACCACCGCGATCCCTGCCAGTCGCCCCCAGGGGATCTCCCGGGTGAGTATGGTGCCCAGTCGCCTCACGCCTCTCCCTCCACCTCGACCGAACCTTCTCCCAGGATCGCCTCGACCCGCCGCTGGAATTCCGGAGAATAGGCGATCCGATCCAGCGGCTCCAGCCGGGTGACCACGCGGCCGTTCCAGACGAGCAGGCTCAGCCGATCCTGCCCTCGATATTCGCGGAAGAGGGCGTGCAGCTCCTGCATCCGGCGGATATCCTGTTCCAGTTCGTCCGTACAGGGAAGGTGAATGAGCACATGGCGGCCGTTGGGGCGCGGACCGTCCGCGGTGGGTTGCCGGGATACAGGAGCCGCCCGGGCAGCTGGCCGGCGCGCCTGCTGCGTCCTCCTCTCCCGGCGTGGGGGCGCCTGCGCTGCAAGCGGGGCCGGGCGTTCCGCAGGCGCCGGAGCAACGGGCAATGCCGCCTCGGACAGCTCCTCGTCTGGGGCGAACTCCTCGTAGGGAAGCGATTCCGAGGGTGCCTGGCGCAGTTCTTGATCCTCCTCAAATGGGATCATTTCGGGGGCGATCGGGGGCACGCTCTCCTCCAGGGCGCTTTCCAGGGCCCGCGCTTCCGTGCAGACGATCTGCAGCCGTTCGTTACGCTCTTCCACCCGGCCCTGAAGGAGGAGCACGTTGTCCTGGACCCATATGTTCCGGGTTTGCTCAAACACTTTCGGGAAGGCCACCACCTCCATACTGCCGTCCAGATCCTCCAGTTCCGCGACGGCCATGGTCTTGCCTTCTTTGGTCAGCATCTGCCGCACCCGCACAAGCAGGCCCACGACCTGGACGTTCTGACCGACCAGTTCCTCGGAGATGGTCCCCAGGCTGGTCAGGGAGGCACGGATCTCCACGGGCAGGCGCCGAAGATACTCGCTCAGCGGATGTTCGGAGACGTACACGCCCAGGAGATCCTTTTCCCAGGCCAGGAGGGTGCGCCCTGGCTCCAACGGCACATCGGGGAGACGATGCGGCCCGACCGCCTCTGCCGGCCTTTCCCCAACCAGATCGAACATGCTAAGCTGGCCGATCTCCCGCGCCTTCTGCAACTGCTGTCCCGCAGCCATCGCCCGGGGATAATCCGCCAGCAGCTGCTCCCGCCGGCCCGGCAAGCTATCCATCGCCCCGGCTTTGATCAGGCTCTCCACGACCCGGCTGTTCAGCTGATGGTAGTCCACGCGCTCGCAAAAGTCGTCCAGGTCACGGAACGGCCCGCCCTGCTCCCGGGCGGCCAGAATCGCCTGGACGGCACCGCTGCCAACGTTCTTGATCGCCCCCAACCCAAAGCGGATCGCCTTGTCGAAGCGCACGCCCTCCGGCTTCTCGGCCAGCCGTTCGATGGTAAAGCCTTCCGCCGAGCGGTTAATGTCCGGCGGGAGGACGGCGATCCCCATGCGCCAGCATTCGGCGATGGAGAGGGCCACCTTGTCCGTGTTTCCGGCATAAGTGCTCAGCAAGGCGGCCATGTATTCCGTGGGGTAGTGCGCCTTCAGGTAGGCCGTCTGGTAGGCCAGGAGGCCGTAGCAGGTCGCGTGGGCCTTGTTGAACGAATAACCAGCAAACGGCTGGATGAGTTCCCACAGGGCCCGGGCCTGAGCCTCGGAGAGGCCGTTTTCCAGGCAGCCCTGGATGAACCGCGGTTCCTCCCGCTCCATGAGATCCCGCTTCTTCTTGCCGATCGCCTTGCGGACGATATCGGCGCGGCCAAGGGTATAGCCGGCCATCTTCTGCAGGATCTCGAGCACCTGCTCCTGGTAGACGATCACCCCGAAGGTTTCCCGGAGGATGGGTTCCAGGCTGGGGTGGAGATACGAAACCTTTTCCGGATGGTGCTTGCCCTCGATGTACTTCGGGATCTGCTCCATCGGGCCCGGGCGATAGAGGGCGACCATGGCGATCAAGTCCTGGACTGTCGTCGGCTTGAGTTCGCGCAAGTAGCGCGTCATGCCGGGACCTTCCAGCTGGAAAACGCCTACTGTGCCCCCCTCACCCAGCATCCGAAAAGTCTCCCGATCATCCAGGGGGATATGCCCCAGGGTGATCTCCTCACCCGTGGTTTCGCGGATGTAGCGGAGGGCCTCGTCGACGATCGTTAAGTTGGCCAGCCCCAGGATATCGATCTTGAGCAGCCCGATGTCCCCAAGGGTGTTCATCGGGAAACAGGCCATGACGACATTCTCGTCTTTGACCGTGCGCTGGAGGGGCACGATATCGGAGAGTGGCCGGCGGGCGACCACCATGCCGCAGGCGTGGGTCCCCACGCTGCGCACCAGGCCCTCCACCTTGCGCGCCAAATCCACGAGTTGCTGGATGGCCGGCTCGCTCTCGTACAACTGCCGCAGTTCGGGCACGCGCTCCAGCGCCTGATCGAGCGAGATACCCACCGGAACGGCCGGGACAAGCTTGGCCACCCGATCCACTGTGCTCAGCGGCATACCAAGAACACGCCCCACATCGCGCAGCGCCTGCTTTGCCCCCAGGGTGCCGAAGGTGATGATCTGGGCCGTGCGTTCCTGGCCGTAGCGCCGGATCACGTAATCGATCACTTCCTGCCTTCGGTTGTCGGCAAAGTCCATGTCGATGTCGGGCATCTCGTGCCGTTCCGGGTTCAGGAAGCGTTCGAAGACCAGGCGGTGCGCCACCGGGTCGACGTCGGAGATGCCCAGGCAATAAAGCACGATCGAACCGGCAGCCGAGCCACGCGGCTGGCATGGGATACGCTGCTCGCGCGCATACTTGACAAAGTCCCAAACGGTGAGGATGTAAAGGGCAAAGCCCATCTCGGAGATCACAGAAAGCTCGTAGTTCAGCCGGTCCCAGTGCTCCTGACGCAGGTTCGCGCCATAGCGCCGGCGGAGCCCTTCTTCGCAAAGGGCGCGCAGGTACGACTCCGGGGTGTGACCCTCCGGCAGGGAGAACTCGGGCAGCTCGACGCGGCCGAACTCGAGCTCCAACTCGCACATGTGGGCCACCTGGAGCGTATTCTCCAGCGCTTCCGGAAAGTCGCCGAACAGGGCCCACATCTCTTCCGAGCTCTTGAGGTAGTAGCTGTCGTCCGACAGGCGGAGCCGGTCGGGGTCGTTGAGCGTCTTGTTCGTCTGCAGGCACAGCAAGATGTCGTGGGCCTGGGCATCCTGTGGGAAGATGTAGTGGGGATCGTTGGTCGCGACCAGGGGGATGCCCAGTTCGTGTCCGATGCGCGCCAGATCCTGGTTCACCCCCTCCAGCTCTGGGAGCCCGGGGTGCCGTTGGAGTTCCAGGAAATAGCCGTCGGGCCCGAAGAGATCGCGGTACCAGGCAGCGGCCGCGCGCGCCCCACGCAGGTCGCCATCGCGAAGCCGGCGAGCGGGTTCCCCCTGGCTGCAAGCCGAGAGCGCGATCAATCCCTCGTGGTATTGCTCGAGGAGCTGACGGTCGATGCGCGGCTTGTAGTAGAACCCCTCCAGGTGAGCCGCGGTGGTCAACCGCACCAGGTTCCGGTAGCCGGTGGCGTTGCGCGCCAGGAGCACCAGGTGGTAGGTGTGCTTGTCGTCCGCCGTGCGCCGATCGCGCCGGTCCAGCGCAACGTACACCTCGCTCCCGATAATCGGCCGTAGGCCGTAGCGCTTGCAGGCGTGGTAAAAGTCGATCGCGCCGTAAAGGACACCGTGATCGGTAATCGCCAGCGCGGGCATCCCCAGCTCAGCCGCCCGCGCGCAGAGGGGATCGACCTTGGAGAAGCCGTCCAAAACGCTGTATTCGGTATGCACGTGCAGATGGACGAAGGGCCGCTCCATCTGGAACCCCCGATCTTCTTCCGAAGGCCATTATACCACAAACGGGCTCGGCGGCCTGCTTGACAGATCCGCCTCGCTGGCGTATAGTATCTCCGCTTGCTGCAGGGTTGCCTGCGGCCCGGAGGCAGCAGTCGATGGACGAGGGTTGTCAACGTAGTAGCGGGAGGACCGGGAAAACACGGGTGCTGCACGGACTTTCACCAGGGGCTTGTTTCGGAACGGTTGGTCGAGCCCCCCGCGCGTTCCCCTCGTTTCCCCAGTCCTTCCCCGGATAAAGACGAACACCCATTGTTCTTTTGATCACTCCAGCTGTCGCATCGTGCGAGGATAGCGTCTGCACTGGTGCGGCTCTGCATGCGTGGATAGGAGGAAGGTATGGCGCGTGCACGCCGACGCTTTGCTCCGTTTCTCCCTCCTGGCCCGCTGTTCGATGTCGGCGATGTGGCTGTGCTCCTCGCGGTGGGCGTGATCCTCTACGTGGGTGTGCGCATCGCCACCGGGGCGCCCCTGGTGGTGGCCGGGCCGGCCATCCGGCTCGAGGTGCGGGCGCTGCCGGGCTATGCCCTCCTTTCCACCGGCCGGATGCTTGCCGCCTACCTCCTTTCCCTCACCTTCAGCCTGGTGTATGCGCGCATGGCGGCCTACCGTCGCGTGGCGCGGCAGGTGCTCATCCCGCTGCTCGATGTCCTGCAGTCGGTGCCCATCCTCTCGTTCCTGCCCGTGGTCCTCTTGAGCTTCAGCACCCTCCTGCCCCGTGAAGTGGCCGCCGAACTGTCGGCCATCGTCCTCATCTTCACCAGCCAGGCCTGGAACCTGACCTTCTCGTTCTACCAGGCCCTGGAAACGATCCCCTCCGACCTGGACGAAGTTAGCCGTACGTTCCGGTTTTCCTCCTGGCTGCGCTTCCGAGCGCTGGAGCTCCCCTTTGCGGCCCAGGGCCTGATCTGGAATAGCGTCATGTCGTGGGCGGGGGGGTGGTTCTTCCTGATGGCGGCCGAGGTGTTCGTGGTCGGAGGACGGGACTTTCGCCTCCCTGGGCTGGGAGCCTACCTCCAGGCCGCCGCTCAGGCGGGGGATACTCGAGCGTTGCTCCTGGGGTTGGGCACGCTGGTGGCCATCATCGTGCTCCTGGACCAGCTCGTGTGGCGGCCGCTCCTTGCCTGGGGAGAGCGCTTCCAGCTGGAGATGGTCGAATCGCAGGAGCCCGCTACCTCCTGGTTCTACAACCTCTTGCAGCGTTCGCGCCTCCTCGACCGTTTCGTCGCCGGCGTGACGCGCCCGGTAGGCGAGTGGCTGGACCTACGGCTGGGCGGTCGGCCCGCTGTGGATCGCGTCCCGGCGCCTGCCTCGCGCTTCCGGCGATGGGTGGGGATCCTCTTGGCCCTCCTGCTTGCGGGGGCCCTGCTCTACGGCCTGGCACGGGCCATCGGCTGGCTGCTCACGGTTCCCCCCGCAGCCTGGGGGGCAATCGGCCTGGGATTGCTTGCCACCTTGCTTCGCGTCACGGTCGCCGTGGGACTGGCCACGCTCTGGACAGTGCCCGTGGGCATCCTGATCGGCACTCGACCCCGGGTGGCAGCGGTACTGCAACCGCTGGTCCAGATCTTGGCCTCGGTCCCCGCTACGGCGCTCTTTCCGGTCTTTCTCCTGCTCCTGCTCCGCCTGCCCGGCGGCATGCAGCTGGGCGCGTTGCTCCTCATGATGACCGGCACGCAGTGGTATATCCTGTTCAACACCATCGCCGGGGCCTCCGCCATCCCGCAGGACCTGGAGTTCACCACGCGCCTGCTGGGCCTCCAAGGCTGGCGGCGATGGCGGACGCTCCTTTTGCCCGGCATCTTCCCCTACCTGATCACCGGCCTGATCACCGCCAGCGGTGGCGCCTGGAACGCCAGCATCGTGGCCGAATACGTCGAGTTCGGAGGCCATACCCACTCTGTGCTGGGGCTGGGCGCCGTGATCGCCCAGAGCACCGCGGCCGGGGATTACCCGCTGTTGCTCGCGGCGACCCTGACCATGATCCTGACCGTCGTACTGGTGAACCGCTTCTTCTGGCGGAGGCTCTACCGTCGCGCGGAAGAGCAGTACCGCCTGCAATGATTCGCCTGCGTGAGGGACCGCCATGGCCGAAAACAACGTCCTGATGGAGCTGCGCAACGTGCGCCAGGTTTACGGAAAAGGGCCTAGAAGCATCGTCGCGGTAGAGGGAATCAACCTGGTCGTGCGCCGGGGCGAGTTCGTGGCGTTGCTGGGGCCCTCGGGGTGCGGCAAGAGCACGCTTCTGCGCATCATTGCCGGATTGAACGCACCGACCGAAGGCGAAGTGCTTTACCGCGGCCGCCCGCTGCGCGGCGTCAACCCCTACGCGACCATCGTCTTCCAAACCTTCGCCCTCTTTCCCTGGTTGACAGTCATCGAGAACGTGGAGGTCGCCCTGAAGGCCCGTGGGATCCCGCTGCCGGAGCGCCGCGAGCGGGCGCTGAGCCTGTTGGACCGGGTGGGCCTGGACGGATTCGAGAACGCTTACCCGCGGGAGCTCTCCGGTGGGATGCGGCAGAAAGTCGGCTTTGCCCGGGCGATGGCGGTGGAACCGGAGCTCCTGTGCCTGGACGAGCCGTTTTCGGCTCTGGACGTCTTGAGCGCCGACGCCCTGCGGGGCGAGCTCCTGGAGCTGTGGACGAGCGGCCAGATCCCTACCCAGGCGATCATCCTGGTGACCCACAACATCGAGGAGGCTGTCTTCCTGGCCGACCGCATCGTGGTGATGGATACACGCCCGGGGCGGATCGCGGCCGAAGTGCCGGTAACCCTGGCCCATCCCCGGCAGCGAAAAGGGGAAGAATTCCTGGCCATGGTGGACCGGGTTTACGCCGCCGTGGCGGGCGAGACCCAGGCTCCGGCGATCGAGCTGGGCTCGGCTCCCGGCGAGCCGGGCAAGACCCGGGCCCTGCCGCTTGCCCCGATCAGCGCCCTGGCCGGCCTCCTGGAGCACTTGGACGAGGAACGCGGGAACCGTGAGGACCTCTACCGCCTGGCGGACGACCTGCGCATGGAGATCGACGACCTCCTCCCAGTGGTGGAAGCTGGGGAAATCCTGGACTTTGTCCACGTGGACCAGGGCGATGTCTGTCTGACCCCGTTGGGCGAGACATTCGCTGAGGCAAGCATCCTGGCACGCAAGGAGATCTTTGCCTCCCGTTCGCGCCGCGTGCCGCTGATCCGCTGGATCCTCAAAGGGCTGCGCTCCGCGCCGGAGCACCGCTTGCCCCGCGACTTTTTCCAGGACATCCTGGAATGGGAATTCACCCCCGAGGAAGCAGAGCAGCAGATCGATCAGGCGATCGCCTGGGGCCGCTACGGGGAGCTCTTCGGCTACGACGACGACAGCGAGATGCTTTACCTCGAGATGGCCGAGGCGCCCAAGTAATCGCAGAGCGCAGGCGCCAGGGAAGGCCGAACCCCCAAGCAGTGGCCGGCAACCCCTGGCGCCATTGCCTTGGCCCGGAGCATGGGGTACAATACCCCCGGCGAATGTCGGAGGATCCCTGAAGGAGGTCCGAGTGGAAGAAACCTACGATCTGGCCATCGTCGGCGGCGGGCCCGGGGGATACGTGGCGGCCATCCGGGCTGCCCAGCTGGGGGCACGCGTTGCCCTGATCGAGCGGGAGCGAGTCGGTGGGGTATGCCTGAACCACGGCTGCATCCCGACAAAGACGCTCATCGCCTCCGCCGAACGGCTCCATGCGGCCCAGGAAGCGGGGCGTTTCGGCATCCTGGGTTGCGAGAACGCCCGGCCCGACTGGGCGCGGATCCAGCAGCGCAAGGCCGAGGTGGTCGAAACGCTTGTCTCCGGAGTCGAACGGCTGCTGCGCGACCACCGGGTCGCCATTTTCCCGGGGAACGCCCGCCTGGAGGAGCCCCACACCGTTCACGTTAGCCCTCCATCCGGGGGCGAGGAAACCGTGCTTCGCGCCGGCCAAGTCATCCTGGCCACGGGGTCGGAACCCTCCCCCCTGCCCGTTCCGGGGGCTGACCTGCCGGGAGTCCTGGATTCGCGCGAGTTGTTGGAGCTGCCCACGCTTCCCGGCTCGCTTGTAGTCATCGGCGCCGGCGTCATCGGCATGGAGATGGCCGTCCTTTTCCGGTGGCTTGGGGCGCAGGTGACGGTGCTTGAGATGCTGCCGAACATCCTTCCGCTTGTTGAACCGGAGCTGGCGCGGCGCTTTGCGGCCATCGTCCGACAGCAGGGGATTGCCCTGCAGACCGAAGCGCGTGTAACCGCCATCCGCCAGGAGGAGGACGGCCGGCTTGCGGTGCTCTACGAAGGGAAAAGGGGGCCAGAGACGGCCTGGGGGGAGCGGGTGCTCGTGGCCACCGGCCGCCGGCCCTCGGATGGCGGGCTTGCTCTAGAACGCCTGGGCATCGCGCGCCAGGGCCGCGCCATCGCGGTCAACGAGTACCTGGAGACGAGCGTCCAGGGGGTGTGGGCCATTGGGGATTGCACCGGCGGGGCGCTCCTCGCGCACCGCGCCTCCTACCACGGCGAGGTCGCGGCCGAAAACGCCCTGGGACAGCGCCGGGCGGTCGACGAGCGCGCCATCCCCTATGCCGTCTATACCTGGCCCGAGGTCGCCGGGGTGGGATGGACCATCGACCAGGCACGCGCCGCCGGCCGGCCGGCCGCCGAGGCACGTTTCCCCTTTGCCGCCAACGGCCGCGCGCAGACGCTGGGGGAAACGGCCGGGCAGGTGCGCCTCGTGTACGAGCCCAAGGAAGGCACGGTTCTGGGCGTTCACCTCCTGGGCCCGCACGCCAGTGAACTGGTGGCCGAAGCCACGCTGGCCGTGCAGGCGCGCCTGAAGGTACAGGACCTGGCGGAAGCGGTCCATGCGCATCCGACCCTCTCTGAGGCCCTCATGGAAGCCGCCAAAGCAGCGGCCCGTGGGGAAGCTATCCACGTGCGGAAAGCGTGAGGGGCGCTCACTTGGTCTGGACCATTCACGATAGCCCAGACCGTCCGGAAGCTATCCACGTGCGGAAAGCGTGAGGGGCGCTCAGGCAGATCGCGTGCCGACCGGCCAGCCCCGTTCGCGCGCGATTTCGGCCATCAGGGCGTCCACGAGTTGCTCTTCCGGGTAGGTGCCCACGATCTGCCCATGCCGAAAAAGCACCCCTCGCCCCTTCCCCCCGGCGATCCCAAAGTCTGCCTCGCGCGCCTCGCCGGGCCCGTTGACGACACACCCCATCACCGCCACGGTGATCGGGTCGCGGATCCCTTGCAGCCGCCGCTCCACTTCCATCGCCAAGCGCACCAGGTCGACTTCCGTGCGTCCACACGTGGGGCACGAGATCAGCGTCGGGCCCCGGCGCCGCAGGTCAAGCGCACGCAGGATCTCGTAGCCGACGCGCACTTCCTCGACCGGATCTCCGGTGAGGGAGACGCGGATCGTATCGCCCAGGCCTTCGAAGAGCAGGATGCCGATTCCCACTGCAGAACGGATCGTCCCGGCCCAGGGAAGCCCCGCTTCGGTGATGCCGATGTGCAGCGGATAGGGCACCTGCTGGGCAAGCAGCCGGTTCGCTGCCACGGTTACCGGCACGTCGAATGCCTTCAGCGAGACGACGATATCGAAAAAGCCCAACGCTTCCAGGATGCGCACATGCCCGAGCGCCGCTTCCACCATCCGGGCGGGGAGAGCCGCACGCAGCTCCGCCACCGTCGGGGGAGGCGCACCTGGCGATGCCTCCATCGGGGGGAGCGAGCCGGCGTTCACCCCGATCCGAATGGGAACCCCCCGCTCGGCAGCCGCCCGCACCACCTCCCGCACCTTCTCCGGATCCCGGATGTTCCCCGGGTTCAGCCGCAGGCCGTGCACCCCCGCAGCGAGCGCCGCCAGTGCCAGACGATGGTCGAAGTGGATGTCGGCAACCACCGGGATGGCGCTCCGGCGAACGATTTCGGGGAGCGCCTCCGCGGCCGCCCGATCGGGCACGGCCACCCGGACGATCTCGCACCCGGCGTCGACCAGCGCCGCGATCTGCTCTACGGTCGCCCGCACATCGCGGGTATCCGTACTGCACATGGATTGCACCACCACCGGCGCTCCACCGCCGATGGTGACGTCCCCCACACGGACCGGCCGAGAGATGCGGCGCGGGCGAACGGAACCTGCTTCCACTACGGCACCCCTCCGTTGACGATGCGGGCGATGTCGAAATAGGTGACCACCAGGATCAACCCGAGCAGGAGGAAGAAGCCGATCATATGCACCAGCCCTTCCTTCTCCGGCGGAATGCGCTTGCCCCCGCGGATCCACTCCAGGAAGACGAACGCCAGCCGGCCGCCGTCGAGCGCCGGCAAAGGAAACAGGTTGACCAGCCCCAGGTTGACGCTGATCAGCGCCGCGAGGTGGAAGAGGCCATAGAGGCCGGCTTCCTGGGTTGCCCGGCCGGTGACGTAAAGGATGCCCACCGGCCCCGATAGCTCGCTCACCTGCACCGAGCCCCGGAAGAGCGCCGCCAGGGTCTCCGGCACGAGCAACGCCGCCCCGACCGTCTTGCGCAACCCTTCAAGTGGCCCATGACGCTGCCGCACCAGGCGCAGGTAATCCAGCCCCAGGGGCAATCCTTCGTAGGCAGGATCGTTGTAGATCGTCATCGGGAGCAAGGGACGCCCCTCGCGGCGCGCCTGCAACCTCACAAAGAGCCCCATCCGCCCCTCGAGAAGGGCCAGGAAATCGAGGCTGTTGCGCACCGGTTGCCCATCGATGGAAATGACCACATCGCCGGGTCGAAGCCCTGCCTGGGCAGCCGGGGACTGGGGCAACACGTACTGCACAACGACCGGTGCCTCATAGTACGCAATCCGGACACCTAACGGGCCCTCTCCCGGTGGCGGGTCCTTGCGGGCCAGGGCCCGCACCACCACCGGTTGCCCGTCGCGCTCCAGGGTCAGTGTCACCGTGTAGCCCCGGTGGAAAGTGGTCTCCAACCGGATCCCCTCATAGGAGGTGATCTGCCGATCGTTTACCGCTCGCACCAGGTCGCCGGGCCGTACCCCGGCCCGTTCGGCGGGAGACCCTGGCTCCACCCAGTAGATGCCCACAGTACGGCTGGCGATCTCGTCGCGTCCGTAAATCGCGAGACCGGTGAACAGGAGAAAGGCCAGGGCGAGGTTCATCGCCGCACCGGCGGAGAGGACGATGAAGCGCTGCCAGGGCTTTTTCCCGGCCAGGCTCCCTTCGACCCAAGGGTCTTCCTCACCGGCCATACGGACAAAGCCCCCCACCAGGAGCCAGTTCAACGTATACTTGACCCCGTTGCGCTCTGCCAGCGTAAGCATGCGCGGCGGAAAGCCAATGCCAAACTCCTCCACCCGTACCTTCATCCAGCGCGCAGCCAGAAAGTGGCCGACCTCATGGATCAACATCAGGACAGCCAGAACGGGAATCGCGACCAACCAGAACGGCCAGGACACGCAACCCTCCTCCAGAAAAAGCACCCGAATCCGCAAGAGCGAACGCCTAGCAGGAAACCAGCCTCGTCCAACTGGCCCTGCTGCCATTGTACCGGATGCGGAACCGGGAGTCAAACGGGGATTTTCCTTGACAGCGCCGGGGAGCCTGGGTATACTGCGTTCGCGAAGCTGGCCTTCCATATCCGAAAGGAAAGCCCCCATGCGTACGGTACGCATCACGCTCCTCATCCTGCTGAACCTCGGTGGTGTCGTCCTCAGCAATGTCGGCTTCAAGTGGTCTGCCATGCATCGGGATTGGCGGGGGTTTCTGGCCGGCCAGATCGTGGGCAATTTGGCCGGCTTCGTGGCAGTCTTGGCGTTGACGTTCCTCATTCGCGAGACCTCGCTCCGCTCGGCTTACGCCATCAGCGCCGGAATCGGCTTTCTGCTGGTGGAAGTGCTGGCCGCCGGGGTGATCTTCCATGAACCGCTCGGCCTGGGCCAGTGGCTGGGCACGCTGCTCGTCTTCACCGGTGTGCTGATGATTACCTTGTGGCACTAGGGAGCGGACGATGCTCGGCCGGCTGGGGCGCCAGGCGATCCGATCGTTCGATGCCTTCCTGCGTTGGGCCTACCGGATCGAGGAGTTCACCCAAGACTCCGAGTGCATCGTCCGGTTGGGACCGGGGCGCTGCGGCTGGACGGTGCGCCTCAGTGACGGGACGGTGCTCCATCCGGGCGATGCGCTGCTCGAGATGCACCTGTGGAACGAGCACCTTCCCCCTATCCCGCCGGAGGGGCACACGGTTGCCTGGGGAGCACGGCTGCTTTACCTGATGCGCCGTTCGCTTGACCTCCTGGCGGAGTATGTACTCGGCGAGCCCCGGCTCTCCCACATCCAGGCCTTGCACGGCATCCTGCCTATACCCGGTGGAAAGGCCCTTCCCCGCTGGGAGCGCGCATTGCGGCATCTGGGCTTCGAGGTCGTCCGCCCGCCGTCCGGATGGTGGCACACGTTTGCCGCCTTCTGGGAAAACCTCTACACGTGGGCAATCATCTGGGCGTTCAACCCGCCTAGCCTGCGCCGTCGGCGCTTCGGCCGGATGGTGCGCTGCCACGTATGGCTTACACGCAGCACGCTGGCCGCCCTGGCTGGGAAGCCGACGGCCGGCCAGGTGACGGCGGAGCAGGGCCGCCCGGCACCCTAGCGGGTTCCTGCCGCCTCCGGATGCTCCTCCTCCCCCACGATCACGAACTCGCGTGGCTGCGGCACAGCCTGCGGCAGGTGGGAGACCCAGGGATCCGCTCGGCGGCCAGCGTTGAGGATCACCACCGGCGGGTAAACCGGATACCGCGCCTCGCCGGCCACACGCTGCGCATCACGCACTCGCTCGGCACGCTCCCTCCACCAGAGATACAACGACAGGGCTGTCCCGGGCAACGCGGCCACGATCCCACAAACGACCCCCACCAGGACCGCCAGGCCGCTTTCGTCCACCCGGAAGCCCACGATCAGCGCTATCGTCACCCCGAACGCCGCCGCCACTGTCGCCACGACGCGCTTCATGATCTCTACTCTCCCTTAGCGCGAGGCCGCGTGCGCGCCAACGGCGTCCCGCAACCGTCCGAGCGTACGCCCCAAAAGCCCGTGCACGGCGCCGACCCGCGTGCTCGGGGCGCGGCCGGCCCGCGCTTCGTCGGCAAGTTCCTGTCGCAGCCCTTCGGCAAGCTGCTGGATTTCCACGGAGGAAATGTGGGCCGCCTGGAAGCGCACGAGTTCCCCCGCAGCCACGAGCAGGAAATCGCCCCGCCCCAACAGGCGCTCGGCGCCTGTCCCACGCATGCCTGTTGCCAGCGCGGCCTCCTGAGCGCTCACCACACGCCCGACGATGCGGCACGGGAGATTGGCCCGCAGCAGAGTGCCCAGCGCTTCGGCGCTCGGTTTCTGCGTGCACAGGAGGAGGTGGATCCCCGCGCTCCGCCCGCGCGCGGCCAGGCGGGTCAGCGCCGCGGCGAGTTCTGGGCACTGCCCGAGCAGATCCGCAACTTCGTCTACCGCGACGACCACACGCGGTTCACGCACGCCCCGGGCTTCCCGCCACGCCATCTCCTCGACCAGCCAGGCGAATCGTTCCGCGACGCGCGGCTCTAAGCCGAGAACCGGGCCGACCAGATGCGGCAGCCCGGCCAGGGGCGTAAAGCCCTGTCCCTTGGGGTCGACCAGCACCATACGCAGGTCGTCCGGGTGATTGGCCAGCGCCAGAGAGACCAGCAGGGTGCGCGCGAGCGCCGTCTTCCCGGATCCCGTGGTTCCCGCAACCAGCACGTGGCTCACCTCCGGCGAGGAGAGGCGCAGCAGGAGCGGGCTCCCAGCCGTATCGCGACCCAGCAGGGCCGTGCAGGGCGGAAGCGGCGGCAGGTCGGCCAGCGTGCGCAGGAGGGAAAGATACGCCGGTTGTGGACGCGGGATCTCCAGCGCCAGGATCCCCTCGTGGCGCGTGATCCGCGCCGAGGCCACCTCGAGCGCCAGCGCCAGCTCCTCTTCCAGGGAAAAGAGCCTTCGCAGCGGAAACCCCGGACCCACCTCGAGGTGGAAGCGGACCAGGCGCGGCGTCACCACGCCTCCGCGCACACGTACCCACAGGCGGTGTGCCTCGCAGAGTTCCTCGATCCGCTCTGCCTGCTGCTCAAGCCATGGACGAAGCGCGTGAACGTCGGCCATCGCACGCTCTCTCGGGGTCCCAGTTGCCCTCTAGGCCCCGCTCCTCGATTATATCAGAACATTTGTTCCATGTCAAGTAGCACAACTGCTGGGGTAGGGCAACCGCAAACTCGGTTTTGAGGTAAAATGGGTTATCTAGCCAAGCACGAAAGGAGGATGGCCCATGGCGGATTGCCTCGCTGCTCCGTTGATCGAGCACTTTGCCCAAGTTGAGG
>DAOTVY010000062.1:0-73449 GCA_034436115.1 Chloroflexia bacterium | reverse complement strand
GGACGGCGCCAGGCGGGGCATCGAGTGTATCTGCCAACGGTGTGTCCCTTCAGACGCCGGCCGATCTTCCGAGGAATTCCCGAACGGGCTGAAAGATGTGGCCAGGCTGATGGACGAGTTCGTCCGCCGGAACGACCCGGAGCGGACGATCGTGATGCGCAAATGGTTGAGGGAGGCAGCACGAATCCCGGGAAGATAACAGCGGTCTGGCGGTCCTCCCTCGCCTGCCCCCGGCGGGCCAAACGGCTGTTGCGCCTTCCCGATCTGCCTCCCCGGCAAGCCCCGCCCATTCGGCGCTTTCCACCCCTGGGCAAAAGGAAAGCGCCCTCTACCGGAACCGGTAGAAGGCGCTTCCACGCAAGCCCCGTAGCCTTTACAGAGTGGCGGAGGTGGGATTCGAACCTACAACCAAGGGCTTATGAGTCCCCTGCTCTACCATTGAGCTACTCCGCCAGAAGTAGCGGGGGGCGGATTCGAACCGCCGACCTCCGGGTTATGAGCCCGACGAGCTGCCACTGCTCCACCCCGCGTTGTATATTTATTATAGCGGGCAGCGCCGTATTTGTCAAACGCGCTTGACGAAAGCACCGGCCGAGGAGTATAATTCGTCGTGCAGACCCGTGTGTGCCTGCCGCCCGCTTCGGGTGCGCGGGAACGGAAAGGGCAACGGTCGATGAGCAAGCGCGTGCTGTTGGTGGGCGATGACCCTGTCTTGTATCCACAACTCCGGCGAATTCTGGCCGCACGCTCCTACCAAGTGGAAACGGTCCCCGGTGCCACCGAGGCGTTGGAGCGGGTGGCTTCCTTCCCCCCAACTCTGGTCCTGGCCGACCTGGCCTTGCGCGATATGACCGGGGTAGAGCTGGGCCGCCGCGTTCGCCAGACGCCGCCAGGGCCGTTCCTTCCCTTTTTCCTCCTGCTTCCGCCCGGGCAGGAAGTTTCGGCAGGCGTGGGCCCGGCCGGCATCGAGGTGCTCGATCGCTCCCTCGCCCCGGAGCGCCTGGTAGATGCCATGGAGGAACGGTTGCGCACGCTCGAGGCCAGCGCGCGCCCGGCAGCGCCCGGGACCTCCCTTTCGCCAGAGCTGTTGGGCCCCTTCTTCCACGAATTCCGCACTTCTCTCACCATGATCAAAACCTGTATTGCCCTGCTCACGAATCCCCGCATCTCCTACGACCCCACGGAGCTCCGCGAGTTCCTGGACATTGTGCGCAGGGGCGGGGATCGCATCGACCGGCTGGTGCGCGACTTTTTGACCATTTTGAAGCTGGAATCCGGGGTAGCGGAGCGTGAAGCCCGGCAGGTGCAGGCCCCGGCGGACATCACGGGGGCGGTAACAGCCGTAGCCCAATCGCTGCAGCCGGATATGGCCGAGCGCGGGGTCACGATGCACCTGTCCGTGGACGAGGGGCTTCCGCCGCTGTACGTGCTGGAGGAGCATCTGCGCACTATTTTGGAGAAGCTCCTGCACAACGCGGTCAAGTTTTCTCGGGAAACGGGGGGTGAGGTAACGATCAGCGTGCGGGCTACCGAAGGAGGGGTGTGCTTTGAAGTTTCCGATCAGGGGATCGGGATCCCGCTGGAGGAACAGGAGCGCATTTTCGACCGCTTCTACCAGCTGACGCGGGCTGGCCTGGAACGCCAGGGTACTGGACTGGGCCTGGCCGTTGCCAAAGGCCTGGCGGAACTGTACGGAGGAACCATCCAGGTCCGGAGCGAGGTAAACGTCGGAAGCGCCTTTACCGTCGTCCTGCCTGCCTCGGCCGGGTCCGCAACTGCACCCTTCGAAGAGGACGTACCTCGGACGGCCGAGGAGGCGTTCCGTCGCCTGGGGATGCGTTTCTGAGACGAAGGTTGCTGGGCGCCGGGGCGTCGAGGGATGCCCCGGCCTTTTTCCTCAGTACACGAGCAGTCCGATTCCCGCAGCGATCACGATCACGAGCGCCGGATGTATGTTGAAGAACGTGGTGGCCACGAACGAGGCGGCAGCCAATAGCCAGAGCGACCAGCTGCTCCGCAAGGAGGTCCCTGCGCCGAGGAGAATCGGCTTTCCCAGATCGTAGGCTGTCCAAAGGAGCAACCCCACGACCGCTGGCCTCGCTGCCTTCATCGCAGCCATCACTTTCGGGTGGTCTTTCACCTTGAGGTAGATCAGCGAGAAAAGGGCCATCAACAGGATCCCGGGGCCAATCATGCCCAGCAGGGCCAGGACGGCGCCCGGAACGCCACCCACACGGTACCCCACATAGACCGACATCTTGACCGCGATGGGGCCCGGCAGGGCGTTGCCCATCGCCAGCGAGTCGGCAAACTCGGTCTCCTCCATCCAGTGATGGACCTCGACGACTTCTTTTTCGACCAGGGGGATGCTTGCCGGCCCGCCCCCATAGCCAAGCAGCCCCACTTTGAGGAAGGAGAAGAAGAGGAGCCAGAGCGTCCTGTCCACGGAAACCCTCCAGGAAAAAACCCGACGATTGGTCCAACGGCCGGCCCATTATACCCCCGGGCCCACTCGGACGCAATTCGGTTGACCTCCGATTTCCCCTTTGCTATAATGACCGTGCTGCAGGGATCCTGCGGTCAAAGGAGAAGCCCAATGAAGCCGAAACCGTGTGTGACCCTCTACGGTATGCTTTTTCTTCTGGCCTTCGTCCTGGAAGCTTGTGGTGCTCCCACCCCGATTCCCGAGACCCCTACGCCCATTCCCTCTATCTCGGCTACCGTGACCCCACTGCCCCTCCCGACAGCCACGCCCACGCCGGCTCCGGAGGTAGCCGATGCGATCATCGTCGGTCTCCTTCAGGATTGGGAACCGGACACGCTCTGGCCGCTTTGGGGGGCGACGCCCAAGCAACAGGTCATCCAGCGGGCGGTGATGGAGCCGCCGATGACCACGCTGAACTACGATTACCAGGCGGTCCTCCTGGAGGAGGTGCCCACGATCGAAAACGGTGGGGCCGTGCTGCAGCAGGTGCCGGTTCCGATCGATGCCAGCGGCGCGGTCACTGTAACCGACACCGGCGTGTATACGATCGGGCATCAGCTCGTGGTCACTTTCCACCTGCGCGCAGACCTCTACTGGTCGGATGGGCAACCGGTCCGTGCGAGCGACTCGGTTTTTGGGTTTAACGTCGCCTGCGCCTCGGAGGTGGGGTTGGACCTGGAGCGGTGTGCCCGGGTAGCCCGTTACGAAGCCTTGGACGAACGGACGATCCGCGTAACGTTCCGTCCGAATACGTTCGCTCCCGATTACTATGCGTACTGCTGGCCGTTCCTGCCGGAGCATGCCTGGAGCCGCTACACGCCGGAAGAGATGGCCAGCGTGGAACAAGTCTCGCGTTTCCTTTCCCCCAGTTACGGCCCCTATATGATCGCCGAGTGGAAGCCCCATACTTCGATCACGCTGGTGCGCAATCCCCACTATGTACTGCACGGCCCCGGCTACCCGGTCGTCCCGAAGATCATCTTCAAGTTCCTGCCGGATCCTGAGCACCTGCTGGCGGAGCTCCTGGCCGGCCAACTCGACCTGGTCGAAAGCCACGGGCTGCAAGGGCTGGACCCGGACTTGCTCCAGGCGCTGGAGGAACGCGGCCTGATCCGCCTGTACACCGTCCCCTCGCCGGTCTGGGAACACATCGATATGAACCTGAACGACCCCGCCGATCTCACGCAGCCTCACCCGATCCTCTCCGATCTGCGGGTGCGCCAGGCCATCGCCTACGGCACCGACCGGGAAAAGATGGCCCAGGAAATCTACCAGGGGAAAGTGGCGGTCATGAACAGCTGGATCCCCGCGGAGCACTGGGCCTATGCCGGAGATGAAGCGCTGACGCTCTACCCCTACGACCCCAATCGGGCAGCGGCGTTGCTCGAGGAAGCGGGCTGGATCCTGGCGGACGACGGCTTCCGGTACAAGGATGGAGCCCGCCTGAGCCTGAGCCTGGACGTCCTGTCCGGCCAGCCCCAACGGGAGCAGATCGCCGAACGTCTTCGCGCGGACATGGCCGCTTTGGGGATGGAGCTCAAGATCGTCCGCGTCCCGGAGAAGACCTGGTTTGGAGAACAGAGCCCGTTGACTCGCCGCGCGTTCGATCTCATTGTGTACGCCTGGATCCCTGGTCTGGAGCCAGACGGCTGGGCGAACTATGCGTGCGACCAGATCCCCTCAGAGAGCAACGGCTGGCAGGGCCAGAACTATATGGGCTGGTGCAATGGGGCGGCCACCTCGGCCCTCGCGCAGCTGGATCGCAAACTGAAGCGCGAGGACCGGAAGGCGCTCTACCGGCTGATCCAGCAACAGTTTACTGCTGATATGCCTTCCTTGCCCCTTTTCAGCCAGCTGGAAGTCTTTGCGGCCAAGCCCGCCTTGCGCAACGTGCGGTTCAACCCTACCGAGCGCTTTACCTGGAACTGCTGGGAGTGGTCCCTTCCGGTGCAACGGCCGTGATGGCCGGCCCTGCCCAAGCGTCCTCGCCCCCGGGGCCCCTCCGCCATCCCGGTGACAGCGGCTACATCCCTCCGCAGCTCCCCCCCCGGTCAGGCATCCAGGCGATGTCGTTGAAAACATTGGGGGGCGAATTAAGGCTGCGTCCCTCCGGAGCTCCCCCCGGTCAGGCTTTCAGCCTACGCCTCCTCCCCTTCCTCGTGCGGCCCCAGCAGCGCTTCCCGGAGCCGCAGCAGTCCCTGTCGCACCTGTCTACAGATGTCGGCCAATACCATCGACAGCTCTCGAGCGTCCTCCAGCGCCTCATCCGCAAGAGGCCAGCTGACCGAAAGGTACCAGGCGGTCGCCTTCAGGTTTCCTTTGCCTTCTACAGCTAGCTGGAACATGGGGGGCTCCAGCGTCCCTTTAACACCCGCTTCGGCAAGCAGTCGCGATACCCGGAGCCCCAAGCGGGCCAGGCGCGCTCCGACCGGCACCCCTTCCATGACTTCCGGCGGCAAATCGAACACCGCCTCCAGAATGGTGGTCGGCAGGGGCGTTTCGTCCAGGTGGCTGCATCCTTCCTCTGGCGGATGGTATAGGGCGCAGATCCTGGCCGTTCCCAGCACCGTGTAAGCGGTAAGGACGCTGTCCCATTCAAACGTCAGCTCGGCCGAGAGGGACGAATCCTTCGGCCAGCCGTCGGGAACGCAACGCACGGAAAACACGCGGTGCAGCTCGGCGGTCTCCATCGTGCTGTGGATATCGTAGGTTCGCAGCCCTGCCTGGCGGGCCTCGCGAAGCAAGATGCCAGCGACCTCTTCGTAGCGCATGGATGCCTCCTCCAGGGATCTGCTATGGCAGTATAGCATAGGGGAGGACGAGGGACAAGTACCGCTGGAGGCCAGCCCATCGGCGTGGATCCCGAAGCGTATCCCGGCCAACCGATCGTGCGTCCTTGAAAGACCGGTGAAATAAACGCCGGACGGCCCTTTCGGGCCGTCCGAACCACACGCGGGCTCAGGCCGGACGTGTGCCAGGTCCGGGCCACTGCCATCGTTCGTCGAGCAACCGCACTTCCACCGTCTGGATGCCGTCCAGGCCACGCAGCACCTGGCGTACCTGTTCCGTCAGGTAACCCACGAAGGGGCAGTTCGGGCTGGTGAGCACCATATGCACCTCGGCACGGGAACCTTCGATGATCACATCGCGGATCAGCCCCAGGTCAACCAGGCTCAGCCCTGCCTCCGGGTCGAGCACGTGGCGCAGCGCTTCCAGCGCACGGGCGCGTGCGTCCTCCGGCGCTCCCGGGGGAGGCGCAGGAGGCGCCGTCATATGGGCTTCCTCCAGCGCGCGCAACCTGCTTTCCAGGTGCGTCAACCGTTCCAGAAGCTGGCTGAGGGCCTGCACGATGGGATCGGGCAGCTGCCCGTGCTCCAGGATGGCCAGTTCCGAGGGCTCGCGCGGGCCGGCAAGCCGCGCCGGCACACCCACGACAGTGGCACCGGCCGGAACCGGCTTGACGACAACGGAGCCGGCTCCGATGCGGGCGTCGTCTCCTACCGTGATCGGGCCCAGGACGATGGCTCCGGCACCGATGACCACCCGGTTCCCGATGGTGGGATGGCGCTTGGTCTTCTGGAGGCTCGTGCCCCCCAACACCACTCCCTGATACAGGAGCACGTCGTCCCCCAGTTCCGCCGTTTCCCCGATGACCACGCCCATCCCGTGGTCGATGAAGCAACGCCGGCCGATGCGCGCGCCGGGATGGATTTCCACCCCGGTAAGGAAGCGGTTCAGGTGGGAGACCAGGCGGCCCAGGAACTTGAGTCCGTGTACCCAGAGAAAGTGCGCCACCCGGTGGAGCCACAGAGCGTGGAGGCCGGGATAGCAGAACAGGACCTCCCAGAGCGTTCGCGCCGCAGGGTCCTTTGCAAACACTGCGGCGATGTCTTCTCGAAGCGTGCGAAGCATGATGAGCCTCCCCAACCTGTCACGCTGTTCCCGAGGCCTCGGGGAAGTCGAACAGGTCGGTACTCAGGTAGCGCTCCCCAGTATCGGGCAGCACCACCACGATCGTCTTTCCCGCGTTCTCCGGCCGGCCGGCGACCTGGAGGGCCGCCCAGGCAGCAGCACCGGAGGAAATGCCGCAAAGGATCCCTTCCTGACGGGCCAGCCGCCGGGCCGTTTCCTTCGCGTCCTCGTCCTGCACCTGGATGATCTCATCGACCAGGTCCAGCCGTAACACCTCGGGGATGAAACCGGCACCGATCCCCTGGATCTGATGGGGCCCGCGCTGACCCCCCGAAAGCACGGGAGAACGGGCCGGCTCCACCGCAATCGCGCGTAGCGACGGCTTGCGCCCCTTGAGGACTTCCGCGACGCCGGTGATCGTGCCCCCGGTGCCCACACCGGCGACCAGGATATCGATCGCGCCCTCGGTATCGCGCCAGATTTCTTCCGCGGTGGTGCGCCGGTGCACCTCCGGGTTCGCCGGGTTACGGAATTGCTGCAGGATCAGGTATCGGGGGTCCTGGGCCGACAGCTCCTCCGCCCGCCGCACCGCCCCGGGCATCCCCTCCGCGCCTGGGGTCAGGATCAACTCTGCCCCAAGGGCCTTCAGGAGTTTGCGCCGTTCCAGGCTCATCGTCTCCGGCATCGTCAGGACGAGCCGATAGCCCCGGGCGGCGCAGACCATGGCGAGCGCAATACCGGTATTTCCGCTGGTGGGCTCGAGGAGGATGGTATCGGGACCGATCTTTCCCGCCGCTTCGGCGGCTTCGATCATGCTCAGGCCAATGCGGTCTTTGACGCTGGAACAGGGGTTGAACGACTCGAGTTTCGCCAACACCGTGGCGGCGAGTCCCGCCGTGACGCGGTTTAACCGGACGAGTGGCGTACAACCGATCGTCGCCGTGATATCCGGATAGATGGGGGTCATGGGGCCTCCTCTCATCGCTGGGCCGGTGGACCGGGCGGCGGAAACGTTCCGGAACAGAGATCCTGGAGCGTCACCCGCTCGAGCACTTCCGAGATGGCGCGGCCTACCTGCTGCCACAGGAACCCGCTGGGGCAGACGGGCAACCGGGGACAGGGCTTCCCGCCTCCTGCCGGCCGGCAAGGGGTGGGATCCAGCGACTCTACCGCCTGAAGGATGTCCGCGACGCGGATCTCGGCCGCGGAGCGCGCCAGACGGTAGCCACCGCCCGGCCCGCGCTCTGCCCGAATGAGCTCCGCGTGCGTCAGCTGCGCGAGCAGCCGCGCGAGGTAGAGGGGCGGAATCCGTTCGCGTTGGGCGATGGCGTCCCGGGACACGGGCCGTTCTCCCTGGTGCCGTGCCAGATCGACCATCGCTCGCAACGCGTAGCGCCCACGGGTGGAAATGCGCATCGGTCGCCTCCGAAGGGAACCAACCGCATTCTACAATTGATGACCATTTTTGTCAAATTTTAATCCACGGTGATTCGGTCGCGGATGCGCGCAAAGGTCGCCGGGCCGATTCCAGGGACCTTCTGGAGATCCTCGATCGTGCGGAACGGCCCGTGCTGCTCGCGGTAGTCAACGATGCGCTGGGCATAGCCGGGGCCAATTCCAGGCAGCGCGTCCAGTTCGACCACGCTAGCGGTATTGATGTTCACCTTGCCCGTGCTGCCTCCGTTGCTGGAGAAGGACGCTACAGTGGGTGGCGTGAAGGTTGGTTCGCCCTTGCGCGGGACGTGGATCTGTTCCTCATCGTGCAGCCGGCGGGCCAGGTTGAGGCGCACCAGGTCGGCCTCCGGGGTCGCTCCACCGGCCGCAGCCAGGGCGTCGGCGACACGAGCGCTCGCCGGAAGGGTGTACACCCCGGGGCGCGCTACGGCACCGCTCACATAAACGACCACAGGCAGTGGCGTTGCGGTAGGGGTCGGCGTGGGGCTGGGCTCGAGAGTGGGGGTGACCACCACTACAAAGCCTGGCGAAGGGGACGGGACATCGGGGGCATATCGCGCCTTCGATGCCCCCCAGCCGGCCGCGATCAGAAGGACGAGCACCCAAACCCACCATAGGCGACGGAGACGGTCCATCGGCTCCCTCCCTTGCTAAGTTACCATCCCTTCACCCAATTCTATAGCAAACTTTCCGGAGGTTGTCAAATCCTGACAACCTTCCCTCTCCGGCGGCTTTCCGCCAAAAGGGTCAGGGATCGAAGCCCGTACCTCCTCGGATCATGGCCCGGGCAGCGCGATCGCCACGACGTACTCTGTCGGGGAAAGGTAGCGGGCCGCCGTGCAGCGCACTTCTTCCGGGGGAATCGCCTCCAGAAGCGAGGGAAAACGCTCCAGATAATCCGCACCTAGCCCGTAGCGCTCCATCCGGAGCAGGGCGGCGGCCACGCCGTCGTTCGTTTCCAGGCGCAGCGCGAGCTGGCCCACAAGATAGGCTCGCGCGTCTGCCATCTCCTCGTCGCTGGGACCCTCGGCCAGGAAGCGCTCGATCACCCGCACGATCGCCTCCCGGGCGGGCTGTGTGTTCTCTGGCGCCACGCCGGCGTGTACCAGCCAGGGCCCGGCTCCTACCCCGGCTTCTAGCACGCTGCGGATCCCGTAAGCCAGGCCCTGGATGTCGCGCACGGTTTCCCCGAGGCGCCCCATCATCCCCAGTTCCCCCAGGATCACGTTGGCCAACAGGGCGGCGTAGTAGTCCGGATCCAACCGTGCCAGCCCTGGAACTCCCCAAACCAGGCTCGCCTGGCTCTTGCCCGGGACGAACCGACGGACCTCTCGGATCTGACCGGGCCGCGCGACGCGAGGTACCGGCGGTTCCTCGGCGGGTGTCCCTTCCCAGCCAGCCAGGCGTTCTCCGAGCATCTGCTCGACCTGTTCCGGGCGCACCGCCCCACAGACCGCGATCACCAGCCCCTGGGGCGAGATATGATCCCGGTGGAACGCCTCGAGGTCGGCTCGCTCGATCGCGGCAACCGAGGCGAGTGTCCCTTCAGGCCGTCGGTGATACGGATGGCCCTCGGGGAAAAGCGCCTCCCGCAGGGCCCAATCCGCGAGGTAATCCGGGTCGTCCTCCAGGTGGCGCAGCTGGGTCAGCGCCTCGCCCTTTCGTCGCTGCCACTCTCGTTCGTCGAAGGCCGGCTCGCGCAGCATCTCCACCAGGCGATCCAACAGGAGTTCCAGATCCTGGGCCAGCGCCTTTCCAGCAAAGGAGATCGCATGCGGTCCGGCCGTGAAGTCGATCCCTGCGCCGACGCCCTCCAGATCCTCGTGCAGTTCCCGGAAGTTACGGCGTCTGGTCCCCCGAAGGAGCATCTGCGCCGTCAGCGCGCAGAGGCCTTCTTTTCCGGGGGGGTCGAGCAGGCTTCCGCCCCGGATATACCCCTGCACGGCGACCACCGGATGGGTGTGGTTTTCGCGCACCAGGAGGACGGCGCGCCCGGGCAGGACAAAGCGTACGATCTCGTCCGCACGCAAGGCGGGAAGGCGGCCCGCGCCCTCGCCGGAGGCGCCCGGATGTCGAACGGCCACGGGCCCGTTTTCGGCGACCCCAGGCGCACCTTTCTGCCGGTCGGGCAGGAACCAGCCGATCGAGCGTCGCTCGGGGGCGAAGCAAGCGGCGGCCACGCGTTGTACCTCCTCCGGGCGTACCTGGGCCAGATCCTCGAGCAACCTTTCCGGGGGATCGGAGCGCCCCACGACCTCCATCAGCCCGAGCCACCCCGCGAGCGCGGTAGCGCTCTCGCTGCCATAGGCAATTTGGGCACGCATCTGGCGGGCAGCGCGGGCGATTTCCTCTTCGGGCGGAGGCGCTTCCGCGACCCGCTCCAGTTCGCGCAAGAGGACCGGTTCGACCTCTTCCGGGCGCCGCTCCGCGCGTAAGGTAACCTGGATGGTGAAGAGGCCGGGGTCGAGCGTCACGGGTGCCTGACACACCGCCGAGACCGCAAGGCCCGTTTCCACGAGCGCGCGGTACAGCCGGGATGTGCGGTAGAGACCTGGACCCCGGCGGAACATCCCCAGACCCCTGGCTCCCCCGAGCAGTGCCTCGAGCACGAGCAGGGGAAGCCAGTCAGGGTCGGCGGCCGATGCGGCTGGGAAAGCGAGAAAGAGGATCGGCGTCGGCCCCGGGAGGCGCAGCACCACTCGGCGTTCGGCCCGTTGGGGAGGCTCCACGATCCGTGGAACCGGCGGGATTTCCCCGGCCGGGAGAAAGCCCAGCTGCTCGGCGGCCCGCTGGAGGGCCTGTTGCGGTTCGAAAGCCCCGGCGAGCACCAGGAGAGCGTTGTTGGGCTGGTAATAGCGCTGGTAGTGCCGTTCCAGGTCCGCTGGGGAGAGCCGCTGGAGGTCCTCTTTCCACCCGACGATCGGCTGACGGTAAGGGTGTACCCGCAGTGCCTGCGCGATCACCTCCTCCTGAAGCAGAAAGGCCGGGTCGTTTTCGGCCCCTTCCCGTTCGGAAAGGATGACCGTGCGTTCGGCTTCCACCTCCGCCGGGTCAAAGTGCACCGCGCACATGCGCTCCCGCTCGATCTCCAGGGACAGGTCCAAATCCTTTGCGGGCAACGTCTCAAAGTAGGCCGTCCAGTCGTAGTAGGTGAAGCCGTTCCAGATTCCACCCCGCCGGCTCACCTCCCGGGCGATCTGGCCTTTTCCGAAGCGGCCGGCCGCCTTGTAGGTCATGTGCTCGACCCAGTGGGAGAGTCCGGTCCCTCCGGGGAGTTCGTTTCGCGAGCCGACGCGGTAAAAAACCCAGGCGCTCACCGTAGCGATGTTCCGGAGGGGGCAGAGGAGGACTTGGAGCCCGTTGGCGAGCGTATGGCGTTCTACGGCTGTCATCGAACCTCCACGAACCAGAGGATAGCGGATGCGCCCTAATGGGCGACCAGGCGCTCCAGCGCCTCCCGACCCAGGCTACCCGGAACGACTTGTTGCACGATGCCCTGTGGGTCGATGAGGACCGTCGTGGGGAGGGCGGTAACGCGATAGAGCTCGCTGATGGCACCCTCGCCGTCGAGGAGGACAGGGAAAGGCGCAGGATGCTGCTCAACGAATTCCCGCACCGCCTCCGGCGCCTCCTCCACGTTCACGGCCAGGATCGCCACCGTCTCCGTCACAGCCGCCCCGAAAGCGACCCACTCCGGCCAGTCCTCCCGGCAGGGACGGCACCAGGACGCCCAGAAGTGGAGCAGGACGGTGCGACCACGGAACGTCTCCAACGCATAGTGCGCCCCGTCGAGCGCCGGCAGGGTAAAGGGCGGCGCGATTTGTCCCACGGCCGGCCCCACGGGAAGCGTGCTAGGGGTGGGGAGGCGGGTTTCCAGGGCCGGGGAGCGGGAGAAGGCTGCCGTTCCCAGGGTGCTCGTCGGCGGAACCAGGGCGTCCAGCGCTGCGGGAGATTCGCTAGGCAGGCGGTAGAGGAACAGGGACAGCATCACCAGGGCGCCGACCACCCCTCCCGCGGCGAACAGACCAACCCCGGCGAGCAGCCATTTCCAGCGGTTCCGTCCTAACCCGCCAAGCGACCGGGACATTTCGCTCACCGTTCTTCCGTTGCCCCAACCGAGCGACGGTAGAGACGGCGCAGACGCATCTCCTCCTGTCGGGCCGCTTCCCGACCGGCCTCCAGCGCTGCCCGCAACCGTTCCCGGGCCAGCGCCCGGTTTTCCGACCCACTTCCGGGCGAGAGGAGCAAAGCCAATGCTGCCCCGAAGAACAGCCCGAGCAGAAACCCTTTCCCGAACGAAGCCATCGGCTCCTCCTTTTCTGGACCTGTGCGACCTATGATTCCTCGGATCGACAAGCGGCAGCAGGGCGCCGAGGCGCTCCGGGACGCGCAATCGGGTTCCTAGCGCTTCCGCCTGAGCCATTCGCGAGCCCACAGCAAGAGGGCTGCGCTCAACCCAGCCAGGATGCCGAAGAGTGCCGCGCCCCGCAAATCGAGCAACGGCTGGACCTCTCCGTCGATGTGCTGGCCAATGACCACGGCGGCTCTGGCATCCTCCAGACGGACCACGCTGCCCACGACGGCCCAGGTTGTGCCTCCCTCGACGGTAAGTTCCTGCGCTGTCACCAGGCCGTTTTCTCCTTTTTCCAGTCGCACGGTGTCGGCACGGACCAGGCCGATGCAGCTCTCCTCGGCTTCCGCCCGGTCGGCCTCCAGCTGCAGCACCGCGGCGCCCCGGATTTCGACCTGGCCGCTGCGCACCGTTCGGACGGCCGATTGGGCGATGCTGACCTGCTCGCCCCGCACCGTCTCGATGCGGGCCTGGGACAGGCGAACGGTTTCCCCAGTCACCTCGGCTTTCGCCCCGGCGAATGCCGGCTCAGCCGCTGGTTGTTCTTCGCTCATCGTTCTACCTCCTCGCGTCCTCGGTGCCCGCTTCCAGGCAGCGTCAGTATATCATGCCTACGGCCTGACCCGCAACCGCTTGACAAGCGTTGCCCTGCTGTGGTATGTACCGTGTACCGGTGACGTCGAGGAGAGTTCGCCATGAAGAGATGGGGGAAACGGGAAAGGCTCGAGGCCACCGTCGCGGGGGAGGCGGCCGATCGGCCGCCGGTAGCCCTTTGGCGGCATTGGCCGGTCGACGACCAGCGGGCGGACTCCCTGGTACGCGCCACGCTGGAGTTTCAGCGGGCTTACGATTGGGATTTCATCAAGGTGATGCCGGCCAGCAACTACTGCATTGCGGGCTGGGGGGCGGAATCGCGTTGGGTAGGCAACCAGGAAGGAACCCGGGAATGGGGGGCCCGGGTGATCCGAGAGCCGGAGGATTGGCTTCGGTTGCCTGTGCTCGACCCGACACGCGGCCTGCTGGGGGAGATGGGGCGTGCGCTCGTGGAGATCGGCCGGGCCGTGGGAGAAGAGGTCCCGTTTGTCATGACCATCTTCAACCCCCTGGCGCAGGCAAAAAATCTGGCCGGGGAGCTGCTGCTTCCTCACCTGCGGCAGTATCCGGAAGCGGTGCGCGCCGGCCTGGAGACGATCACGGAAACGGTCCTGCGCGCCATCGAGGCGTACCGAGGAAGCGGCATCTCAGGCATCTTCCTGGCCCTACAGCACGCAACCTATGACCTGCTGAGCGAGGAAGAGTACCGCGCTTTCGGCCGGCCCTATGATCTGCGCATCCTGGAGGCCGCACGTCCCTTCTGGTTCAACGTGCTCCATCTGCACGGGAACCACGTCATGTTCGACCTGGTCGCGGACTACCCTGTGCAAGCGATCAACTGGCACGATCGCGAAACCTCGCCGACCCTTCGGGAAGCGCTCGGACGTTTCCCAGGAGCCCTGATCGGCGGCATCCATCGTTGGGAGACCCTCTTACGGGGCACCCCGGAGCAGATCCGGGCAGAAGTGCGGGACGCTATGGCCCAGACCGGGGCCCGTCGGTGGATTGTCGGCACGGGTTGCGTCACGCCGATCACCGTCCCCTGGGGAAACCTCCGGGCCGTGCGTGACGCGGTCGAGGAAATCGCTTGAACCCCATTTGGCCAACAAGCGCTATTCGAGCGTTGGCTCGATCAATCCGTACTGTCCGTCCTTCCGCCGATAGAGCACGTTCAGTTTCCCCGTCTCGGCGTTCTGGAACACGAAAAAGTCGTGGCCCAGCAGTTCCATCTGTGCGATGGCCTCGTCGCTGAACATGGGCTTCACCATGAACTGCTTGACTTTGACGATCTGCGGCTCCTCTTCTTCCAGGACCTCTGGGGCCGATTCCTGGGAAACCACCGGAAGCTCCGCGAGCGAAGCCGGTTGCCCCGCGCGCCGGCGCAGCCCTCGCTGGTAGAAGCGCTCCTTGAACCGGGCAATCTGGCGCTCCATGGTGTCCAGAACCGCATCCAGCGAGGTGTACGGATCGCCGGATCGCTCTTCCGCGCGAAGGATAACGCCGTTCGTCAGGGTCACGGTCAGCTGAGCGACCACCTGGGCGCCCTGGGAACGGGTATTCGAGCGCGAGATCTCGACCTTGGTCTCGGCGATGTCATCGAGATAGCGGTTCAACCGGGGGACCTTTTTCTCGATATAGGCCCGCAGGTTGGGGGTCATCCGGTAGTTCTTGGTCCGCAGCTGCATCTCCATCGCCTTGATCCTCCTGAAGTTTTCTTGGGGGAGCCGGATCCGATCCCGCGTCGGCGGGACAGCATGCCGGCAGCCGTCGTGTGTTGGCCCAGGGATATCAAGAGCAAACGCACTAGCTCCCTTCATCCCGTGCAGACTGCCGATCGGACAGATGACCTGTTTTCGAAAACCGTACCTGGCCATGCGTCGGCATCGAGTTCCCCGGATCAACAATTCGTTTTTATTATACCAACTCCTTCCGACAGAGTCAACCGGGGCGGCCGGTTTGACATTTTGAACTATTTGTGTTATAATAAATTAAAATCAATCCTCATAGGCCTGCGGGCTTTTCCCACAATGTCATACAGTCAACCCGGGGGTGGAATGAATGGCAGGGAGGTTGCATAATCCTCTCCCAAAAGCACCAAAGGATTCCGTCTAATCGGTAATCGTACCACCCCATGCCAACGTATTGGTTCCATTCCATATTTGGTGCTGTAGTTGCTTCTTGCACCGTATGGTCCTGCCACACAGGGCGACATCACAGACGCATCCAGCCGAGCACGTCGGCTGGATGCAGCCTGCGCAGGTCATGTGCAGGCCGTCCGGCGCAATTCGCCGGTGATTGATCCGGCATTGGCTCGTCCTGGAAGTGCAGAAGGGTTCGTCGCCGACCAGCTCTTTCTGGGGTTGGTCCGGGCAGACGAGGTGACTGGCGCACCGATCCCGGAGCTGGCCACCTCGTGGGTCATGTCGCCAGACGCGACTGTGTTCACCTTCACCCTGCGCAGCGGCCTGACATGGAGCGACGGTAATCGCCTGACCGCCTACGACGTGCGCTATGGCATCTTGCGCAGTCTGGACCCGGCCACCCAATCCGAGTGGGCCTTCCCGCTTTTCTGGATCCAAAACGCCGAAGCGTACAACATCGGCGTGATCACCGATCCAGATAGGTAGGGGTTACGGTCTTGGATGGGACGCATCTCCGCTTCACCCTCAGGGAGCCTGCCGCTTTCTTCCCCAGCACCCTGGTTCGGCCGGTGGCCCGACCGATGCCATTCTGGGCCATTGCTGCCCACCCCAGCGACTGGACAGAGCCTGCCCACATCGTCACCAACGGCGCGTACCGGCTGACGGCCTGGACGCACGGCATCTCGATGACGCTCGAGAAGAACCCCGGCTACTACGACGCAGCGAATGTGCAAATCGGCCAGGTATCGTTTGCTATGGTAGACGACACCACTGCTTGGGCAATGTACCAGGCAAGACAACTGGACTCGGTGGTCGTACCACCGGGCGAGTGGAATGCAGCCCGTAGCGATCCGGTTCTTGCACCACAACTGCATGTTGCCACCCGGCTTGGCACGTACTACTACGGTTTCAACACGGCCAAAGCGCCTTTCAACATCCCGCTGGTACGCAAAGCGTTCGTCGGGGCGGTGAACCGGCAGGGGGTTATCGATCTCGTGGCCGGCATGTGGGACGCCGGGCGTTATGCCACAGTGCCGGGGCTGCCGCTGGCCCTCACCTTCACCGCGCCGGGCGTGTGGGGGCACCTGGATGAATCGGCTGAGGGCGTGGGGATTCCCTATGATCCGGTGCAAGCCCGGCTGTGGCTGGCGGCAGCCGGTTACCCCGACGGCCAGGGGTTGCCCCCCATCACTCTGGTATACGATCCTCACCCTGCCCATCAAGCCATCGCCGAATACATCCAACAGAATTGGACGGAGAAGGGGCTTATGATTTTGACTGTGGCCAAGGTGGTTGCTATAATGACTTTAACCGACGCGCGGTCCCTGTGTCCCGTTGTTCAGCCGCTCCAGTCGAGATCCGACGGGATTGGCTGTTCCCGCGGAGGAGGGTTTGCGATGAAGCGCGCGTGGCCAGTGTGCGGGTTCCTTTTGCTCCTGGCCGCGGTGGCCTGTGGAGCCCCAGGCAGGAAAACGCCCACCGCGGGCAGCCCAACGCCAACCGGGACCCCAACCCCTGGAGCCACGCTCCCTGCCGCGCTTCCCACGGCTACCGCGACGCCCCTTGGGGCTGGCGTGGTTCCCACGCCCTCCCCGATCCCGGCCACCAAGGTGCCGCTCCGCGCGCTACGAATTGCAGATCGAACTTCAGGTGTCAACATCGTTCGAGGACTTCTGGTCACAGATCGATGGGAAAGGGCATGTTCCTCTGACCGCCGATCTGTCACCGGATCCGCCCCGCCTAACCGGTAGCGGAGAGGTTCCGGTCTCCGGGAAGGGGATGGCCGGCGAGTGCCCTGTGGTCTACTCGGGTGCTTTCGTTTACACCATTTCCGGGGAGATCCTGACCGATGAGTCGGGGAATCCCGTGCTTCACCTGGTGGGCCAGGTCGAAGGGCAGGTGTTCGGGTCGTCCCCCTGTGGAGGAGGGGGTGGAGGGATGCCAGTGCCCGAGCGAATGGAGATCACGTTTCCCTACCAGGACCGTGCCACCGAATCCTATACCTTCAGCGCTCCCGGTGCCACTGGCCGGAGCACTTGGACCCTGGACATCCTCTGCGAGCCGTAGGCCGGACCGTTCCTGGGCGCGGGATCGCCTATAGGGCTCTCCAACGGCTCGCTGCCAGGAAAGCGATTCCGCCGGCCAGGCAGGCGTACGCGAGCGCGTCGCCCAGCCGCGTGTAGGGGGTCCCGCCGGGCGGAAAGAGCGGCACATCGGCCACCAGGACCGCCTCTTCTGTGTGGTCGAAGGGAGCCGCGGTCAGCAATTGCCCCCAGGGAGCGCACACCAGCGACCCCACCTCCCAGTCGGCCTTGACGATCGCAACACCGCTTTCGGCCGCGCGCAGGCACGCCTGAACGCCGTGGGCGGCGGACATCTCGGTCCAATCGTGACTGGACACCGTCACGAGCTGTGCGCCTTGGCGGGCAAGCCATCTGGCGACATCGGGGAAGGCGGAATCGTACCCCTGCACGGTCCCCACAGAGGCGAAGGGAAGATCGTGGACAGGGACGAGTCCTCGCGTGCTGCTTACCTCTCCCAGGAACGGGCTGGGGTGGGACTTGGCGGACGGGCCAAGGAAGCGCCCATCCGGCGCCACGATCACGATTTCGTTGCGTTGGCCGGGAGTAAAGTCGAGCCACCAGGAGAGCGGGGCTTCCCCAGGCAGGATGAAATAGGGGACGACCAAGAAGGCGCCCATCTCACGTGCCAATCGCAGGAGCTCCTCCCGGACCCAGGGTTCAAACCGTGGGTCGAGCCATAGCGTCGCTTCAGGCCAAACGATGAGGCGTGCTCCCATCGCGGCAGCGCGCCGGGTGAGGACGGCCATATCCGAAAGAACTGCCCGTGCCAGGCCCGTCCAGTCGCGCTGGATCCAGGGGGCCATATAGCGTGGGACATCGCCCAACTCCGCTCCTGGCTGGACCGCGGCGACCCGGACGGTAGCCGGCTGCGTTGGGAGGCGCTGCATCCCCCACACGTGCGCGCCGCCCCAGAGGAGGACGACTAGAAGCATCGCGACCACAGCCGGCCGCCATGCCCGGGGACGATCCGGGGGCGAAACGCAGGCGATGATCCCCAGGGCCAGCGCATAGTTCGCCGCAACCACCAGCAAGCTGACTCCCCAGGGGCCAGCGATCGCCACGGCTCGCCACACGGAAGGCCAATCCCGCAGTGTCGTTGCCAGCCACCCCCAGATATGGCCCAGGTGGAGCTCCTGCCGCAGGAATTCAAAACCCACCCAGGCCAGGGAAGGCCCCAGGACGAAATAGCGAAACCCGGTACGCCGGTGGAAAGAAGGGGATCCGGTGGGAAAAGCGATCAGGTACAGGAGGAGACCTACCAGCAAGAGAGCGCCTGCAAGGAGCAGCGGGATCGGCACCGGCGTGGGAAGCAGGGAAGCCGGGATGCCCCGCCACAAGGCGATCCCGAGCCCCAGGAGGTAGGCCACGGCCCCGTACAGGCGTGCTGTCCGGCCATCCGGGACTAGGAGCATCTGAGCGCAGATGGACGGCACCAGCGCGATTGGGCCCAGGAACCCCCAAGGGGAGGGAGGAAACGAAAGGAACAGCAGCACGCCCGAAAGGGCCGAAAGGAACATCCCGGCGATCATTTGTAAGATGCCCAGGGACTCCCGGGCCCGTCTTCTCAGGTCCATGTTCGGGTTACGCCCAGGCCGGCGCCGATCGCTGCAGCCACTCGCGTACCAGGCTGGGGATGGAGGGAAGCTGAACCCGCCGCACCGTGCAACGAGGAAGCGAGCGAAGGAACATGGAGCCGTACGCACGGCTGAGGGCTCGGCCGTCCAGGAGCAGGACCACACCGCGGTCTGTCTGGCTGCGGATCAGGCGCCCGAAGCCCTGCTTCAGGCGGAGAACCGCCTGGGGTACCGCATAGCGGTAGAACGAATCCTCGACCAACTCGCAGCGAGCCTCAAAGACGGGGTCCGTGGGAACGGAGAACGGCAACTTGGCGATGACGAGCACGGAGAGCGCTTCCCCAACCACGTCGATCCCTTCCCAGAAGCTGCTCGTGCCCAGAAGCACGCTGCGCGGGTTTCGCCGGAACTTTTCCAAAAGGACATGGCGGGAACCATCGATCCCCTGGCCCAGGACGGCGATCTGTTCGCGCTCCAGGGGACGCCGGATGGCAGCGTAGGTCTGACGGAGTGCGGAGTAAGACGTGAACAGAACGAGCATCCGGCCCTCGCTCGCGCGACAGGTCTCGATCAGGGTGCGCGCGAGGGCACGGCCGTACTGGGGGTCGCGCGGGTCGGGCATATCTTCCGGGATAAGGAGCAGCGCCGCCCGCGCGTAGTCGAAGGGTGAATCGAGCAACACCTCCTCGGCCTCGGGCAAGTTGAGCCGTTCGCGCAGGAAGGCGGTATTCCCCTCCGTGCTCAGTGTGGCAGAAGTCAGCACGATCGCTTCCTTGTGGCGGTAGAGGCCCGCCTGCAACAGTTCGCCCACATGGAGCGGTGCCGCGTGGAGTCCGATCGTGCCTGTTTGGGCCTCCACGTTGATCCAGTAGATCCCGTTCCGCTTCGCGGCGCTGACAATGTGGGTCACCTGCTCCAGGATCGCCTGGGTCTGCCGCCCCAAGAGGAGCATTTCCTGGAGCACATCCTGCTCCTCGCCCTCTTCCTCCTGGGTCAATTCCGAACACAGCTGGTAAAGGCGGCTCAATCGGTCCGTAATGCGCGTCAGCTCCTCCGCGACCGGCTCCCAGGCGCACTCGATATCGCTCCAATCCGGCTGCACGCGTACCACGGAGGTGATGCGGAGCTGCCGGTCGTAGCTATCCGAGCCCCCGATCTCCTCCCGGTGCAGTTCCACGAACTGCTGGAGGGCGGCGAAGAAGGCGTTGCCGGCCGTACGGGCGGCGGTTACCGCGTCCCGCACCTCCCGGCGCAGCGTTTCCAGCGTCTGGCGAGCGGCCTCCGGGACGCCTTTCCGGTGGGAAAAGAGCGGAACGATGGCCAGCAACCCCTCCTCGCGCTCTCCGGGAAGCGGGTGGCTGATCGCGGCCAGGTGCGCCTGGAACTCCTCGGCGGTGACGTGGAAGCCGAGCTGGTCGGTCGCCACTGCTTCCAGGTGATGGGCCTCGTCGATCACGAGCACACGGTAGGGCGGGAGCACCCGGTTCTCGGTCGCGACGTCGGAAAGGAGAAGGGAATGGTTGGCAATCACGATGTGCGCGGCTTCTGCCCGCCAGCGTGCCCGGAAGAAGAAGCAACGGTTCTGCTGGTAGTAGCGGCACTCGGGCCCCTGGCAGGCCCCCGGAGGAGAGGCAATCTCGTTCCAGACGGCATACTCTTTTCCGCTCAGGGCGAGTTCCGCCCGATCGCCGGTCTCGGTGTGGGGGAGCCAGAGGAGCGTTTTCACCAGCGTGCTCACCTGCTCCGGACTCAGGCTGGGCGAACGGCGCAGGATGTCCCAGCGGCGCAGGCAAAGGTAGTTGTTGCGCCCTTTGAGCAGCGCGGCTCGAAAACCCGCCAGGGCCTTCCATTCGGACTCGGTCGGCCCCGCCTGGAGGAGCACGCGTTGCAAGTCCGGGAGGTCCTTGTGGAAAAGCTGGTCCTGAAGGTTGATCGTGTTCGTCGAGACGACCACCGGCCGGCCGCGGCGCACCGCCAGGGCTACGGCCGGGATCAGATAAGCCATCGATTTGCCGGTACCCGTGCCGGCCTCTACGATCAACTGACCGCCTTCGTTGAAGGTACGGGCAACGGCGCGGAGCATCTCCACCTGTTGGGGCCGGTATTCGTAGTTCGGGAAAGCCCGGGCAAAAAGGCCCCCAGGCTCCAGAAGGTGCGCCAGCGCCTCGACATCGAGGGGTCGCTCGTCTTCCGTTGCCTCCAGGGCCGGTGGCCGCTTCTCGGGGGCAACCAGCCGCACAGCGAGCGGTTGTGGCGAGGGAGCGCGAAGGCCTGGCGCCCGTTGCTCCAGCTCCTCCAGGGCCTCTGAGAACAGGCTCCCAAGCGGCCAGTTCCCGTGTGCGGCCAGGCGCACGACCTCTTGCAGCAGCTCGATCCCCAGGTGGACGATCTTTTCCCAGAAGGCCAGGAAGACCTGCATGGTGACCTGGGCATCGGGCAGGGCGCGATGTTGCTCCGGGTAGGGGATCCCCAGAGCGGCGGCCACCGTGCTCAAGGAGCGGTCCGGCAGTTCGGGCAGAAGGAGCGTGCTCAGTTCGTAGGTGTCAAGGAACCGATTCCCCAATGGAAGGCCCTGAGCGGCCAGGAAATCCCGATCGAAGGCGACCGAGTGCCCCACGATGGGATCGGCTCCCAGGAACCGCGCCAGATCGGGGAGGAGGGCGTGGAAGAACGGAGCGCGTTCTACATCGGCAGGGGTGATCCCTGTGAGGCGGACGATGGCCTCGGGGATCGGGCCGGCCGGCTTCACCAGGCTATGCCAGGTCCCCAGCACCTCCTGGCCCCGAAAGCGGATCGCGGCCACCTCGATGATCTCGTCCTTCCCTGCTTCCGTGCCGGTCGTTTCGACATCCAAGGCGGTGTAGCAACGGTCCACACGACCTCCCGAGGGCACCCCCTCCTCTCCGGGACCCTGTCGGACCTAGCGGTCTCCCGATCCTGCTGACGCACCCCGGCCGCGCGCGGCGCATTCCTCCAGGCGCCGGCGTACGATCCCTGCCAGGCGACGGATCCCCTCCTCGATCTGCTCCACCGTGGCGTTGGAGAAATTCAGGCGCATCGTGCTATGCGGTCGCCCATCCACGTAGAACGCAGACCCCGGTACAAAGGCAACCTTGTTCGCCACGGCTTCCTTCAGCATGTCCTCCACGTCGACCTCCTCGGGAAGGGTGATCCAGAGGAACATGCCGCCATCGGGGTGGGTCCAGGAAACGCCCTCCTTCGGAAAATGCCTTTCCAGTGCGTCGAGCATCGCTTCCATGCGCTCTTTGTAGAGGGCGCGGATCTTCTCGATCTGTTCGTCCATCACGCCGCTCTGGCAGTACTCGTAGGCCGCGTACTGGATGAAGGTCGATGTGCAGAGGTCGGTCGCTTGCTTCAGGAGCACCAATTTACGGATGAATTCCTCCGAGGCGACGACCCAGGCCAGCCGAATCCCGGGCGAGAGGATCTTGGAAAAGGTGCCCAGGTAGACCACCCGCCCGGTGGTATCGAAGGCCTTGATGGGAGGCACGGGTTCCCCCCGGTAGCGCAGTTCGCCATACGGGTCGTCCTCCACGATGATCACATCATACCGCTCGGCCAGCGCCACCAATTGCTTTCTCCGGGCGGCCGAGAGGGTCCGCCCCGAAGGGTTCTGGAAGGTCGGGATGGTGTAGATGAACTTTGGAGTCACGATGCGCAGGATGCGCTCCAGTTCCTCGATGATCATCCCCTCCTCGTCCATCGGCACGGTGATATAGCGGGGGGCAAAGAGGTCGAATGCCTGGATGGCCCCCAGGTAGCTGGGGCTTTCCAGCACGATGATGTCTCCGTAGTCGATGAACATCTTGCCGATCATCTCCAGGGCTTGCTGGGAGCCGCTGGTGAGCAGGATGTTGTCGCTTCCGCAGGCGATCCCTTTGCGGTTGCGCAGCCGCTCGGCAAGACAACGGCGGAGCGGCCTGTATCCCTCGGTGGTGCCGTATTGGAGGGCCTGGGCGCCGACCTCGTCGAGGACGGTGTTGCAGGCGGCTTTGAAGGCTTCTACGGGGAACGACTCGGGGGCAGGGAGACCTCCGGCCAGGTAGATCATCCCGGGCAAGGTAGCGTAGTGTAAAAGGTCCCGGATGGCGCTGCTCTTGATCGAGTTCATCCGCTGTGCGAAGCGGTTCGGGGTCACCTTCGACCTCCTTTGATCTGTCATCCGGCCGCCATTTGGCAACCGCATTATACCATCGGATGAAAGCGCTGGCAAAGGGCCTCTGTGCTCCACCTGCAGGACGAACGGGCCACTTGACAACCGGATTGCTGGCATGATACAATGACTGATGGAGACAAGTTGCAATATGAATGGGAATATACGATGAATGAATGGCTCCTTCTTAGCTATGCCCTTGGCGGACTCGGCGTTGCGACGGCGTGCGCCTTACTTCCGGGCCTTCACGTAGCCCAGGTGGCCGCGCTCATGCTTCCGCTGGCTATCGGCCCACAACCCCTCCTTCCACCTGAGGGGCTGGCCTTTGTCTTCGTGGGCCTGGCCTCCGGGTACGCGGTGCTCTCTAGCGTTCCTTGCGTCTACTGCGCGATTCCCGACGAGGGAACGGCTCTTGTGGTCTTGCCCGGGCAGAAATACCTTCTGGCCGGAAAGGGGCCGGAAGCGGTCCTCCTATTCGCGCTTGGGAGCCTGGGAGGAATGGGGTGCCTGCTTCTGATGGCCCCGGTCGCGCCGGTTCTCTTGCCTCGCCTCCACGCCCTGCTACAGCCCCATTTTCATTGGGCGCTGTGGTGCATCGTCGCGTACATGCTCCTTTCCGAGTGGCCGAAGGACGCCGGGCGTGCACCGGCCGGCCTGCCGCGCCTCTGGGCTGCCTGGAAGGGGCTTTTGGCCGGCCTCGTGACCTTCCTCCTCTCCGGCCTCCTGGGGCTGGTGCTCTCCTTCCGCTCCTTCCTCCCTTTCTCAGGAAGGCCCGCCGGCCTCCTTCCGGCCTTTGTCGGGCTCTTCGGTGCCCCCGGGCTCTTTCAAGGCCTGGCCGGCCGTCGTCCGGTCCCTCCGCAACGTCCCGTAGAACGCCTCGAAATCGGCCTGAAGGAGTGGCTGCACGGCACGCTTCTCGGGGCCGTCGGGGGGCTCTTCGCCACCCTGTTCCCCGCGGTGACCGGGGGAATCGGCGCCTGGTTGGCCGGACAGGGGGCCGGCCAACGCGATGGGCGTACCTTTCTCCTTTCCCAGGGGGCCAGCCGCGTGGGCTATCTCCTGGGCAGCCTGCTCCTCCTTTTCGCGCCGTCGATGCACCAGGTGAAAGGGGGGATAGCTGCCCCCTTGAGCACCGTCTACGCCAACCCTTCTCCCCGCGACGGTTTACTGGCCCTCGCCGCGGCAACGTTGTGCACAGGGTTCGCCTTCCTTCTCTCGCTCGAACTGGGCCGCTGGTTTGCCCACTTGCCCGTGCGGCCACTTCAGCGGGCGTCGACGGTGCTGCTCCTGTTTGTGGTCGCTGCCACCAGTGGGCCGGCCGGCCTGTTCGTCGCTCTGGTGGCTGCCGCGATCGGCCTACTCCCGGCGTTATGGGGGTCACGCCGGATGAACGCGCTGGGGGTGGTCCTGCTCCCCGCTGCCCTAAACCTGAGCGGCTTGTCCGAACGTCTCGCCGGCGTGTTGGGCCTCTTATAAAACCTGGCCTTCCCGCCCTTGGCCGGCCGAGGTGAAGGCAAGCCGAAAGTCCTCATCGGGACATCCTGGGGGGCCAATGACCCCGATCATGCAGGAAAGTGCGAACCTGGGAGGGGAAAACGGTAAGCATGGGAGCAGAGGGCAGGGGAGGACAGCCCTTAACGGGCGGCATGGCGCTTGACTACGCGTCCTTCGGCGTCGACCGTCACGCGCACGATCAGCGGAAGCGGTACGCCGTCCTCCGCGAGCACCTCTTTACGCAGCGTGACCGTATAGAGGGGAGCATCGGTTGCCCGGGCTTGGGGGATGCCTACTTTGGCGGCCACTTCGGCTGAATGGCCGCATGTCCTTTGGGTGGACACCGTGATCTCGGCCCCCTCCATTTCCGGATGTTCCCGCAGGATCTGTTGCCGGATCGCCTCCAGCACCTCAGGGTTCAACGGACTTGCCACCGTCTTCCTCCAGAAAGAGCGCCACCGCCCCCAACAGGCCCACATCGGCACGAAGGGCTGCGGGCTCGATGGGGACCTCGCGGTATGGGGGCATGACGCGCTGCCGTGCCACCCGTCGCATGGGCACGAAGAGCCGGTCGCCCAGCCGGGACACGCCCCCACCGATGAGGACGATCTCCGGGCTGTAGAGGTGCAGCAGATTGGCCACGCCGATCCCCGAGTACTCCGCTGCCTGCTGGATGATTCCCCGCGCCGCCTCGTCCCCCTGGGCAGCGGCTTCGCCGACGCGCCTGGCGTCGACGCGCTCGGGCATCCCTTCGACGAGGCGGGAGAGGATGGGCGCTCGCCCGGCGCGCACGGCCGCGGCCCCCTCGCGCGCGATGGCTGTACCCGAGGCCAGAGCTTCCCAACAGCCATAGTTGCCACAGTTACAACGCGGGCCGCCGGGCAGCAGGGTCATATGGCCCACCTCCGCGGCCAGCCCCCGGTGGCCCAGGAGCAGCCGGCCGTCGGCGATGATCCCGCCCCCGATGCCGGTGCTGATGGTTACGTAGGCAACGTTGCGGTGGCCCCGGCCGGCCCCAAAGGCCCACTCACCGAGCGCGGCGGCATTGGCATCGTTCGCCAGCCGCACCGGCAGTCCCAACCGTTCTTCCAAGAGCGCCTGCAAGGCCACCTCGTGCCACCCCGGGAGGTTTGGAGGCGAGATGATCACGCCCGACCGCGCGTCCACCGGTCCGGGCGAACCAACGCCCACCCCGAAGAGGCGGTCGTTCGCGATCCCCGAGCGCATCTGCTCGACCAGCCCGACGATGCGGCCCAAGACAGCCTCCAGGCCTTCCTCGGGCTTTGTTGGACATTCCGCCCGGCGCAGGAAGTTACCTTCCAGGTCACACAGCGCAGCGCGCACCTGGGTTCCTCCCAGGTCGACGGCGATGACCAGCGAGCGCGGCCCCATCGTTAGCCCTTCCCACAGCTCGCGCAGCTGGTTGCCGCGCAGGAAGCACACCCGCTGCTGCCTCCCAAAGCGCGCGTCTCACCGCCGGAGCGGGAGAACGAGGCAAAGGTCGACAGGCAGCGTTCGATCTCGGTGGCGCCGCACTGCGGGCACGGCCCGGGGTCGTCGGCGCGATCCATCGGCCGCAGGCGCTCGAACTCGATTCCACAACGGCGACAACGGTATTCGTAGATTGGCATAGGAACCCTCAACGGCTCAAGCATGGCATCCTAGTTTCATTGTACTCTACGTCTCCCGGCAGGTCAAATGCCTCCCCGCGAACGGTCCGCCCGCGCCTCGAAGGACGATCGGCCCCTGCGGCAGTCGCCCCCAGGCATATGGCCCGGGGCCGACTACCGTCCGCCTCACAGCGGCAGCCATGTGCCGATCCCGCGCTCGCGAGCCCGGCGGTAGACCTCGATCGCGGTGGCCATGTCTTCCAACGCGAGTCCCAGGTTCATGGCCATCGTGCGTTCCCCGGGCGTCTGCCGGCCAGGTTGCTTTCCGGCCACCAGGTCTCCCAGGTCGGCGTACGGCGTCGGGGCGTGCCGGAAGTACCCCTGCTCGCGGTAGTAGGCATATTGCTCGCGATCGTCGGTGGCATAGCGATCGATCTGAGCAAGCGCTTCGGGCGTCCAAAAAGAGTCAAAGTCCACCGGGCAGGCGAATGCCCCCTCTTGCAGCCACCCGGGCTCGATAGTCGGGGAGGGGTCCTTCAGGATCGGACCCGCGGTGACCACGATGTCACTGGCTTCCACGGCTTCCTTTGGGGTGGACACACCGACTACCTCGATCCCGTGTTGGGCCCACATTTCCACCACGTACGCTGCCTGCGCCTCGGGCCGGATATCGTAGGCGTAAACGCGCTCGATGGGAAACAGCACCCGCAGCGCCTCCACGTGCGCCCGGCCCTGTACCCCGCAACCCAGGATGCCCAGCGTACGGCTGTCCGCTCGGGCCAGGTACTTCGCCGCCAGGGCAGTGGCGGCTGCGGTGCGCTTCGCGGTGATCCAAGCCCCGTCCATCACCGCGATAGGCAGGCCGGTTTCCGGGTTGTTGAGGATGATGAGCGCGTTGATGTACGGGAGGTTCCGGCGGTAGTTCTCCGGATAGCCGCTCACCCATTTGATTCCGGCGGCCTGCATAGCGGGGATGTAAGCGGGCATCGCGTGGATGAACGCATCCTTCATCGGGTGGATCCCCGGTTTGGGCGGGACCTCGACCCGTCCCTCGCCCTTTTCGCGGAACGCCTGTTCCAGCCGCTCGATGATGGTCGCCACGTCGAGCCCTACCGCCTCGACATCCGCTCGCGAAAGGTACAGCAGTTCCTCTGTAGGCACGGCTCGCCTCCTCATCTTCGCTGCCCCCCGCAGTCCAGGGAGAGTTCGCCCTTTGCTTTATCCTACCCGAAGACAGCCGCACCTGCAAGGGGAAGGGCTTCTCCCCGAGGGGCGCTTTTCGATCGTCGGGGACAGGGCGCCCGCGCAGGGGCCCTCGAGCCGGCACAAAGGCCCTTTCCGGAGTAGGCTGTTTCTTGCGGGGGCATTTCCTGGTGCACCGGGTGCTAAGCGGGGCAAACCGGTTTTCCTTGCGGGTCCGGCGCCTGCACCCGACCTGGCCGGGGAAAGGCACGTGATCGGGCCGCCGGTGCGTCTGGCGCCGGCACGGTCTTTCCCGGTAGCCCGTGAAAGCGGTGCCCGGACCCGTGTAACAGACGAAGAGATCGTTACCCTCCCCTCCGTCCTCGTTTCACAGCCGGATCGGCGACAAACGGAACGGGGACGCCCTGGTCGAACGGAGACGGAGGTCTGGTTGGCCGAGATCCGTCCGCCGGAGACGAAGCTGGAGCCGCGGCGGCTTGTAACCGACTGGCCAGTCACCCACTCGCCGCAGGCCTTGCGCATCTTGGGCTTGGACCGCCAGCTGTGGCCGGTGGAAGACAGTAGTTCAGCAAGGAATCGCTGGGGTGGGACGAAGTACAGCTGCTGGGCTTATGCTGGTCGCCCTGGCCTGGGTAGCGGCACCTTTCTCTACCAGATGGGGGTGACGCTGGAGTGGCCCGAGGTGCAGTGGCTGGCGCGCCTGGGGGGTCGGGAAGGGCGCAAGGGCCGGCTACCGGGGAAAATCGTGCTCCGCCGAGGACTGCGGAGGCTTGCGGACACGTTCGCAATGCTGGATTTTCTGAAGCGCTACATCCACAAACACGGCGCTCTACCCCCTCGAATCGCCGTCCTGATCGGCATCTTGCCTACCGCGGAGTGATGTGTAGATGTCAGGCTGCGCCGGTTGACGGTATTTCTACTTCATGTTATCCTGCAAGGAAGAGGGAATTGCCACTGGAAAGGGGCAACTCGACGATGGCCTACTATGCCGTAGCCGTGTTTCTTTCCGCCTTTCTCCTCTTTCAGGTGCAACCTCTGATCGGCAAAATCGTGTTGCCGTGGTTCGGTGGGACATCCTCCGTGTGGTCTACCTCGCTGCTTTTCTTCCAGGCTTTGCTCACCGCGGGCTATGCCTACGCCTATTGGCTGGCCGGCCGGCCGCGCTGGCGCCGACAGGGCGCGGTGCACGGGGCGCTCCTGCTCCTGTCGCTTCTTCTGTTCGCCCTGCTGGCCCTCCGCTGGGAGACACCGATCACTCCGGGTGTGGGCCTGCGTCCTCCGGATCCGGAGCATCCGGTCGGGCGGCTGTTCCTGGTCCTGCTCGCTTCCGTTGGGCTGCCGTATTTTCTCCTTTCGACCAACAGTCCCCTCATGCAGGCCTGGTTCGCCCGGGATCACCCGGGACGACCGCCCTATCCTCTGTACGCCGTATCGAACGCCGGTTCCCTGCTTGGGCTGCTCAGTTACCCCTTTGCGATCGAGCCGGTGCTTGCGCTACGGATGCAGGCTCGCCTCTGGTCGTTCGGGTACCTCGTTTTCCTCCTGTACACTGGCGTGGCGGTCGTGCGCGGCCTGCGCTTCCGGCCCGACGCACGGGCCAGCGGCGCCGAAGAGAGGGGCACTCCTCCTGTCCGTCCGGGCCTCGGAGCCCATCTCCTCTGGGTTGCTCTCCCAGCTGTGGCATCGGGGCTGCTGCTTGCCACGACGAGCCAGATCACCCAGGAGGTGGCACCGGTTCCGCTGCTTTGGGTGTTGCCCCTCGGGCTCTACCTCCTTTCCTTCATCCTCTCTTTCTCAGGCAGGCGTTGGTATTCCCGGCCCGTGTTTGCGGTGGGGCTGGGAGCGGCCAGTGGCCTGTTGGTGTGGACGCTCGCGCGGCCCATGGCCGTGGGCCTGATCGTCCAGGTCGCCCTCTACGGCTTTCTCCTCCTGGTGGCCTGTATGATCTGCCACGGCGAACTGGCGCGTCTGCAACCGCATCCCGAGTTCCTCACCACCTATTACCTGCTCATCTCGGTCGGGGGCGCGATCGGAGGAATGGCCGTTTCCCTGGTGGCGCCGATGGTGTTTCGGGGCTATTGGGAACTACCCTTGGGAGTGCTGGCCTGTTGGGCGCTGCTGCTGGCCGTCCTGGCCCGGGAGCGGCCCTCTTCAGGGAGGCGCTTCCGTTGGCTATGGCAGCTCGTCGCGGTCGGGACCCTGACGGCGTTCCTGGGGAGCGTGTTTCTGGCCCATATCCAGGCGTCTTCCCGCGTTCCGCGCTACGTGGTACGCAACTTTTACGGGGTGCTCCGGGTACTGGAGGTCGATCTGGGATCGTCAGACCTTCAGGGCTACCAGCTCACGCATGGCAGCACGGTGCACGGGTTCCAGCTGCAGGGCCCGGGGATGCAGGCCCTACCCACCGCCTACTATACCGAGGAAAGCGGCATCGGACTGGCCTTGCGGTATTTCCCCCGCAGCGAGGGCAACCTCCGCATCGGCGTTCTGGGACTGGGGATCGGCATCCTGGCTGCGTACGCCCGGCCGGGCGACACGGTGCGTTTTTACGAGATCAATCCCGCGGTGATCGAGTTGGCGCAGGGCAGAGGCGGCTTTTTCTCCTACCTCTCCCAGTGCCCGGCCCGGGTGGAGATCGTAGAGGGAGATGCCCGCATCTCGCTCGAGCGAGAGCTCCAGGAGGGGCAGCCGCAGCATTACGATATCCTGGTGCTGGATGTCTTTAGCGGCGACTCGATCCCGGTGCACCTGCTCACGCGGGAGGCGTTCGGGGTGTACCTCCAACATCTGCGCCCTGGTGGGGTGTTGGCGCTGCACATCACGAACCGCTACCTGGACCTACGCCCGGTTGTATGGAGGCTGGCAGACCATTTCGGCCTGAGGGCCGCTCTCATCGAATCTCCGGAGGATGGCGTGCGAGCCTACCGTTCTATCTGGATGCTGCTGACGGACGACGCCGGCTTCCTCGAGCAACCGGAGATTGCCGCCCACGCGACCCCGCGGCCGCCCGACCTGCGTCGCGTCCCCCTTTGGACAGACGATTACAGCAATCTATTCCGAATCCTGAAGTAGGGGATGCCCGTTTGACGAAAATGGGGAAAGCGTGTATGCTTACCGTTGTGGGAGTGCATGGGTCCCGGTGGGCCTCGCGGTCTTCAAAACCGTTGTGGGGCGCTGGGAGCGTCCCGGGTCGGTTCGACTCCGACGCACTCCCGCCTTTGGGAAAGGCCTTCCGTCGCGTGACGGAGGGCCCTCTAATGGGCGCCCAACCAGGCCAGGCAAGAAGAGCTCACCAGCCGATAGGCCGGCCGTTCGGCCGCACAGAAGGCCGGCGAGTGATGGACCGGCGGGAAGCGTTCCCGTTCGAGCCGTTGCCCGAACGCCTGCACCTCGTCCCAGGACCACCGATTCCAGCGGCCGGCCCGGCATAAGGCGCAAAAACGGTTCCAGGTTGCTTCGAGTTCGCTTCGGCTTCCCCAGGGTTGCTCGGCCGTCCGCAGGCAGGCGTCCACCAGCCGTTCCACGCTCAGGCCGCTCTGCCGGAACGGGCGAAGGTGGAGGCGGCCCAGCCGGCCATCGGGACGGATGGCTTCCCACAGCGGCTCTTCCCCACCCGGAGGCAAAGAAGCGTACTCCTCGCGCAGCCGTGTGGCGAACTCCTCCGCGTCCCGGATCAGGTGCTCCGGTCCCAGCACCGCCTGATAGAGGAGTTTGTAGACATCCTGCACCTCCATCACCGGGTGCCGGCCTAGCTGCTCGTCCAGGAGGAAGCCGATGGCCTGGGGGGTCCAGAGGGTTTCGCTCATCGCCCGCAACAGCCGCCTGGGCCTTCCTCGCTGCAGCCGCAGGGCGTATTCTCCCGCGCCACCGGAGCCTCCCGCACGTTTCCGCCCCCGCAGCAGGAGGTTGGGCCGCCGGCGCCACAGCACTCCGCCTGCGGCGGTTCGCCCAAGAGAACGGAGCGCATCAGGGCGATCGCACAGCCCACCCCGCTTTCCACCCAGATGGCTCCCGTGGGGCAGTTACGCTGACAGGCACCGCACTCCATGCAGGCCTCGGGATCAACGAGCTCGACCAGGTGATCGGATTCCCGGAAGACCCCGTGCGGGCAGACCGTGCTGCACATCCCGCAGTGGATGCACCGTTCCGGATCGTAGCGCAAGGTGTTCGAGAGGGCCCCAAGCACCATCATTCGCCTCCTGCCAGACGAACGCCGATCGAGATCAGGAGCAACAGCAGTCCTGCGCCGAAGAGCCCTGCGATGGGGCGAACGTAGCGCACGATCTCCCGTCGCACCCCGCTGCGCGAAGTAAAAGGGGTAGAACCGGTAAAGTTGAGCGCCAGGAAGGCCGTAACGGGAGGCAAGCCCAGAAGGAAAGTGCCCGACTGGAGCGCCTGGAGGAAAAGCGTCCCCTCCGAGCCTCCCAGCCACGGCTTCAGGGCCAAGGGAAGGGCGACCAGCGTGCCCAAAAGGAATCCTTTGGAGGAGAAATCGCGCGTCGGGATCCAAGGAAGCAGCGCCGGGAAGACCACGACCCCGGCCAGGACGGCGGCGAGGGCACCGAGAGCCGCCAGCCGGCCGGCCAGGAACCACAGGGCCAGCACCGTGAGGGACGTCGGCCACAGGACGTGCACCACTTCTACGGGGATGAGCACCAGACGATCCGGGAGATCGAATCGCACCCGGCGCATCTCCGGGGTTGCGCGGCCCGTGCGTAGGTAGGTCGGCAGGTCGGCAGCCCGCACCGGACCGTATTCTACGCGGAAACCGGAGCGGCGTTTCACCTCGTGCGCGGATACCCCTGGCGCCCCGAGCTGGGGCAGGATCAGGGTCCGATGGCGCACGACGTTCCTCAGCCCCACCTGCTCGATACGCCGTACCAACTCCTCGGTACCGAACGTGCCCTTTCCCGCTGCGCACCAGACGTTGATCCCCTCGGTGTCCAACACCAAGATGTAGCCGTCGTGGCCAGCCAGGGCCGCGCGCAGCGCGTCGAAAGAGAGCGTATAGTTCGCCGTCACGAAGACGGGGGAATCCGGGGTCGGGTTCCCAAGGGCATAGAGACCCGGGCGCACGCGGTGATGCCCACGCCGCCACCCAAGGCGGGCCAGGATGTGGTCCCAACGGTCTGCCCAGGTCAGGGTACTGGTCGTTTGCAGGATCTCCGTTGCCAACCGCGACCTCCTGGGATCGATGGAAACCGCAGGTACGGTGATCCTCATCGCCTGTACGGGCCCATCCGGGTTCTCATCCGTAGAGCGTGCGGTGCGCAACGCCGCAACCAGCAACGGTTCGCGGGCTATGGCGCGGACGGGGGATCTGCCAGGAGCAGGCGCAGCTGGCGTGCGGTGGTCACTGCCTGGCCCTGCCAATGGTTGTTGGCAAAGACAAAGACCGTCTCCGCGCTCTGATCCAGTTGGCGGATCTTGGGCACCCATTCGCGCAGCTCTTCCTCGCTGTAAGTATAGTCGTAGCGCTCCCACGCGTGCTCGTGTTGCCACCATTTGGTGGCGTTCCGGCCGTGGAAGCGCACGTAGGCGATGGGACCGGTCGCTTCAGCCACGGGTGGAAAGAGCCCTCTCAGGCGCGGCTCGTCGACGCAGCAGAACCCCAGGCCCAGCTTGCGGAGCAGCAAGAAGGTCTCCGTCTTGACCCAGGCGGCGTTGCGGAACTCGACCACCACCGGCAGCTCGCCGAACTGCTCGCGTAGATACTCCAGGTAACTCCGGTTTTCGGTCGAGGGACGGAACGACCAGGGGAACTGGGCGAGGATGCAGCCGAACTTGCCCGCTTCCTGGAGCGGCTTGAGCGCCTCCACAAACTGCCGGAAGGCGTCGCGGTTCTCCTCGCGCCCGTGGGTCAACTCCTGGCTCGCCTTGACGGTGAACAGAAACCCTTCGGGTACCTTTCGCGCGATGGCTCCCAACGTGTAGGCGTCAGGCAGACGGTAGTAGGTGAAGTTGATCTCGGTGGTGTCGAATTCCCGCGCGTAGAAGGGGAGCATATCGCGCTCCGGAATCCCTTCCGGGTAGAATGGACCGATCCAGTCTTTATAGCTATACCCGCTCGTACCGATGCGGATCATCGCGTACCCTCGCTCGGCGCAATGGCGCCACACAGCCGTTCCGTAAAGCGGTGGAGCCTATGGTTTCATTCTACCACACGGCGACGTCCACGGCAAAAAGCAGCAGTTGCACGATCCGGGTAATCATGTTATAATATCATAAAGAACGGGCGACTAGCTCAGCGGGAGAGCGCTTCCTTCACACGGAAGAGGTCAGTGGTTCAAACCCACTGTCGCCCATCAAAAAAGGAAGCGAGGGGCTCTGTCCAGGGCCCCTCGCTTTGTTGCCGCCTGTAGAAGGTCGGGGATAGGCACTTAGCGGTTCTTGTCGGACTGGTTCGGATCCGCGGGGGGATTGCCTCCAGCGGCCAGCTCCACCTCCAGGCCTTCGCTGGTCGGCAGGACTTCTGGCTCGGCGCCGAAGCCAATCTCCTTCTTGCTGTAGAGGATGGCCCCGATCACCACGATCAGCCCCACGGCCGCGACGGCATAGACGTAGGGCCGGGCAGCCGGGTTCTGTCCCACGCGCACGACCAGTGGTGCCACCAGGAGCGACACCAGGTTGATCACCTTGATCATCGGGTTCAGGGCCGGCCCGGCCGTATCCTTCAGGGGGTCGCCCACGGTGTCTCCAACGACTGCGGCGCGATGGGGCTCGGAGCGTTTGCCCCCGTACCAGCCGTCCTCGATCAGCTTCTTGGCATTGTCCCAGGCGCCGCCGGCGTTGGCCATAAAGACAGCGAGCAGCTGCCCCGTCAGGATCACGCCCGCCAGGAAGCCACCCAACGCCGCCTCCTTGAGCAAGAAGCCGACGATGATCGGCGTGAGCACCGCAAGCAACCCCAGGCTGACGAGCTCCTTCTGGGCCGCCGCCGTACAGATGGTCACCGCCCGGGCATAGTCCGGCTTGACCTTCCACTCCAGTACCCCGGGGATGCGGAACTGACGGCGTACCTCCTCCACGATCAGGCCGGCCGCGCGGCCCACCGCGCGGATGGTGAGCGAACTGAACAGGAACGGGAGGGCCCCGCCGATCAGGAGCCCGATAAAGACCATCGGATCGGCGATGTCGATCACGTTCAGGGCCTCGACGCCCAGCTCGCGCGCCACCTTCGCGATATCCGTGATAAAAGCACCAAAGAGGGACACGGCCGCGATCACGGCCGAAGCAATGGCGATCCCCTTGGTGATCGCCTTGGTCGTGTTGCCCACCGCGTCCAGGTCGGCCATGATCTGCCGCGCCGCCGGCTCCAGGTCGGCCATCTCCCCGATGCCGTTGGCATTGTCGGCGATTGGCCCAAAGGCATCCATGGAGACGTTGTTGCCCGTGTGGGACAGCATCCCGATGCCGGCCAGGGAAACGCTGTAGAGGATGAAGGTGACCCGCTGCGCTCCGCTTTCGGCGCGGAACGTGCTCAGGATCAACGCGATCACGAACACCCCGAGGGCGGAAAAGATCCCCAGGTCGATCTGGCGTGTACGCCGGTAGGTCCAGGCACCTACCACAACTGCCACCACCGCCCCACCGATCAGGAGGCCGCTCGAGAGCGTAGACCCCATCTGCACCGTGTAGATCAAGACCGAGACCAGGATCGTCGCAGCAATGATCAGGATCGCCCAAACGGTGCTCTCATACCCCACGGAAAGGCCGGTCAGGATGTTCGTCGCTGCACCCGTGCGGCTGGAGCGGGCGATCTCCTGGACCGGCGGATGCTTGGGATGGGTGAAGTAGGCGGTGAACTTGTTGAAGCCGATTGCCAGGAGGATCCCGGCCGCGGTCGCCGCAAAGACCCGCAGGTCCTTCACGTAGAAGTGGGCCAAGAGGAAGAAACTCGTGGTCGATAGGAAGGAAGAAAGGTCGTAGGAAAGGTCCATCGCCTTGAAGGCGTCCCCCTTGGTCGGCCACCACGAGACGGCGTAAGTGCCGATGATCGAGGAGACCACGCCGATGGCACGCACCAGGAGGGGAAAGACGATCCACTTCAGGTCGAACGGCTGGAGTGCCAGCCCCAGGATCATCGCCGAGACGATCGTCACCTCGTACGATTCGAAGATATCCGCAGCCATCCCGGCGCAGTCACCGACGTTGTCCCCTACCAGGTCCGCGATGACCGCCGGGTTCCGCGGGTCGTCCTCGGGGATCCCCACCTCGACCTTGCCCACCAGGTCGGCCCCGACGTCCGCCGCCTTGGTATAGATGCCCCCGCCGACCCGCATAAAGAGCGCCAGCAGCGTTCCTCCGAAGCCAAAGCCCAGCAGCACCTCGGGAGCCATCTTCCCATAGATCAAGAAGATGGCCGTGCCGCCCAGCAGTCCCAGGCCATCGGTCAACATGCCGGTGATCGTGCCCGTGCGGTAGGCGATGCGCAGCGCGTCGTGGAAGGACCGTCGGGAGGCCGAGGCCACGCGGATGTTTCCCTGAACGGCCATGTTCATACCGATGTATCCAACGGTGGCGGAAAACAGCGACCCCATCAAGAACGCCGCTGCACGCCCGATGGAGATGAACTGCGTCTGCCCGGCCAGGAATGCGGTCAGATAGAGCCCTACCACCAGGAGCACGATCAGGAGCAGGATGCTCCGAAACTGCCGTCGGAGGTAGGCATTCGCTCCATCCCGGATCGCTTTGGCGATATCCTGCATCCGGGGAGTCCCGGTGTCCTCGCGCAGGATTTGACGGGCAAGCCAGAAGGCGTAGATCAGGGCCAGAACAGCGGTGGCAAGGACACCCCACAGCCCGCCCCGTTCGAACGGAGTGGCGCTTTCCAGTCCCATAGGACCTCCTCTTCTGTGCCAGCAGTGTTCGCAATTCTACAACACCTTCTAGATTCGTGCAAACCCTTGACAAAACGGCGCAAAGCGGGTATCCTCAAGACAGGTCGGCATCGGCCAAGTGCTGGGGCCAGAGACCGGGTTGGTGGAGGTTGGGAATGGCGATCCTTCAGTGGATACCGTGGTTGGACCTCTTCCTAGTCGCGCTTTTTCTTGGGCTCATCGCGCTGGGCTTTGCGTTGGGGCTGCTGAAAGAACTCTGGCTGATCGTCTCTGCCTACCTGGGTGCGCTTCTGGCCTCGCTTTACGGCGACCTCGTGGGCAGGTGGATCCAAACCGGCCTGCACCGTTGGGCCCGAGAGGGTGGTAGCCTGACTCCGGCAGCCAGCGCCCTGGGCTTTTTCCTCACGCTGGTCGTGATCACCGCGCTCTTATACTCGATCCTATACGGCCTGACCAGAGGTGTACACTTGCCGGCTACCCTGCTGGTGCTGGACAAGGTGGCCGGCCTGTTCCTGGGTCTGGTCTCGTCCCTGTTCCTGACGACCCTGGTCGCCCTGGTCGTGAACATCTCCCTGACGAACGTCCCTGCGCGGAGCGAATGGGCGTTTCTGGTTGTCCTTAAGGCACAACAGCCTACCTCCCCCTTGTTGCACCTGTTCCTGGGAATACGGGATGTACTATTGGCCACGCTGCAACCCTTCCTGCCGGCCGGCCTGCCCTACTTCCTGACGTTCTAGTGACGCGGACACCGTCGCGGGAGATCCCTGGCGATGCATGAACCGTCCCTGAACGCTCTGGAGTTTCCGAAGGTACTGGAGCGCCTGGCGCGGCACGCGTCCTTTTCGCTAGGCCGCGAACGCGCGCTCGCGTTACGGCCGGCCGACGACCCCGAGGAAGTCCGCCGGCGCTTGCAGGAGACCACCGAGGCGGTGCGCCTGATCGAAGCCCGTGCTCCCGTCAGCCTGGGCGGGGCCCGGGACATCCGACCGCTTGTCGAGCGCGCCCAACGCGAGGGCATGCTGGAAGGGCATCAGCTGCTCGAGATCCTGGGCACGTTGCAGGCCGCAACGCACCTCCGCCAGTTGTTGGAGCGGCTGGATCCTACCTATCCGCATCTGCGCGGCCTGGCCGTGGGACTCTTCCCCTTGCCCAGACTGCAAGATGAGATCGCCCGCTGCATCGGTCCTCAAGGGGAGGTCCTGGATGGCGCAAGCGCGCGTCTGGCGGCCATCCGTTCGCAAAAGGTTGTGCTGCAGAACCGCATCGCGGAACGTATGCAGGCGCTTCTCCTGCGGTACCGGGCGTTCCTCCAGGAGCCGATCATTACCCAGCGGCAGGGGCGCTATGTGCTTGCGGTCCGGGCAGACCAGAAGAAGGCCGTGCGCGGGCTGGTGCACGACCACTCCGCAAGCGGCGCGACGCTCTACGTGGAGCCGATCGAGGTCGTAGAGCTAGGGAACGAACTGCGCGAACTGGAGCTCGCCGAACAGGAAGAGGTGCGGCGCATCCTGCTGGAGCTCTCGGAAGCTGTGGCCGCGGAGGCGGCAGCCCTTCAGGAAACCGTAGAGACGCTGGCCCGTTTCGACCTCATCCTGGCGCGCGCCCGCTACAGCCTGGAACTGCAGGGCAGCGAGCCCACGCTTGTCCTCCAGCGGGACGGAAAGCACATCCTCTGGCCGCCTGCGGTTGCCGGCCAGGAAGCGCCAGCCTCCCTCCCCCAGGGAGAACCACCGCTTCACCTCCTGCGTGCCCGCCACCCGTTGCTCGATCCGGCAACCGTGGTCCCGATCGACCTTTACCTGGGGGGCGAATTCCGGGTGTTGGTCATCACCGGGCCGAACACCGGGGGCAAGACCGTGGCGTTAAAGACGGTGGGGCTGCTTGTGGCCATGGCCCAGTCGGGGATGCACATCCCGGCAGCCCCAGGGTCGCGGATCCCGGTCGTGCGGCGCATCTTTGCCGACATCGGGGACGAACAGTCGATCGAGCAGAGCCTTTCCACTTTTTCCGCGCACATGACGCGCATCATCGAGGTGCTCCGGGAGGCGGAAGCCGATTCGTTGGTCTTGCTCGACGAACTGGGGGCGGGGACGGATCCGGTGGAGGGCTCGGCGCTGGCCCGTGCTTTGATCGACGCGCTCCTGGAACGGGGTTGCCTTACGGTGGCGACCACCCACCACTCGGAGTTGAAGGCCTACGCCTACGCTACGCCGGGGGTGGAGAACGCGTGCGTCGAATTCGATGTGGAGACCCTTTCCCCGACATATGTCCTGACGATCGGGCTCCCCGGGCGGTCGAACGCGCTCGCGATCGCGAGCCGCCTGGGCCTGGATGGCCAGATCATCGCTCGGGCGCGGCGGTGGCTCAGCGAGGAGGAAGTGCGCACCGAGACGCTGCTGGAGCAAATCCAGCAGGAGCGCGAGGAGATACGCCGTTCCCTGGAGGAGGCCCGGCGTGCCGAGGAGCACGCGCGGGACCTGGAGCGGCGTTTCGAGCGCGAGGTGCGCGAGCTGGAACGGCAGCGGCACGAAATCCTGGCCCGCGCCCGGGAAGAGGCGGAAGAAGCGCTGCGGACCATCCGGAACCGTCTGGATGCGCTGGAACGGGACCTTTCGACGGTGCGGGTGACGCGCGAGTGGCTGGCCCAGGCCCGGGAACAGCTCCGGGAAGTGGAAGCGAGCATCCCCGAAGTGCCCGCAGAGCCGACCGCCTTCCCGCCGCAGGAGCAGGAAGCGCTGCAGCCCGGGGATGCCGTTTGGGTGGAGAGCCTGAAGGCGTACGGGGAGGTGCTTTCCCCGCCGGATGCGGCCGGCCTGGTCGAGGTGCAGGTCGGCAGCTTCAAGATGCGGCGCCCCCTCACGGACCTCCATCGGACTTCCCGGCGCGAGGAAGGGGGTGTGCGGGTCGTCCGAAGGAAACCCGCTGCCCAGCAGGTGCCGCTGGAGATCGAGGTGCGTGGCTGGCGGGTAGCCGAGGTCGAGGAGGTACTCGACCCCTACCTGAACGACGCTTACCTGGCCGGCCTTCCGTTCGTACGCATCATCCACGGCAAGGGGACGGGGACACTCCGTCGGGTCGTGCGCGAGTTCCTGGCCAGCCATCCGCTGGTCGCTTCCTTCGAAGGAGCACCCGACCGCGACGGTGGGGAAGGGGTGACGATCGCCCACCTGATCGGGCATTAGCCTTTTCGTGCGTGGCGCTGCCGGGGTCAGAAACCCGCCTGGACGGCGGGAGTTCGGCGCGCTGAGACTTTTGTCACAGACCCCGAAAGAATCCTTTCGGTATCCTCATTTCGTGAAAGTGAGGTTTGGGGCCGGAGGCGAGAATGCCCACGCCTGAACCTCTCACTTCACCCGTGGCATGAGGGCCAAAGGGCCTTCGCTCTTTCCTGTTGGGTCCGGCGGGCCACCCGGTTGACACCTCCGCTTCCGGGCAAGCGGTTGCCCGCCCGGGGAAAGCCGCGCGCAACACAAAGCAGGAGGACGCCATGGCCGCAGAGGTAGTGGGGAAAAGCGCCTGGGTGCGGCGGCTGGCCGACTACTGGGCGCTCACGAAAGCCAAGCAGACCGCCTTGCTCCTGTTGACAGGAGTAGCCGGGTACGTGATGCCACTCGGTCGGAGCGCAAGCCCGGCGAGGGCGGCAGCCATGGCGTTGGGGCTTTTCCTGTCCCTGGCAGGATGCACAGCGCTCAACATGCTACTGGATCGGGAGATCGACGCCCGCATGTCCCGCACGGCGGCAAGGCCACTTCCCCAGGGGCGCCTGCGGCCGCTTGAGGCCGGCCTGTTCGGCGGCGTTCTCTCCCTGGCCGGGTTGGGGCTCTGCTTCCGGCTGCAACCGGCCTTCGGCGGCGTGGTCGCGGCCGGCTTTTTCTTCGACCTGCTCGTTTACACGGCCTGGCTGAAGCGCCGAACGGCGCTATCGATCTTGTTCGGCGGCGTGGCTGGCGGGATGCCAATCCTGGCCGGCCGCACCCTGGCCTTGGGGCACATCGACGCTCTGGGCCTGTTGTTGTCCGGAAGCGTGCTTCTATGGATCCCCGCCCATATCCTGAGTCTGGCGTTGCACTACGCGGAAGATTACCGGCGGGCCGGTATCCCGGTGTGGCCAAACCGGTATGGGGCGCACTCGACGCGCGTGGTGGTCGTGGCGGCCAGCGCACTGAACGCGGTCGCCCTGGGGGCAGCCGCCTGGGTGGCCCGGGTGCACCCGCTGGCGCTCGGCTTGCAGCTGGCTGCAGGAATGCTGATGCTGCTCCTGGCTTTGGGGCAGCTCGTGCGGCCGACGGAACGCGGCAACTGGCGGCTTTTCAAGGCTGCCTCGGTCTATATGCTCGGATCTACCCTGCTCCTCACGCTGGGCAGCCTTTGAGAACAGGAGGTGAAGCATCCAGGTACGGGAAAGTCAGGTCGGCGAACGCAAAACGCAGCAGGAGGTTGCCATGTACCTCACGGATGTGGTCTGGTGGAGCTATACCGCTTTTCTCGTGCTCGTAGCGCTCTTCATGCTCGTGTTTGCTGCCCGGGTGCGGCAGAAAGGAGGGTAGCGATGGACCGGGCAGAGAAAGTCTGGCTGGGCGTGCTCCTTTCGGTCGCGCTGTTGGCGAATGCCCTCACGCTCTCGCCGCTCGTTCCCTGGCAAAGGTGGCTGCTCTGGTCCCGGCCCATCCCTGCGAAGAGCTACACGATCGAGGTGGAAGGCTATCAGTTTCGCCTGCCGGCGCAAGGCATCGAGGTGCAAGCGGGCGAGTTTGTCGAGTTCGTGGTCACCTCGCACGACGTCACCTACGGCTTCGGGGTCTTCCGGCCGGACGGCACGATGGTCTTTCAGATGCAGGTGCTTCCCGGGTACCAGAATCGCATCGTCTGGAGGTTCGACGAGCCGGGTTGGTACCACATCCGCTCGACCGAGTACTCGGGACCGAAGCATTCGAGCATGTGGGTCCCCGACGCGATCCATGTCCTTCCCGCGCAGGAGGTTGCACGATGAGCGCCGCCGTTGCCGTGATCCCGGAAAAGCCCGCTCCGCTTGGCTGGCAGGAAAAGTGGACGCTGCGCTACGCCGTCATGGGTTTGCTCTTCCTGGCCCTCTCCGGCTTCGAGGGCATCCTGATGCGCACCCAGCTCCTCGCGCCAGGAGCCCTGCACGGCATGGAGGAGATCCTAAACCACCTGCGCCCGGGGAATCCCTCGACCGAGGAGCTCTACTACGCTATGCTGACCGCCCACCCGGTCGTGGGGATCTACGGCTTTGCTTATATGTGCGTGATGGGAGCCTTTTACTTCCTCGTGCCTTTCCTGCTCAAAAGGCCCATCCGCCATCCCCGGTTGATGGTCGCCAACTTCTGGCTCCAGGCGATCGGCGTCATGATCTGCTGGAGCGCGGGCTTCTTCGGGCTGTTCAACTCCCTCTACACGCTCTACTGGCCGCTTCCGGTGTCGTACGATCGGGTGCCGCTGGCCGGAAGTATCGCCTTCGTCACCGGGGCCGCCGTCATCATGGTGAACATCCTGCTCTTCTCTTACAATATCTTCAGCACGGTGCTCAGCAAAAGCAACCCCAACCGCTACCGCATCGGGCAGTTCTTACGCGCGGCTTTCGGGATCTCCCGGCTGATGAAGTGGCTGGGGAAAGAAGACCGGGAGGCGCCGAACCTGGATTACAATGGGCTCCCCGTCTTCATCGTCGCGGTCGCCCGAGGCTCCATCGACACGGTGATCAATGCCGTGGTGCTGCTGACCGCAGGGGCGCTGATCCTGGTCTACGGGCTGGCCGCGCTCTTTCGGAACCCCCTGAACCCGCTGGCGATCGACCCCCTGGTCTACAAGAACTGGTTCTGGTGGGGCCTGGACATGGTGGCCGACGGCAACGTGCTCATGTATACGGCGGGCACGTGGTACCTGTTGATCCCGCTTCTCGTGAACCGTCGGCTCTACGGCGAAGCGGTCGTGCGCACGGTGATCATGGTAGACCTGCTGGTCTCCATGGGTGTCTGGAGCCACCATCTTCTGGGCGACCGCGCGCAACCGCTGGCCATGCGGCTGCTCTCCGGCCAGTTCATCACCTGGGGCGAGTTCATCACCATGGGGCTAACCATCTTTGCCTCGCTGATGACCATCTGGCTCGCCCGCCCCGTGCGCTTTACCCCGGCGCTTCGCTGCATCCTGGGGTCGATCTTTGGCTTCATCATGGGTGGGACCGCCGGGTTGATCCAGGCGAATGTCGGGCTGAACCTAGTGCTGCACAACACCCAGTGGGTGGTGGCGCTCCACGCCCACACCCTGCTCCTGACGGGCCTGGGGATGCTCCTTTTTGCGGTGATCTATACCCTGGTGCCGATGCTCACGCAGCGCGAGATCCGCAGCGGCTGGCTGGTCCAGGCCCACTTCTGGCTCTGGATGATCGGGTCCGTGACGATGGCTTACGGACTGGGCGCGGCCGGAACCAGGGGGATGTTGCGGCGCACGCTTTACCTGGACGGTTCCTACGGGCCCTTCCTCGCCGTGGGGTGGGTCGGCGCGGTGATGGTGGGGCTCGGCTTCCTGGCCTTCCTGGTGAACATCGTGGGCACGCTGGGGTGGCACAATTTGCTTTCGCTCGTTGTGCCCGAGCCCGGGCCACAGGAAAGGCCTTTGCCGGCGGAGGCGTAGGCAGGGACGCCCCCTAGGGGGCCGGCCCGGCAGGTTCACCGCACGGGCCGGCCTCCTTTTCCTACGCCTGAGACTTCTGTCGCAGACAGCGGCTGGGAACGGGTGTATCCTGCAAAAGGATGGCCACAGGGCACGCCCCAGCACCCAGAGAGAGGAGGCATGCGATGAAACCAACAGAAGAGCTGATGGCCGAGCACCGGGCGATCGAGCGCATGCTGCGCATTCTGGAGCGCGTTGCCGAACGCCTGGAAGCAGGCGCGCCGACAGACCCCGCCGACCTGGAAGCGATCGTGGAATTCATCCGGATCTTCGCCGACCGATGCCACCACGGGAAGGAGGAGGACCTCCTTTTCCAGGCGATGGAGACCGCCGGCGTGCCCCGACAGGGCGGACCGATCGGCGTCATGCTGGCGGAGCATACCCTCGGTCGCGAGTACGTCCGTGGGATGGCCGAGGGGATCGCTGCTTACGCACGGGGAGAACCCGGAGCCGCCCGCCAAATCGCGGAGAATGCCCGGGGGTATGTCGCGCTTCTCTCCCAGCACATCGTGAAAGAGGACCAAATCCTCTATCCCGTCGCTGACCGCGTCCTTTCGCCCGCGACCCAGGCCGATCTTTCCCAAGGCTTTGCCCGGGTGGAAGAGGAGCGCGTCGGCCCAGGGCGACACGAGGCATTCCATGCGCTGTTGGAGCGACTAGAAGCGACCTATCTCTAGGCGTTCCTGCACGTCCGGATACACAAGGAGTCGTTCCCGATGGGTCGGGGACGCATAGCGCGCGAGGAAAAGACCGTCTCGGCCATGGTACGCCTTTTCTGTGCTGAGGTGCATGGCCGGAGGAACGGGCTCTGCCCCGACTGCGCGGCGCTCCTCACCTATGCCCGTGAGCGCCTGGCGCGCTGTCCCTACCAGGCGCGCAAGCCCACTTGTGCCAAGTGCCCGATCCACTGCTATCGCCCCCGCGAACGGGAGCGCATCCGGGCCGTCATGCGCCACGCCGGCCCGCGGATGCTGCTCCGCCACCCGATCCTGGCCCTGCTTCACCTCCTGGACAGCCGACGGCCCGCACGGCCCTTGAAATGAGGCAGCGTTTTCGATATAATGAAAATAGGCGTCTCCGAGCCGCGGCCGCTAAGGGGCCGGCCGGCCCGATGCGCCGGGGCCGATAGGGTGTAGTTGGAAACGGCTACGCCTCCCACTACGGAAAGGAGACCGCTGCCTGTGTGCACAGGCTGGGTGGTCTCTTTCTTTTGGGACAGGCGAAAGGAGGTGAGGACGCCGAGGTTCGCGAGTGTCTGTTTCCCCCGTAGCAGTGTGGAGGTTGCAGCGATGAGCAAGATCCTGCGCGTGAACATGACCGACCTGACGGCCCGCTTCGAGGATGTCCCCGAGGCCTATCGGCTCATGGGCGGGCGCTGGCTGACGTCGAGCATCGTTGCCGACGAGGTCGACCCAACTTGCCATCCGCTCGGTCCGAACAACAAGGTGGTCCTGGCTCCGGGGATCGTCACCGGGACGCCGGCGCCGACGAGCGCCCGCATTTCCGTCGGGGCCAAGTCCCCGCTCACCGGTGGCATCAAGGAGTCGAACGCCGGGAGCCCCTTCCCCTATCAGCTGGCCCGCATGGGGATCAAAGCGATCGTCGTCGAGGGGCAGCCGAAGGAAAAGGGCAAGTTCTGGCTGCTCCGCGTGACCAAGGACAGCGCAACACTGGAGCCGGCCGATCCCTATGTGGGGCGAGGCCTCTACGAGATCTTTCCCGAGCTCTACGACCGCTACGGCAAGAAGGCTGGCATCATGGCCATCGGGGTTACCGGAGAGATGCGCATGGCGATGGCCGGCGTCTGCTTCAACGACATCGATGGCCGGCCGAGCCGCTATGCCGGCCGGGGCGGCTTGGGAGCTGTCCTCGGTTCAAAGGGCCTCAAGTTCGTCGTGCTCGATGACACCGGAGCTCCAGGCGTACCCATAGCGGACAAGGAGCTCTTCCAGAAAGGGAGCAAAGCGCTCTCCGAAGCGTTGCGCACCCACGCGGTAACCAAACCGGGCGGCGCGCTGAACACCTACGGGACGGCCGTCCTGATCAACATCCTGAACGAGGCTGGCGGGCTGCCCACGCGCAACTTCTCCAGCGGCTATTTCGAGGGCGCGGCCAAGATCTCCGGCGAGGCGATCAACGCTGGGACGAAGGAGCGCGGTGGGGCTGGGGCCGTAGGCCATGGGTGCTCCCCCACCTGCATCATCAAGTGCTCCAACATCTGGCCGTACCCCGACGGCCGCGAGCATGTCTCTTGCGTCGAGTACGAATCGGACTGGGCATTCGGCGCGAACTGCGGCATCGACGACCTGGATGTGATTGCCGAGCTGGTCCGCCTTTGCAACGACTATGGCCTGGATACGATCGAGGCCGGCGGGACAATTGCGGTGGCCATGGAAGCGGGCCTTGCCGCGTTCGGCGATGGGCAGAAGGCGATCGAGCTGATGCACGAAATCGGCAAGGGTACCCCACTAGGCCGCATCCTGGGCAACGGCGCCGCCTTCACCGGCCATGCCTTCGGGGTGACCCGCGTGCCGCACGTCAAGGGGCAGAACATGCCCGCCTATGAGCCGCGCGCCGTCAAAGGGATCGGCGTCACCTACGCCACCACGCCCATGGGTGCGGACCACACGGCCGGCTACACCGTCGCTCCGGAGATCCTCTCCGTCGGCGGGAAAGAAGACCCGCTTTCCATCGAGCGCAAGGCGGAGATCTCGCGCAATTTGCAGACGGCAACCGCCTTCCTGGATTCCTCGGGCCATTGCCTCTTCATCGCCTTTGCCATCCTGGATATCCCGGAGGGGTTCCAGGGGATGATCGACGAGTGCAACGGCGTGCTGGGGACGAACTGGACCGCCGACGATGTCACCCGCATCGGCCAGGAGATCCTGAAGAAGGAGCGGGCATTCAACCTGGCTGCCGGCTTCACCCCCGCACACGACCGCGTGCCCGAGTTCATGAAGTACGAACCGCTCCCACCCCACAACACCGTCTTCGATGTCCCGGACGAAATGCTGGACGCGGTGTGGAAATTCTGAGGACGATCGCGGCAGGGCTGCGGTCGGGCGCCCGCAGCCCTGCCGTTTCTTTGCGAACCAGTTATCCCCCAGCGACCGGTGGGAAGACGCTCACCCGATCGCCTTCCTGTACGGCGTACTGTTCCGAGACCGCGCGGTAGTCGACAAAGACGGTCTTGACCTCATGCCGGGGGATGTGGAGGCGCTCGAGCAGCTCACGCACCGTGGTCCCCGGGGGAACCTCGAGCGAGAGCGGCTCACCGGGGGCAAGGTCCGGAACGTAGCGCCGCAACGAGGCAAAGAGCCGGACGTCAATGCGGGGCATGGCTTCCTCCCGGGCCACCTGAAAATCCCCGTGGCGCCCGTTATTTCGCCTTTTCGAAATACCACTTGTAGAGCAACTGCATATCGTCCGGAAAGACCGCCAGCCGATCGCCCGGCTGCACGCGTCGGCTAAGGGCGGAGTAGGTGCGGTTGAGGAAGATATTCGCCCCCACCTCCTCCAGCGGGACGCCCAGCCGCTGGAGCACGCTGGCGATCGTGTCCCCATCCCGGACGGAGACCCGGACGACGGACTCGCCATCGGGCCGCTGGTCGCTGGCAAAGCGACGCAGCTTGCCGTACAGATAAAGCGTTAGCTCGCCTTCGGCCATACCCAACCTCCAAGACAACGCCATTCTAGCACCGAGGGATCGTGGCGGCAAATGCGGATCCAGGCTATCGGATGGTAGACCAGTCTTTTGGGATCCTCGATCCTGGACATCGAGCCCGCTGGCGAGCGCAATCCGTCACCCAGGCTCATTCGCAGCGCACACCCCGCAAGAGCGGCACCCCGGCTCTTCGGGACAGGGTTTACCGCCTTCATTCTGTCGGGCCTTCTCCCACTCCTGCCAGAGGATCTCGCGGCGCACCCCGGCATCCACGACTTCCCAGGGGAACGCCTCGTCGTGTTCGCGCTCGCGCAGGTAGGCCTCTTCGGTCAAACCGGCGGCAACCAGGGCGTGTCGCCAGGCGGAAAGCGATGGGCTCTCCATACTCGCCAGCACCGGTGCCAGCCGGCGATCCCCGCGTGCGAGCACCCCCTGGATCCGCGACCAGGCAACGCTCTCCGGCTCGACGGTTACCCCTAGCTGCGCCACCTCCCGCCGCAGGCGCCTCAGCCGATCTTCCAGGAGCGGGGCAGGTGCCATCGGCGCCCACTGGAAGGGCGTATGGGCTTTGGGGACAAAGGGGGCCACATTCAACGTGATGCGCCCTGGTCGGAAGATGTCGCGTACCTCTTTCACAAGCTCGTGGATGCCGGTCACGTCTGTGTCTTCTTCGCCCGGAAGGCCGACCATAAAGTAGAGCTTGAGGCGCCGGATCCCGGCTTGCCGGGCCATCGCGGCGGCCCGGAGCAACGCTTCTGCCTCCAGCCCTTTCTGGATGGCTGTCCTCAAGCGCGCGGTCCCGGCCTCGGGCGCCAGAGTGAGCGTACGGGTGCCGCTTCGCCGCAGCCCCTCCAGGAGGAGGGAGGTCACCCGGTCGGCACGCAGCGAGGCGACGGTGAAGCCGCCCCCAAGGTCCAGGATCGTCTGTACGATGTGGTCCAGTTCCGGGTGGTCGGAAACGGCTGCTCCCAACAGGCCGATGCGTCTCCGGTGGCGCAACCCCATCTCAAACTGCGGGCGCAGCGTCTCCAGAGGCCGATACCGGGGCGGGCGGGTCAGGTATCCGGCCAGGCAGAACCGGCAGCCCCAACGGCAACCGCGTGAGATCTCCACCAGGAACACATCGCCGAACTCGGCCTGGCGGGTGAGCACGACGGAAGTTGTGGCAAAGCGCGAAAGATCGCGTACCCATTGCCGACATACCGGCCGTGGCCCCGGGTGCGCAGGAAGGTACACCCCTTCGACTCGGGACAGCGCCACAAGCCTTTCTTCCCGGGAAGCGCCCTCCCGCAGTGCCCCCAGGATGCCCGGCAGGAGCCCTTCCCCTTCTCCCATTCCGATGGCATCCAGAAAGGGCGCGATCGGCTCCGGGTTGGCCGAAAGCGCGACGCCTCCCCCGAGCAGGAGCGGGTCGCCTGGTGCCCGCTCTTCAGCCCATAGGGGAATCCCGGCCCTGCGGATGAGGGAGACCAGGTGGAAAAAGTCGAGCTCGAAAGGGACGGAGAAGGCCCAGACGGGAAAATCGGCCAGAGGCCGGCCGGACTCTAGGCTGCGAGGAGTCGCTCCGCCCTCTTCCCATACCACCCGCTCGCAGACGATGTCCTCCTCGGCATTCAGCAACCCGTAGAGGGCCTGGAAGCCGAGGTTCGACATGGCTACCGGGTAACGGTTGGGATAGATCAGAGCGACGGGCAGCCGGCCACCCCAGTCCTTCCGGATGGTGCCGACCTCGCCCTCAGGGCGGCCTGCGGGCTCCGCCGATCGCCTTCGCCCCAGGATCGATCCTCTGCGCTGCCGGCTGTGCTTCGCCGGAAAGAATCCGGGATGCGCGATCACTGCACCCGGGTGCCACACTGCGGGCAAAAGACCGCGCCTGGCACCAGTGCCGCCCCGCACTGCGGGCAAAACCGCGTCTGTGGCTGACCAGCCGGGGCTGCGGCGGCGGCCGGCGCGGGCTGCTGTGCCGGGGCCACACTCTCGGCCTTAATGGCTTCGATGGCAGCCTCTTTCTCCTGGATGGCCGCCTGACGCGTGGCGATCTCCTGTTCCAGCGCCGCGACCTTTTCCACGAACGGCTCTAGTTCCACGGAAACCAGCGAGCCGGCGCGCAGCATCTCGAGCGCCTGTGCCCCCAGCTGGAGTTTGGTGGCCTGGATCTGCGCCTGCAGGTCCGAAATCTGCTTCTCCAGGTCGCGGATCTCCCCGCGGATGCGGTTGATCCGGGCCAGCTGGTCGAGCTCTTTGCGCCCCTTGTCCACCGTCTCGCTGACCGCCTTGCTCAGTCGATCCAGAAACGACATACTGGCCTCCTTTTCGTGCGTTCATGCGTGCTGTCTCTGGGCCCCGTTCTGCGCGCTGTCTAGCCTGCGGATCCCGCGGCCCAGCAGGGCCCGTACGCGCTCCAGGAAACCATCGATGGAAAACGGCTTGGACATGTAGGCGTCGGCTCCAGCAAGAAAGGTCCGTTCGATATCGGCCGCTTCCCCGAGGACGGTAAGCACCAGGATGGGCATACGGTGCCCAGAGCGGATGCGTCGGCACAGTTCCCATCCGTCTACGCCCGGCATACAGAGGTCCATCACCACCAGGTCCGGCTGCTCCCGAGCCACCAGATTCAGGCCATCCAGAGGGTCGTTCGTGCTGACCACGCCATATCCGGCCTGGGTGAGCACACTCCCCAGGAGCCGGGTAATCGCCGGATTGTCATCGATGATTAGGATTTTCTGTCCCATCGCGCTCCCCCTGTAGACCCCTGCAGGACCAGGTGCCGATCGCTTCCAACACCCCTCCGGCGACAGAGAGGGCCTTGTCCGAGATCGTGAAACAATACCGTCGCTCCCCCCGGGGATCGACGTCCCCGACCTTTTGGCCTGCCCGTACGGATAGCCCCGGATGGAGGAGGCCCCGCAGCACGCCCGAGATGCGCGCCACAACCGGCTCTCCCGCCACGCGGGCCACGGCCTGCCCTGCTTCCACGCGCTCGCCGATCGCGGCCAGCGCTTCAAAGGGGCCTTCGGTCGGGGCACGCAGCACGCGTTCCTCCCGCATCCCGCCGACCTCTCCGGGAATCCCGGTGTTCGGGAGCGCTTCTCCATCCCAGTAGACCCGGCCCAGGAAATGGCCACGCGCCGTCTCCACGACCGCGTGGCAATCCCGCCCGGCGCGGAAGCCCGGCCCCAGGGCGATGACCAGCTGGGCATCGGTGATCCGGGTGCCGGTATTGCGCTTGGCCAGGATGGCATCCACCACTATGGCCGGCCGAAGGTCGGCCACCGAGCGCCCCTCCGGATCGATCAGCACCGGGATGATGCCTCCTGCGACCAAGTCGGCAACCTCGCCCACCCCCGCCCGGCGAGCCGTGACCCCCTCCACCGTCATCTCCCCCTCGTAGATCGCCGAGGCGAAGGCGACCATGCGGCGGATGACCGTCGGCTGGGCTTGCTCCAGGATAACCACTCGAAAGCCGCAACGGTAGAGTCGCCAGGCGACCCCGCTCCCCAAGTCTCCTCCACCCTTGAGGAGAACCAGGAGCGGCTCGGCCGGCGGGCGCCAGCCCGGTGTCACTGCTCCGGGGCGCACACTTCCGTCCATTGGGTTGCCCGTTCGTATTCCGGAAGCACGTCGATGTCGCTGAGGCTTTCGGGAGGGACAGCCACTTCCGCTTCGCCCCCCTGAAGCCTCCCCAGCAACGCGCGGCCCCCGATGTCGCCACGCAGCTCCCGCAGGGCCGGAAAGGCGCGCGCGTCAAAGAGGGCTGGGACGCCGCGCACCTCTCCTGCCTGGCTCCAGACGGCCACGGCGCCAGTTGCGCGGTAGTGGTCGATCAGCCGGTCTAGATGGCGCGGGGGAATCCAGGGCATATCTCCGGCCAAAAACAGCACCGCAGCCCCATGGCCAGGAGCTGCGGCCAGGGCCCGGCGGATCGAGCTTGCGAGCCCCTCACGCCAGGATCGGTTGTAAAGGAAGCGCACTGGGCGCCCCGCCAGGGCGGCGCGCACCCTGTGCGGTTCGGACCCCAGGACCACCCATACCTCGTCGGCCAGGGAGCCCAGGGCGGCGTCCACCGCGTGGGCGACCAACGGCTTTCCCCCCAGGGGCAGCAAGAGTTTGTTCTGCCCCATGCGCAGCGAGCCACCGGCGGCCAGCACCACCGCATGCACCGCCCCGCTCGCGGAGGGGTCGGGCCACACCTCCGGCGGAAAACGCTTGTCCTCCAGGTCGACCAGCACCACGCGTGAGAAAGCTCGGGCACGCAAGAGCCGCCGTGCGATCTCGCGTCCGGCCGGCCGGCGATCGGCATCCGCCTGGGTGAGTACGGCGATGGCCCGGGCATCCGGTGGAACCCCTTTGCGGCCACCCTCGGGGTGCGCCAGGACGCGGGCCACGCGTGCGGGGTCGATCGTGCTTCCCAGCGGGACACAGGCCAGAGCGGCGATCCGTTCCGGCCGGTGAACGGTATCCGCATTCAGGGGCCGGCCCAGGACCGAAAGCCCGGCCAGCACAAGCACGAGAGTGGTCGAGGGCGGAATCCGCGGCTCATGGGCTGCCGGGGCCTTGAAGGGAAGGTGCCGGGAACCATCGGCTTCGACCACAAGCAGGTCCGCTTGCAGGAGGTCGGCCAGCCGATCGACCTGCTCTGGGGTAAACCCTGCCAGCTTCTGGCGCGGCCCGCCTGGGGTATTGTCCCATTCGGGGAGCCAACGGGAGGCAACGCACAGGACACTATCCGGCCGCAATGCGTCCTCCAGCGAGGCTTCATCCTCCGGTCCGACGATGAGGCGAAGGTCCCGACGCTCCGGTGGAAGGATGCGGGTGGTCGTGGTGAATACCGCGCTCCAGCCGCAAGCCCGCGCCTCTTCGATCAGGCGTTCTGCCAGGCCCGTTTTTCCCCCTGCCCCCACGAGAGCGATGCGCTCTCCTCGAACAATGCCCAGTTCGGCGAACATCGTTCGTGCCCATTCTCCCTGTTCCTGGTACCGAAACCCGGAAAGGGCTCAGCCGCAGGGCCTGTTGAAGCGCTCGGGAAACCTCCTGATATTTGTATTATAGCCTAGAAGCAAGGGAAAAACAAGTAGGGGCGCCACAAAAGCGCCCCTACCCGGACATTCCGGAAAAGGAGGGGATTAGTGGCGCCAGCGGCGGATCTTCTTGCGGCAGGCCGGCCGCTTGCCGTGATTCGCTTTGGTAATCTTTTTCGGACGATGCCTACCCATCGCGCTTCTCCTGTAACCTGATGGCAAGAAAGTATACCACAGGGCAGCGAATCCGTCAAACGCTTGCGCTGGGAAAGGGAGCAGGTATACAATGGGGTCCGCCTGTTCGATCCACACTGGGGAGGAAAGCTTTGGGTCGTCGTCCGAAACGCCTGTATATCGTGCGCACGCCGGTGCCGTTGCCCCCGGAACCGCGCCTGGAGGCCGGCCCGCCTCCGCCGGGCATCACGCGGCGGCGGTATCTCCGGATGCTGTCCACGCTCGCACAGCGGCAACCCGACCTGACCGTCCTCCTGGAAAACCTGTGCGACCCCGGGAACCTGGGGGCAGTGTTGCGCACCTGCGAAGCCGTCGGCGTGGGGACGGTGCACCTGCTCTATACCATAGAAGAGCGCCCCCGTATCGCACCCCGGGCCGCCGGGAGCGCCCAGCGCTGGCTCAGGATCCAGGAGCACCGTTCCGTGGAAGAGGCATACGCGGCGCTCCGGTCCCAAGGGATGCGGATCTATGCCACCGCGTTTGCGGTGGGTGCCTTGCAGCCCCACGAAGTCGATTGGACGCAGCCCGCGGCGATCGTGCTCGGGAACGAAAACCGTGGGGTTTCGCGCGAGGCGCTCGAGGCTGCCGACGGCTTGCTGTATATCCCCATGCGCGGCATGGTGCAGAGCGTGAACGTCAGCGTGGCGGCGGCCATGCTGCTCTACGAAGCCCAACGCCAGCGGGCGGCCGCAGGCTATTACGATGCCCCGCGCCTTCCCGAAAGCGAGTGGCGGGCTCTCCTGGAAAGCTGGCTGAAACGGGAACGTCGCCTGCCGCCCCACGGATCTGCTACCGGCTAGCAACAGACCTTGCCGGAGAGGTCGGTCCCAGCCCGCGCGCGTACGGCAATGGGAAGCGCGCTTTCCGCGAGCCCCATGCGCGTGCGTACCTGGGAAAGTGTCTCCTGAGCCAGCGCCCGGGCGCGCTGGCTTCCCTCGCGCAGGATGTCCCAGAGGACCTCGTGCCGGCCATGCATCTCCGCTCGGATGCGCCGAAACGGCTCCAGGCGCTCGACCAGGCGCTCGGCTACCGCGCGCTTGTGGGCCACGCAACCGATTTCCCCCCGACGGCAGGCCTCTTCCACCAGGCCGGCCTCGGCATCCGCCAACGCGCGATGGTATGCAAAGACCGGGCAGACTTCCGGGTGACCGGGGTCCGTCGGGTGGATCCGCGCGGGGTCCGTAACCATGCTTGCCACCGCCTGGCGGATCTCCTCGGGGCTTGCCGAGAGGGCGATCGTGTTCCCATAACTCGCGTGCATGGTCCGCCCGTCCGTGCCCGGGAGCCTGGGGGTCGTGCTCAGCAACGCCTGGGGCTCGGGGAAGGTGAAGCCGTAGAGGCTGTTGAAGCGGCGGGCGATCTCGCGGGTGAGCTCGATATGCGGCAGCTGGTCCTCGCCCACCGGCACGGTATCGGCGCGGTAAATCAGGATATCCGCCGCCTGGAGCACCGGGTAGGCCAGGAGGCCCAGGGAGGCACGCTCGCCCAGACCCAGCTGTTCTTTCAGTTCCTTGTAGGTCGGGTTGCGCTCGAGGCGGGGAACGGTGACCAGCATACCGAGCAGGAGGGCCAGCTCCGCATGTTCCGGCACTGCCGACTGCAGGAGGATCGTACTGCGCCTGGGGTCGATCCCGGCTGCAAGCCAGTCAAGCAACACTTCCAGGACCCGGTGCGGGAGCTGTTGGGGGTGTTCATAGTCCGTGGTCAAGGTGTGATAGTCCGCGATCAGGAAGAAACATTCGTACGCCTCCTGCAGCCGCGCCCAGGCTTCCAGGGTGCCAAAGAGGTGCCCCAGATGTCTCGGACCCGTTGCGCGATGCCCGGTCAGGATGCGGCCTTTCATGGCTGTCACCTCCGCGCTTTCGATCTGCCAGAAACGTTTCGCCCTCGTCCCGCTGGGGACGAGGGCGAAACGCACCCCGTGGTGCCACCCCACTTAGGCTGAAAGAAACGGCCCCGTAGTGAAACACCACGAGGTCGTGGTCGCCAGCCTCACTCACAACGGGCACGGAGAACGCGATTCCCAATGCCCTCCGCCGGATAACGGCGGCGGTCACCGGCGGCGCCTACTGACAAAGGATTTGCGTTCGGACCGCGGCTCCTGGGCCCATTCGGCACCCGCGCTGGCACCGGGCTCGCACCTTTTCCCGGCTCTCTGCCGCCCCGCTTCGGTACCTACTTTTCCCAGTCATCGCCTTTCCGAGGGTAGTATATGCCAGGAGCAGGGAGCTGTCAAGTGGCGCTCAGATCGTTTCCCCCTTGAACTGGGTCATGGCAAGGCGGTAATAGAAGCCCTTCCTGGCCATCAGCTCCCGGTACGTCCCTCGCTCCACGATCTCGCCATCGCGGATGACGAGCACCTGGTCCGCATCCCGGATGGTGTTCAGGCGATGGGCGATCACGAAACTGGTGCGTCCCCGCATCAGGCGAAGGAGGCCCCGCTGGATGCGTGCCTCCGTTCGGGTGTCGACGTTGCTGGTGGCCTCGTCCAGGATCAGAATGCCCGGGTCCGTCAGGATGGCGCGGGCGATGGCGAGCAACTGGCGCTGTCCCTGGCTCAGGTTGGAGGCGCGTTCGGAAAGCGGGGTCTGGTAGCCCTGGGGCAGCTGGCGGATAAAGGGGTCCGCCTCCGCCAACTGGGCCGCGCGGATCACCTCTTCATCGCTGGCCTCCGGACGGCCATAGCGGATGTTGTCCATCACCGTGCCCGAGAAGAGGAAAGTGTCCTGAAGGACCATCCCCAGTTGCCGGCGCAGGTCATCCTTGCGGACCCGGCGGATCTCTTTGCCGTCGATCACGATCCGTCCGGCATCGGGTTCGTAGAAGCGCATCAAGAGGTTCACCAGGGTCGTCTTGCCTGCCCCCGTGGGACCTACCAGCGCGACCGTCTGGCCCGGGCGAGCCTCCAGGCTCACGTTGCGGATCACCGGCCGGCCGGGGAGGTACCCGAAGGTGACCCCCTCGAAGCGCACCTCGCCCCGTACCGTTTCCAACGGAAGCGCGTCCGGAGCATCCGGGGGCTCGGGCGGGGTGTCCAGGATTTCGAAGACGCGTTCCGCCCCGGCCAGCGCTCCCTGGATCGCATTGTAGATGTTGGAGAGCTGGCGCAGGGGGTTGATGAAGGCGCGGGCGTAGCTGATAAAGGCCACGATCGTTCCCACCGTGGTCAGGTGGCGCAAGGCAAGCCATCCCCCCAGGCCGGCGATGGCGATGACGAACAGGTTGCCCAGCTGGTTCGTGAGAGGCATCAGCAGCAGCGCATGGGAGTTCGCATAGACGCCCGCCCGGTATACCTCCTCGTTTTCCTCCTCGAAAGCGTGGACCGCCGCCTGGCTGCGTCGGAAGGCCTTGAGGATGCGCAGCCCGCTGAGCGTTTCCTCCAGGATACTGTTCATCTCACCCAGGTGCTTTTGCAGTTCCCGGAAGCCCTTGCGCGTGGAACGCGCGATCCAGTTGGTGAACCCGAGCATGATCGGCACGACAACGGCCGAGGCGAGGGCCAACCAGTGGTTCAGCACGAACATCGCCGCCACAATCCCCACCAGGGAGAGCGCACTTCCCAACAGGCCGATGGCGTTCTGGGAAACGGCCTGGTTGATCGCCTCGATGTCGTTCGTCAGGCGGCTCATCAATTCGCCGGCTGGCCGGGAATCGAAGAACCGTAGGGAAAGAGACTGCAGGTGGGTGAAGAGCTCGCGGCGCATCCGCTGGAGCGCCCGTTGGGAGACTCCGGCCATCCGCCACGCAGAAAGGGCATCGGCGACGTTTCCCAGGACGAACACGGCAACCATCCATAGCGCCATACGGGCAAGCGCTGCGCCGTCGCGGGTAGCGATCAAACCGTCGATCGCCCGGCCCATCAGGTAAGGGCCGGCCAGTCCCAAGAACGTGGAAAGGAGGATGAGCAGGAAGACCAGGGTGAGCGCCAGCCGATAGGGTGCGAGATAGCGCAGCAGGCGCAGGAAAGTGCGGCGCGGATCGCGGGCCCGGTCGAGTTGAGGAGCGTGGCCCGGTCCGCCGCGTAGCCCTCGCGGCCGGAATTCACCTGCGCGACTGAAGCCTGGCCTCATCATTCCGGGAATCTTCCTCCAAAAGTCCGTTTCCCATCTGCGAGGCGTAGATTTCCTGGTAGATGGGACTCGAGCGGAGCAACTCCTGGTGTGTGCCCACAGCGACCACACGGCCCCGGTCCATCACGATGATCCGGTCGGCGTTTCGCGCGGTGCTGACCCGCTGGGTCACCATCAGGCAGGTACGATCCTTCATCCACTCCCTGAGCGCTTCCTGGATCCTGGCTTCGGTCTCCACGTCCACGGAGCTGGTGCAGTCGTCCAGGATCAGGATGGCCGGACGGGTCAGGAGGGCACGGGCAATGGCGATGCGCTGTTTCTGGCCTCCGGAGAGGTTGACGCCGCGTTCTTCGACGTGCGTATCGTAGCCGTGGGGCAGTTGCACGATAAAGTCATGGGCCTGGGCAGCTTTCGCGGCCGCGACCACCTCTTCGTCGGTCGCCTCCGGCCGGCCGTAGCGGATGTTGTCGCGGATCGTGCCGGAAAAGAGCACCGTCTCCTGGGGGACAATGCCCACCCGGGCAAGCAGAGAATCCTGCTGTAGCCTTCGCACGTCCAGGCCGTCTACGAGCACCCGCCCCTCGGAAGGATCGTAGAAACGGGGCACCAGCTGGACCAGGGTCGACTTTCCCGCCCCAGTGGTCCCCAGAATGGCCACCGTCTCCCCGGGTTCGATGGCCAGGTTGACATCCTGGAGCACCGGTGTACCGACCGTACCGTTGTAGGAGAAGGTGACCCGGTCAAAGACAATCCGGGGTTGGGCTGTGGGAGGCAGAGGGGACGCGTCCGGGGCCTCCCGCACTTCCGGCTCCATCTCCAGCACCTCGCGGATGCGCTTCGCCGAAGCCGAGGCCGCTGCCCACACGTTCGCCAGGTTGACCATGATCATCAGCGGCCCCATCGTGCTCTGGAGGTAGTTCACAAAGGCGGCGATCTGACCCGTAGTGACCTGCCCACGGATGGCCTGCAGCCCTCCGGCCCATACCACTGCGACGATCCCGATGTTCATGCAGAGGCTCAGCGAGGGGCCCATCGTGGCCATGAACTCCATCACGCGGATGTTGCGTTGGGTAAACTCCTCATTCACGCGCTCGAACCGCTCGGCCTCCCGGCTGGCCTGGACGAACGCCTTGACCACCCGCACGCCGGCGATGTTCTCCTGCAGCACGTTGTTCAGACGGTCCAGCTTCTGCTGCATCGTGAGGAAAAGCGGCTCCATGCGGAGGACGAAAAAGGCAATCACCCCGGAGGTCACCACCAGGAGCGGGACCATGCCGAGCGCTAGACGCAGGTCCGTGCGGAACATCAGGATGATGCTACCGATCATCATCAGGGGCGCGCGGGTGCCGATGCGCAGCGTGACCTGTACCACCCGCTGGACAACGTTGGGGTCATTGGCCAGACGCACCATGAGCTGACCGGTCTGGAGGCGGTCCAGGTTCCCGAAGGAGAGCGTCTGCACCCGGCGGAAGAGGGCGCGACGGAGGTCCCGGGCAACGCCCTCGCCCACCTGTACCGACAGGTTGTTGTTCCCCACCGCAAAGAGGGTATTCAGGGCCGAAAGGCCGAGCATGACCAGGAACGTCTGCCAGACGACTCGCAAGTCCTGGCGGGCAATCCCCTGGTCGATGATGCGCTGCACCAGGCGCGGAATGGCCAGGTCCATCGCGACCACGATGAAGAGCAGCACCAGCGAAAGCAGGGCCTTCTTCCAGTAGGGTTTGAGGAAAGGGAGCAGTTTCAGGACCTGTTCCATGGCTCAGAAGAGCCTCCGCAACGCGCGCATGGCCTCGAGGAGGGTGCGGAGCTCCTCTTCGTTCAGGGGCGCCAGGAGCTCCATCATCCATCCGCGGGTCTCCTCGAAGATCCTTTCCAGAAGGCTTTCGCCTTCGGGGGTCAGGGCGAGGTGGATGTTGCGGCGGTCCTCCGGGTTGGGGGTGCGCGCGATCAGCCCACGGCTGACCAAGGCGTCGACTGCCTGGCTGATGGCCGCACGGCTGACCCGCTTGGCCCGGGCGAGCTCGCTCACCGAGCCTTCCCCCCGGCGGATGTGACGCAGGATGTGGAACTGCTCCACGGTGATGCCGTAGCGCTCGCTGGCGATCTGGCGGATGTGGGCCCGGACACGGTGCCACAGGGGAAAAACCGCCTCCCAGAACGCATCCACTGCCCGCCGGAGCGCCTCTTGGTGCATCCGGGTACTGTCCATGGTTGTCCTCGAACGGGTCTCAGCGCCGACCGTCCAGCAAGAAAGCTAACGGTTAATCTTTGAAACTATTTTAGGTGGCCTGCCCCTGGCTGTCAAACGGGCCTGATTGCGTGGGGAATCGGCTTCCGCTATAATCGAGGGGCCAAAGAAGGAGGCTCGATGATTGACCAGGCCAGGATCGAAGTTGCGGTGCGCATGATTCTCGAGGCCATCGGGGAAGACCCAGCCCGCGAGGGGCTGGTCGAAACGCCTCGACGCGTGGCCGAGATGTATGCGGAACTGTTCGGGGGCTTGCACGAAGATCCGCGGGAATGGCTACGTGGCGGCTTTGCGGAGGAACACCGGGAGATGGTCGTGCTCCGTGATCTTCCCTTTTACTCCATGTGCGAGCACCACTTCCTCCCCTTCTACGGAGTGGCCCACGTAGGATACATCCCCGAGGGGCGGGTAGCGGGCATCAGCAAGATCGCCCGGGCGCTGGACACACTCTCGCGCCGGCCGCAGCTCCAGGAGCGTCTGACCAGTCAGCTCGCCGATGTGCTCGAGGAGGCGCTGCAGCCGGCCGGCGTCGGGGTGATCCTGGAGGCCGCCCACCTCTGCATGATCATGCGGGGCGTGAAAAAGCCCGGTTCCCTGATCGTCACCTTGGCCGCCCGCGGAGCCTTCACCCGGCCGGAGATCCACCAGAAGTTCCTCGCCCTCGTCCGTAAGAACCAGCCCACTTAGGAGTCCGGAAGCACCCTGGACTCCGCTCAGGAGGACCGATTGGCAATCGTCTTGGTTCATTCGCCGGAGTACCTGGAACACGATGAACCCAGCCACCCGGAAAACGCGGGCCGGCTCCGGGCAATCATCGAGAGCTTCCGGTCCAGCGGCGCCTGGGACGAGGCCGAGCACCTGGCGCCTCAGCCGCTGGCCCCGGAGCGACTTTCCTCCGTTCACGACCCAGCCTACATCGAGCGGGTGCGCGAACTTGCCGCGCAGGGACCACGCTATCTGGATCCGGATACCTACCTGACCCCTGCCTCCTACCGCGTCGCCCGCCTGGCTGCGGGGGGAGTGGTGCAAGCCATGGAGGCGGTGCTCGACGGAGCCTTCCAGGGGGCGCTCGCGCTCGTGCGGCCGCCAGGGCACCACGCCACCCGGGATCGGGGCATGGGCTTTTGCCTGTTCAACAACGTCGCCATCGCCGCGCGGTTGGCGTTGGAAGAACAGCGGCTGGACCGGGTGCTGATCGTCGACTGGGATGTGCACCACGGCAACGGGACCCAGGAAGCCTTCTACCACGACGGACGCGTGCTCTACTTTTCCACCCACCAATATCCGCTCTACCCGGGCACCGGCTCGATACGGGAAACCGGGGCCGGCAGCGGCGCTGGATGCATCGTCAACGTCCCGCTTCCGGCCGGCGCCGGCGATGCGGGCTATGGGCGCGTCTTCGAAGAAATCCTGTGGCCCATCGCCCACCGCTTTCGGCCCCAACTGGTGCTGGTATCGGCGGGCTTTGACGGGCACTGGGCCGATCCGCTGGCCACGATGCGCCTCACCGTGCGCGGCTTTGCACGGCTGGCGGCGCTGGTGCACGAGGTTGCCCAGGCGTGGTGCCCGGGCCGGTTGGTGCTGGCCCTGGAGGGAGGCTATCACCCGCGTGCGCTCGCCTACAGCGTGCTCGCCTGCTTCCGGGTGTGGCAGGGCCAGAAACCAGAGGAAGTCGAGGATCCCCTGGGGCCGCCGCCCGGGGGCGAGCGTCCGGCGGACGACCCCGCGATCGAAGCCACGATCGCGGCCGTTCGTCGGGAGCACGGGTTGGCCTGAAGGGCGATCGGGAACAGCTTCTTCCTCGGGCAGGAGGTCGGATGTCCAGGTTGACCCGCCGGGAGTTCCTGGAGGCGCTCCTGCGCCGCGGGCTGGCCCTGGGCCTTACGGGCCTGGGGTGGCGCATGCTGGCTGGGTGCGGCCGGCCTGCTCCGGCTAGCCTTCAGCGTTCCGGAACGACGCCTGTTCCCGCGGCGCACGAACTGCGTTTCTACCGACGCCTGGCCGAGGGGGCGGTACAATGCCAGGTCTGCTTTCGCTCCTGCGTCATTCTCCCCGAGCGGCTGGGGGCCTGCCACAACGTCAAGAACGTCGGGGGACGTGCCTTCAGCCTGGTCCATTCCCGGCCCTGCGCCCTGCAGGCCGATCCGATCGAGAAAGAGCCGGTCTTCCATATGCTCCCGGGGAGCCGCATCTTCTGCACCGGTACTGCTTCCTGCAACTTCCACTGCAAGTATTGCCAGAACTGGGAGTTCGCCCAGCGCACCCTCTGGGAGGTGGAGGCCATAGAGGCTACGCCGGCCGAAGTGGTGGCCCGTGCCCTGGAGGCTAGCTGCCGGGCGGTCTCCTTTACCTATAACGACCCGATCGTCTTCTACGACTATATGCTCGACATCCTGGAGGAGGCCCGTGCGGCCGGCCTGCGCACCGTCTGCCATACGAACGGGAGCCTGGAGCCGGAAGCGCTCCGTGCCCTGCTCGAGCGCCTCGATGCCATCGTCATCGACCTGAAGGGCTTCCGCGAAGCCTTCTATCGGGAAGTGTGCGACGGGGAACTCGCGCCCGTGCTCCGGGCGCTCGAACAGGTCGGCCAAAGTGGAACGCATCTCGAGATCGTGCACCTGCTGGTCCCCCGGTATAACGATCGCCCCCAGGAAACCCGGCAGATGTGTCGCTGGATCGCTTCCACCCTTGGCCCCAATGTCCCGCTCCACTTCCTGCGCTTCTTCCCCTCGTATCGCTTTCAGAGGCTGCCGCCTACCCCGGTGGAAACCCTCGAACAGGCAGCGCAGATTGCCCTGGAGGAGGGGCTCCGCTACGTCTACATCGGCAATCTTCCTGGCCACCCCCGCAACAGCACCTACTGCCCGACCTGCGGGCGCATGGTGATCGAGCGCATCCAGTTCGTGGTGTATGCCGTGGAGATCGAGCGTGGGCGCTGCCGCTTCTGCGGAACCCCGATCCCGGGGATCTGGGACTAATGCCAGACAGGCCAGACCCGGATCCCGGCCTCCCCCTGAACAGGACAATTGTATTCACAAATGCCGCATCCGTTGCAGCGCTCTTCCTGCACGTGGGGACGCCGGAGGCGGATGCCCTCGCCGCGCGGGGTCACGGCGGTTTCTTCGACCAGGCGGATTGCCCCACCCGGAACGGGGCAGGTGTCGTGGCAGACGGTGCAGCGCCGGTTCTCCGTCCAGGTCAGGCAGCGCGAGGGGTCCACGCGGGCCAGGCCGATGACGGCGCGCTGTTTTTCGGCCAGCGACAGGGGCGGGATCGCCCCGCTCGGGCAAGCTTTCCCACACGCGTTACAGCTGTACCGGCAGTAGCCCAGGCGAGGGGTCAGGTGCGGCGTCCAGAACGCCTCCAACCCTGAGGAGAGCGGGAGGGGTCGCAACGCCCCGGTGGGGCAGACAGCCAGGCACGCGCCGCAGCGAAGGCACCGCATCTGGAGTTCCCCTTCCCGGGCTCCTGGTGGGCGCAACCATCGAGGCTGGCGCGGGGCGAGGTAACGCGCCAGGGGCATTAGGAGACTGGCCAGCGCGCCTGCTCCGAGGGCAGCCAGGAAGGCACGCCGCGCCGGGTCGAAGGCCTGTGCCTGCCCGCTCCGGCGCGAGCGCCAGTGCACCGCTTCTGCCGGGCAGTGCGAGGCACATTGCAGACAGATCAGGCACTCGGAGGGGTGGGCGTCCCCTTCGGCCACCCCTGTTGGACAAAGCCGCGCACACGTGCCACAGGCGTTGCACCGATCGTCGAGGCGACGCTGGAGGAAGGCCAGGCGGCCGAGTAGCGCCAGAGCAGCCCCGAGCGGGCAGAAGGCGTGGCACCAAAAGCGAGGCGCGGCCAGGTTCAGGGCCAGTACGGCACCGAGGAGCAGAAGCGGCGCCAGGTCGGCCAACGGCGCAAGGATGCCAAGGGATACAGCCAGGCGTACGACGCCCACAGCGCGTCCGAGGAGCGGCATCGGGTCGAGCAGGATCGGGTAAGGGAAGCGCAGGAGGGAAGATGCGAGCACGGCCGCAAGGAGCGCATATTTGGGCCAGCGCCAGAAGCGCGGCGGGGGACGTCGGGCCCGCCGGCGGCCGGTCCACTCCAGGAGCGTACCCAGTGGGCACATCCAGCCGCACCAGGCCCGACCGACCACCAGGGCCAGGGCAACCATCCCCAGGGCCGGCCAGAAGGACGGGAGGAAACGTCGCGTGGCCAGCATAGCCGACAGGCCGGAGAGCACGTCCAGCCGCATCCACACGCCGGCCGTGGCCGGCAGGAGCAGGGAAAGGGCAAAGAGGACCAGGCATACGGCCTGGCAAAGACGCCGCATCGCACGCCCACGGAAGTCGCCGACGGAAAGACGCAACCGTTCCTCCCGCTACATCTATAAACGCTTCTTTCCCCATCCTAGCAGAAAGCCCGGATCGGGTCAAAGGAGGGCCGGCGCGCAATCAGGCGCTATCTGCTCGCCGAAGGCCGCGCCGCAGGGCGGCTCAGGGCCGTCCGGCACCCAAGGTATGGTATAATAGGGCCACATCCAGGACTGGCTTGCTGGTTCAAAAGGAGAACACTATGGCCACCCCGCCTCGCTTCTGTACCCAATGTGGCGCTCCCCTTCAGCCCGGAAGCCGGTTTTGCTCGGCCTGCGGTACTCCCGTGGCCCAGCCGGGAGCCGGTGCAGCGCCCCCTGTCGGCCCGGCCGCACCTTATCCACAGCCGCAGGCCTATCCTCCGAGGGCTGTGCCCGTGGTGCGACCGCGCCGCCGTCGCCACCTCGGATGGATCCTCTTGGGCATCCTGCTGTTGGCAATTGGTGGGGTCACCTTGTTGGTGAGCATTGCCGGCGAGCAGGTAATGGCCGAGGTCACGGCGGTGGGGCTGAGCAATCCCAGCGAGCACGAATACAAGATCGAGTACCGGTTTGTCACCCGCGATGGGAAAGTGCTGGTGGGCACAGAGACCCGATCCAACGTGCTCGACATCACCCGGCTGCCGGATGTAGGGGATACGATCACCGTGCGCTACCTGCCTTTCCTGCCTTTCTTTTCCCTGCCCGCGGGCTCCCAGATGGGTGGGGTCGTGGCCCTGGGACTTGCTTTGCTTGGAGTGGTGCTCCTGGTCGTTGGAGTGCGCGGGCGCTGAGGGCCGCCGCGGACGGGCGAGGGGAGGCAACCGATGGAAGGACAGCTCTTGCGGATGGCGTTCCCGCTGCTTGGGGCCGGCGGGTGGATGCCTCCAACTGCCGCTCCACGCACTGGGGGAAGCAAGGCCGTCGTGGAGCAAGATTCAGGCCTCACCAGGGGGCTGCGGGCCTTCCGGGCGGAAAGAGGGCCCTGGATCCCCGATGGGGATCGGCAGATCCCTCTCCCTGGGGAAACGATCGCCGATTCCCGGGCACGGAACCCAAGCAGCCGCTCCCCGGAGCTGTTCTTGGAGCTGTCCGCGGATGTAGGGTAGTTCCCGGAGGCCTCATGGCAGGGAATCCTTATGGGGAGAAAAGGCGGCGGATCGCGCGTTCATTAAGGTCGTCTAGGGCAGCTGGCACGGGCTCAGGAGGGACGGCGATGGAAGATCGGGAAGCCATTCGCCGACGGATCGAGGAACTGCGGCGCGAGATCGAGTTCCACAACTACCGTTACTACGTCCTCGATGCCCCGGTCATCAGCGACGCCGAGTACGATCGCCTGTACCGGGAACTGGTCGAGCTGGAGCGGACCTATCCCGAGTTTGCCTCCCCGGACTCCCCCACCCAGAAAGTGGGCGGGGAGCCGCTCGATCGCTTCGAGCGCGTGCTCCACCCCGCGCCCATCCTGAGTCTGGAGAACGCTTTCGGTCCAGATGACCTGCGCGCCTGGAGGGACCGCATTCTGCGCCTGCTTCCCCCGGGGACGCGCCTTTCCTACACCGTGGAGCCCAAGATCGACGGCCTGACGGTGGTGCTCCACTATCGCGATGGCCGTTTCGTGTTGGGCGCGACTCGGGGGAACGGCGAGGTGGGCGAGGACATCACCGCCAACCTGCGTACGATTCGTGGCCTGCCACTGCGCATCCCGGTAGGAGATGGGGAACCGGTTCCTCCCTATATCGTCGTGCGCGGCGAGGCGTATATCCCCATCGAGGCTTTCGAGGACATGAACCGGCGGCTGGCCAAGGCCGGGGAGAAGACCTTTGCCAACCCACGGAACGCCGCTGCGGGGACGTTGCGCCAGCTCGACCCGGGGATCGTGGCCAGGCGGCCCCTGCGCCTCTGGTGCTATGCTATCGTGGTCGCGGAAGGGGAGGTCCCGCGCACCCAGTGGGAGACGCTGGAGTACCTCCATCGCCTGGGGTTCCCCGTGGTGCGCGAGCGGGCGCGCTTCGACGACTTCGAGGAAATGGTCGATTATTGTCTCTCCTGGATCCCGCGCCGCGATACGCTTCCCTTCGAAGCCGATGGCCTGGTCATCAAGGTGGATGACCTGAGCGTGCAGGAGCAGTTGGGAGTGGTGGGCAAGGCACCCCGAGGGGCGATCGCCTTCAAGTTCCCGGCGCGTGAGGCGACGACGCGGCTCCTGGACATCGGGATCAACGTGGGGCGCACGGGGGTGCTCACCCCCTATGCCGTACTCGAGCCAGTGGAGCTGGCCGGAGCCACCATCCGCAAGGCTACGCTGCACAATTTTGATTATATCCGGGAGAAGGACATCCGCATCGGCGACCGGGTGCTGATCAAGCGTTCCGGGGATGTGATCCCCTATGTCGTGGGGCCGATTCCCGACCTGCGCGACGGGAGCGAAAGGAGCTTTCCCTGGCCCGAGACATGTCCCTCGTGCGGGGGCCCGGTGGTACGGCCCGCGGGGGAGGTGGCCGTCTACTGCCTGAATCCGGCTTGCCCGGCCCAGCTCGTCCGCCGCGTGGAGTACTATGCCTCGCGGAACTGTATGGACATCACCGGCCTGGGGCGCCAGCAGGCCGACCTCCTGGTGCGCGAGGGGCTCCTGCACGATGTGGCCGACCTCTACAGCCTGCGGCGGGAGGACCTCTTGCGCCTGGAGGGGTTTGCCGACAAGGCGGCGGACAACCTTCTCCGGGCCATCGAGGCGTCGAAGGACCGCCCCCTGGCGCGGCTGGTGCAGGCGCTGGGCATCCGCCACGTGGGAGGCACAGTGGCCGAACTGTTGGTGCGGCATTTTCCCTCCATCGAGGCGCTCGCTCAGGCGACCGAGGAAGATCTCCTTTCCATCGAAGGGATCGGCCCCTATACGGCGCAAGCCGTGGTGGAGTGGTTTGCTGACCCCCGCAACCGCGCCCTGCTGGAGAAGCTGCGCGCAGCCGGGGTGCGGATGCGCGAGGCTCCGGCTGCCGTACCGGCCGCCGCGCAGACCTTGGCCGGCCGCACCTTCGTCATCACCGGCACCTTGAGCCGCCCGCGCGAGGAGATCGTTGCTTACATCCAGGCCCATGGCGGGCAGGTGAGCGAGAGCGTCAGCCGCAAAACGGACTACCTGGTGGTGGGCGAGTCGCCCGGCGGGACCAAGTACCGCCGCGCCCAGGAACTGGGCATCCCCATGATCGATGAGGCAACCCTTCGCCGGATGGCGGAGGGGTAAGAAGGGCGCGATGGGGGTCCGGCCGCGGCAAGCGGCCTTGAAAAGAGGAGCGATGTGCGGGATATTCGGCATTGTGACCCAACGGGAACAATTGCTGGGGCCGATCCTGATCGAGGCCGGCCGCCGGCTTTCCTACCGGGGATACGATTCGGTCGGATGCGCCACGTTGCGTGACGATGGCACGATCGACCTGCGCAAGGACGTCGGCCGCGTGGATGAGGTGGCCGTGCGGCTGAATTTCGCCGAGATGTCCGGCAGGCGGGGAATCCTGCAGCTGCGCTGGGCCACCTTCGGTGCCCCCTCTCGGGCAAACGCCCAGCCCCATCTGGATTCCGACGGCGACCTGGTGGGCGCCCACAACGGCAACGTGGTCAACAACGTCGAGCTGCGGCGGCAGTTCATGGCCGAGGGAATGGTCGTGCGCTCGACGAACGACGGCGAATCGTGCGTGCACGCAGTGGAGCGCTACCTGGACCGCGGATACCCGATGGTGGAGGCGATCCGGCTGGCCTACCAGGACCTGCAAGGCGATTATGCCTTCGTCATCGGTCGGGTCGGCGAAGACGCCCTCTATGCGCTGAAGAAAGGCTCTGGGCTGGTCGTGGGCCTGGCCGAGGGCGCGACCTGTGTTTCCTCCGACCTGCCCTCCATTCTTCCGCTCACCCGGAAGGTCATCCGTGTCCAGGATGGCGAGATCGTCATCCTGCGTGCCGATGGGGTGGAGCTGCGGCGGGTGGAAGACGGAAGCCTGGTGGAACGAGAGCCCTTGGTGGTCACCGAGAGCCTGGAAGCAGCGACGAAAGGCGGCTATCCCCACTTCATGTTGAAAGAAATCCACGAGCAGCCGCGGGCCGTCCGGGAGTTACTGCACCTGCTTGAGGCTTCCCCCTACGTCGCTTCCATGGCAGAGCGCATGGCGGGTGCGCGGCACCTCTACCTGGTCGGATGCGGCACGAGTTACCATGCCTGTCTCCTGGGCTCGGTGTATCTGGGGCGGGTGGCCGGCCGGCCGGCGATCCCGGTGCTGGCGCCTCAGTTCATCGCGCAGTACGGGCCCGCGATCTGCCCGCAGGACGTCGTGCTCCTGGTGAGCCAGAGCGGGGAGACCAAGGATGTGCTCAATGCGCTGGAGGTCGCCCGGCAAGGCGGAGCGGGAGTGCTCGCGCTCGTCAACGTCCTGGGCTCCACCCTGCGCCACGAAAGCGACTGCTACCTGCCCCTCGCCTGTGGGTATGAGATCAGCGTGCCTGCCACCAAGACCTTTACCAACCAGGCAGTCGCTTTCCTCTACCTGGCGCTGCGTCTGGGGAAACAACCCACCGCCTTCCTCCACGAACTCCCGGAACGGATCGAGCAGACGCTGGAGACGATCGGGCCCCAGGTGGCGTTGCTCGAGCCCATGCTGGTATCGCGCGATGACCTCTACTGCCTGGGGTACGGCCTGACCTACCCGATCGCGCTGGAAGGCGCGCTCAAGATGAAGGAGGTCACCTACGCCCACTGCGAGGGGATGCTCTCCACCGAGTTCAAGCACGGGCCTCTGTCAGCCGTAGACGAGGGGTATGCGGTGCTTTTTGTCGTGGGGCCAGAGGATGTACCGTTGCTGGTCAGCGGGATCAATGAAACGGTGTGCCGAGGCGGGCGGGCGATCGCCATCGGGGAGGAGGACGAACGGCTGAGGGCCAATACCCACGACCTGGTGGTCCTGCCCCACTCGGACCCGCTCTTGAACCCAATCCTTTCCGTACTTCCGCTGCAATTGCTGGCGTACCGCTTGAGCGTGGCAAGGGGGTACGACCCCGACTTTCCGCGCAACCTGAGCAAGACGTTGACCGTGGACTGAGCGGTTGCAGGGCGGGCTTCGCTGGATTATAATGGATGCGCGGATGGGCATTCAGCCGCATTTCTGACGAGAGGGAACCGGTGCGGCTCTGGGACATCGAAGAAGCGGGCAGAAGGCTGGCCGAACGGTGGGTCGAGCACACCCTGGCCCGAATCCCGGTATCCCCTTCGGCCGTGACGGTGGCTGGGGTGCTCTTGAACGTCGCGGTAGCGGTGTTGCTGGCCCACGGGTATCTGCGTTGGGCAGCGGGCCTCATGCTGTTGGCGGCCTGCTTCGATGTCGCCGATGGGGCGTTGGCACGTACCACCGGACGCGAGACGCCGCTGGGTGCCTTTCTCGATTCCACGCTGGATCGCTATTCGGAAGGGTTGATCGGCCTCGGTTTGCTGATCCACCTCCTGCAGCGCAACGCCTGGCTGGACATCGTCTTGCTCTACCTGTTCCTGGTCGGCTCGCTGATCTTTAGCTACACCCGCGCGCGGGCGGAAGCAGAGGGGTTTGTCACCCACCCCGGTTTCTTCACTCGCCTCGTGCGGTTGGTGGTGCTGGCCCTGGGGTTGCTCGCGGGCCAGACGCGCATCGTCCTGTGGCTGCTGGCGCTGGGCGTTCAGGCAAGCGCGCTCCAACGTTTGGCGGGTGTCTGTGTGGAAGCACGGCGGCGGGCGTCTCCCGGAAAGCCCTCGGCGCTTCGCTCCTGGCTGAGGAACTTTTTGGCGCACCGGGCGCTCCGTGAGGAGCCGAAGAGTCCGCCCCGGGTGCTTTGAGGCATACTCCCCAGGAGGTGGGGATGGAACAGGAGCCGCGGACGCGTCCCTGCTGGTTCCGGCGGGTCGACCGGGGCAGGACGTTCTGCACACGGGCAACCGACGAGTTCGACCGTGAGGTCTGGCCAACGGCCTGCAACGCCTGTCCGGTCCCGGGGTGGCTGGAGGCGGGCATCTGTGCCCACCTGGATATCGGCACCGAACTGGCACGAAAGATGGGGGGCGAGGCCGGTCCCCGCGTCTTTACCGCATGCCGTTTCTTCCGGGAGCGGCTGGAAGGCCTGGAGCGCTGCCGGGGGTGTAAGGAGTTTACCCCTTGGAAGCCCGAGCCTTCGGAAGAGGCAGAAGAAGAGGCGCGCAAGGAAACACCGCGGTTGATGCCCGCCTGCTTCCGTGCGGGGGTGGAAAGCTGCCTTCGCTCGGTGCAGGTGGTCCCGAACTGGGTGCTCGTTCTGCCTCCTCCTTCCCTGCGGCTGGCCGAAGGCTACCGGAGCCTTGTGGAGACGATCCTGAAGCAGGGCGGGCTACAAGGGGTCTTTTTCCTGGGGCCGCTGCGTGACATCGACGGCGTGTGCGAGCTGTGTGCCGCAGTCCAGCAATCCCCACGCCTGGTCGTGGACCTGAGCGAATGGGATCCAGGGGCGTTGTTCGCCATGGGGTTGGGGCAAGCCCTCGGACGTGAGCTCTTGCTCATCCGGGGGCAGGATGCCACCCCTCCCTTCGTTCCGCAAGGGTTTCCGATCTATGCATATGGCAGCGGGGAAGAACTGGCGACGGTTCTCGTGAAGGGGCTGGGAATTCGCTTGCAGCCGCCCGAGGGGAACAAGGCGAAGCCCGTCCCTGAAGAACCCCCGCAGGAGAAAGAAGGCTAGCCGGCCCGGTAGTCTCCTGGGATGGCGTTGGGGAAAGGATCGCACGGTGTCGACGGTCGATCGAGTGCGTCTGCGTGAGCTTCTGGCCGAAGAACGGCGCCGATACGTTGCGTTGCACCCCCGTTCCCGTGAACTCTACGAGCGCGCCAAGCGTTCTCTCCTCGACGGCGTCCCCATGAACTGGATGGTTTGCTGGGCGACCCCCTTTCCCCTTTTCGTGGAGGGAGGCATGGGCGCGCGCTTGCGCGACGTAGAAGGCCACGAATACATCGATTTCTGTCTGGGCGATACAGGCGCGATGACCGGGCACGCGCCCCAGCCGACGGTCCATGCAGTCCAGGAGCAAGCGGTCCGGGGGACCACCTTCATGCTCCCCACGGAGGACGCCCTTTGGGTGGGGGAGGCGCTATCCCAGCGCTTTGGCTTGCCGTACTGGCAGTTCACGCTCAGCGCCACCGATGCCAATCGGTTCGCCATCCGGCTGGCACGCCAGATCACCGGCCGGCCGCGCATCCTCGTCTTTAACCGTTGCTACCACGGCACCGTAGACGAGAGTTTCATCGTGCTGGAGGACGGCGTACCTCGATCCCGCCGGGGGAACATCGGGCCCCCGGTGGACCCCACGGTCACCACCCGCGTGGTCGAGTTCAACGACCTGCAGGCGCTGGAAGAGGCGCTGGAGGCGCGGGACGTGGCCTGCGTGCTGGCGGAGCCGGCCATGACCAACGTGGGCATCGTGCTTCCGGAACCCGGGTTCCACCAGGCGCTGCGGGAAATCACGCGACGTACAGAGACGCTTCTCATCCTCGACGAAACGCATACGCTTTGCGTTGGTCCTGGCGGATACACCGGCGCCTACGGGTTGCGACCGGACATCGTCACGCTGGGCAAGGCGATCGCTGGGGGCATTCCGGCCGGCGCTTATGGGTTATCGGAGGAGGTTGCGGCCCGCATCCGGGCCCAGGCGGACGCCATGGATGCCGGGGCTGGGGGAATTGGGGGGACCCTTGCCGGCAACGCACTTTCCATCGCCGCTATGCGGGCCACGTTGGAAGGGGTGCTTACGGAGTCGTTCTATGCGCGCGCGATCCCGCTTGCAGAGCGCTTTGCGCGAGGGGTCCAGGGGGTGATCGAGGCGTTCGGTCTCCCCTGGCACGTCACCCGTCTGGGGTGCCGCGTCGAATACCGGTTCTGCCCACTTCCGCCCCGGAACGGCAGCCAGGCGGCGGCCGCTGCGGACCGGGAGCTGGACCAGTACCTGCACCTGGCGGCGCTGAATCGGGGCATCCTCCTGACCCCGTTCCATAATATGGTGCTGCTGTCCGCCGATCATACCGAAGCCGATGTCGACCGCCATACCGCGGTGCTGCGGGAATGCGCGGAGGCGTTGGTAGGAGCGTTGGCCGACGGAGCAGGTACCTTCTCGTTGCGCGATCTGCTTCGTCAGCTATAGCCCCCGCCCCGGCGGCACCCTTCAGGTTAAGGAGCCAAAGGACCTGCCAACGGAATGGCCTTCCAGCCGCGTCGCTCGCTGCGGATCCCGAGGCGTTGCCCATCGGTGCGCAGTTCGATCGTTCCCTCGCGATCGGTGCGGTGGTAGGGGATGCCAGCAGCCCGCAGCTGCTCCAGGGTGCGGGCGTCCGGGCCTTCGTGGTAGCCGGCGCCGGCAGAGACGATGGCAACCGCGGGGCGCACGGCCTCTAAGAAGCGGGGGTCCAGGGCGTGGTGCTCTCCCTGACGCGGCACCAGGAGCACCGCGCTGCCCAGGTCGGTTTCGAGCGCCAGGAGAGCCCGTTGAGCGGCCGGCCCGGCCGCGCCCGGGATGAGGGCACGGAAGGCGCGGTAGGAAATGCGGAGCACCAGGGAGTCATCGCGCGCGCCCGGTTCGACGCCTTCCAGGGGTTGCGGGCCGGGGAAAAGCACCTCGAGGATCACCCCGTCGTCCAGCGTCACCCGGGCGCCTCGGCCGAGCGCCACCGGCTCCAGCCCCTGCCGCGCCAGGATCTCCTGCCAGCGTTCCCATTGCGGACTCGTGCGGGCGCGGCCGGGCCGGCCGGCCGCAAGCGCGCGGTACCGCTCGATTGCCGCTACCGGCCCCGCCATGCGGGTGGGAGCGGTCTCCGTCAGGAGCACCAGGTCCAGCTCCCGCTGCCAGAAGGGCAGGCGGCGGCCAAGTGCCACCCGCAACGCCTGGCTATCCGGTCCTCCGTCGATCAGCACCCGATGCCCGGCAGGCGTGACCACAAGAATGCCGTTCCCCTGGCCCACGGGGAGGAAATAGAGGTGCAGTTGCCCATCCGGCCGGCTCCGTAGAGCCGCCAGGCCCAGCACAACCAGCACAGCCAGGCCGACCCACCGCCAGGGCCACGGGATGGCCCGGTACCCGCGTGCGCTCCCTTCCATCCGCTTTCTCCCCGAGCCGGCGGGGCCTGTGGCCCGAACGCCTGGTTCTATCCCTGCCTTGGCGGAAGTATATCATGTGGAACGCGGGTTGTCCATAATTTTTGCAACAATTGGAGCTCCGGGAAATTCCCCGCGGTATCGAGCCTGCGGTCGGTGCGCCCGGGCAGGCCACTCCGTCCACGGTTCTACCGCTCGGGGGTGAGGTGTCGGTCCACCCTGGAGATCCGGCGCACGCGCGCCAGCATGCTGCTCAGATGGACCCAGGCCGGGCTCTCCCTTCCCCAGAGGACGGCCTGTTCCAGCGCGCGCAGGAAGCCCTGCGGCCCGTCAAAAGGAGGAAGCCATACCCCGCAACGACCAAGCTCCAGCGCGCAGTGAGCGTCCGACCCGGCGCTGAGCGGCCGTCCGAGCGCACGCCCCCAGGCCTCCGCTTCCCGATTGTCCTGGCTGAGCATCACCCGGCCGTTGCGCCCCTCCAGGAAGTCGAGCAGGCTCGCTTCCGCAAGGGCTTGTACCGTCTCGGGAGGAACGACCGATCGGAAACGATCGCGTGGGTGTGGGAGCCCGACCAGCCCCCCTTGCGCCCGGATGCGCGCGGCTGTCTCCACCGCACTCAGCCCCGGAGGGACTTCCGCAGTGAGGAACAGGCCGAGCATTTCCCCTTGAGCGGTGCGGACTTCTTCGCCCACGATCACCCACAGGCCATTTGGCGCAACCTGGGCTACCTCCCAAGCCCCCTGGAGCCGGTTGTGGTCCGTGATCGCCAGGCACTGGATCCCCCGACGCAGGCAAAGCGCCACCAAACGGCGGGGGGAAAGGAGGCTATCCGGAGACGTATCCGTATGCACGTGCAGGTCCGCGCGCAGAAGGGCGGACACGTGGGTCGGGCTGAGGGGTCGTTCGCCCACCGGGACCTCCCGATCAGACGCGCAACCGCGCGAGCAGTTCTTCTTGGGCTGGCTCGACGACGATCGCTTCAGGGAGGTCGGGATAGGTCGTCCCGTAATGGACGCGCACGGGGCCACCAGGCGTGTCGGCATAGCGCCCAGTGATCGCCGCGGCCAGGGCGATGTCGGACACGTCGGCTGATCCGCGCAGAAGGGTTACCGGGCTGCCCGTTCCCTTGACTTCGAACAGGAGGTCGCCCTCTTGGGCGAGCTCGACGATGCGTCGGTTCTCTTGCTCCGTCCGCCCCGCGATCACCCGTGTCCGCGGCGAGAGGCGGAAGTGCCGGCCGACCTTGAGCAGCTCAAAGTCGTTGCGAGTGAAATCCGGGTGGTGGGAAAGCAGGTCACGGGCACGCCGGGCAAATCCTGGATCCGTCAGCCGACACCCGCCGCCCGGGCTGGGGAACTCGTACAACCCGTATTTCTGGGCCAGGGCCAGCTGCGGCTTGCGCGAACGCCCCTGGATGTCGAGCAGCCGCTCCCGGTCCACCAGCCCCTGCTGCTCCGGGACCGTCGGGGGGAGGAGGCGCGCCGAAAGCGGTCGTAGCAGATACCCCTGCAGGCCCGATTGGCGCTCGACCAGTCGCAGCGCTTCTCGGTGCTGAGACATCGGCCGTTCCCCCAGCACTTCCCCCGTAAAGACAAAGGCTGCGCCGACCTCCCGCATGCGGTCCGCAGCCCGTCGGAACAGGAGGATGTGGCAGTCCAGGCAGGGGTTCATCCCGCTGCCATAGCCATAGCGGGGGCGGCGAAGGAGTTCGAAGAACGGCTCCTCCAAGTCCACCGCGTACAGGGGCACGCCCAGTTCCTGGCAGATCCGCTGCACCCAAGCGAGGAGCTCCGGCCCGTGCACGGGAAGGATCCCGTGGAACGCTTCGATCGCCAGTCCCTGCTCCTGGAGCAGCCGGATCGCCAGGATCGAATCCAATCCCCCCGAAAGAAGCCCGATCGCCCGAACCGTCTGTCCCGCCACGCCGCAACCTCCGCCCAAAGCCGTCCCTCTCCGGACATGCCCGCGCCGCTGTGCGGGGCATCTTACCATGGTTTGCCCGTCGCGGCAAGCTTACACCGCGCTGTGACTGTCCGCTCAGCGGTGGACTTGTTTTCCGACAAAGATCGGGTTTCAATCCTGGCTACTTTCGGCCCCCAATGTCCTCCACTGGCGGGCAAGTGGGGCAAAATACGTCCATCCCACCGGGTAG
>DAOTVY010000061.1:0-21857 GCA_034436115.1 Chloroflexia bacterium | reverse complement strand
TGGAGCTCTACCGGGGAGATTTCATGGAAGGGTGCTACGACGACTGGTGTCTGCTGGAGAGGGAGCGGCTCCAGCTGCTGTTCATCCGTGTGCTCAAGCGTCTGCAACGCGATGCCAGGCTGGCTCGTGCCTTCGAGGACGCGATCGCCTACGGACAGCAGCTGCTCGCGCTGGACCCGCTCCAGGAAGACGTCCACCGCGAACTCATGCGCTGCTATGCCGAGGCCGGCCAGCGCTCTCAGGCCCTGGCGCAGTTCCAGCGCTGCCGGGAAGCGCTGCGGAAAGAGCTGGGCGTCGACCCTATGCTGGAAACGTGGCGCGTGTACCAGCGCATCCGTGGAGGGGTAGAGACCGCCGGGCACGCACCGGATCCGGCCCGTTCCCGAGCGGTAGAAATCGCCCTCGCCTGCGTTAGCCGGGCCCTGGAGGCCGTCGAAGCGGCCTGGCAGGCGCTCCAGGAGGCCAAAGCAGGCCTGTAGTTGGCCGCCGCGTGAAGAGCCGCGATTCGCCACGTAAGGCGGTAAGGTTCGGCGCCGCCCGGTCCTGACGTCCAGGGGCCGGGTTGTACCTTCCCCGCTTCCCTCGTGATGCCCCTGTGACCCACTGGTGATCCTGCTGTGTTCTCCTCCGGATAATAAGGAAGCCAGAGCGATCATCGCGGCCTGACGCCGTATCAGGCACGTTCGGGCACACATTCGGGGGCGTTCGGTGACCCAGTGGAATCATCCGCGCGAGGAGGCAAGCCTGGAGGAGGAGCAGGTGACCTCGTTTCTCGTGCGCGTATGGCGGGAACCGGGACCGCAGGGGCCGCAGTTCCGGGGCTGGGTGCAGCACGTACAGAGTGGTCAACGGGCCTATTTTCACGGGATCGAGGGGCTTTCCAGGGTCCTGGCTGACTATCTTGGTGTGTCCCGTGCCGAACGCGCGGGAATCCTGTCGAGGCGCCTGCGCGACCGGATAGCGGCCTGGTTCGGACGGCAGGAGAAGCAGGGATGACGGGTCTCGAGTGGGCAGTGCTACCGATGGAAATGCCCGACCAGGGGTTGTGGCGATCCCTTCGGCGCGTCGCGCTGCGGATCTATCGTGCCGCGTTTCAGCAGCGCCTGCTCGGCGCCGACCCCGATGACCCCTACCGAGGGCTATTGCTTTCGGACCAGGAGGTCGATCGAATCCTCAGCGCACTCGCCGAGCGCTTCGTAGCGCCCTCCCACCCCGTGCTGAGCGAGCTGCAGCGCGCCGAGAAGGTGCTGGAAGAGGGGCTCGACCAGGCGCTTTGTGAGGGTTCTTCCCGTTGGGGCAATCTGGTTTCCCGGCTGGGCCTTTCGCCCCTGGAACGCGATCTCTTCCTCCTGGCGCTCCTGCCGGAGGTCGACCCCCGCTACGGTCGCCTGATCGCGTTCCTGCAGGACGATGTGACCCGCACCCGCCCGGGCCCCTTCCTGGCGATTCGCTTCCTGCTTCCCCCGGCCCACGAGGACGCGGTGTGGGCGTGTCTCCTTCCGGACGCTCCGTTACGTCGTCACCTCTTGCTGCGCCTGGAAGCGCCCTCCCACGACCCGACGGCTCCCTGGCTCCAACAAGCGCTTGTTCCGGACGAGCGGATCACGCGCTATCTCCTGGCCGGCTCGGCGAGCGACGAACAGCCCTTCCCCTTCTTGCACCGAGCGCACCCGGGTCCGCCCCTGGAGCAGCTCAAGTTTGCGTCCAGTCTGAGAGCGGCTTTGCAGGCGCTGGTCGAGCCCCTGGCTACAGGGCGTGTGTGCCTCCTTCTCCTGGAAGGCGCGCCGGGAAGTGGGCGCCGCACGGTGGCGCGGGCCCTTGCATCTGCGCTCGGCCGGCCGTTGCTCGAGCTCACGCGCCCTCCAGGGGAGAACAACCCACTATCTCCTGAGGCGGCTCGGCTTGCGGCCCGGGAGGCGTGCCTCCAGGAGGCCTGTCTCTTCGTCCGGGACGCCGGTCCCCTCTTCCTGGATGCCTGGAGTGAGCTGGCCCGTTCTTATGGTGTCCCGGTTTGGTTGGCTACGGAGGGGGTGCTCCCTCCCCAGCGGCTGCCGGAGCGCACCGTGCGGGTGTGCATGGCATGGCCGGATCGACCCCTGCGCCGGACCCTGTGGGAACGCGCACTGGACAGCCGGCCCTGCGAGACAGGCGCCCTCGACGAGGTGGCGTCCCGCTATCGCCTTCTGGGTGGGCACATCCGGGATGCCGCGAGCTGGGCGGAGGGCCTGGCGTACCTGCACGGCCGACACACGATTTCCCGCGCCGACCTCGAGGAGGCCGTTGCGGCCGTCGTCATGCCGACCCTGGACGACCTGGCCCGCCCGGTCCCCGTGCGGCACCGCTGGGATGAACTGGTCGTCCCCGAGGATACGCGCGCCCACCTGCGCGAATTCGCTGCAGCCATCCGGAAGCGCGACCAGGTGTACGACGCCTGGGGCTTTGACCGGCAGCGGCCCTTGGGTCGGGGGCTCAACGCGCTGTTCACCGGTCCTTCGGGAACGGGCAAAACGATGGCCGCCGAGATCGTGGCGGGCGAACTGGGCCTGCCCCTCTTCAAGATCGACCTCTCGGCGGTGGTCAGCAAGTACGTGGGCGAGACGGAGAAGCACCTGCGCCGCCTCTTTGCTGAAGCCGAACGCGCGAATGCCATCCTGTTCTTCGACGAAGCGGACGCACTCTTCGGCAAGCGGTCCGAGGTGAGCGACGCCCACGACCGCTACGCGAACATCGAGGTTGCTTACCTCCTCCAGGCCCTGGAAGACCATGCGGGGGTGTGCATCCTGGCCACCAATCTCTTGGGCAACATGGACGATGCTTTCGTGCGACGGATGCACTTCGTGGTCCATTTCCCGTTTCCCGACGAGCCGGCGCGGCGTCGCATCTGGGAAGTGGTCTTTCCCAAGGAGGCCCCGCTGGGCCAGGATGTCAACCTCGATGAACTCGCCCACCGTTTCCGGGTGACCGGGGGACACATCCGCAACATCGCGCTTGGCGCCGCCTTTCTCGCCGCGGAGGACGGCCAGGTGATCACGATGGCCCACCTGCTGCAGGCTGCGCGGCGGGAGTTCCAGAAGATGGGCAAGATGATCGACGAGGCGGATTTCGCCCCCTCAAAGGCCCAGGGTTCCTGTCCCGCCGGGTTCCTGGATGCTCTGTCCTAGGAGGGGCCCGGCCTGAGCAAGGAAGGCCGGGCAAGGACGGTGGAGGAATGGTGCAGACAATCCGCGTAGCCCGATGGACGCCCACCCGTCCGCCGCTGGAAGGGGTGGCAAGCGAGCCCCCGTCGCTGCTGGAGGTGGAGCGGGGATGGCGGTTCGCCCATATGATGATGACCCTCACCCAGATCGAGACCCGCGAGGCGCTGGCCTTTGCCCGGGCGCTGGGCGACCTGCTCCTGGAACGTGGCCTGGTGACGCGGGAGGAACTGCAGGCACGCCTGAACGAGGCCCGTGCCGGGATCGAGGAACATCCGCTCCCAAAGGTCATGCTGGCGCGCGGGGGGAACAAGTACGCCCCCGAGAACAATGTACGCCTCGACTGCCTGGAACGCTTGGCCCTCTGCAAGGCACGCTGCTGCACCCTCAACTTCTGCCTGACCGAGGAGGATCTGGACGAAGGGGTAGCCCGCTGGGACTACGGCCAGCCCTACTGGATCCGCAAGCGGGCGGACGGCTACTGCGTGCACTGCGATCCGGAGACCTTTCGCTGTCGCATCTTTGCCCATCGTCCCTTCGTCTGTCGCACTTACGATTGCCGGCAGGATCCAAGGATCTGGTCGGACTTTGAGAACGGGCTTCTGGCTCCGCTGGAACAGCCCGGGGTTTAGGCAAGGGGTTGCTTGCATGAAGCTGGAGCGTTCGCATCCAAGCGCACCCCAGACAGCCGGGCCCACGCCCCGGAAGGGGGAGGGCACCCGGTCCCCCGCCTCACCCCATGGGGGGCGCACGCAAGGGCTCCCGGTGCAGCTACGCGGCCTGAGCTTGCGGTTCGGCAATCGCCACACGCTTGCGTTGCTCCAACGGTGGGAGAAAGGCTTGTCCGGGTTGTCGTTCCGCGTGCTGGCGCGCGAAGCTGCGGTCCCGACCGCCGAGGGGGCCGGCGCGGAGGCCGTGGAACGTGCCGGGATGCTCGCCGTGCTCAGGGGACCGCAGCCTTCGCAGCTGCCCAGCCCGGCGCTCGAGGCAGAGGCCGCGCTAGCGGCTTTAGCGCAGCAGATGCCAACGTTTGCTCCATGGCCTACGCTGACCGCCGAACAGCGCCAGACGATCCTTACCCTCCTACACTCCGCAGGCAGGTTGCAGGCGCCGCAGGTACTTTGGGGCTTCTTGAGGAGTGCCCTTCCCCTGGGGAGCGTCATCCAGGTCGAGTGCACGACCTCGCTTGGTAAAGTGGACGGGCAACAGGTGGCTTACGGTGGTGCCAACGGCGCCCTCACCCTCACATACGTTCTGAGACGCGCGGCATGCGCTGCGGCTGCGCCGCAAACGCACTGGCAGCTGCACCACGCGGGCGAGATCCGCGCGATCATCCAGATCAACCCGAGCGTGTTGCGTGGCAATCCGGACGAGGTGGTGGCGCGCCTCCACACCACCCTGATGCACGAGTACCGCCACGTAGAGCAGCAGCGTGCCCGGGGGTTCCGCTCCGGTTTGACCTTCGTCGTTGTCGGCGCGCGGGAGTTTCTGAGCGAACGGGGCATCCCCCAGCAGGAACGCCGTCGCATCGCCGCGCTGGACGAGATCGATGCCACCTGCGCGGAGATCGAGAATGCCGAGCGCACTGGATTGGCGAGCTCCTTCGAGTTGCGCTCCACGGTCTGCTACCTTTGGAACCAGTACGAGGCATACTACGGGGCGGTCGCAGGTCACCCGGATCCTCCAGTCGCTTCGCGCGTCTACTCGGCCATCCAGCGGGGGCGCCACTGGCTTCAGCAGTACATGGCTTCTCCCAAGGGGGCGTGGATTGCGGTTAGCGCCCGAGCGGCGCTACTTGCGGCATGCCCCCTGGGCTACGAAGCGACCAAGATCGAGCCGTTCGTACAGCGTTAGGAAAAGCGATGTCGCAACGCACACGGTGCCAGGTCTCCCAAGAAGAGAAGGCAGGTTCGCCTGCAGGGGTGTCCCTGGAGAGAAACGCCCGCAGGGAGCGGGAACGGGGTGCGGCGGAAGACGTGCGTCTGCTCCGTCCAGTGAACACGCCCCGGCGAGCCTGGATCCTCCTGGCGCGTCAGCAGCACCCCGGGAACGCTCGCCTCTGCCGGCTCATAGCGGAGGGAAGATCCTCTGCAAAGTTGCAGCGCGAGGAGGAGGGCACGCAAGGGCCGGTTCTGCCACCACTGCCGCGTCTGGAGCTGCCTGCCCCCTCTCTGCTCGGCCCACGGCCCGAACCGTTCCCTCAGGTCCGCCTCGAAGTGCCGGCCCTCACCTTGAGCGCCCTGGAGGAGCAGCTGGACCCGGAGACGATCCGCTCGCACCTGCTCCAGCTCTCCCTGGAAAGCTTGGCTGCTGCGCCTGCTCCCGGAGGTGGACCTGCGCCGACCGGTACCGCGCCCTCCGAACCGGAAGTGCCTGTCGGCCCCGGCCCAGAGCGGCCCAGGGCTGCTTCCACAGGGGACCTCCTGCGCGCTCTTGTGGCCGTACCGGCCGTGGAGGCCGCGCTCAACCAGCTGCGCACGCTCGCGCTGGAGCGGGTACGGGCGGACTGGCGTCGGCTGAGTGCCGGGGAACGGGTCGCGGCCGTCAGCACCATGGCCCTGGTGGCCGGTGGAGCGGTTGCCGGCATCCTCTCCAACCCTGAAGCGAGGGCGACAGCATTGCAGGAACTGGCCGGCCGGACAATCCCGGTGCCCGGCGTTCCTGGGTTTCGTCTCCAGCTCGACCTGAGCGGCGATCAGTGGCTGGTTGGCTTGCACTTGGACCTTGGGGCGCTCCTGCCAGCAGGGTTGGGATTCGCTCCTTCCTCTCCCACCCCTCTTCCGGAGGCCCCGTCCCTGCGACGGGAAGCCCGCCTGCCGCCGCCCGACCAGCTGCCCGTCGGGGTGGCGCAGGAGATCGAGCAGCAGCTGAGCCGCGGCCGGCCGCTTGAGCCCCAGGTGGCAGCCATGTTCGCCCAGCGTTTGGGGTGCGATCTAAGCGAGGTACGCATCCATACTGATGCCGAGGCCGATCGGTTGAACCGCGAGGTCTCTGCCCACGCGTTCACCATAGGGAAGGACATTTTCTTCCGTGCAGGGAGCTACCGTCCGGATACGCGCGAGGGGGAGCGGCTGCTCCTGCACGAACTGGTGCACGTCCTTCAGCAGGATGGAGAGGTGGGACGGGTGGCCGACCTGAAGATCTCCGCTCCGGACGATCCTTTCGAGCGGGTAGCAGAGGCCCTCGCAGAGGAACTGCTGAAGGAAGGTGGGGCGCAACCGCCTCCCGCCATAGCTGGCCCGTTGGGCTTGCAGCGAGTGGTCGCCCGCATCGGCCCTTACGCCCCAGCGACTTATGGGGAGCTCTTGGCCATTGCCCGCACACTGGCCAGCGACCTGGAGGAGCGTCTCGCGGAGGTGCCCCCTACAGAAAGGGTGCACCAGGAAGCGATGCAGTGGATCCACGGTGTAGAGGCGTGGCGGACTGCGCTGCGGGGGCGCGAGGAAGAAGAGCTCTCCGAGGCGGCGGCCGCTCAGGCGCAGCTGTGGTGGGAAGACCTGGGGCGTCTACGGGCGGCCATCCTGCGCTACCAGCAGGATCGTATTGTTGGGGAATTGCGGTCCGTTCAGGGGGCCCTGGCCGAAGAGGCCGCCGCGCTCGAGGGGCACCGAGACGAGCTCGACGAAGCGTTGCGTGCCGCCTTTCTGCGGAACGACGAGGACGCGATCGCCAATGTCGCCAACTTTGTCGGGACGGCTCTGGACATCGGCCTGGGGCTGCAGGAACTCTCCCGGGATATCGCCAGCGCCATCGCGGACGCCCGCGGGGCGACGATCCCGGAAGCGTCCCGGTATACCCGGTGGCTGGGGCGGATCAACCGCATCCTGACAGCAGCCAACCTGCTCTATAGCCTGGCGCAGGAATCGCCCCCTACGGAGCTGGGGCGGGCTCTCGCCCAGGTCAACACGCTAGCCGGTGCCTTCAGCGCCGGAACGACTTTGCTGAGCCTTGCCCCACACATTGGGCTTTACGCGAACCTCTACCTGGTTCCAGCCGTTCAGGTGATTGTGACGAGCTTGGACCGCATCCTTGGGCGCCACCTGCACGAGCTGAACATCGTCGCGGCCGCGACAGGTTTTATGGTGGATATGTCGAACGAACCGGGAGGCTGGCCCTTGTTCTACTTCATGTTCGACGTCATGCACGCCGGCAGTCCCGAGGAGGTGCCCTACCCGGTTCCCTCTGAAGTCGAGCGCTTCCTGCTCTCGCGGCGGGAGGTCATCTCCGCGGGTGCGCGCCCTGAGGAAGGCCGGCCCTCGGAGATGCCCACCACCGGCTGGTGGTTCTGGCGCCGGCTGGACCGGGCCCGGATCCAGGAGTGGGTCTTCCAGAACCGGCGCAGCCTCTGGGCAATGTTCTACGGGAGCATGGAAGTCCCGCGTGCCGAGCAGATCCCGTGGGGACGGAGGTAGAGATGGCGTGGAGAAAGCGCGTGCGTCTGCAGAAGAAGGCCAAAGGGGTCCCCGTTCCTGGAGCGCCGTTGTTGGCGCACTCGGGTGAGGTGCACAGCAGAGAGCCGGGTCAGGAGCAGGTGGGCCGGTTGCTCCTGGAAGCGCTGCTTCGGGCGCCCAACCCTCGCCAGCGTGCTCGGGCCCTGGAAATCGCCCGGGCCCGAGAAAACCCTCGCTGGGCCTTCTGCGCACGACGCACCCCGGGCACACGCGCCGTTGGCCTGGGCGCGCTCCCGGAGGCTCGCCGCGCTGAGGAAGAGGAGCGCCAGGAACAGGCCTCCGGTGTGCCGCCACAGGTCGCCTCGATGTTGCAGGCACAGGCCGCTACCGGGCGGCCGCTGGACCCGCTGGCCCAGGCATTGGTGCACGAGGACCTTCGGGACCCGGATCGCGTGCGGGTCCATACAGGCGCGGACGTCGATCGCCTGGCGCGGAGGCTCGGCCGGCGCGCGTTTACGGTCGGCTCGCACATCTTCCTGGACCATAGCGCGGCCCACGACGCGGATGTCCTGGTGCACGAACTGTCCCACGCCGTGCGCGCAGGGGCAGGCTCGCGCCGGGTGCGTTATTGGGGTGGCGCCATCCATCGGCAGATCACGCGCACCGTCGCGCGCGAGCTGATCGGCGACGAGGTGTTTATCCGCAAGCTGGAAGATGCCTCCGTGAAGATGGATTACCGCGTGCGCCGGCTGGCACGGGCCGCCGTTCCCTTTTTGCCCATCCTTGGCGGGGCAGCCGCCGGCGCAGCCATCGGCTCCTTCTTTGGCGGGATCGGGGCTTTGGTCGGGGGCTTGATCGGCGCCGTGGCCGGCGCGCTGGCCACGCCGCTCGGGTTGACACGTTTCCCTCCGGAAGGGCCGGAACACGGCGAAGGAGGCGATTACCGGATGGAGCTCGGCCCGGCGAGGGAGATCAACCTGCGGGTGCAACGGGAGCGGCTCCGTCGGGCGGTCGAGGCCTACAACGCCTGGAAAGCTGCCGGCGGTCCAGGACGCCCGGGCCTGCCTCCCGACCCGGTCTTTGTCCACTTGGGCGACGCGCTCCACATTGCCCAGGACCGTGGCGCACACTGGGAGGGCGCCAAAGGGATGGGCCACGATGATCCACGCCACAAGCACCTCCTTCTGGGGTGGAGCCCGGATAGCATCCAGGACAACCCGGAGGGGTACCAGAACGCCCTGATAAACACGCGGGAGGTGCTGACCAAGTTCATTGCGCAAACCGAGTTTACGCCGCTGGTCCTTCCGCCGATGCTCGGGCCAGAGGAAACGGGCCGGGCGATGGCCTAGGGGGAAAAGGCGGGTTCGGTTAGCGAGGAGAAGGCCAGATGCTCCCTGACCTGGATGAGACCCTCAAACAGCTCTTGATCCGCGAGCTGCCCATCCCCAACGGGGAGGTGGAGGTTTCCTTCGACCCGCCGCGGCGGGATTGGGCGGCCGGTCGGGTCAAGCCCACGCTCGACCTGTACCTGTACGATCTTCTGGAGAACACGGAACTCCGTCGCAGCGAGTGGGTAGTGGAGCGCGAAGATGCGACCGCAACCAAACACCAGCCTCCACGTCGGGTCAACGCGACCTACCTGGTGACCGCCTGGGCGGGCGCGCCCGAGGACGAGCACCGTCTCCTCTGGCGGGCGATGGGGGTGCTCCTGCGCCACCGGGCGCTGCCGCCGGAGATCCTGCAAGGGGAACTCAAAAGTGTGCGGGAGCCGCTTCCGGCGGTGCTCCTCGGGCCGGAAGAGGCGCCCAACCCCGCTGACCTCTGGAACGCGCTCGGGAACGAGCTTCGGCCGGCCTTTCATTACCGGGTGACCCTGCCGCTCGATGTCGCCCAGCGCTTCGTGGGCCCGATGGTCTTTACCAAGGAACTGCTCTTCCAGCAGGGGGTACGCCCGGGCCAGGGACCGTTCGAGCAGATCTGGCAGATCGCCGGAACGGTGCGGGATGCCGAGGGGAGACCGGTCCCCGGAGCCGAGGTGCGGCTCCAGGAGCGGGGGCTGGTGGTATCTACCGACGCGCGCGGCCGCTACAGCTTTTCCAAACTGGATGCCGGAACGTACACCCTGGTCGTCACCGTGCCGGGAAAGCGAGGCCGCGAGGCTCGGGTCACGGTGGGCCCGGCCAGGGGAGGGCGGGTGCCGCCCTACGACCTGCGCGGGCCAGGAGGTGGGGAAACGTAGGGTACCTTTCGGTCCGTTGAGGGGGGTGGGGCCTGGATCGGAGCGCCTGGATGCCCCTCACCCCCAGGAAACAATGATCAGGCGCTCGCCGCAAGGAGGCTCGCATGTCGCCACAGTACCTGTCACCTGGTGTCTACATCGAGGAGGTGGAGAAAGGTGCCCGGCCGATCGAAGGCGTGGGCACCGCCGTGGCCGCCTTCGTCGGGTTCGCCGAGAAAGGGCCGACGAACACCCCTACCCTGGTCAGCAACTGGACCCAGTTCCGCGATACCTTTGGGGAGTTCATCGAGGGCTCCTTCCTCGCCCATGCAGTCTACGGTTACTTCCACAACGGCGGGGGCACTTGCTACATCGTCCGCATCGAGCAGGAAGCTCCCGAGGCCGCACCACCGCCCGCGGAGGGAGAAGCCGCTGCACCCGCCAGGCGCAGGGGGAAAGCGACCGTGTCCGCCAGCGCTTTCATCGGCGACGCTGCCAAACGCACCGGGCTGGGCGGGCTGGAGGCCGTGGAAGAGATCACCATGGTCGTTGTGCCGGACCTGATGGCTGCCTTCCAGCAGGGCGCGCTCACCATGGCCGATGTGCAGGCGGTGCAGAGCGCCATGATGGCGCACTGCGAGAAGATGAAGGACCGCTTCGCGATCCTCGATGCTCCCCCGGGACTGACCCCGCAGCAGGTCAAGGCCTGGCGCACCGATGAGGTCAAGTATGACTCCAAGTACGGGGCCCTCTACTACCCATGGATCCAGGTGAGCAACCCGCTCAACGGCAAACCGCTTCTCATCCCACCCAGCGGGCACGTGGCCGGCGTCTATGCCCGCAGCGACGCCGAGCGCGGCGTGCATAAAGCCCCGGCGAACGAGATCGTACGCGGTGCCCTGGGTCTGGCCGTGCAGGTGACCAAAGAAGAACAGGACATCCTCAACCCGGCTGGGGTGAACTGCATCCGCGCCTTTCCCGGCCGCGGCATCCGCATCTGGGGCGCGCGCACCCTGAGCAGCGACCCTTCCTGGCGGTACATCAACGTCCGGCGCCTCTTCAACTATGTCGAGGAATCGATCGAGCTGGGCACCCAGTGGGTCGTCTTTGAGCCGAACGACATCGACCTGTGGGAGCGGGTCAAGCGGGACATCACCGCCTTTCTCACCCGGGTCTGGCGGGATGGAGCGCTCTTTGGCACCACGCCCTCGGAGGCGTTCTACGTCAAGTGCGACGCGGAGCTGAACCCGCCCGAGGTGCGCGATGCTGGCATACTGATCATCGAGATCGGGCTTGCCCCGGTCAAGCCGGCCGAGTTCGTGGTCTTCCGCATCAGCCAGTGGGCTGGCGGTGCAGCGGTATCGGAGTAGCCCGGCACGGATCGGGCCGTGGCAGTTGGTGTGTAAGGAGGGACCAAGATGCCCAACGGTGAGCGCAAGGATCCGCTGGTTTCCTGCTACTTTACGGTCGAGTTCCAGGGCACGATCGTCGGGGCCTTCCAGGAGGTCACCGGCCTGGGGTCGTCCCACGAGGTCGTCGAGTACAAGGCCTCCGGGGAGAAGGGGCAGTATGTCATCCATAAGGTGCCTGGTCGGATGACCTGGAACAACATCACCCTGAAGCGCGGCATCACCGATGCCATGGACCTCTGGGAGTGGCGTCGGCTGGTCGAGGAGGGCAAGATCCGCGACGCGCGCAAGAACGGCTCCGTGGTCATGTACGACTTTAACGGCCAGGAGGTCGCCCGGTGGAACTTTGTGAACGCCTGGCCGTGCAAACTGACCGGGCCGGCCGCCGACGCCAAGTCGAACAACGTGGCCATCGAGGAGCTCGAGATCGTCGTCGAAGGCTATACCCGCGTCAAGTGAGGCTGGGGATGGCGCTGCAGACCGAGTTCGAGTTCACCCTGCCCAAAGGGTACATCGATGAGGAAGGAAACCTCCACCGGCACGGGACCATGCGCCTGGCGACCGCGCTGGACGAGATCGCGCCGTTGCGCGATCCCCGCGTGCGGGCCAACGAGGCCTATCTGGTCATCATCCTGCTGTCGCGCGTGATCACCCGCCTGGGCACGCTTCCGGACGTCAACCCGCACATCATCGAGGGGTTGTTCACCGGGGACCTCGCCTACCTGCAGGAGTTCTACCAGCGCATCAACGGCGACGGAAGCACCGTCTTCCCGGTCAAATGCCCGCAGTGCGGGGCCGAGTTCGAAGCAGACCTGAGCCGGCCGGGGGGGGTATGAGAGGCTACCCCCTCGGGCGCCTGTACGAGGAGGTAGCCTATCTCGCCTACCACTTCCATTGGCCCCTCCAGGAGATCCTGGAGCTGGAGCACGCGGAGCGACGCCGTTGGGTCGAGCAGGTTGCCCGGATCCACCGGGAACAGGGCGGCTGAAGCGGCCAATCGGCGGTTCTCCCCCGAACAGGCGGGCGGGGTGTTTCCGGCCACAAGCAGGATCCCTCGCCTCGGGGGTTACGCTCCATATAGGGCCAGGCCGTGTGCGGTGAGGGTTTGCCATGCCTGGAGTTGGAGAACGGATCGACCCCTACCCTGCCTATACCTTTTTCGTCGAGATCAGCGGCCTGGTGCAGGCCTCGTTCAGCGAATGTTCCGGCCTGGAGGCTTCGGTCGAGGTCACGGAGTACGCCGAGGGTGGGCTGAACAGCTATGTGCACAAGCTGCCCGGCCGGGTCAAGTACGCCGACCTGACGCTCAAGCACGGCACGGCCGGCTCGGACGATCTCTGGAAATGGTTCCAGGACGTCGCCCAGGGCAAGATCGAGCGCAAGAACGTCTCCATTGTCCTCTATGATCCGGCGGGAAACGAGGTACGGCGCTGGTCCTTCGCGGGTGCCTACCCGATCCGCTGGACCGGGCCGGAACTGCGTGCCGCGGAGGGCAAGGTCGCGATCGACACCCTCGTGATCGCCCATCAGGGGCCGATCTAGGGCGCGAGGAAGGACAGGATGTCCTGGCGAGAGGCTTTACGAGCGTGGTGGCAGGGGATCCGCGGGCCGCGGGGTCGAGCCGGGCCTGTCCCGGCCGAGCACGCCCGATCGCCCCGACCGCCGCTCGTGCTTCCCCTCCCGGCAGTGGAAACCTTTACCCTGCTGGGGCCCTTGCCCACCTTCCTGGACGCGTGCCGTCGGCGGGTTGCGGGCTGGGGATGGGATGCTGTGGCTTCCCTTCCTACCTGGGCTGGAGGACGTGCGCGCGGTCCCGCAGCCGGGCGCGCGCGCACGCAGTGGCCGGGCTTCCGGAAAGCGGCGATGCGCCGCCTGGCCCCCCGGCTCTGGCGCTCGGCGGTCCGACAGCTCGCCTTCGCGCGGGGTCTGGCCGAGCGTTACCGGTATAGGGCGGACGAGGGCGAGCCCCGCCTGCTTCTGGCCCCGCCCCGAGAAAGAGCGTTTCCCCCGTGGTTTGGAGCGCTTGAGGGGGTACCGGGAACCGCTGTGCCAGACTGGCCGTTTCCCGGGGCTTCCCGGCCGGTTGAGTGGGAAATGCGCGGCTCTCCGGGGGAAGAGGAAGCCCGGGAAGAGGTTCCCTTGCCAGGGGACGTGCCCTGGGCTTCCCCTGTAGGCCCGGGGGAACGAGCGATGTGGGAAGCGCTCCCGTCAGAGGAACGCTTCGCTAGACCCGCCGTGACCGATGTGGGACGCGCGGGCGGGTCCAAGGCGGAAGGGGTGCAGGCGAGCCAGGCCACGGGACCAAGGCAGACTCCTCGGCTGCGAGGCGGCGCGGGGCGTGCGGATGCGACTGAGGGGCCTCCTAGGGCCCCGACACAGGGCTTGTCGCCAGAGCCACAGGAGAAGGGCTTCGTCGCCGGGTCGGCGCTACGCGGCCCGAAGCGCTCTTTGCTCTCTCGTGTGCGCCGATTCCTGGAACGATTGAGCGCGCGGCCGGGGATCGCCGATGTCAGTACACCGCCTTCCCTGCCGCAGCCTGGAGGGGCAACGCCCCCAGGACGCTCGCCGGCCCAGCCGCAGGACAGGCGTGCCCAAGCGCCGTCTCCCGCTAAGGCCCGTGTGCGGCCGATGTCGCGCCCCTCATACCCGCCTCCTTCTCTGGCCGAAGACCTCCCCGCGGCCGTTCCCCACGCCGTTTCCTGGACTTCTGCCGGTGCGCCAGCGGCGGCGGAGATGGCATCGGAGCAAGCGACAGGCGGGCCGGTGCAGAGAACAACCGATGAGACACAGGCGGATGTTCCCGGAGACCGGGATGTCGGTACCCCCGAACCTGGGGCGTCCCCTCAGGTCGTGGGGGCTGGGCGCCAACCGCTCCCGGTTCCGGGGCAGCTAATGGCACGCCTTGGTGCGGGTGCGCCGCTGCCTCCGGCCACGCGCCAGTTCCTGGAGGGGGTGCTGCGCCGGCCGTTGAAGGGGGTGCGGGTGCACACCGGTTGGGAGGCCGGTCGTATTACCCGTGCCTTGGGTGCCGCGGCCGCTACGCTGGGCGATCACATCCTGCTTTCTCCGGGCTTTCCGGGCGTAGACACCCCCAGGGGGATGTCTCTTCTGGCTCACGAGGTGGTGCACGCGCGACAGGCGGCAGAACGAGGCCCTGCGCTCGAGGGGGCGCCTGAAGCGCGCGAGGAAGAGGCCGAAGCGCTACGGGCCCAATGGGCGGTCCAAGCGCTCTCTCGTGTGCCTGTCCCTCCGCCGGCCGGGCCGCCCTTCCCCGACATGCCGCCCCGTCCGTCGCCGCCCGCTGCCACGAGCGGGCGCGCGATGATGCCGCCTACACCGGTGATCGCTACCCCGTCGTCTGGACCGTTCCGTAGGGCCCCGGCAGAGGAAACGGTCGCCCCGTCTCCGCCCGCTCCGGCGCCCGTGGCCCAGCCACCTCTGGCTCCGGATGTGGACGCACTGGCCGAGGAGGTGTATCGGCGTCTGCGCTACCGCCTGGAGATCGAGCGGGAGCAGCGAGGACTCGGATGAAACCGCAGAAGGCCTGTATCACCAACCTGGAGACCGGGGAGCAGATCGAGTGCCTGTTCAACCCCACGGAGTACTCCTTCGCCAAAAGCAACCAGTGGGAGCCGGTCAAGATCCTGGGGGACGACGTGCCCCTGCCCAAATTCGTCAGCGGAGGTGCGATGACGCTGCGCATGACGCTCTTTTTCGACACCACGGAGCAGGGAACGGATGTCCGCCAGTATACGGAAAAGCTCCTTAAACTGATGGAGGTCGATCCCAAGCTGCGCAACAGCAAAAGCAAGAAGGGGCGGCCGCCGCGCTGCATGTTTTCCTGGGGCCGTGTCTGGGGGTTCAAGGCGATCATCAGCGAGATGTCCCAGCGCTTCACCTATTTCAAAGACGATGGCACCCCCCTGCGGGCCACGGTGGAGGTCACCTTTACGCAGGTGGAATCCCAGGGGACCTACCCGCCGCAGAACCCGACCACCGAGGGAGAGCTGGGCCGCAAGACGCGGATCGTCCGCCCAGGCGACCGTCTGGATTGGATCGCCTACGAGGAGTATGGGGACCCGGCGCTCTGGCGGTTGATCGCCGAGGCCAACGCTCTCGACGACCCACGAGAGCTCACCCCTGGGCAAAGGTTGATGATCGTGCCACGGAGCTAGAACAGGGAAGCCATGACGGAGGAGCGGACCCTTCAGGATCAGGTGCATATCCTCTTCGACGGGGAAAACGCGCCGGATGAGGTGTTGCGGGGGCTGTTGCGCGCTACGGTGGAGCAAGCTTTGCATCTGCCGTCCCTCTGCACGCTGCGCATCCAGGATGATGACCTCAGCTTGGTCGACAGCGAGGCCGTAAACATCGGGCGTACGCTTGTGGTCGAGATGAGTTCGGGGAGAGAGCTCGTGCGTGTGTTCGAAGGGGAAATCGTTGGCCTAGAACTCGAGCCAACGGCCGCGGGGACCTTGACCCTGGTCGTACGCGGCTATGACCGCTCCCATCGGCTGCACCGGGGCCGCCGGACGCAGTCCTATCAGCAGGTGACCGACAGCGACCTGGCGACGCGCATCGCTCGGGAGGTGGGCCTGACCCCGGACGTGGAGGCGACCAGCGAGGTGTACGAGTACGTCCTGCAGCACAACCGCACGGCGTACGAGTTCTTACGGGAGCGCGCGGAACGCATCGGCTTTGCCTTCTGGGTAAGCGACGGACAGCTCCACTTCCGGCGGCCGGCCGCCCGCCCTCCGGAACCGATCCTGCTCGAGTGGGGTCGGACGCTGCAGTACTTCCACCCGGTGCTCAGCGTCGCCCAACAGGTGGACGAGGTCATTGTCCGGGGCTGGGACCCGCAGCAGAAGCGCGCCATCGTCGGGCGCGCGACCCGCGGGCGGGCCGCCCCGGAGATTGGAGAGGAACGCAGCGGGAGCGAGCTGGCCCGGCAGGCCTTCGGCTCAGCCGGTGTGGTGGTCGTGGACCGGCCTGTACGCACCCAAGGGGAAGCCGACGCCCTGGCACAGGCCCTCTGCGATCAGCTGAGCGCGGGGTTCGTGCGGGCGGAGGGACGGTGTACCGGCAATCCGGAGGTGCGCCCGGGGGCGCTCGTGGAGATCCGGAACCTGGGGCAGAGGTTTAGTGGGAAGTATTACGTCACACAAGCCATGCATGCCATCGGGGCTCGGGGTACCTATCAGACCGACTTTATCGTGGCTGGCAATCAGGCGCAGACCCTGCTCGACCTGCTGCGCCGTGAGACGGAGCGCCCCTTCTGGCTCGGTCCCGCGCTGGTAACGGACAACCGGGACCCGGCGGGCATGGGCCGCGTCAAGGTGCAAATTCCCTGGCTCGGGGATCAGGTGGAGAGCACGTGGGCACGGGTGGCGGTCCCGATGGCAGGGAAGGAACGGGGATTTTACTTCCTGCCCGAGGTCGGGGACGAGGTACTCGTTGGCTTCGAACACGGCGACGTGAACCACCCCTACGTGCTCGGCGCGTTGTGGAACGGCAAAGAGGCGCCCCCCGAAGCCGGCTCCACGGTAGGAACGGGCGGCCAGGTAGTGAAACGCCTCATCCGCACACGGGCCGGACATACGATCCTCCTGGACGATAGCGAAGGGGGTGGAGGCATCACGATCGAGGATAGCGCGGGGAATCGGATTCGTCTGGATACAGGGCGGAACGCGCTCTCGATTGAGGTGCTCCAGGATGTGACCATCCAGGCCCAAGGGAGGTTGGGCATCCAGGCGATGGGCGGCATCGACATCGAGGCTTCGGGGGGGCCGGTGAACGTGAAGGGGATCGTGATCAACCTGAATAGCTAGTGGGGGTACGCAAGATGGAGGGCGATTTTCTGGGACGCGGCTGGGCTTTTCCCATCGGGCCCGATCATCGCGGAGGGATCGGCATGGTGGCGGGGGAGGCGGATATCGAGCAGGCGATCCGTATCATCCTGGAGACGGCACCCGGCGAACGGGTCATGCGCCCGGAGTTCGGGTGTGGGTTGCACGACCTGGTCTTCGCCCCGAACAGCCCGGCGACGGCCGGCCTGGTCGCCTATCACGTGCAGGAGGCGCTGGGGCGTTGGGAACCGCGAATCGAGGTGGAGGAGATCCAGGTGGCACCTGACCCCCGCCGGCCGACGGTGTTGCTGATCGAAATCCGCTACCGGATCCGGAGTACAAACGACGTCCGCAACCTGGTCTACCCGTTCTACCGGATCCCGGAGGAGGAATAAGCGATGGCCTTGCCTGCGCCGAAACTCGATGACCGTACCTTCCAGGACATCGTCCACGAGGCCCGAAGGCTGATCAACCGGTACTGTCCGGAGTGGACGGACCACAACCTGTCCGATCCCGGGATCACCCTGATCGAGCTCTTTGCGTGGATGATGGAGATGCTGCTCTACCGGCTCAATCGGGTGCCGGAGAGAAATTTGATCACGTTCCTGGATCTGATCGGGGTTCGGTTGCTTCCGCCCGCCGCGGCCAAAGTCGACCTGACCTTCACCTTGACCGCTCCACGGAGCGAACCGATCGTGATCCCGGCGGGGACCGAGGTCGCCACCGTGCGTACGGGCACGGAAGAGGCGATCGTGTTCAGCACCGATCGGGATCTGCGGATTGTCCCCCCAACGCTGATCTATTTCCTTTCCAGCCCCGATGGGACCACCTTTCAGGACCACTCGGACACCCTGGTGCGCCAGATGCCGCTGATCCCGGTGTTCGATGAGGTGCCCCGGCCCGGGAACGCGTTCTTCCTGGGGTTCCAGGAGGACCTGTCGGGCCACACGCTGGTGGTCCAGTTCAGCTGTTCGACGGAAGGCATCGGCATCGACCCGACCCGGCCTCCTTTGGCGTGGGAGTGCTGGGATGCCCAGGCGGAAAGCTGGGTGAGGGTGGAGGTCGAGCGGGATACCACTGGCGGATTGAACCGGCGTGGGGAAGTCGCGCTGCACCTGCCGTATGTCTTTAGCGCGGGCGAGGTGGGGCTCAAGCGCGCCTACTGGGTGCGCTGCCGGGTGGTCGAGCCGGCCCCGGAACAGCCGACCTATACCGCGTCGCCCAAAGTGCGCGTGCTGGGCAGCTACACGATCGGTGGTACGGTGCCTGCTTCCCACGCCTCCGTGGTGACCGGCGAAGAACTGGGGAGAAGCAACGGCAAACCCGGCCAGCGATTCCGCGTCGCCCAGCCCCCGATGCTTCCCCTAGAGCCAGGCGAAGTGGTGGAGGTGGAGGTCCCGGCCGGCTGGGAGCAGTGGACCCTTGTGCCGGATTTTTCTCAGTCGGGGCCGGACGACCGCCACTTTGTCGCCGATCCCATCTCCGGCGAGCTCTGTTTCGGGCCGGCGATCCGCCAGCCCGATGGGCAGACGCGTCAGTACGGAGCGATCCCGCCGAAGGGAAGCCGGATTCGCCTCTCCCGGTACCGTACCGGTGGGGGCACGGTGGGGAACGTGGGTCAGCGCACCCTGAACGTGATGAAATCCTCGATCCCCTTTGTGGCCAGCGTGACGAACCGGGAGGCGGCCTTCGGAGGACGCGATGCGGAAACGCTGGAGCACGCCAAGATCCGTGGGCCGGCGCAACTCCGCACGCGTGACCGCGCGGTCACGGCAGAGGACTTTGAAGTGCTCGCGTGCCAGGCGAGCAGTTCGGTGGCCCGGGCAAAATGCGTAGCACCGCGGCCGGACCGCCCGGACCCGCCGCCAGGAACGGTACGGCTATTGCTGGTTCCTGCCCTGGAGGATGTCCTACAGCCCACACCGCGACAGCTCCAGGTGGCCAAGCCGCTGGCGGAGACGGTCTACCGCTACCTGGACGAGCGCCGCCTCCTGGGGACAGCGCTGGAGATTGCCACACCGCCGTATGTGTGGGTTTCAGTGCAGGTACAGATTAAGGTACGCGAGCGGCTAGAGGCCAACACCGTCCGAGAGCGTGTGGAGCAGGCCCTGTACCGGTTCCTTCATCCGCTCCTCGGAGGCAAGGACGGAAAAGGGTGGCCGTTTGGCCGGCCGCTCTTCATCGCCGACGTCTATGCGGTGGTCCACGGGATCCCGGGCGTGGAATTCATCTCCGAGGCCAAGATCTTCCCGATCGACGTGCGCAGTGGCAAGATCGGGGAGCCGGTCTCGGTGATCCAGGTGCCGGAAGGGGGCCTGATCGCCTCCTATCGACACCTGGTGGTCGTGCAGGGTTGACCTCGGGGAGTGAGAGAAATGGCGGTGGAGGAACAGGTGGCCTTAGCAGAAGCGCCGACGGCCGAGGCTGCGATGCCCCTCGAGCCCAGCCGGTGGCTCCAATATCTGCCCGCGCTCTACCACGAGAACGAATTTCTCGGGCGCTTTCTTCGCGTTCCGGAGGAGATCGTCGCCCAGGTGGAAGAAGTGTTGGCCGAGATCCATCGCTATTTCGACCCCCTGATGGCCCCGGCGTCGTTTCTCCCGTGGCTGGCAACGTGGATCGACTTGGCGCTGGACGAGAACTGGCCCGAAGCGCAACGAAGGCAGCTGATCCGCGAGGGCACAGAGCTGTACCGTTGGCGCGGTACGCGTCGCGGGATGATCACGTACCTGAGAATCTATGCCGGCGTCGAGCCCGAGATCGTGGAGCACCGCACTGCGGAGGAGGGCGGACCCTTCGCATTCACGGTGATCCTTCGCGTTGCGGAGGCTTCCCGAGTGGATGAAGCGCGCGTCCGCGCGATCATCGAAGCGGAAAAGCCAGCGCACACGACCTACCGGCTGCAGATCGAAGGCGAAAGGCACTAGCGGTAGCGGAAGCGTTGGTCAGGGTTCAACTTCCTGCTCGTGCGGGTCGCCTGACGCCTTGTCAGGGCAATGGGGTCAGCCTAGGCGTGTGGTGACTGTCGCCAGATGGAACCGACCCGCCCGGAAGCTCTCAGCCTCTCACCTGAAAGCCCGACCGTTTCCCAAGCACGGCAAGCCTGCGCGAAGGACCCTTCGCTTGCCCGTCGAGACACCGTCGGGCGTTATCCGTTGTCAGATTTGGGCAACGCCGTGAGGTGGGCTACGTTGGGGCGCACGTTGCTGGCTGCAGCCCTTGAAACCCGGCGCGCGGGATGGTAAAATACAGGCAAGGTAAGGGGGACAGACAACGCGGTCCTTGTGACGATTTCTACGCAGGAAAAACAGCTGAGGGCGGGAGAGTCGGTCGTCTGTTGGACGGAGCAAGGGGGGGCCAGATGGGACGACAGGGGCGCTTCCTATCCGCTCTGGTCGTGATGCTGCTCACGATTCTCCCTGTGAGCGGGCTTGTTCTGTGGAGCGAGCCGGGTAGGGCTGCTGGCGGTGCCGTGTGGCCGCAAAACGCGGTACCTGACAAGGGGCCGGAGCAGTGCGAACCCCTGCGTGGAGTGGAGATCGAAGGTCCTGGGATGTTGTTGGTTGGGCAGACGGGTTGGTATACCTCCACTTACACCCCTCCTACGGCCACGCTTCCGGTGACGCAGACCTGGGATAACGGGACGTTGGGGCCGGTCGCAGCCTATTCATGGACACTGCCCGGGAGCTACACGCTCACGGTAACCGCGACCAATCCCTGTAGCATGGTTTCGTCTCTTTTCTCGGTGGAGGTGTGTCAGGAGCCGGTGAGTGTGACGGTAGGGGGGCCGGAGTTTGTGGACGTAGGGGAGGAGTGGGTGTATACGGCGACGGTGTGGCCGGTGACGGCGAGCGAGCCGTTGGAGTACCGGTGGGACAACGGGGTGGTAGGGCGGAGCGCGGTGTACCGGTTTACGGAGCCTGGGTGGCGGTGGATTGAGGTGACGGTGACGAACGGGTGTGGGGAGGCGGTGGGGGAGATGGGGGTGGAGGTATGCCAGGAGCCGGTGAGTGTGACGGTAGGGGGGCCGGAGTTTGTGGAGGTAGGGGAGGAGTGGGTGTACACGGCGACGGTGTGGCCGGTGACGGTGAGCGAGCCGTTGGAGTACCGGTGGGACAACGGGGTGGTAGGGCGGAGTGCGGTGTACCGGTTTACGGAGCCTGGGTGGCGGGCGATTGGGGTGACGGTGACGAACAGTTGTGGCGCCACGTACGGGGAGAAACAGGTACGCGTATGGGGCCTAGTCTATCTGCCCTTGGTGTCCCGTCAACACCTTCCATGTTTCCCGGGTCCGTGGGAAATTGAGGACAACGACACACCCCAGCAGGCCAATGGCCCGCTCTGTCCGCAAACGACCTACCTTGCCATGCCAAATGACCAGAACGATTACTTCTATTTCTTCCAGCCCATCGGAGGGCCCATTCGGGTGCAGATGTGGGATTACATCCCGGGAGGCTATGGACAACTGATCCTGTACGACGCCCGACTGAACGTGATCGCTCGGGACTGGGATCCTTCCGACGGCTGGTGGATCGTGGCAAACGTTCCTCCAGGACGATACTATATCCGCGTCTACACCGCTCAAGGATTTGCCAACTTGCCCTACCAGCTGCACATGGCCTTTCCTGGCTTCGGTGATCGGACAGGCCCGGAACGCTGTCCACGGTGTGATTAGAAGTCATCTCATAAATCTGTAAAATGGTGTATATTACGCTCATCACGATGATTGAGGTGAGCGATGGACCTAACCGATGAACAGTGGGCCGTACTGGAGCCGCTATTACCCGAAGAGGAACGTG
>DAOTVY010000060.1:0-24732 GCA_034436115.1 Chloroflexia bacterium | reverse complement strand
CCTATCTACGGGAGGAGGGCGATCAAGCGCTGATTCGGGCGCTGAGCGCATGAGCACGGAAGAAAGCAGGGGCAAGCCCCCCTGCAACTTCTTGTGATGCAAAGTCCACCGCGAAGCGGACAGTCACAACGCGCGCGGCGACTTGACAGAACAAACGTGCGAGTGTATAATGGGCGTAAAGAGATAGGACGAGAGGCGCGCCCGGATGGGGCGACGAGGATGGCACGATGAGGAAACTCAGCCAACGGCAGCGGCAGATCCTCCAGTATGTAGAAGAGTTTATCCGGGAGCGTGGATACCCGCCCTCGATCCGGCAGATCCAGACGACGCTCGGCCTTTCCTCGACCTCGGTGGTGGACTATAACCTGAAGGCCCTGCAGCGCCACGGTTTGCTGCAGCGGGAGCGCCGTTCCTCGCGCTCGATCACGTTGAACGAGCGCGGCGTCTCGTTCTTGCAGAACCTGCGCTCCGTCCCGCTGTTGGGCACGATCGCGGCCGGCCAGCCGATCCCGGTGCCCGAAGACGCAGCTGCCCTGGAGACGCTCCGCATGAGTGAAGACACGGAGCGGGTGCAGCTCCCTGTCGACCTGTGGCCGGAGTCGACCGATGACCTATACGCCCTGCGGGTCAAGGGCGACTCGATGATCGACGCTTTCATCGCGGACGGGGACATCGTCATCCTGCGCCATCAGCAAACTGCGCACAATGGGGAGATGGTGGCCGTCTGGCTGAAGGACCGCCAGGAGGTCACCCTGAAGCGCTTCTACCAAGAGGGAAGGCGGGTTCGCTTGCAACCGGAGAACCGCGAGATGGCCCCCATCTACGTGGACGCGCGCGAGGTGGCGATCCAGGGCCGGGTCGTGGGGGTAATTCGGCGTTACGAACGGACGGCGCCTGCGTAGCACCGGGCTGCTCGCTGTTGTGGGTCCAGGGAGCGGCCCGCCATCACGGTAGCGTATGGCGGGCTGCTCCTGCGATTAGCTTCTTACCGGCGTGTGCCGACCAGGCGGCGGGGTGCCGGGGTGGAGTAGGCCTGGAAGAGTCCCAGGGCATACAACACCAGGGTAAAGAGGCTTCCGGTCAGCTGGGCCCAGAAGGCGGTCAGGAAATTGGCCGGGTTGAGGCGGCCGAGGATCGCGTATTCTGCCCCCAAGATCATGGCGGCGGTGAGGCCCAGCGCCAGCCACTGCAATTTTCGGCCCCGCTTCTTTCCTGCGCCGAAGCGCACGGCTTCGGCCACTCCCCAACCCCCCAGGAAGGCGAACAGTGTCAGATCCGTGCCCGTGTACCGGTAGACCAGGTACCAAACCGCCGCAAAGAGGATGGCTGCGCCCGCGCCGAACAGGACCGCCCGCGGCAGCTGGATCCCTTCCGTTTCCGCAGCGAAGCGTGCTTCCAAATCGGAGACGCAGCGTGGGCAGAGGGCGGCCGGCTGGCCGCGCACCCGCCCGGGGATCACCAGCGCCTCGCCCGGGGCAATCGGCGCCTGGCAACGGATGCAGGTCATCCCGGGTGCTTCTTCCTCCTCTTCTGGTATCGCTTCTTTCGGTGCCGCTTCTTCCAGGGCGGCTTCGGTCGCTACAGCCTCTTCCTCTGCTTCCGGAGGTTGCTCCCGGGCAGCGGGCTCTGGCTCGGCTCCCAGCACGGCGCCGCACGAGCGGCACACCGTATTCTCGCGCGGGTTGCGCGCCCCACAGTTGGGACAGATGGACATTCGTTTCCTCCTCCGCCTGGCGATGGGCCGGCGAGGCTTCGGACCGCCCCTGCGGCCCTGCAGTTCGGGAACCCGAAAAAGGCCGGCACACAGCGCCGGCCCGCCCCGTCGTCCGTGACGCGCTCATTCTACTACAACCTGGGTCGCGACGCAAATGGCCTGGTTGACAGGCCTAGGGAAAGGGGATAGAATGGCCTTGCTTCCGCAAGAATCCCCGGTGCCGGGGATTCCTCTTGTTGCCGAAGGAGGCCGGAATTGGATCGCCCACCCGTGGAGCCGTTTCGCATCAAGGTCGTCGAACCGTTGCGCCGGACAACCCAGGAGGAACGCCGGCGCATCGTTCAGGAGGCGGGCTACAACCTGTTTCGTGTGCGAGCGGAGGATATCTACATCGATCTCCTGACCGATAGCGGCACCGGCGCGATGAGCGACCAGCAGTGGGCAGGGATGATGGTCGGGGACGAGTCGTATGCCGGGTGCCGGAACTTTTATCACCTGGAGGAGGCTATCCGCTCGATCTTTGGCTTTCCTTACTTTGTCCCCACGCACCAGGGGCGCGCGGCGGAACACGTGCTCTTTTCTACCGTGCTTCGGCCGGGGGACGTAGTGCCCAGCAACATGCACTTTGACACGACGCGGGCGAACATCGAGGCGCTTGGCGCCCACGCAGTCGACCTGGTCATCCCGGAGGGGCTGGACCCCCAGGCGGACCATCCCTTCAAGGGGAACATGGACATCGCCCGGCTGGAGGCATTGATCGCGGAAGTCGGGCGGGAGCGCATCCCCTTAGGGATGATCACGATCACGAACAACAACGGCGGGGGACAGCCGGTTTCCCTGGAGAACATCCGCCAGGTGAGCCAGGTGTTGCACCGGCACGGCATCCCGTTCTTTATCGATGCCTGTCGCCACGCGGAGAATGCCTACTTCATCCGGCAGCGGGAACCCGGACAGGCCGGCCGTTCCGTTCTCGAGATCGCCCGCGAGACCTTTTCCTACGCCGACGGATGTACGATGAGCGCCAAGAAGGACGGCCTGGCGAATATCGGCGGGTTCCTGGCGATGCGGGACGGCGACCTCTACGAGCGGATCTGTCAACGCCTCATCCTGGTCGAGGGGTTTCCCACTTATGGCGGACTGGCTGGCCGGGACCTGGAAGCCATCGCCCGTGGCCTGTGGGAAGCGCTGGACGAGGACTACCTGGCCCACCGGGTGGGCCAGGTGCGCTACCTCGGGGAGTGCCTGAGGGAGCGTGAGGTGCCCATCCTGGAGCCGGTGGGTGGCCACGCGGTCTACCTGGACGCCCGTCGTTTCCTGCCCCACCTGCCCCAGTCCCAGCTTCCCGCCCAGGCGCTCGCGGTGGAAATCTACATCGCCGGCGGCATCCGCACGGTGGAGATCGGGACGGTCATGAACGCTCGCCGCGACCCCAAGACCGGGCAAACGATCTATCCGGCATTGGAGCTGGTGCGCATGGCCGTGCCCAGGCGCGTCTATACGAACACCCAGTTGGCCTACGTGGCCGAAGTGGTCGGGGAGGTGTACCGACGCCGGGAAGGGATCCGTGGCCTGCGCATTGTCTACGAGCCGCCTTTCCTGCGTCACTTCACCGCGCGCTTTGCGCCGCTTGAAGCGTGAGGGGGCAGGCGGACGGATATGGGCGAGCGCTATCACGTGATCATCGTCGGGGCCGGCCCGGCCGGCCTCTTTGCCGCCCTCGAGCTGGTGCGCCATGGGTCCTGGCGCGTCCTCCTTCTGGAAAAGGGGCATGCCCTCGAGGAACGGCACTGCCCGATCCGGGAGTCCGGCGGCATCTGCCGCAACTGTCGTCCCTGTGCTCAGCTCTCCGGCTGGGGGGGCGCCGGAGCCTTCTCGGACGGGAAGCTCACCCTCTCCCCCGACGTCGGCGGTTGGCTTTGCGACTATTTGCCGCGCGCCGAGGTCGAGCGCTACATCGCTTACGTCGATGGCATCTACTGCGAGTTCGGGGCCTCCGAGCGGGTGTACGGTACCGGCGATGAAGTCGAGGATCTGCAGCGGCGGGCAGCGCTGGCAGAGCTGCGCCTGGTGCCGGTGCCCATCCGCCACTTGGGGACCGAGCATTGCAGCGAGATCGTACAGGCCATCCGCCGCGCGCTCGAAGGGAGGATGGAGCTCCGGCTGAACACGCCAGTGGCGCGCCTGGAGGCGCACGGGGGGCGCGTACAAGGAGTGACGACGGCCTCGGGCGAGACGATCCCGGCCGATTTTGTCATCGTGGCTCCTGGCCGCGAGGGAGCGGCCTGGTTGCGACAGGAGGCCGAACGGTTGCGCGTCTCCCTGCGCAACAACCCGGTGGATGTGGGGTTGCGGGTGGAAGTGCCGGCAGCCGTCCTCGCCCCGCTCACCGATGTGCTGTACGAGGCGAAACTGGAATATACCACCCGCGCTTTCGACGACCGGGTGCGTACGTTCTGCGTCTGTCCGCACGGGGAAGTCACTCCCGAATTTGCGGATGGAGATCCCCCGGTGGTGCTGGTGAACGGGCATAGCTACGCCGAACGCCCGACCGATTACACGAACTTTGCCCTCCTCGTCTCCACCTCGTTTACCGAGCCGTTCCACGAGCCGATCGCCTACGGGCGTTACCTGGCCCGGCTGGCCAACTTGTTGAGCGGCGGGGTCATGGTGCAAAGGTTGGGTGACTTGCGGGCCGGTCGACGGACCACGGCCGCGCGCCTGGAACGCAGCATCGTCGAACCCACGCTCAAGAGCGCTGTCCCGGGCGACCTGAGCTTCGTCCTGCCGTATCGGTACCTGGCGGACATCATGGAGATGCTCGAGGCGCTGGACAAGGTAGCCCCGGGCGTGAACTCGCGGCACACGCTGCTCTACGGCGTCGAGGCCAAGTTCTACTCATCGCGGCTTGACCTGACGCCGACGCTGGAAACGGTGCAGGTGGCCAACCTGTTCGCCGTCGGCGATGGGGCAGGGGTGACGCGCGGGCTGATCCAGGCTTCGGTCTCGGGCGTGATCGCTGCGCGCGAGGTGATCGCGCGCCTCTCCCGATAGAGGGGCGTCCCGATGCCACGATACGAGCGGATCCTGCCGTTTGTCGGTATAGTCCTGATGGGGCTGGGGATCGTCCTGCTCTCGGCGCGGATCCACACGCTCACGGTCGCCCTCCCTCTGCCCGGAGGAGTCAGCGCCGTCGTTTCCATTGCCTGGCTGATCCTGTTGTCGCTGCTCCTCCTGGTGATCGTAGGAACGGAGGCCGTGCAGCGCGAAGAGAGCGGGCCCGAAGTGGCCTGGAGGCCCCACGGGATTCGACTGCACCCCGCCTCCTGGAGGCTTCCGGTGCTGATCACCCTGGCCGCATTCCTGTTCCTGCGGTGGCTGGGAGATCTGGTTGTCCGGGCGATCGGCCTGGGGGTAGCTGGGCTTTGCCTGCTTGCCGTGCTCGTTGCCCAGCACTATTCGGAGGACGAGCGCATCCAGGTGCGCCGTTTCGCCGGGCAGGTGCTGGAGGTGATGGTCTACCCCACGGCCTTTTTCCTCTTCTCGGCGATCTATGCCCTGAAGGTACGCAGCCTTTTTTCTGCTACCACGACTGTGCTGCTTTCCTTTCTGCTGGCCGGTGAGCTGCTAGGCCGGATCGCGCCGCCCTCTGAGGCGAAGTGGTCGGCGGCTGTGGTCAGCCTGTGCGTGGGCGAGGTCATGTGGCCGTTGAACTACTGGGCGATCGGGGGCCTCTTCGGAGGGGCTTTCTTGCTCCTCGCCTTCTACGTGGCCGTGAACCTGGTCCGTCACGGACTGGCCGGGACGCTCACGCGGCAGGTCGCGTTGGAGTATTTGCTCGTGGGGCTGCTCGGGATGGCCGCGATCGTTGCCAGCCTTTTCGGGCGTCGGTGAGGGTATGTCGATGGCGACTTGGACGACTGTGGTACGCCGGGTGGAAGAACCTGGGGCGCTGGAGGAAGCACTGGGCTGGCTGTGGCGTTCCCAGGTGGTCGCTTTTCCTACGGACACGGTCTATGGGGTGGGGGCGAATATGGCGGACAGCGCAGCCGTGGAACGGCTTTTCCAGGCCAAGGGCCGCCCCGAGGAACGGGGGATCCCGCTGCTTCTGGCCGATGCGGAAAGCATCGAACGGTTCTGCCGCGAAGTGCCGGAGGCGGCCTGGCGCCTGGTCCGGCGTTTCTGGCCGGGAGGGCTGACGCTCGTCCTGTGGCGCCGGGACATCGTTCCGGAGCGAGTGGTCGCTGGACGGCCAACGGTTGCTGTGCGCCTTCCGGACCATCCTGTGCCCCGGGCGCTGGCCAGGGAACTGGGCGGGGCTCTGCCCGCGACCAGCGCCAACCGTTCCGGTGCCCCCGCGCCGGCGACCGCGGAGGAAGTGCTGGAGCAGCTGGGAGGACGCATCCCGCTCATCCTGGACGGAGGCCGCTGCCGGGTCGAGCAAGCCTCTACGATCGTCGACCTGACGCAGGAACCCCCGCGGCTACTCCGGGTGGGTCCGATCCCGCGGGAGGCGCTCGAAGCCGTCCTGGGCTGCCGAGTCGTTGGGTAAGGAGGACGTATGACCTGGCCAGGGGTTCTATGGGCGGTGCTCATCTTTGCTTCACGGGTGGTGGATGTGGGACTGGGGACGATCCGTGTGCAGCTGATCGTCCGTCGGCGCAAATGGCTGGCCTCTTTGGTCGGTTTTGTGGAGATCCTGATCTACATCCTGGTGGTCAGCCGGGTCATCCAGGACATCGGGAACTGGCTGAACGTCATCGCATACGCGGGTGGGTTTGCCACGGGCACCGTGGTCGGCATGGCGCTTTCGGAACGCATGAGCCGCGGGGTCGTCGAGGCCACGATCATCACCCGGGGCCCCTGGCAGGAGCTGGAGGACGCCCTCCGCCAGGCCGGCTTTGCCCTCACCCGCCACAGTGGGGTGGGACGGGAAGGACGCGTGGAAGTGTTGACCGTCGTTTCCAGGGCAAGAGACCTGGCGCGCCTGGTGGACCTGGTTACCGCGGTGGACGCGGGGGCCTTCGTTTATGCTCGGGAGCTGGCTGGGCTGCGCGGGGGGTATGTCTACGGGGTCAAGAGCAAACTGTAAGCGTGGTTGGCATTTTGTTGGGGACGGTGCTATAATATTGTTTAACCGGCCTGTGAACAGCCGGCGATGAGCGCCCGTAGCTCAACGGATAGAGCATCGGTCTTCGGAACCGAGGGTTGGGGGTTCGAGCCCCTCCGGGCGCGTGAAAGAAAGGACGATCGCGCGGTGGCCGATAGACCCGAGGAGCCGGAAGCTGCGGGGGAGCGGCTCCGCGAACTGCAGGCGCAAATTCAGCGGCTCCTCCGGGAGCAGCACGAGGTGGAACGGCAAATCGCGGAGCTGCAGGCGTTGCTTTCGCGTAGCCGCGGACGGGACCGGCGGCGTGCCCTTCTGTCGCGGAGTGCTTCCCTGCCAGCGTTACAGATGCGTCAGCGGAGTTTGGCAGCGGAGATCTTCCGCCTAGAGCAGGAATTCCGGGCGCTGCGGCAGACGCTGGAGCAAAACCAATGAAGGAAACGTTTGCGTGCCGGGGAGGATTATGATATAATCCGCGCTCGGCCAGGGGTCAGGCCTGACCGAGGTGTCGGAGGAGGTCACGGACGATGCTTGCCTATATCCTGCGCAGGCTCTTCTGGTTCTTGCCCGTCTTTTTCGTGGTCACTGCGCTGACGTTTTGGACCGTGCGGGAGCTGCCGGGCGGACCGTTCGACTTTGCGGGAGAAAAGCAGCTTCCACCCCACGTCGTGCGCAACATCAAACGCAAGTACGGACTGGATAAGCCGATCTGGCAGCAGTACCTAAACTACCTGGGGGACCTGGCTCGCCTGGACTTTGGGGTCTCCTTCAAGTACCGCGACCGCGAGGTCAGCGCCGTACTGGGGCTCAAGGTATTGCAGATCCAGCAGGCCCGTGCCGAGTTTACGCTGCGTCGGCAGGCGGATGGTAGCCTGGTCGTGATGGACGTGGACGAGGAGCGCCCGTTGGTCCCTGGCAAAGGCCTGGAACTCCGGGACGGTACCGTGCTCAAGCTCGACGGCAACCAGCTCAGCGTGGAACGGCGGCGCGACGTAGCGCTCAAATGCGACTTGCGCGTCCTCCCGTTGAGCGAAGGCGGGCTGGCCATTCACGATGGGGATCGGTGGGTGCCGTTGGACGAGGGCGTGGAAGTGACCCTGAAGGACGGGACTACCGTCCGCCAAGCGGGCGACCAGATTGTCGTGCGCAAGGAGAATGGCCCGGAGCTCCAGATCAGTGAGACCTCCTCGCTCCTGCTGGCCGTGCGGAAGGCGGATGGGAAGCTCGAAAAGCTGGCCCAACAGGGGGTCGGTTACGGGATCGGAGGCAACTACTACGTCCGCTTGGCCCCCGATCGCAGCGATGTCCTGGTGAACCACGCGGCGATCCGCTTCAACCTCCAACCGGTGCTCGTGGTGCGCGAAGGGCCGGGAAAGGTGCGCTTGCTCGAGGAAGGGCGCACGGTTACTCTGGCCAACGGGGCTTCCGTGACGCAGCGCAAGGGGGTGGTCACGGTCACCGCCTCGATGCCCGCGGACAAGCTCCTGGCGCAGTCGGTGTTCGAGGTCCCGGTGGAGCGGAAGCTCGCCGTGAACGACGGCCGGGGGAACCTGATCCCGCTGGATCAGGGGACGCGATTGACCTTGCCGGACGGGACCACGGTGCTGGGTGAAGGCACCAACGTGGTTGTCCTCAAGGGCGATGTCCGGGTCGAGTTCCGGGAGGCCACAGGGAAGGAAAAGGGCATCGCGGTGCGTGTGGGCGACACCTATCGCACGCTTGGCAACCAAGCGGTTGAGGTGGGCAATCTGCTTGTCCTGAGCCAGGGGGGCGATATCTATGTCCTCGAGGAAGAAGTACGGCTCCCGCTGGTGCGGATGATTGCCCTGATCGAGAAGGATGGTTCGGAGCACCGCTTGGCGCCTGGAGAGAAGTACGTGCTGCCGGACGGGACAGTCATCCAAAACCGGGACGGCGAGGTAAACCTGCGTCGGGGCCGGGATCGGCTCACCCTGGGATGGAGCAAAGCGGGCGAGCTTTCGGTCATCCTGCAGGACGGCTCGCCTGCGGAGCTGCGCGCGGGAAGCTCGGTGGACCTGGACGACCGCACGAAGGTCGCGCTCAAGGGGAAAACGCTTCTGATGGATCGGCGGCTGGATCTGCCGGTGCGCTTTACCCTGCACCTTCAGGAGGATGGGGGGTGGGCGGTGACCTCGGCCGGCCAGGACCAGCCGTTGGTGCTTCCGGAAGGGAAGGCCCAGAAGCTCCCGGGTGACCTCACGGTGCGCTGGAAAGGGGATCAATTCACGGGCGTCGTGCGCCGGGTGATCTTTGAAGCGAAAAACGGCTTTCCTATCTCGGCGATCGTGGGCTTGCTCGCACTGGCCATTGCGGTCGGTATGGGTATCCCGCTGGGCATCGTCGCGGCGCTGAAGCACAACACCATCCTGGACTATGTGGCGACCTTCTTTGCCATCGTAGGGGTCTCGGTGCCGGTCATGGTGATGGGTCCCCTCCTGATCTGGATCTTTGTGATCAAGCTTGAGCTCTTCAACCTGACCTGGACCGGGCGCTTCTCGAACTACATCTTGCCTGCCTTCGCCCTGGGGATCGGGATGTCGGCGAGCATCGCCCGGCTCACCCGGGCCTCGCTCCTGCAGGTGATCGGCGAGGACTATATCCGGACCGCACGGGCCAAGGGGCTTTCGCAGCGGGCGGTGGTGGTGCGGCACGCGCTGAAAAACTCGCTCATCCCGGTAGTGACGGTCCTCGGGCCGATGTTCGCCGCGGTGGTGACCGGCACGGTAGTGACGGAGCAGATCTTTACCATCCCCGGCATGGGCAAGCACTTTGTGCAAAGCATTGGCAACCGCGATTATCCGATCGTGATGGCGACGACGATCATCTACGCCATCCTCATCGTGATCGCCAACCTGGCGGTGGATATCACCTACGGGATCCTGGACCCGCGGATCCGTTACTCCTAGGCCCAACTGTCGGGACAGGTGAGGAGGAAAAGCGATGGCGGTTTCGGCCGAGCAGATGTCCCGCGATGACCTGGTCATCCTGCAGCGGAAGGTACGGACTCCCTGGCGGGATGCCTGGCGTCAGCTGCTCAAGAACAAGATGTCGGTGGCGAGCGGCATTTTTATCCTCTTGCTGATCCTGGTCGCCATCTTTGCCGACTATGTGAACCCATTCCGCCTGGAAGGGTATTGGGCGACCCTGGCGGCAGAGAACAATACCCCGTTTGCCAAGCAGTTGGATCAAAGCAAGCGCGTGGATGCCGCGCAGTATCCGCGGGTGCCGCCGATGGGGGTCTACAAGCCTACAGAGGAAGCGCGCGCTAGCTCGTACGCCGGTTTTCGGTACATCTGCGGGGCCGACGGCCTGGGACGGGACGTTCTGAGCCGGGTGATCTACGGGGCTCGCGTGTCGCTCTCGGTGGCGTTCGTGGGGGCGGCGGTTAGCTTTACCATCGGGATGATCTACGGCCTGATTTCAGCCTTTTTCGGCGGCCAGGTCGACAACATCATGATGCGTATCGTGGACATCCTCTACGGCTACCCGCTGCTGATCTTTGTCATCCTGCTCCAGGTGTACTTCAAGGCGCTGACGATCGAGTACGAGAAAAAGGGCGCGGAGGCCAGTGCGCTCCTGCGGTGGCTGCTGGACACCAACCGGCGCCTGGGCGGCATGCTGTTCATCTTCATCGCTCTGGGCGCCCTGAACTGGTTGGGGATGGCCCGCCTGGTGCGCGGGCAGGTGCTGTCCTATAAAGAAAAAGAGTTCATCGAAGCGGCGCGCTGTGTAGGGGCCTCGAACAGCCGCATCCTCTTCGTCCACCTGCTGCCGAACGTCCTGGGCCCGTGCATCGTCTCCGAAACGATGGCCATCCCGGGCTATATCTTTACCGAGGCATTCCTCTCCTTCATCGGGTTGGGGGTGAACGCCCCGACGCCGAGCTGGGGGATCATGCTTTCGGATGCGTACCAGGGGATGCGATCCTACTGGTGGCCGGTCTTTTTCCCTGCCATCGCTCTCTGTCTGACCGTGCTGGCCTTTAACTTCTTCGGAGACGGCCTGCGGGATGCCCTGGACCCGCGGATCTATGAACGGTAGCGCAGAGTGGGGGGTCGAGATGACCGAACCGTTGCTGCAAGTGAACAATTTGAAGACCTACTTCAAGACCCAGGACGGCATCGTCAAGGCGGTCGACGGGGTCTCTTACTACGTCCACAAGGGGGAGACGCTGGGCATCGTGGGCGAAAGCGGCTGCGGGAAAAGCGTGAGCGCCCTGTCCATCATGCGGCTGATCCCCCAGCCACCGGGCAGGATCGTCGGGGGCGAGATCATCTTCGACGGCGAGGACCTGCTTAGCCTGAGTGAGGAGGAGATGCGGCACGTGCGTGGCAACCGCATCTCCATGATCTTCCAGGACCCGATGACCTCCCTGAACCCGGTGCTCACGATCTGCCGACAGGTCAGCGAGGCACTGGAGCTGCACCTGGGGATGGACCGCGCCTCGGCACGCGAGCGCACCCTCGAACTGCTGCGCATGGTGGGCATCCCCTCGGCGGAGAAGCGGCTGGACGACTATCCGCACCAGTTCAGCGGCGGCATGCGGCAGCGCGTCATGATCGCGATGGCCCTTTCGTGCAACCCGGAGCTGCTCATCGCGGACGAGCCCACAACCGCGCTGGACGTGACCATCCAGGCACAGATCCTCGACCTGATCAACAAGTTGAAGCGCGAATTGGGCACGGCAGTGATCATCATCACCCACGACCTGGGGGTGGTGGCCGGCATGAGCGACCGCGTCGTGGTCATGTACGCGGGTCACGTGGTCGAAACGGCCGATACTTACGAGGTGTTCGGCAACCCGCGCCACCCCTACACCCTGGGGTTGATGCGCTCCATCCCGCGTGTGGATGCGCGTGAGCGCCGGAAGCTGAACCCGATCCGGGGGCTGCCCCCGGACCTGATCGACCTGCCCGATATGTGCCCGTTCGTGCCGCGCTGCGACTATGCCCAGCCGCGTTGCGAGGAAGGCCGGCCGCCGTTGCGTACGGTGGGGCCGAACCATCAGGCGGCCTGTTGGTTCGACATCAACAAAGAAGGCTGGATCTCCCGGCCATAGGGGGGCTCGATGGAAGCGAAATCCGGCGATATCATCCTGGAAGTCCGCAACCTGAAGATGTATTTCCCGCTCACCAAGGGGATCATCTTCCAGCACAAGATTGCCGACAACAAAGCCGTCGACGGGATTAGTTTTTACATCCGCCGCGGCGAGACGCTGGGGCTGGTGGGAGAAAGCGGCTGCGGCAAATCGTCCACCGGGCGCGCCATCGTGCAGCTCTACCGACCGACGGCCGGCCAGGTCATCTTCGAGGGGGTGGACCTGACCCGCCTGAAGGGCGAAGCCCTCCGCCGCATGCGTCGCAAAATCCAGATGATCTTCCAGGACCCCTACGCTTCCCTCAACCCCCGCATGACCGTCGGGGGGATTGTTGGCGAGCCTATGGTCGTGCACAAGCTGGCCGATGGCCGCGAGCGCCGCGAGAAGGTGATGGAACTCCTGAAGGTCGTCGGCCTCAATCCATACTTCATCAACCGCTACCCGCACGAGTTCTCCGGTGGGCAGCGGCAGCGCATCGGGGTTGCCCGAGCCCTGGCCGTGGAACCGGAGTTCATCGTCTGCGACGAGCCGGTCTCGGCCCTGGACGTTTCCATTCAGGCGCAGATCATTAACCTTTTGGAGGAGCTCCAGGAAAAGTTCCACCTGACCTACCTTTTTATCGCCCACGACCTTTCGGTGGTCCGGCACATCAGCAACCGCGTGGCGGTGATGTACCTGGGCAAGATCGTGGAGATGGCCGGGAGCTACGAACTGTACGACAACCCCCAGCACCCGTATTCCCAGGCGCTCCTCTCGGCCGTCCCGGTGCCGGATCCGGTGGTCGAGAAGAAACGCCAGCGGATCATCCTGGAGGGCGATGTGCCCAGCTCCGTGAATCCGCCCTCGGGCTGCCGCTTCCGCACCCGTTGCCGGTTTGCCATGAAGCGCTGCGCCGAGGAAGAGCCACCCTTCAAGGACTATGGGGGCGAACATTTCGTCGCCTGTTGGAGGCTGGAATAGGCCCGAGGCGCGCCCTCCCAGAGCCTTGGTATTCCCCGGCAGGGAACGGCAGCTCCGTTCCCTGTTGCCTTCCTGGGGTGCCAGGAGCGAAGGCGCAAGCAGGAGAAGGAGATGGGACAACGTGTTCTCGACCGGGTGAACGAGCCCGCCCACCTGAAACACCTTTCGTTGCGCGAACTGAAACACCTGGCCCAGGAGATCCGAAACGAACTGATCGAAGTGGTCCCGCGCACGGGGGGTCACCTGGCTTCCAACCTGGGCGTGGTCGAACTGACGATCGCTCTGCACACCGTTTTCGACAGCCCGCGCGATCGTATCGTCTGGGACGTCGGGCACCAGGCCTATGTGCACAAGCTGCTCACCGGCCGTAAGGACCGCTTTCACACCATCCGCCAGGCCGGTGGCCTGAGCGGCTTTACCAAGCGCGCGGAAAGCCCCCACGATCCGTTCGGGGCAGGCCACGCCGGCACCTCGATTTCCGCGGCGCTGGGCATTGCCCGCGCCCGGGATTTGCGAGGAGAGGATTTCCACGTCGTCGCCGTCATCGGGGATGGCTCCATGACTTGCGGCATGCCTTTCGAGGCCTTGAACAACGCGGGCCACCTGAACACCCGCTTGATCATCGTCCTGAACGACAACGGCATGTCGATCGCGCCCAACGTGGGCGGGCTCTCCCGCTACCTGAACCGGCTCCGTTCCGATCCCCGGTATCAGCTGGCCAAAGGGCGGGCGGAACGGATCCTCAGCCGCACGGTCCTCGGGCGCCCTATTTTGGATTTCCTGCGACGCGTAAAGAACAGCTTCAAGGAGCTCCTGATCCCTACCCGGATCTGGGACGAACTGGGGATTACCTACATCGGTCCGGTCGACGGCCACGACCTGCGCGACCTCATTGGCACCCTGCGCGCAGCACGGCGAGTTCCAGGACCGGTGCTTGTCCACGTCTACACGACCAAGGGCAAGGGGTATCCACCCGCCGAGGCCGACCCGACCAACTTTCACGGGGTTGCGCCGAACGGGGAGGGAAAGAGCTCCGCTCCTTCCTACAGCCGGGTGTTCGGCGAGACCCTGATCCGCATGGCGGAAGCCGACCCCCGCATCGTCGCCATTACTGCCGCGATGCCAGATGGGACAGGCCTGGTGGAGTTCGCCCGCCGCTTTCCGAGTCGTTTCTACGACGTCGGCATCGCCGAGGAGCACGCGGTGACCTTCGCCGCCGGCCTGGCTACGGAGGGGTTGCGTCCGGTGGTCGCGATCTACTCGACTTTTCTGCAGCGGGCCTACGATCAGATCGTGCACGATGTGGCGCTGCAGAATCTGCCGGTGATCTTTGCCCTGGACCGCGCGGGGATCGTGGGCGACGACGGCGCCACCCACAATGGGGTCTTTGACCTCTCCTACCTACGCCATATCCCCAACATGGTCGTGATGGCGCCCAAGGACGAGCGGGAACTGCAGTCGATGCTCTGGACGGCGCTTGCGGTCGAGGGGCCGGTGGCTGTTCGCTACCCGCGCGGGGCAGGGGTAGGGGTGCCCCTGGCCGAAGGTTGCGAGACCATCCCGATTGGGACGGGCGAGGTGTTGCGCAAGAGTTCTGGGGGGGACTTGGCGATCGTGGCCATCGGCTCCATGGTCTATCCGGCGCTGGAAGCGGCGGAGCGTCTCGCTATGGAAGGGATCGAGGCGGCGGTGGTCAACGCGCGCTTTGTCAAGCCGTTGGACAAGGCGCTCCTCTATGGCATCGCGCGCAACTTCCGGCGGATCGTGACCGTGGAGGAGAACGCGCTGGCCGGCGGGTTTGGCAGCGCGGTGCTCGAGTTTTTCGAGCGCAAGGTGCTCACGGCCGGCCGGGAATTCCTGCGCATCGGGATCCCGGACCATTTCGTGCACCATGGCGCGCAGCAGCAGGTACGGGCCAGCCTGGGCCTGGACGCCGAAGGGATCGTGCAGGCGATCCGGCGCCGTTTCCCCGATCTATGGCTCGTGGCGGAGCGATCCGCGGAAACGGTGCTTTCGGAGGAACCGGCTCCCGCCCGTTCGAACGGTAGGAGTTAGCCATGCTGGAGCATATCGCGCGGTTGGAGGAGGAGGCACTCGCTGGTCTGGAGGCCGCATCGACCAGCGAAGCCCTGGAGGCCTGGAAGCGGGCCTATCTGGGGAAGAAAGGCGCCCTCAGCGAGGTGCTCCGCTCTTTGGGGCACCTGCCCCCGGAAGAGCGGCCCCGTGTGGGTCAGGTGGCCAATGACCTGCGGCAGCGTTTGGAAGCGGCGCTGGAAGCGCGCCGGCAGGCCCTGCGCGAGGAGCTGTTCCGGCAGGCCCTGGAGGCCGAGCGCGTCGACGTCACCCTGCCGGGCCGGCCGCCAGCGCTCGGCCACATCCACCTGAGCAACCGGGTGCTGCGCCAGATCTATGCTATTTTCGCCGACATGGGCTTCCAGGTCTTTTCCAGCCCCGAGGTGGAAACGGACGAGCGCAACTTTCAGCTGCTGAACATCCCGCCCCACCACCCGGCGCGCGATATGTGGAGCACATTCTATACCACGCGCGAGGGCGTGCTGCTGCGCACCCACACCTCACCTGGCCAGATTTGGGCCATGCGCACCTATTGCCCCGAGCCGATCCGGGTGATCCTGCCCGGGAAGTGCTACCGCTACGAGCAGGTCACGGCCCGCTCGGAGAGCCAGTTCCACCAGGTCGAGGGTCTGGCCGTGGGCGAGCAGATCACCATGGCCGATCTCAAGGGCGTGATCGCCGAGTTCGCCCGGCGGATGTTCGGGCCGGAGCGGCGCGTCCGCTTCCGTTGCAGTTATTTCCCCTTCACCGAGCCCAGCGTCGAGGTCGATATGGATTGCGTCCTGTGCGGGGGCGCGGGCTGCCGGGTGTGCAAGTACACCGGCTGGGTCGAAATCATGGGCGCGGGGATGGTGCACCCGGTCGTGCTGCGCAACGGGGGCTACGACCCGGACCGCGTGAGCGGCTTCGCCTTTGGGATGGGTCCGGAACGGATCGCGATGTTGAAATACGGCATCGACGACATCCGGGTCTTTTTCTCCGGCGACCTGCGTTTCGTCCGCCAGTTCCCGTAGGAGGAGGGGGAATTGCGCACGCTGGAGGGGGCACTGGAGTTAGCCATTGTCCTGGCCCGCCGGGCCGGGAGGTTGCTTTTGCGCCAGGCTCGGAGGCCCAAGGCGGAAACGCAGAAGGGTGCCCAAGAGCTGGTCACCCAGGTCGATCGGGCATCGGAGGCATTGATCGTCCGGGTACTGCGGGAGGCTTTCCCGGATCACGACATCGAGGCCGAGGAAGGTTTGGGGCAGGTGCGTGGGGCGCCGTTTCGGTGGTTTGTCGACCCTTTGGACGGCACGCACAACTATGTCCACGGATATCCCCACTACGCGGTCTCGCTCGCCCTGTGGTGCGGGGAGGAGCCGCTCGTGGGCGTGGTCTACGAACCGGTGCGTCGGGAATGCTTCTGGGCCACGCGAGGCGGTGGGGCTTTTCTGAACGGGCAGCCCATCCGAGTTTCCGCACGCGACCGGCTCGCCGAAAGCCTGGTGAGCACCGGCTTCCCCTACGACAAGGCCGCGCGTCCCGACAACAACCTGGCAGAGTTCGCACGAGTGATGCCCGTGGTCTCGGGCATCCGGCGGAGCGGGTCGGCCGCGCTCGACCTGTGCTACGTGGCGGCCGGGCGCCAAGAGGCGCATTGGGAAATGGGGCTGAAGCCTTGGGATGTGGCGGCCGGTGGGCTGATCGTCCTCGAGGCCGGGGGACGCGTCAGCGGTCCCGCAGGCCGGTCGTGGGACGTGCACGACGATCGGATTGTGGCCTCGAACGGCCGGGTGCACGAGGAACTGCTCCAGGTGCTCGGCTGGTTCTAATCGCTTTCTAATGCGCAACTGGCAACATTCCAACGCGGGAAACGTATAAAATGGGTGCCGGCGTCTGTGGGGCGCTCTTGGGCCGGCGGAGGTAGAGCGATGTTCTGGTATTTCGACCCACGTTACCTCTTGTTCGTTGGGCCGGCGTTGCTCCTGGGGCTCATAGCCCAGCTGATGGTGAGCAATGCCTACGGCCGCTATTCGCGCGTGCGCAACGCGCGGGGGGTGACAGGCGCCGAGGCCGCGCAACACCTGCTGATCTACAACGACCTCGGCTCGGTGCGCCTAGAAGGGACACCCGGCCAGCTGACGGACCACTACGACCCTCGCACGGATACGTTGCGCCTGTCCGCACCCGTTGCCCGCACGCCCTCCGTGGCTGCCCTGGGGATCGTCGCTCACGAGGTAGGGCACGCCCAGCAGGTGCATAGCGGTTATGCGCCGATGCGTCTTCGGGCTGCCCTGGTGCCGGTGGCCAGCATCGGCTCCACGGCCGGCCCCTGGCTGGTACTGATCGGGGTGCTCCTGCGCTTCGGTGGCTTGGCCTGGGCAGGGATCCTGCTCTTCAGCACCGCCGCGTTGTTCTACCTGGTCACCCTCCCGGTGGAGCTGGATGCCAGCCGGCGCGGGCTCAATATGCTCCGCGAAAGCGGCCTTGTGGTCCCGGAAGAAGTTGAGGGGGCACAGAAGGTCCTGCGGGCAGCGGCTTGGACCTATGTGGCCGCGCTATTGACCGCGGTGATGCAGCTCTTCTACTTTCTCTCGCTGGTCGGTGGTGGGCGCCGACGGAATTGAGGAAAAGACTCGCAGCCGAGGTCTAGAGTCGCCGATCGCGCAGCACCGGAAAGGCTTTGCGTACCCGAGCGACCTCCTCCAGGTCGATTTCCGCCAGGAGGAGGTCGGCTTGTTCCCCGCCTTCCACGAGCAGCTCGCCCCAAGGACCCACCACGGCGGAATGCCCCGCAAAGACCGTTTCGCCCGGCCCGCGGCCGACGCTGTTGCAGGCGAGCAGGTACCATTGGTTTTCGATCGCGCGGGCGCGGAGCAGGATCCGCCAGTGCTCCAGACGGCGCAGAGGCCATTCTGAGGGCAGAAGCACCAGCTCCGCTCCCTGGTCGGCGTAGCGGCGGAAGAGCTCTGGGAAACGCAGGTCGTAGCAAATCGCCAGGGCAACCGTCCCCCAGGGGAGAGCAAAGGACGGGGTCTCATCGCCGGGTACCAGGTGCTGCACCTCGCCCAGCGTGCCGAAGAGGTGGATCTTGCGGTAATGGCCAACGAGTTGCCCTTCTGAGGAGAGCAGGATGGCCGTGTTCGTGGGCCGGCCGGCCGGGTCGTTCGCGAGCACCGATCCGGCCATCGCCATCTTGAACTGGCGCGCGAGTTCCGCCCACCGCTCCAACCACTCGGGGAATTCGCGCGTGTGCCGCTCGGTAGCTTCGAGGTCGTAACCGGTGAGCCAGAGCTCCGGGAGAAGCAGAAGGTCGGCGGCCGCATCGGCGGCGCGCCGCGCCATCTCGGTGGCCTGGGACAGGTTTTCCTCTGGCCTTCCGATGGCCACCTCCATCTGCGCAAGGGCGACCCGCAGGATCACGGTTGCGCTCTCCAGATCCGGTTGACGACCTCGCCCGGGGCTCCTTGGATCCCAAGGTCCTGCCCGTTCAAGATGACCCGCACCCCGCCCGCGTTCCCGAATCGCACCTGAAGTTCTTGGGTCGCGGTAAAGGTGCGCGTCGAGCCCTCCGGAAGGGTTCCCTGGAAGACCTGCACGCCATCCGACACTACCCGGACCCAGCAGGGGGCGCTGAGCTGGAAAACGGCTTCCAGCCCGCGGTAGCTGCGCGGCGTAGGAGTCGGCGCGGATGTCGACGGCGCCGCGGGAGGGGTGAACGTAGGCGGAAGGGGGGTGGCCGTTGGTGGCCTCGGCGTGGCCGTCGGCGGGATGGTCGCCGGGTGGAGCCAGCCGTAATAGACCCAGATGGCAAACGCCGCCATGGCGACCGTAGCGAAAAGCACGATGCCCACGCTCGGGAGGACGCAGGAGCGCACGCGCGGCGGGGTGCTCACGGGGGCGATGGAGACCAGTTCCGGCTTTCCGCGCTCCTGTTCGTAGGCGTGCACGATTTCCCGTGGCTCCAGTCCCAAGAGCTGCGCGTAGGCGCGGAGAAAGCCGCGGACCTGCACATCTGCCGGCAACCGGTCATACTGTGCGGATTCGAGCGCTTCCAGATACTCCCGGCGGATGCGGGTTTGCCGGGAGACGTCGTCCAGGGCCAAGCCTAACGCTTCCCGTCGCTCACGCAGGGTTTCGCCGACTGGGGCCATCGGTCCGGGTTCCTTTCACGGGGTCTTTGTAGGCTTGGGGGTAGGCACCGGGTTCGGGATCAGCGGCACGCGAGCCCGAAATAGGCCACGCTCGGTCAGCAAGTAGAGCACGCCTTGAGACTCCTGTACCGCGATCGCTTGCAGGTAGAGCAGATCGTCGTCCGAAGGGCCTCGGATCTGTTGCACCAGTACCGGTGCCCCCTCCTTACGCAACTGGAGGATGCGGCCGCGTCGATCGGCAATATAGACGTAGGTCGTGTCCGGATCGGCATAGATGGCCACCGGGGAGATCGGGCTCGGATACACCTGGTAGCTGAGTGCGGTTTCCTGCCGGCCTCCCCGGAAGGTGAGTACGGAACCATCCGGCTGCAGCAAGTGGATGGCTCCATCGATGGCGAGATCCACCGCTCGCTCGGCCGGTCCGCCCTGGGGGTCCGCTTCGGCCTGCTGAAGCCACTCGATGCGCAAGGCGTAGGCGTTGCACGGGAACTTCAGGATCTGTCCTGGTCCGCCGCGCAGCACGTAGACGTTGCCCTGAAAGCCCTCCAGGCGTACCGCGCGCGCCTTCCACGAGCCTTCTCCGCTCAGTTCGTACGTTTCCCAGGTGCCCTGGCGGTAGAGGTACAGGTGACGGGCGGCATCCACGGCCGCAAGCCAGGGGACAATCGGCGGCTGGTCCGGGAGGCTGCAATCTGCCGGGCGCTCCAGACGGGCAATGGCCACGATCGGTTCCGTAGGCGGCCCGTCGCGTGCCCCGGGTCCAAGGAGTGCTCGCAGTTCGCGAGTCGTGGAGACATAGACGGTCCCATGCTGTTCCTCGAGCAAAAAGAGCGCATAGTCCAACACCACCAGGTCGCGCCAGAGACAGCCGGAAGCGCACCCGCCGCCGAAGCCGGCTGCCGCGACCGTGGCGCTCAGCGTCTCCGAACGGATGAGCGGCACCAACTCTTCCGGAGCGATCCGGAGCACCTGGTTGATCTGGTCCCGGGTAACCCGCACCGCCGCCAGGGCACGTTCCAGTTCGATGCGGGTGCGACGGCTGGCCTGGGCCTGGGAGAGCCGCTGCTCCGCCTGGTTCAGTAGCGCATTGGCGTTCGCCAGATCGCGCGTCTGCGTGGCCTGGGTCACCAGTTGCTCCGCTTCCGCGATCGCGGCGAAGGTGCGTGCGTCCTGGGTCCGCTGCTGTTGCTGGGCAATAAGGCCGATGAGCAACGCCAACACGAGCACCGCGCCCAGGCCCAGGAGGAACGGCATCAGCAGCCGGCGTTTTTCCCGGGCCGGGCGGATGCGTAGCCGGGGGCGCTCGACCCGAGGCAGGCCGGCCTGAGGGCGCAACGCCTCGGCCAGGGATTTCCACCACGGCGCCGCGGGCTTGGGGCGCGCCAGGGAGGGGACCTCAGGGCCCGGCTCCGGGCGAGCCGGGGCCCGACGCGCGGCAGGCTTTGGAGGCGCAGGGCGGGGAGAGACAAACAGCCGACGTGCCTCGGTTCCCAGGAACGAAGCCCAGCTCGCAATGGTCTCGAGGGCCAGGCGAGCGCGCTCCTGCAATCCCCTCGCGCTCCACCAGGGCGCGGCGGCACCGCCGGCCGCCAGCTCCAGACACACCACCAGCGCGTGCGCGTCGGTAAAACCCTGGGCATGCAGCCGCCGGTAGAGCTGCTCCACCACATCGCCCGGTTCCTGGTAAAGCAGCAGCTGCTCCGCTTCTTCCCGGCCGAGGAAGCGGCCGATGTTGCTGCTGCACAGGCACAGCACGTCCCCAGGGGAGAGCGCGCTGTGAAAGAACTCCGGGCGCACCTCTTCCTCCCACCCCAGCGCCAGCAGGCGCGTCGCTGCAGGGAGCGCGGCGTTCTCCGGGCTCCACGAGGGATGCAGGGGAAAAGCGCTCAGGCGTCCCTGATGCACGAGGTAGGCCTGTCCAGGCAACACTTGGGCCAGGAACACTTCCTGCCCCCGGACGACGGCGCACGTGACGCCGACGGTAACCTTTTCGTGGGCAGAGACCTCCAGGTTACGCTGAACCAGGCTGCGGTTCGCCTGCTGGATCGCCCGGTTGAGGCAAGTGGTGATGCTCGGGGAGGGGCAATCGTAGTAAGCCTGGGAAATTTCGGACAATACCTGGCGCAGCACGAGCGCGCTCCGCACCCCTTCCAGCCCAGGCTCCGCCAGAAGATAGAGGTTGCCCTTCCGCCGTGCCGCGAATGAGGCCGGCCCCGGTTCCACCACCAGGATGCTGTCGCTGGTTGCCCGACAGATGCCCCCGATGAGCCCAAACTGGCCGGAAGAAGCCTTCAGGCGGGTCATCGCTCCTCCTTGTGGGCGAACCGTGGAGCCGAATCTCCGTCTTATTATAGCACGATTCTATTGCCAAAACAAATGGGCCCACGCGCGCTTTTGAGGATAGCGCGGCGTAAGAAGCACATTCCCCTCTCCTGCCACAAGGAGGCAGGTTGGCGACGGCGGGCCTTCGCACGCGGGCGTGGCTGCTGCAGACGGGCGAAAAAATCCGGCTCCGCAGGAATGTTCCCGCGGAGCCGGGGGCTACCGTTGCCGGGCCGTCTATTCCTTTTCCTTCTGCTGCGGGATTCCCAGGGCCACCTGGGCGGCGGCAAGGCGCGCGACCGGCACGCGGAAAGGCGAGCAGGAGACGTAGTTCAGGCCGGCTTCGTGGCAGAACTCGATCGACCGCGGGTCGCCCCCGTGCTCGCCGCAGATCCCTACCTCCAGGTCCGGGCGCGTCTTGCGTCCCCGCTCGACCCCTAGCCGCACCAGGAAACCCACCCCGTCCCGGTCAAGGACCTGGAAGGGGTTCTCCGGCAGGATGCCCCGCTCGACGTACTGGAGCAAGAACTTGCCCTCGGCATCGTCACGGGAGTAGCCAAAGGTGGTCTGGGTCAGGTCGTTCGTGCCGAAGGAGAAGAACTCGGCGTACTCGGCCACCTGGTCCGCGGTGATCGCCGCCCGCGGGATCTCGATCATGGTGCCGAACTTGTAGTCGATCTGGATGCCCTTCTCCGCCATGACGGCCTTGGCGATCGGCTCCAGGATCTCGCGTGTCACCTTCAACTCGTTCGCGTGCCCGGTGAGCGGGATCATCACCTCCGGCTTGACCACGATCCCTTCCTGGGCCACGTTGCAGGCGGCCTCGAAGATCGCCCGGACCTGCATCTGGGTGATGGCCGGGAACATGATCCCCAAACGGATGCCGCGCAGCCCCAGCATGGGGTTCATCTCCCGCATCCCTTCCACGGCCTTGAGCAATCGTTCCTTCTCCGCCAACTTCTGAGGATCGTTGCCGCGCAGCCGCAGCTCGGTGACCTCGACGAGCAGCTCCTCATAGGAGGGAAGGAATTCGTGCAGCGGAGGGTCGATCAACCGGATGATCACCGGCAGGCCGTCCATCACGCGGAAGATCCCTTCAAAGTCGCTCCGTTGGACGGGCAATAGCTGGTCCAGGCAGGCCTGGCGCTCCTCTTCGGTCTCAGCCAGGATCATCCGCTGGACGATGGGCAAACGGTCCTCCTCGAAGAACATATGCTCCGTGCGGCACAGGCCGATTCCCTTGGCTCCGAAGGCGCGGGCACGCTCCGCATCGCGCGGGTAGTCGGCGTTGGCCCAGACCTGCAGGCCGCGGGTGGGGTAACCGGGGGGGCCGCTGCGCAGCCCTTCGCGGGCGCAGATCTCGTCCGCCCACTCGAGCAGCTGACGCAGGTCGGCCTGTTCCTCGAAGGAGGGCGCGATCGTGGGGATCGCCCCGGCAAACACTTCGCCCGTGGTGCCATCGATCGAGATCGTATCGCCCTCTCGGATGACCCGGTCCGCGACGGTAAAGAGGTGCGCACTCTCGTCTACGCGGATCGCCTCGCATCCCGCCACGCAGGGAAGTCCAAGGCCGCGAGCGACCACGGCCGCGTGGGATGTCGCGCCGCCCCGTTGGGTCAGGATGCCGCGGGAGTGGAGCATGCCGTGCACGTCGTCTGGGGACGTCTCCGGGCGCACCAGGATGACCGGCTTTCCCGCGAGCCCCCATTCCTCAGCAGTGTCGGCATCAAAGGCCGCCAAACCGGAAGCGGCACCTGGCGATGCGTTGAGGCCGCGCGCCAGGAAGGTACCTTCCTCGTAGGCCCGCTCCTTCGCTTTGGGGTCGAAGCGCGGATGCATGAGCTGGTCAACCTGGAAGGTGTTGACGCGCGCGATGGCTTCTTCCTTGGTGATCAGTCCTTCCCGCACCATGTCGACCGCGATCTTGACCGCGGCCGCGGCCGTACGCTTGCCGGCGCGCGTCTGGAGCATCCACAATTTGCCGCGCTCCACGGTGAATTCCATGTCCTGCATATCGCGGTAATGCCGCTCCAGCAGCTCGGCGACCTGACGGAACTGCTCGTAGATGGCCGGCATCTCTTCCGCTAGGCGGGCGATCTTTTTCGGCGTGCGGATGCCCGCGACCACGTCCTCGCCCTGGGCATTCTCGAGGTACTCGCCAAAGAGCACCTTCTCGCCGGTCGCCGGATCGCGGGTGAAAGCCACGCCGGTGCCGCTATCCGAGCCCATATTCCCGAACACCATCGTGACGATGTTGACCGCCGTGCCCCAGCTGTGGGGGATGCCCTGGGCGTTGCGATAGTCCACCGCCCGCTTGCCGAACCAGGAACGGAAAACGGCCATGATCGCCTCGCGCAGCTGCTCGTAGGGGTCCTGGGGGAAGGGTTCCCCGACCGCTTCCTGGTAGAGCTGCTTGAATTCGGCGACGATCTCTTTGAGCATCTCGGTGGTGAGATCGGTGTCCTGTCGCCCAGGGGTGCGCTCTTTGTAGCGATCCAGGATCTGCTCGAAGCGGCTGCCGTCGATGTGCTTGACAATGCGGCCGAACATCTGCAGCAGCCGGCGATAAGCGTCGTAGGCAAAACGCTCGTTGTCGGTCAGGCGAGCCAGCCCCACAACCGTCTCGTCGTTCAATCCGATGTTGAGCACGGTGTCCATCATGCCAGGCATCGAGGCGCGTGCGCCCGAGCGCACGGAGACCAGGAGCGGATTGGCGGGATCGCCGAACCGCTTGCCGGTCTGTTCCTCGACCCAGCGGAGCGCTTCCAGCGTCTGCTCCCACATCCCTTCGGGGAATTGTTCCCCGGCATCGAAGTAGGCGTTACAGGCCTCGGTGGTAATGGTAAACCCCGGCGGAACTGGCAGGCCTACCCGGGTCATCTCGGCGAGGTTGGCGCCTTTGCCCCCGAGGAGATCCTTCATGGATGCGTTGCCTTCCGTGAACCGATACACCCACTTTTTCATCCCTACTTCCTCCTTGCACCAGCTCTCCAAAAGAGCAAAGTTTGGCACATCGGCGCAACATCATACCCGCTGCCGGGCGATCTGTCAAAGCCAATCGCGCTTGCGCGAAGGGTTCCGAAGAGTGCTTCTGGGGATCGCGGCAATCGCTTCCAGTTGCTCCGGTGCGGCCCTTCGATGGAGCGCTGGGGGAATGGAGTCCTCTATATCTCGTCCTCCTCTTCCTCTTCCTCCTCTTCTTCCCAGTCCTCTTCGTAGAATTCGAGGTTACAATTGTCGCACACCCAGCATTCGTACTCTTCGTCGTACCAAAGCTCTTCGCCGCACTCCGGGCAGACCGGCGCCGGTG
>DAOTVY010000059.1:0-6304 GCA_034436115.1 Chloroflexia bacterium | reverse complement strand
AGGGTCCTCAACTTGGGCAAAGTGCTCGATCAACGGAGCAGCGAGGCAATCCGCCATGGGCCATCCTCCTTTCGTGCTTGGCTAGATAACCCATTTTACCTCAAAACCGAGTTTGCGGTTGCCCTACGGGCCACCAAAGCAGCATGAGACCCCTGTTTTTCTCCCCTTGACCAAGGCAGAGGATGTGGGCCAGCGGGCAAGGCTTCTGCTCTAACCCCGGGCGTTCTCCCTCAAGCACCGCATGGCCGCTACCTTGCCTTCCGGCCGCAGAAGCTGCGCGCCCTTGACGGTAAAGGGGATGTATGTCAGAATATGCCCGAAACAGGGCACCATCCGTCTGTTGTCCGACTCGGGAGGATGTCCGGTGGTGATCCGTAGCCAGGCGCCGCTGCGCCTCAGTTTTGCGGGCGGGGGAACCGACGTCGAGCCGTATCCTCAGGAACGGGGAGGCGTGGTCCTTTCGGCGACGATCGACAAATACGCTTACGCCACCCTGGTGCCGCGTAACAACGGCCTCATCCGGGTGGAATCGCTGGACTATGACATCGTCGCCAAGTACGACGTAGACCGACGGCTGCCCTACGACGGCGAACTGGACCTTGTCAAGGCTGTGGTGCATACGTTGGGTTGCGGCCAAGGGTTGGAGCTGTTCCTGCACACCGATGCGCCGCCCGGCTCGGGCCTGGGGTCCTCCTCGGCGATGGTGGTGGCCCTGATCGGGGCCTTTGCGCGGTGGCTGGGCCGCTCGATGAGCGGCTACGAAGTCGCCCGCTTGGCCTACCACATCGAACGCGTAGAGCTGGGCGTACCGGGCGGCTGGCAGGACCAGTTCGCGGCTACGTTCGGCGGCTTCAACTTCATCGAGTTTCTGGGGGACGACGTCGTCGTCAACCCTCTGCGCGTGCCGAGCGCGACGCTGAACGAATTGCACTACCGGTTGCTCCTGTGCTACACGGGGCGCACACGCCTTTCGGGGCACATCCTCGACCGCCAGATCGCGGGCTACCGGGAGAAGCGGCCCGAGGTCGTGGCAGCGCTGGACGAGATCAAGGCGATCGCCATCGCGATGAAGAACGCCCTCCTCCAGGGCCGGTTCACCGACTTTGGCCGGCTCCTGCACGCGGAGTGGGAGCAGAAAAAGCGCCTGGCGCCGGGGATCTCCGATCCGGACATCGATGCCCTCTACGACGTTGCCCGACGGGCGGGCGCCATCGGTGGGAAACTCTTGGGCGCCGGAGGAGGGGGATACCTGGTCTTCCTGTGCCCCTTCGAACGGAAGCACCGCGTGGCGCAGGCCCTGGAAGAAGCGGGGGCGCAAGTGGTCCCCTTCAACTTTGACCTGCGGGGCCTACAGACCTGGGAGGTGGAAGAGGAGCCCGATGCGCATTGACATCTTGACCCTGTTTCCGTCGATGTTTGCTGGGCCTTTCGACGAAAGCATCATCGCCCGCGCCATCCAGCAGGGACTGGTCACGATCCATTTGCACAACATCCGCGACTGGGCGACCGACCGCCACCGCACCGTAGACGATACGCCTTACGGTGGGGGGGCAGGCATGATCATGCGGCCGGATGTGCTGGGACGGGCCATCGAGGCCGTGCGGGCACTCGATCGTCGGGCGCTGGTCGTGCTGCTTACCCCACAGGGGCGTCTCTTGAGCCACGAAGTGGCCCGGCAACTCGCCGCGTGGCCTCGCCTGATCCTCGTCTGTGGACGTTACGAGGGGGTGGATGAGCGGGTACGCGCGCTGCATGTAGACGAGGAGATCTCGATAGGCGACTATGTCTTGACCGGGGGGGAGCTCCCGGCCATGGTGTTGGTCGATGTGGTCGCCCGGTTGGTTCCGGGGGTGGTGGATGCGGAGTCGCTGGAGCACGAGTCGCACGCCGCCGGGCTCCTGGAGTATCCCCAGTACACCCGACCGGCCCGCTACGCGGGACTCGGGGTACCCCCGGTGCTCTTGTCCGGGCACCACGCCGAGATCGCCCGTTGGCGGCGCGAGCAGGCGCTGCGACGGACCTATCTCCGCCGGCCCGACCTCTTAGAGCGTGTGCATCTGGAAAAAGAAGACCGGGCGCTCTTTTCCTCCGCCGGAGGAAAAGAGCCAAAGCGATAGCGCGGGAACGAGGTCTCGCATGCGGATGCGGGTGCTGCTGGCGACCAACAATCCCGGCAAGGTACGGGAATACCGCGAGATCCTGGGCGATCTGCCGATCGAGCTGGTCACTCCGGCAGAAATCGGCCTATCGATCGAGGTTCCCGAAAGCGGCTCGACCTACGAGGAGAACGCCGTGCTTAAGGCGAGGGCGTTTGCTCAAGCGAGCGGCCTCGTGGCCCTGGCCGACGACTCCGGGCTCGAGGTGGATGTCCTGGGGGGTGCGCCCGGCGTCCAGTCCCATCGCTACGACGGCGGACGGGGGAGCGACGCACACCGCTACCGCCTCCTCCTGGCACAGCTTGAAGGGGTCCCGTTGGAACAACGGACCGCCCGTTTTCGCTGTGTCATCGCGATCGCTACGCCCTCCGGCTTGACCCATACCTGCGAGGGCGTGTGCCCTGGGGTCATCCTGACCGAACCTCGTGGGGAAGGAGGATTTGGGTACGACCCCGTCTTCTGGCTTCCCGAGATGCGCCGCACCATGGCCGAGTTGGGCCTGGAGGAAAAGAACCAGGTGAGCCATCGGGGCCGAGCCGGCCGGAAGGCGCGGGAGATCCTGCTCCGGTTGCTGACGGGTTCCACAGATGAATGACCCCCCTGAGTTCAGTCGACATGGGGGATCAGGCAGAGAAAGCGCAACGGACCTGTCCCGGTGTTCAGGAACTGGTGCTGGACCTCGCCGGGAACAAAGACAGCGACCCCGGGGGAAAGTGGCTGGTTGCCGTCCTCGGTGCGGACGACCCCTTCTCCCTCCAGAACAAAGACCTCGTGCTCCCAGGTGTGGCGGTGATCGGGCGATCCGCTTCCTGGCTGCAGCTCGAAGAGCCGCATAGCGAAATGCGGGGCACCGTCCGCCTTCGCGATCAGCCAACGGATGGTGACGCCCTCCAGGTCGGGCACCGGGTCTGCCGGCACCGCTTCGTAGTGAACCACCTTGACACCCATCGCGGGAACCTCCTTTTGCCGCTCGCTGGGTGCCAGTATAGCCCCTGAGTGCCGGGCCGTCAACCTGGCCACCGGTGACTGTCCGCTACACGGTCGGATGGGCGTATTTTGCTCCTGTTGCCCGCCAGTGGTGGATATTGGGGGCCGAAAGTAGCCAGGATGGAAACCCGATCTTTGTCGGAAAACAAGTCCACCGCTGAGCGGACAGTCACGGCCACCGCCTTGACTTGACATCCTATGCCCTTTGCTGTATAAAACGCTTCAGTGAGACCATCAGGGACATAGGGACTGGCGTGCCGGTGTCAGATCTACTGGTGGCTTGAACACAGTAGCAGCCCCGGTCCGGGATGGGGGTGCGTTCGGTGAAGCAAAGGACCTACCCCATTCTCGAGTACGATCCTACCCGCGAAGCCCTCATCGAGCCGTCCAGACTCATCAGGCCCTCCGACGTGCCCGAATCCTGTGTCATTTGCTTTTTCCGGGAGGTGCTCGACAAGGTAGTGGCTGAGCACAACGCAAAGGTGCTCGTTCAAAACCGGTGGGAAGATGGCCCCCATCCCGTCTTTGAGATGACACACAAAGGCAGACGGTTGGCTTTTTTCCATCCCGGGGTGGGTGCACCGATGGCCGCAGGACTTCTGGAGGAAGTGATCGCGCTTGGTTGTCGGAAGTTCATCGCCTGCGGCGGATGCGGCGTGCTGGAGAAGGGACTGGATGTGGGTCAGTTGATCGTGGTATCGGCAGCGGTGCGGGATGAAGGCGTCTCGTATCATTACCTTCCCCCAGGGCGTGAAATTCCGGCTGACGAAACTGCGGTGGCCGCCCTGAGGAAAACCCTGGATCAACGTGGGATCCCCTATCGCCTCGGGAAAACGTGGACGACGGATGCCCCCTACCGTGAAACGGCGGCCAAAATCGCCCGGAGGAAAGCCGAGGGTTGTCTCGCGGTAGAAATGGAAGCCGCCGGAATGATGGCCGTGGCGCGGTTTCGGGGTGTGGTTTTCGGGCAGATCTTGTACGCTGGCGATGACCTGAGCGCAGGCGAATGGGACAATCGGCCGCGGCAATCCAGGGATGCAATTCGCGAGAACCTTTTCTGGCTTTGCGCGGATGCCTGCCTCGAACTCTAGCCACCTTACAGGGTACGGAACGCAGAGAGAGCCGTTTGTGAGAGGGTTCCTCGAGCAGACGCGTTGTGTGGTCCGTAATCCCCTGAACCGGCACAAGCCTCCTTCCGATCGGCTTGGTGTCCAACAAGAGGAGAGGTTCGGTTAGCGCCCGGCCCCGTGGTGTCCAGGCACCGGTGGGCAAGGCGGTGGCGCGCCTGAGGAGGTGCCCAATGAAGCGGGGGTGGAGCAGCGATCGCAGACGCGCCAAACGCGCAGCAGCAGGCCGGTGCAGGAGGGGGTTCCCCGGGAGGCCTCTCAGAGCGGTCGCCGCAATGGTCGCGGTGCTGATCGGGCTCTTCTGGCTCGGAGGGGCTGCCCTTGTCCGGGCCAAACCACTTCGGGCCCCCCAAGCGTCCTGTCTCCAGGAGGCCTGCGCCGCCAATTGTGTGGCCGATGTCCTCGTGCTGGGGCACCAGGGCCTGGAACCCTACGTGCGCTGGTATGACACGGCCTACACACAGACGGGCTGCAGGGATCCTGACTGGTGGACGGCCTTCCAGTATCTGGTCGCTGTCGCCGCGGAGCTGGTGGGCGCACCCGGGGGATACACGATGGATTGCCGCTCCATGGTGCTCGGCCAATACAGCGTCTGTGTCAGCGATTACTGCGCGCAAAACCCCTGTCTTTACGCACCCAACGTTCGCGTCCGTTTCCTGGACTGCGGCCAGGGTTCCGCAAGCGTTCAGGTGGACAACGCGCGGGGCGAGACCCTCCCCGAATACGCCCCCAGCGCCTACACCCGCGCCTTTGATGCATTCCTCTACCTCCAGCGGGAAGGTGGTCAACCATTGCTGCTGCACCGGGAATCGGTGCCTACGCTAGCCTATCCGAACTGGGTCCTTTCCGGGGGCTATGACCTATGTCGTGCTCAGTATGGAGACGACCACCGTTGCGAGTTGCTCAGCCTTTTTGTCCAGCCCACCTCCATCCCATTCGCCGTGGACTGGGGCGATGGGTTGTACAACATGGACCCGCTCATTTCCTCCAGCAGCGGGATGTCCGGTTCTCCCTCTGACGGCTATGTGGTGCTGCGGAGCGACGGCGACTCGGTCACAATTGCCCCGGGCGATGTTTGGGGCTGGGTCTGGCAGAGGACACGTACCAGGAGTTGGTGGTTCGGCTTTGGGGAATGGAGCGAATGGACGGATACCGTGGAGCGGTGGGAGGCCTATAACGGCGCTACCATTACCAACCACGAAGACATGTTTTCCTGGAGGCAGACGGATCGGGATACGTTCGTCTTTGTGACGCACGGCCCTTCCCAGTATCTCCTGGCCGGCGATTACACCCTCAAGGCCGAAGCGCGCCTCTTGCACGACAAAGACACATCGGACAATGTGTCCCTATGCACGTTTGGGGTTTCCGGGCCGCTCCCTCCGCCCCCGACCCCCGTGCCAGCCACGGAAACGCCTGAACCCACGGCCACACCGGTGCCCCCACGTTCTCCCGTGCCAACGCGTACGCCTTCCCCCACACCCACGCTGTGGGGCGGTGAGACGGAGACCGAGCCCAACGACACTTTTGGTACCGCCACCCGCTGGTCGCCCGCTCGCCCGATGCGCGGCCGGATCGGTTCACCAGGTGACTATGACTACTATCGGTTCGTCATCAGCGACCCTGGCATCTATACCCTCAGGTTGGCCAACGTACCGCCCGAGATCGCGCCCCATATTGCGCTATACGATGGCAACCGCAACTACCTTATAGGGGAGTCTGCCATTTCTTCCGGGCAGGGGACGACCCTTTCCTTCGATGCCAACCCCGGCCAGGTGTTTTACGTTCGGATCCGCGCAGCCAGCAGCAATCAGACGTCCCCAGGATACTACGGATTATGGCTCTCGGCGCTGTCGGACCCGTACGAGCCGAACGACTCGTTTGGCACGGCGGCGGCATGGGACTGGCGGTCGGGGCCCATTCGGGGGTACTTCTGGGAGTATGTGACGGGTCCGGGGGACACCTACCGCATCGAGGTTCCGCGGGAGATGCCGGGGGCGCTGCTGACCGTGCGCCTGGAGGATGTGCCCGCGAACG
>DAOTVY010000058.1:0-2514 GCA_034436115.1 Chloroflexia bacterium | reverse complement strand
TGGACGCTGTGCGAACGCAAGCGCGATGGCAAGTAACGGCGGTTCATTCCGGCGACCAACAACGTGAGTGAGCAGCGCGTGGGGGGAACATTAAGGAGCGCTACCGGAACATGCGCGGCTACCAGTCAAGGCGCAGCCTGGCACGAGTTGCGACACGGACGGCGTATTTGCGGGAGGAAGGAGATCAAGCGCTGATCCAAGCTCTGGCGGCGTAGGGGGAGAGAAGAGAGCAGGAGAACGCCCTGCGATTTCTTGGGCAAAGAAGGCCACCGCTGAGCGAACAATCACCTCAGACCGTCGTACTTGACAACGGCAGTCTGCTGTGGTAAAAGAATAACTAGGCGACGTAGCCAAGCGGCAAGGCAGAGGTCTGCAAAACCTCGATCGCCGGTTCGAATCCGGCCGTCGCCTTTCCCTCAAACGCAAGATCTCCTTCCGGGCCGGCAGCTTGCCCCGCCGCACCGGCTTTTGAGCCGGCTGCAAGCCATCCCCGTCTCTCTGACAGCTTACCGTAGCGTCTTCCCCCCGGCAACGCGGGCGGCTCCAGGAGACCTTTTTCTTCCCCGTCTTAGCGCTTGCACACCTTGCGGACCCGGATCTCCCCTTGGTGGATCCATATGTTGATGGTTGAAGGCGCCCATGCCGTTCTTTCTCCGGCCTCTCGTGTCCCGATCCAACCCCACGAGGGCAGCAGCTCGCGGCGCGACGACTCCTCGATCGCCCACCTCCGGCCCTAGTTTGAGGCCCGAAGATGGTTGGCGCGGATACGCGGGAGGACTTCTCCCGTCCCCACGTCCCACAGCAGAATAGCCTCTTTCGTCGTTAGCGAGCCTAGAGGATGGACCGCTCCCCCAGATAGCGCTCGAGCGATGAGAGTTCGACGCGGGAACTGGCCCCACTTGCGCGCCCGGCCCCTGCGGATGAGCCCACGGGCCAGCGCTGCGCTTGCCGAAACGCTCTGTCAGGTCGGGCACTCGAGTCCAGCCCAGAGACAGCAGGGCTTCCAGGGAGGCCGCCTCGCCACCCGCGCACCAGCCCCCGCTGGTGCCACTTGTACAGGCGCTGGTAGGGTATCCCATAGGCTTGCGCAGCCTCATCGGCGCAGCCAGTGCCAGCTTCTCTTTGCTGCGGGTCGGATTCTGCAACTGTTCTGCCCTGCTCCTGGGCCTGCCAGAAGCCTCGCGTCGGCCAAGCGGCGACCGGCGCGAGGCTTCGCTCCGCGGCCTTCCCTGCCCGCGGAGAAGGCCGGCTGCGGGCTTGGGAACCGCGATACACGAGCGGCAGATAGACCCGGTACGGCCACTCCAGGAGCACCCGCACTGGCAGGTGGCCTACCGCCTCCCCGCCGCAGACGTTCGTCCCAGTCACGGTGACAGTGTAGGCGCCGGGAATCGTCCAGGAGTAAACCGCTGTGGGGCCAAGCGTGCCGTTGTCCCAGGTGAAGGTGACCGGGAGCGTGGCTGTGGGCGGGGTGTAGGTGGCCGTGTAGGACCCGGCCCACCCCACCGGTAGCGCCTGGGGCCCGGCGATGCCCACTCCGGAGACCGGCACGCACGCCTCCCCCCAGGCGTACTTGAGGTCGGCGCTGGTCTCGTCGTAGTAACTCACATGCGGCCGCCCGGAAGCATCCAGCGCCGGGGAGGTGTACCTCTGCCCATGTCCCCTGCACTATCGACCGTTTCGATCTGCCAGGAGGAGCCGTCGAAGGAGGCGTACTTGAGGTCGCCGTTACTCGCATCGTAGTAAGAGATGCGGGGATGGCCGTTCCCGTCCAGGGCCAGGGCGGCGTATCGACCTACCCCCAGGAGGCTTCGACCGTCTCGAGGTGCCAGGAGGCACCGTCGCTCCAGGCGTGGTACAGGTGGTCGGCTCCGTAGGCGATGTGGGGATCGCCGGAGGAGGCCAGGGACAGGCTGCGGTCGGTCATCTCACTGAACCACTTCTGGGCGTCCACCCGTCCGATGTGCTAGAGGAGGGCGTCCGGCCGCGCGGCCTCTGACTCTCCGGCTTCGAGGGGGCCGGGCCGCCGCAACACTTCCGGGATGCTTCCCTCTTGTTCCCCCTGGAGCAGAGGCTCCAGCGGCAGGGTTGGGCCTCCTGCCGGCCCCTGGGCCAGCGCCCCTAGCGGAAAGCCCAGCAGCAGGCACGGGGTAAGAATCAGGCACGCGGTTCGCATGGGTTCCTCCTTTCCTCTTGGCTACCGCTGTTTTTCCGTATACAGCTTCGCTGTACACCTCCTTTCTCTGGTACGGCCGCGCCCTGATCCGCCAGGGCGCGCTCCATTAGAGTTGTTACATAACAGCATACAACGGCAACAGTAGCCGTGGTGCGCTTTGACACTCTCTGGTTACGCTCCGGCCATTCGGCTCAGTCGCCGGTGGAGAGAGTAGAAGTCATCTCATAAATCTGTAAAATGGTGTATATTACGCTCATCACGATGATTGAGGTGAGCGATGGACCTAACCGATGAACAGTGGGCCGTACTGGAGCCGCTATTACCCGAAGAGGAACGTG
>DAOTVY010000057.1:0-17303 GCA_034436115.1 Chloroflexia bacterium | reverse complement strand
GAAATCGTCACTGCGGAGGCGGCCCGCCACGGGGTTACCCTGCGCCCAATCGATAGCGAGCACAGCGCCATCTGGCAGTGCCTCCAGGGCGAGGCACACCAGGCCCTGGAACGCATCATCCTCACCGCCTCCGGAGGCCCTTTCCGCACCTGGCCGCGCGAGGCGCTCGCCCGCGTGACCCCGGAGGAGGCTCTCCGCCATCCGACCTGGCGCATGGGGCCGAAGGTGACCGTGGATTCGGCCACCCTCTTGAACAAGGGGATGGAGATCATCGAAGCCCATTGGCTTTTCGGCCTCCCTTACCCGCGCATCGAGGTAGTTGTCCATCCCCAGAGCATCGTCCATTCCCTGGTCGAGTTCCACGACGGCTCGGTGAAGGCACAGCTGGGCTTTCCGGACATGCGCCTTCCTATCCAGTATGCCCTGGGGTACCCCGAACGCCTCCCCACCCGCTATACCGCGCTCGATTGGAAAACCGTCGGTCCGCTCACCTTCGAGCCTGTGGACACCGAGCGCTTCCCCTGCCTGAGGTTGGCCCGGGAAGCCGGAGAAAAGGGAGCCACCTACCCTGCCGTGCTGGCGGCAGCGGACGAGGTCGCCGTGGAGCTCTTCCTCCAGGGGCGCATCGGCTTCCTCGATATCCCTCGTTGCATCGAGGAAGCGCTCGCCGCCTACGCGCCTATGCCCGCGCCCTTGGACCTGGAAGCCATCCAAGCCGCCGACGCCTGGGCACGCGCCTTTGTCCGCGCGCAGGCCTCTCGGCACTTCGCGAACCGCAACACGCCCCAACGCCCCTAGCCGGTGCCGAACATGCGGTCCCCCGCATCCCCCAGCCCCGGGACGATGTAGCCTTGCTCGTTCAGCGTCTCGTCGATGGCCGCAAGATAGATCGGGACATCGGGATGGGTACGCGATAAGCGCTCTACGCCCTCTCGGGACCCGATCAGCCCCACGAACTTGATCCGGCGCGCTCCCCAGCGTTTCAGGATGTCCACCGCCGCGATAGCCGAGCCCCCCGTCGCCAGCATCGGGTCCAGGATCAGGCACACGTCCACAGTCGGGCTCACCGGTAGCCGGCTGTAGTACTCGACCGGCTCCAGCGTGCGCTCGTCGCGCGAAAGCCCGATGTGCCACACCTCGGCCCCCGGGAGCATCTGCCAGGCGCCTTCGACCATGCCCAATCCGGCCCGTAGGATCGGTACCAGCCCTACCGTCTCCGCCAGCCGGCGTCCCTGGGCCGGCGCAAGGGGAGTCTTCACCTCCCACGGCCGGGTGGCCAGGTCCAGGGTTGCCTCGTAGACGAGGAGGATGGCGATCTCCCGTACGAGCTCCCGGAAGCGCTTCGGCTCCGTCTCCCGGTCGCGCAGGAGCGTCAGCTTGTGCTGTACCAGGGGGTGGGAAGAGACAAAGAGCGAGGACATGCGGGCCTCCATCAGGGCCGGAGGCTTCCTTCGGCCGCATCCAGTTCGATCGCGCGCCGCAGGGCAGAAAGCGCCACTTCCAGCATCGGGTCATCCGGGGGACGCGTGGTCAGACGTTGGAGGAAGAGCGCCGGGGCAAGGAGGGTGCGCACGAGCGGGCGATCGGCGTGGCGAGCCCCCAGTCGCATCGTTTCATAGGCCAGCGCCGCGACCACCGGCACCAAAAGCACCCGCGACAGCAGCCGCAGGCCGAACGGAAGGGCGCCAAAGGGCGCAAAGACGAGCACACAGAGCACCACGACCAGCAGGAGGAAGGCGGTACCGCAGCGGGCGTGGGCCGTGCTGAAGGGGCGGATCGCCTCCACCTCCAGCGCCGCACCGGCTTCGTAAGCGTTGACGGCCTTGTGCTCGGCGCCATGGTAGGCAAAGACGCGCCGGAGGTCGCGCAGCTGCCCAATGAGCACCAGGTAAAGGAGAAGGATCCCCAGGCGGATGGCCCCTTCCAAGAGCGTCCGCGCCCAAGGAGCGACGACCAACGGCTCCACCAGGCGACTGAGCAAGAGCGGTAGAACGAAAAAGAGCCCTACCCCGAATAGGAGGGCCAGGACCAACACTCCGACCATCCCTCCCGTCCCGATCTGCCCCTGCGGATCGCCCACGCTGACGTTGGCCGAAAAGGTGAGCGCGCGCACCCCCAGCCACAGGGTATCCCAGAGGGCGTACAGGCCGCGCAGGAACGGCCAACGGGCGAGGGAGCGCGCCGCCGGCGGAAGCTCCTCTTCGTGATACACGATCTCCCCCGAAGGGGCCCGGACGGCCGCCACCATATGGCTGCGCCCCCGGATCATCACCCCTTCCAGGAGCGCCTGTCCCCCATAGTGGAACGGGCTCACTGCCCCGCCTCCGGAGTATAGCGCACCCAGGTGTCGGGGGACTCGTACACCTCTACATAGGCCAGCCGCACCGGTTCGCCGGCGAGTGCTTCCGCGAGCCATCCGTAGATCGCCCGTGCCAGGTTTTCCGTGGAGGCGTTGATACGATCGAACGGGGGTACGTCGTTCAGGCAACGGTGATCCAACCGGCCCAGCACCTGCTCGCGCAGCACGCGCTTCAGCACGGTAAAGTCATACCCCAGGTCGATCTCGTTCAATCGCTCCGTCTCCAGCGCCACGATGACCTCCCAACGGTGTCCGTGGAGGGCTTCGCATTTCCCCTGGTAACCCCGCAGGTAATGGGCGGAGTCGAAATGGTCGCGCACATGGATCCGGTACATCGATTCCTCCTTGGCCTCCAGGGCCGTCGCTTTATGGTTCCCCCGGCCAGAGCCCCATCGCGTTACCCCCCAGGATAGCCGCGCGTGCCTCTTCTTCCAGGGGCAGCTGGGCCAGGTGCATGAGGTAGGTGCGGGGGCGGATGAGCGGGAAATCGCTCCCCATCAGGATCTTGTGCGCCCCCACCGCCTCCACGGCAAGCGGGACGATCCGCCAGCGGTACAAGTACGGCGAAGCAGCCGTGTCGTAGTACACGTTCCTCAACGCCTGGGCGACCTCCGGCATCAGTTCGTAGAACACAAGCCCGCCTCCCCAGTGGCCACAGATGATCCGCAGCCCTGGAAAGTGCTGGGCCAAAGCGACGACCTGCTGGGGCAGGGTGCAGCCTTTGCCCCGGTAAAGGTGTCCGACCGGTTCGCTCGCGTGGGTGAGGAAAGGCAAGGCTCGCTCCTCCAGCAGGCCCGTCAGTGGTCGAAGGAGCGCCTGATCCTCCAGCGAAAAACCCTGCCCGTCGGGCATGACCTCGCCCAGACCCCGCAGTCCGGCATCCAGCGCCCGCTCCAGTTCGCGCGCCGCCTCCCGTCCAGCCCGTGGCTGTACCACCGCCAGCCCGATGATCCGCCCGGGGAACCGGCGCACGCTCTCGATCAGGTAATCGTTGTGCAGCCGGCAGAGCCCGGGGTCGCGCCAGGCAAACCCACAGGCCACGGCCCGGTCCACGCCGTCCCGCTCCATCGCCGCGATCAGCTCTTCTGCCGTGGCCATGCGCGCCCGCGGATCCTCGTAGAGCTGGGCGAACCAGGGGTCACGCCGGCGAAAATCCTCGCGCCGGGCGCATACCTCGGGTGGAAAGATGTGGGTATGGGCATCGACGATCATGTTCCCTTGCTCCACCCGACGACCATCGCGATGGCGTGGCCGCGTTCGTGGGAGAGGCTCACCGCAAAGTCGGTCAAGCCCAATTCGTCGGCCCGCGCCCGGGCACGGCCGTGCAGGTAGAGGAGCGGCCGGCCGCGACTGTCCGGAAGCACCTCCACCTCGCGCCAGCCCACCCCTCGTCGGCCCGTGCCCAGTGCTTTCATCGCGGCCTCTTTGGCGGCAAAGCGCGCCGCCAGCTCCGGCACCCGACCCCGGCAGAAGGCCTGCTCGGCCGGCGTGTAGATCCGCTCGAGGAAGCGTTCCCCGAAGCGCCGCAACGCTTCCTCCACCCGCGCGATTTCGATCAGATCCACCCCGACCTGCAGCTCCATCCTTGCCCCCGGTCCTTCACGGCCGGCCTACGCCGTAGTAGCGAAAGCCCAGCCGCCGCATTTCGGAGGGTTCGTAGATGTTTCGCCCATCGAGCAACACCGGCGCGCGCATCAGGTCGCGGACGCGCGCCATATCCAGCTGCTTGAACTCGTTCCACTCGGTCACCACGAGCAGCGCATCCGCCCCCTTGGCGACGTCGTAAGGAGTGGCGCAGTAGGTCACCCAGGGCAGGATCTCCTCGGCGCGGGGCATGGCCACCGGATCGTAAGCCTTGACCTCGGCGCCCAACTCGTGGATGCGGGTGATGATGGCGATCGAGGGGGCATCCCGCATATCGTCCGTGTTCGGCTTGAAAGACAGGCCGAGCACACCGACCGTCTTCCCAGCGATGCCTCCGGTCATCTCCACCAACCGTTGCACGAACCGCCGCCGCGCATCCTCGTTGATCTCGATCACCGCCTGGAGCAGCTGGGGGTGGCAATCGGCCTCTTCGGCCATATAGGCCAGGGCCCGCACGTCCTTGGGGAAGCAAGAACCGCCGTACCCTACCCCCGCGTTGAGAAAGTGCGGTCCAATGCGCTTGTCCATCCCCATGCCCCGCGCGACCTCTTTCACGTCGGCCCCCAGTCGCTCGCAGATGTGCGCGATCTCGTTGATGAAGGAGATGCGGGTCGCGAGAAAGGCGTTAGAGGCGTACTTGATCATCTCTGCCGTGCGCAGGTCGGTGATGATCACTGGTGCATTCAGCGGGGCATGCAGTTCCGCCACCTTCTCCGCGGCTGCCCGGTCGACTGCCCCCAGGACGATGCGGTCGGGGTTGAAGGCGTCGCTCACCGCCGAACCCTCGCGCAGGAACTCGGGGTTGGACACCACCGCAAAGTTGGACGGGTCGGCATACCGGCTCAGGATCTCCGTCACCAGGTCACCGGTGCCAATGGGCACAGTGCTCTTGTTGATGATGATCGTGTAGTTGTGCAGGTGGGGCCCGATAGCCTCCGCGGCCATGCGCACGTACTTCAGTTCCGCAGCTCCGTTGTCCGCCATCGGCGTGCCCACGCAGATAAAGACGAAATCCGATCCGGGCACCGCCTCCTCGTAGTGGGTGGTGAAGCGCAGCCGGCCGGCGGCAGCGTTGCGGGCGATGAGCTCCTCCACTCCGGGCTCGAAAAAGGGGCTCCGGTTCTGCCGCAAGAGCTCGATTTTGCGCTCGTCGATGTCCACACAGTAGACCTCGTTCCCCAAATCGGCGAAACAGACGGCCGTTACCAGGCCCACATACCCTGCCCCGATCACGCAGATCCTCGCCATCCTCGAGACCTCCTACAGGAACGGATTGTGCCGCTTTTCGAACCCCAGCGTCGTTGCCGGACCGTGGCCGGGATAGACCGTCAGGCTATCCTCCAGCGGGAAGAGCACCTGCTCCAGGCTGCGCACCAGCGCTTCCATATCGCCGCCCGGAAGGTCCGTGCGCCCGACGCCCAGGTAAAAGAGCGTATCCCCGCTGAAGAGCGCTCCGTGCCCCAGGAGGCAGATGCTCCCGGGCGTGTGTCCCGGAGTGTGCAGCACGGTGAAACGCAACTTTCCCACGGACACCGTGTCGCCGGCCCGCAACAGCCGCGTCGGCCGGCACCGTTCGCGGCGCAGCCCCAGAAGCGGCGCGATGTCGTACTCCGGTGCGAAAAGCAGCGGCGCGTCCAGCTCGTGCACAGCCAGTTCCGCCCCCGTGCGCCGCACCAGTTCGGCGTTCCCCAGGATGTGGTCGTGGTGGCCGTGAGTGTTCACCACCAGGGCGATGGTCAGGCCCTGCTCCCTTGCCCGCTCCAGGATCGGGGTGACCTCACCTCCCGGATCCACCACCATGGCCTGGTGCGTCTCGGGACAGCCGACCAGATAGCAGTTGGTCTGGAACCATCCCAGTGGCAGCACCTCCAGCAAAAAAGGTTCCATCCTTCGCCCCTATTCAGCCTGCAACGAAACGTTGGCCACATAACTGTTGAAATCGTGCCCCGACGCGAACAGGTCCAGGGCGATCAGGTAGACCGGCGCTGGCCGAAGGCGCGCCAGGTCGAGGCTGACGTGCTGCCAGCGGTAATGCGGGAAGAGGATCGCCTCGCCGTTGGCCATCTCGGTGAGATATCCCGGCTCCGTGCGATAGTAGAAGCCATAGGTGTACTGCTGGCTGCGCCCCTCGCTGTCGCGGTAGCGGATCCGCACCGCAAACGGGTAGTCGGTCCCTAGCGGCCCCCCGCCAGGCAGGCTCTGGTAGTTGATGCGCAGGTCGAATTCCAGGCGCAAGGCGTTGTAGGGTGAGACATCCTGGCGGATCTCTTGGGAAAGGATCCCCAGGCATACATCGCGCGTACCGCCGATGCGCCAGATACGGGCGGCCCACACCTCCTGCACGCCGATGTGCTGCTTTTCGCGGCTGAGCGCAGCGTTCACCGTTCCGCCATCCCAGGCCTGATCGTAGCGGAAGGTCCAACCGTCCAGGTCCTGCGCGAAATCGCCGTTCCGCAGAAGCTCCCATCGGGCCTTCTCGATGATCGGTGACCGGTTGGCGAACAGTACGGCCTTTTGCCCGGCCTGGAGCGGGACTGTTTCTCCGGCCCCCTGAGACACGATCCAAGCGCTGCCCGAGCGCACAGCGATCTCGGGCACCAGACCCTGGCGTACGAGATAGCTTCCTCCAGGCTCCAACTGCACGAGGGCCTGGCCCAAGTCCAAGGCGAACGAGACCTCCTCGTACAGTCGAAGCGGGGAGATCCCCACCAGGAGCACACCCGTTGCCACCCCGATCCGCACCTCCTGCTGGCGGGCGGTGTAGCGCGTGGCGCGCAGCCGGGCGAAACTCACCCTTGTGCCGGGGTAGAGCTGCAGCGTGCTTCCATCCCATAGGGTAACCAAGGCCGCCGCGCCCGGAGGGGCGCTCGGTTCCACCTGGACCGTCTCCCCTTCGTGCAACGGCACAAACTGGGCGAGTGGCACGGTGATCAGCTGCGCTTCCCCGGCACGGATAAGCGATACCGGGCCGGCAAAGGCCTCCAGGGTGCTCCCCGACTGGGGCGCCATGGCATTCGCCCAGAAGTGCCAAATGCCGTAGCCGATCAAGCCGCAGAGCAGAAAGGATCCGATGCAGGCGATGCCCAAAACGATCCAGGCCAGCCGGGCCGTCGCTTCCCGGGAACGCGACGGCGCCATCTGGCGAAAGGACCATACCGGTTCCGTTGTCACCGTCTTTTCCTCGGGCATCGCTTGCTCATCGGGCCAGTCGGTGCAGGCCGGCCGCACGCGCCGTCTCCACCGCTTCGCGGAACTCCTCTACCGTGATCCTACGACGCAAGGGCGGGTATTCGGCCGCGCGGTAGCAGGGCCGGTACTGCGCCATCACGTTCGTATAGGTGTCCCGGGAAATCTCCTCGGCCAGGAAGCGCATCACCTCCGCCGTGCCGGCGAGGCCCTCCGGCAACACGAGATGCCGCACGATCAGGCCCCGCCGGGCGATTCCGTGGCGGTCGAGCCGCAAGTCCCCGACCTGGCGGTGCATCTCTCGGATGGCCAGACGGTTCACCCGGGGGTAGTGCTCTACCTGGGAATAGCGCCGGGCGATTTCGGCATCGGCATACTTGGCATCCGGCATGTAGATGTCCACGATCCCGTCTAGCAACCGCAGGGTCGGGAGGGCGTCGTAGCCGCCCGTGTTATACACGAGCGGCAACCTGAGCCCAGCGCGGGCCGCGATCTCCAGCGCCGCCAGGATCTGCGGGACAACATGGGTCGGCGAAACCAGGTTGATGTTGTGCGCACCGGCCTGCTGCAACCGCAGCATCATCGCCGCCAGCTCTTCCGGCTCCACCTCCACCCCCTCGCCTAGCTGGCTGATCTCATAGTTCTGGCAATACTGGCAGTGCAGATTGCAGTGGGTGAAAAAGATGGTCCCCGAGCCACCCCATCCCACCAAGGGCGGTTCCTCGCCGAAATGGAGGTGGTAACTGGAGACCACCGCCCGCCGGCCGGTACGGCATTCGCCCCGCTCGTCGGCCAGCCGATTGACTCCGCACATCCGGGGGCAAACCCGGCAGCGCTCCAGCATGCGGAAGGCCTGCTCGACCCGCCGCGCCAGTTCGCCGGTTTTCAACAGGGCCAGATAGGCGGGCCACTCCCGCTCCGTTTCGCCTGCAGCCACCATGGTCGGTTCCTCGCGGCCCGCATTGTACTACAACCCTCCGGCCCTGGCAACTCGCTGTGCCAGGGCCGGCGACACGGCGGACGACAGGCCCAAGTTGCGCCCGGCCGGTGAGCGGCCAAACCCTCACGGAGGGATGCCGCGCAACCACATAGGAGGTTTGGGCCAGCGCGCTTTTCGGCTGGCCCGGCGACCGCCTTGGGGAAACCCGGCCCTCGTCGGGCGCGTCCTTTTCCATGCATCCCGTCAGGCGAAGGAGGTGCTCCCATGAGAACACGCGTATGGATCCTGGCCGGCCTGCTTTTGGCTACCTTCCTCTTCCCGTCGACCGCGCACGGCGACGGGCTGATCATCATCGATCCCATCCCCCCGGCGGGGCCGGCGTACCTGACCGTTGTCTACCACCACGTCCAGGTTACCATCGAGGATCAGGTCGCGATCACCCGCATTGACCAACTGTTCCGGAACGATAACGAGGCTACCGTCGAAGGTACCTACGTTTTCCCCTTGCCCGAAGGCGCGTCGATCTCGCGTTTTGCCCTGTACGTGGATGGGAAACCGGTCGAGGGGCGGGTGCTCAGCCGCGAGGAGGCGCGCTCCATCTACGAGTCGATCGTGCGCCGGAACCGCGATCCCGCGCTGCTGGAGTACATCGGCCGTAACGCGTTCCGGGCCAGCATCTTCCCCATCGCCCCGCACGAGGAAAAGCGCATCCAGATCGAGTACAGCCAGGTGCTGCCGGCCGACCAGGGCCTGGTCGAATACATCTACCCGCTGAGCACAGAGCGTTTCTCCCCGCAACCGATCGAGGACGTCGCGATCACCGTCGAACTCCAGTCGAGGGAGCCCCTGATGGCCATCTACTCCCCTAGCCACGAGGTTGCGGTCACGCGCGGCGGAAACCACCGCGCCACGATCGGCTATGAGGAGCGGGACGTGCTGCCCGACCGGGATTTCGTGCTGTATTATACGGTTTCGAGGGAGGACGTGGGGGTAAACCTCCTCACCTACCGGGCGCGGGGGGAGGACGGTTTCTTTCTCTTGCTCGTGGCCCCGCCTGGAGATCCAGCCGACCGACCGGTCGTGGCCAAGGACGTCGTCCTGGTGCTGGACATTTCTGGGAGCATGGAAGGGGAAAAGATCGAGCAGGCCAAAGCGGCCCTTTCTTTCGCCCTTAACCATCTGAACCCAGACGATCGCTTTGCCGTGATCGCCTTTCATTCGGCGGTTTCGAGCTATGCCGAACGACTCCTTCCGGCCTCCGAGCGGGCTGGCGCGCTGCGGTATGTCCAGAGCTTGGCTGCTGGAGGATCCACGGACATCAACGGGGCGCTCGAGCGGGCCCTGGCGCTGGTCGACCGGGCAAGCGGCCGGCCACAGGTGATCCTGTTTCTGACGGACGGGCTGCCTACGGTAGGGGAGCAGGACCCGGCACGCATCCTGGAGAACGTCCGCCGGCAGGGCAACCCGAACATCCGCCTGTTCGTCTTCGGCGTAGGCTATGATGTGAATAGCGCCCTCCTGGACGCCCTTGCCCAGGAAAACCACGGGGCCAGCGCCTATATCCTGCCCGGGGAAAACCTGGAGGAGCGCGTGTCAGCTTTCTACAGCAAGATCGAGTCGCCCGTGCTCACCAGCCTGGCGCTCGATCTGGACATCCCGGTCTGGGACACCTATCCCCGGCCGTTGCCCGATCTCTTCCTGGGGAGCCAGCTCGTGTGGGTTGGCCGGTACCGGGAAGCGAGGGCGACCGCGCTACGGCTCCGGGGTCTGGTGAACGGCGAGGAGCGCACCTACCGCTACGAGGACCTGACCTTCCCTGAGGAGGACACACGCCGCGACTTTATCCCCCGGCTGTGGGCGATGCGCAAGATCGGCTACCTGATGAACGACATCCGGCTGCACGGAGAAACTCGCGAGGTGATCGACGAGATCGTCGAACTGAGCCTGCGCTACGGCATCATCACCCCCTATACCTCCTTCCTGGTCGACGAAACCGGGCGCGTGCTGACCGATGGCGGCCTGGAGGAAAGTAAGCAAGCGTTCGGTGCAGCGCTGCCGGCACTTGCACCGGCCTCGGGCGCTGAAGGGGTCACCTATAGCCTGGAGCGACAGCGCCTGAGCGAAAGCGAAGCGGCCTACAGTGGGGAAGCCATCTCCGGCCTGCGCCTGGCGGGAGATCGCGCTTTCCTGCGGGTAAACGGGGTTTGGACGGACACCACCTACCGCCAGGGGACCCCGACGACCAAGGTAACCTTCGGGAGCGAAACGTACTTCGCCTTGGCTGCCCGGGATCCGCGGTGGGCACGCTACCTCTCCTTGGGCGAACGGGTGATCGTGGTGCTGGACGGAGTGGCCTACGAGGTAGTGCCGGAGGAGGTTCCGCCTGTCCCGCTGCCGCCAGACCCTGGTAGCAGTGCTCCTCCGAGCGCGCCTGGGCCGAGCCCGGTGCGGGAGCTTCCCGTCGCAGTTTTGGTCCTCCTTTTGACTGGGGTGGCTGGTCTGCTGGTGGGAGCGGGGCTGCTATTGGGCCGCCGCCGCTGAGCGGGAGGATTTCGCGGGCCATCGGGCGCCTGGACGCCGGTCCGGGCGCCCGTTTTCGTTTGCCTGCTTGGGCGAGCACCGGTACAATAGGGGCCGATTTGCCATGGAGGCAAGCAGAGACGATGGCCTATGCGGTAGAGCTCGAAGGGCTTACCCGGCGCTTTGGCGATTTCACCGCCGTGGACGGGGTCACCTTCCGCGTGCGGGAAGGGGAGATCTTCGGCCTGCTGGGCCCCAACGGCTCCGGAAAGACGACGACCATCCGCATGTTGTGCGGGCTGCTTGTGCCCACGGCCGGCCGGGCCCGGGTGTTGGGGTACGATGTCGCGCGCGAACCGGAGGAGGTAAAAGCGCGCATCGGCTACATGTCGCAGCGCTTTTCGCTCTATGGCGACCTGACGGTGCGCGAGAACCTGGAGTTCTACGCGGGCGTCTACCGCATCCCGCGGCAGGAGCGCCACGCGCGGATCGAGGCCTTTTTGCGGCTCGTGGGCCTGGAGGACCGGGCGCGGGAGCGGGTAGAGAACCTCTCGGGAGGGTGGAAGCAGCGGCTGGCGCTGGGATGCGCCATCCTCCATCGACCCCGCATGCTTTTCCTGGATGAGCCGACCGGTGGCGTGGACCCGGCTTCCCGGCGAGAGTTCTGGGAGCTCATCTACGGGCTGGCGCAGGAAGGGACCACCATCCTGGTCACCACGCACTATATGGATGAAGCCGAGCACTGTCACACCGTTGGCCTGATGTACCAGGGCCGGCTGATCGCCTGCGATTCCCCGCCAGGCCTGAAGTGTCGCGCGATGCGCGGCCAGGTCTTTGAGCTGGACTGTGCGCCCGTCACCACGGCTCTGCAACAGCTCCCCGGCCTGCCCGGTGTGCACGAGGTAGCTGTCCACGGGGCATTCCTCCACGTGGTCGCCGAGGCTGACGCTGGGCCGATGCTCCGCAACGCATTGGAACGTTGCGGCGTTCAGGTATACGCTCTCCTTCCGATTGCCCCTTCGCTGGAGGACGTGTTTATCTCCCTGGTGCGGAAGCCGATCGCGCTGGGTGCTCCGCCGGAAGGGTAACCTCCACGCGCACGATGCGCGGCCCGCGCATCTGCAAAATGCGCAGTTGCGCCCCGTGGTACATCAAGGTTTCCCCCTCTGAAGGCAGACGCTGGAGATAGGTGAGGATAAAGCCGGCGATCGTCTCGTAATCCTCCCCCAGGGGCAAGTCCAGGCCGAGCTCTGCCTTCGCATCCTCCACCCGCAGCTGCCCGGAAACGATGAACGTATGCTCGTCCACCTTCTGGAAAGGGGTTGGTTCCCGGTCCAGCTCGTCCTGAAGCTCTCCGACGATCTCCTCCACAATGTCCTCTACCGTGAGCACGCCGGCCATCCCGCCGTACTCGTCCACCAGGATGGCCATGCGCGCGTGGTCCTGCCGCAGTTCCTCGAGGAGATCGCCCAACGGTTTGGTCTCGGGGACAAAGAGGGCTGGGCGCATCCAGTCGCGAACCGGCCGCTGGAGGTCGGTCTCCGTGAGCGGCATGTCGAGCCAGAGGTCCTTCAGGGAAACGACCCCGACCACGTCGTCGATCCCGCCGGGGCCCAGTACCGGGAAACGGGTGCGTCCGGTCTGGCGGAAAAGGGCGATCAATTCACGGGCAGGCGCATCGGCCGCCACAGTGATCACATCGGGGCGCGGGGTCATCACCTGGCGCGCGGTCAGGCGGGAAAAGTCAAAGACGCTCTCCAGCATGCGCTGTTCTTCTTCCTCCAACACCCCCTCACGGCGGCTTGCCTCCAAGAGCATCTTCAGTTCGCTGACCGAGTGCACCCGCTCGTGCCCGCGGGCCGGTCGCACACGGAGTAATTTCAGGAAAAGGCTTCCTGCCCCGTTCAGGATCCAGATGAAAGGGAGGAAGAGGTAAAAGCTCCACAGGATCGGCCGCGCGACCAGCAGGGCGGTGCGCTCGGGGTCTTGCAGGGCGACGGATTTGGGGGCTAGCTCCCCGACGACCACGGCGAGCAGGGTGATCAGGGCGAAGGAGAGCACCGCTGCCACGCTGGCGCGGACCGGCCCGATCCAGGCATCGGGGATGAGCCGCAGGATCGGCAAGAAGATCGGGGCGAGCGCCTCCTCACCGATCCAACCCAGGAGGAGGCTGGCCACGGTGATCCCGAGCTGGGTGGCAGCGATGAAACGGTCGGGGTCCCGGATCGCCTGCTGGACGACGCGGGCGGTTGGGTTGCCCTGGGCTACCAGCTCTTCCACCCGCGTCCGTCGAATGCTGACCAGGGCGAACTCGGCGGCGACGAAAAAGGCGTTCGCCAGAACCAGCGCGATGACCGCGAACAGTCTCCACAGGATCGACATCCAAGCACCCTGAGCAAGTCCAGGCTTGCTCCTAACTGTTATTCTATCCGCCTTTTACGAGGGGGTCAACAGGCTTGCGCCCTTGCGAAGCCGGGGAGTTTGGGCTACAATGACTTCTAGACATCCGTCGCGTGCGTGAAGGGTCAAGGAGGCGCCTATGGCCACGATAACGCTACGCCAGTTGAAAGGGAAGCCGGTGCTTTCCCTGGGGGAGGGCGAAACGCTCGGGCGGGTGCGCGGTTTCCTGCTTGACCCGGCGGAGGCGCGCATCGTTGCTCTGGTGCTGGACCGTCGCGCCCCGAACAAGGAGCCGTTAATCGTGGCTACGGCGAACTTGTACCAGGTGGGTGAAGCGGCGATCACGGTAGAAAAGCGTGAGAGCGTGATACCGCTCTCCTATATCCCGCGTTTTCAGGAACTGGCCCGCGCCCAGAGCCCCATTTTGGGCAAGATGGCCATCACCGAGGATGGCACCCGGTTGGGGCGCATACGGGATCTGGCGCTCGAAGCGCCCGCTCTGCGCATCGATGCTTTGCTTGTCGGCGGGTTCCCCGGGCGGCTACGCCGCGTCCCGGCCGGACAGGTGCGTACCATCGGGCCCGATGCGGTGGTCATCTGGCTGGGCAGTGCGAGGGAAACGGCAAAGGCCCCTCTCCCGCGCCCTCTCGAAGGTGGAGCACCCGTTGGCGTACCCGAAAGCACCGAGGGGGTTGCCTCGGTGGAAGGGGCTCCAGCGAAGGAAGCCGAAGCCTCGCCCTCGCCGGGGATCCCCGAAGAGGCCGCCTGGGAGCGCTGGGTGGAGCACATGCCGGGCCAGGGCGAGGAAGGGAGCTGAGCGTGTGGGCCAAAAAAGGAAGCGGCGCCCGGAACCCGGGCGCCGCTTGGCTGCGGGGACAATTACCCCAGCCGGACGACGTTGATCGCCTGGGGTCCCTTGGGGGTCTGCTCGACCTCGAACTCGACCTCCTCCCCTTCATCCAGGCTGCGGTAGCCCGAACCCTGAATGGCGGAGAAGTGAACGAAGACGTCGCCGCCCTCGTTCCGCGAGATGAACCCGTACCCCTTCGTGGCATTGAACCACTTGACGTGACCGCGCTCGCGCATTGTGCTACTTCCTCCTGACTGCGGGCGTTCACGGAACGCCCTTTTGCTTTTTCCGGTCCCGCCATACCGGTACCTGCGAGGTCGAGCAGGAGCCCTACAAAATGAAGACCGCGAAGGGTCTGGCGGTGATACCTTCGCGGCCGATTCTCGATCGTACCTGAGGTGACACACCTGCTACGCCCTACAAAAAAAATTCTACCACAAAATCGCTATTCTGTCAAATCGCCCCGCTCCTCGAGGAAGGCCAATACCCGTGCGGCCAGATCCGGCCGGCCAGCATCGAACCAGCGTTCCACCGGAAAGCGGCGGAACCAGGTGTACTGGTGCCGGATGAAGGCGTGGGTGTCGTGCTTCAAGCGCTGAAGCGCTTCTTCCAAGGAACAACGCCCTTCCAGAAAGGGCCGAAACTGGATGTACCCCAGGCCAGACATCGCCGGAAGCTCCCAGCTGTACCCGCAGGCAAGGAGCCGGCGCACCTCCTCCACCAAACCCTGGCGGATCATCTCCTCCGCGCGGCGGTCCACCCGGGCATAAAGGGCCGGCCGCTCCATCGTCAGCCCGACCACGCGGTAACGGAACGGCGGGGGCTCCTGCCCGCGCAGCCGAGAGAAGGGTACCCCGGTGACCTCGTATACCTCCAGCGCCCGGATGATCCGCCGCAGGTTCCCCGGAAGGATTCGGGCGGCGCTTTCCGGATCGACCTCCTGCAGGCGACGGTAAAGCGCTGCTGCCCCGGCTTCTTCCGCCTCGCGCTGCAGGCGCACACGGATCTCCGGATGCGGGGGCACCCGGGGGACTTTCCAACCCTCCAGCAGAGCGGCCAGGTACTGGCCAGTGCCGCCCACGAGGAAGGGCATCCTGCCCCGGCCGGCGATGTCCTGCAGGGCAGCGGTTGCCCGCTCGTGGAAATCGGCCAGGGTGAAGGGCTCGTCCGGTGCCACAATGTCCAGCAAATGGTGGGGCACAGCGGCGCGCTGTTCCGCGGTCGGCTTGGCCGTGCCGATGTCCATCCCGCGGTAGACCTGGCGCGAGTCCGCCGAGACGATCTCGCCGTTGAGGGTCCGGGCGAGTTCCACCGCCAGGGGCGTTTTGCCTACCCCGGTGGGCCCGAGCAGTACGAGCACCGAAATCGCCATGGCAAGCCCGTTCCTTGCGGAGGATCGTGTTCTGGCCTGCGTCACTCGGCTCGCTCGACCGTCGCTCCAAGGCGGAGCCCTCAAGGGAGCCCTGCTGGAACACCTTTTGCGCAGGCTGATGATCCGATCGAGAGTCCACCCATGCAGAGCAGGCGGCTCTGGTCGCATTATACCATGGGCGTGTTATAATGAAAGTGCCATAGTCGTTCCTATATTCCGCACTTAGAAGACAAAAAACGGATTTTGTGGTATCCTCTGGGGTGGAGGATACCTATGGCAGAGACTACCTATGCGACTCAGCGGTTGGATCATCTGGGCATTGTGGCCGGCATCTGCTGGGAGATCGACCTGGCAGGACAGATGGACCGCATAGTGGGACCGACGGACCGCCAGGTCAGCGTGGGGGAAGCCGTGCAAGCCATGATGTTGAATGCCCTGGGCTTTGTGAGCCGCCCTCTCTGCCTGACCCCGGAGTTCTTCGCCAACAAGCCGCTGGACCGCTTGTTGCGTCCAGGCTTGACCGCGGAGATGCTGAACGGCGAGAGCCTGGGGCGAGCCCTGGACATCCTTTACGAAGCCGGGCCCACCGAAATTTTCGCCCAGGTGGCTTCCCACGCCCTGCGCCTGTGGGGCATCCGGCATCGTTTTGTCCACCTGGACACCACCTCGCTCAGTGTGGAGGGGGAATATGAGGGGCCAGAGGAGCCGGGGGTTGTGCACATCACCCACGGCTATTCTCGGGACGAGCGGCCGGACTTGAAGCAGGTCGTGGTGGCTTGGTTGACCAGTTACCGCTCGGCTCTGCCGCTGTGGATTCAGGCCCTGGAGGGCAATGCTTCCGATACCCACACCTTCCAAGTGGTCGAAGCGTATATTGCCCAACTGCAGGAAGGGGAGATGCCCTACCTGGTGGCGGATAGAGCCCTCTACAGCGAGGACAACCTGCAACGGCTGGCGGGGGTGCGCTGGCTGACCCGGGTACCGGAACGGATCGGCCTGGCGCGAGCGCTGATCGCAGAGATAACGGCCGAGGAGATGTGGTCTGCCGGCCAAGAGGGGTATCGCTACCTGGAGTTGTGCACCGCCTATGGTGGGGTGGGCCAGCGTTGGCTTGTTGTCTGGTCGGAGCAGGCCGAGAGACGGGAGCGAGCCACCCTCCAGAAACGGGTGAGCCAGGAACGAGAGGAAGCCGAACAAGCCTGGAAGAGCTTGTTGCGGCACGAATTTCCTTCCCTGGAGGCCGCAGAGGAAGCCGTGGGACGGTTGACAGGGGAGTGGGCCTATCACCAGGCGGAAGTGAGATACCGGCAAGTGACCCACTATAGCCAAAGAGGCCGTCCGGGCCCTGGAGCGGCTCCCCAGAGGGTGGGGTGGCGTCTGGGAGGGAAGGTGGTCGAGCGGTGCGAGGCGATCGCCCAAGCCGAACGAGGGTTGGGCAAGTTCCTCCTGGCGACCCATGAACGGAACGAAGAGCGTTTGCCGGCGGAGGAGATGCTTTTGGCCTACAAAGGGCAAGGGGTAGGGCCGGAACGGGGGTTTCGTTTCCTCTTTCCGATGAAGTCTTCTGCGCCCCGGCGGTGAAGCAATCTTTCGGCACACCGGAGGCCCGAAATGCCCGACCTTGATGAAATCGCCCGTCAGATTGTGCAGTTCCTGGCCCCCTTCCTTCCCTACCTGCTGAAGGCCGGAGAGAAGGCCGCCGAGGAGGTGGGCCGCAAACTGGGCGCAGCGGCCTGGGAGCAGGCCCGGGCCCTCTGGGCTCGACTGCGCCCCAAAGTGGAGGCCCGCCCCGCCGCACAGGAGGCGGTGGCGGATGCCGCCGCCAACCCCCAGGACGAAGATGCTCTGGCCGCCCTGCGCTTCCAACTGCGGAAACTGCTGGCCGAAGACCCCGCCCTGCAGGAAGAAGTGCTCCGCCTGATGCAGAGCGAAGTCGTCCAGCGGGTGCTGGCCGAAGGCGGCAGCCAGATTCGGGACGTCGTCCAGGAGGCCGAGGGCGGCCCCACCACCCAGGAGGTCCATGCCTGCCAGA
>DAOTVY010000056.1:0-11914 GCA_034436115.1 Chloroflexia bacterium | reverse complement strand
GGGGTCACTTGGGCCCGCGTAGCGCTCATCGGGGACTGGCCAGCGATCCCACAAGGCGGGGCCGATCGTGGTAAAGCTCCATCGATACTCCTCGGATAGGATGCCCCCAGTGGTATCCGTCAGGCCGGCCGGGACGCGCACGGTATACTCGGTCGCTGGGAGGAAACCCTCGCGCGGCCGAAAGATGTAGATCGAGCTGTTCAGCCATTCTCCGGTGCCCTCTACTGGGGGCGAGAAGGCGAGCGGCTGGGGAAGGGCAGCCTGGTTCTCTAGCGCGGTCAGCGGCACCACCGGCCGGTTAAAGACCACGGTTACCGCCGTGTCCGGCGCGACCTCGGTGGTCCCCGGTGCGGGCTGCACCTGGGTGACGGTGAGAAAGCCCACGGTCAAGATCTCGAATCGCAGGGGCTCGACCAGCGCCTTTCCCTGGGCGCTGGATGCGCTCGTGTCCAGCCGTACGGCATAACGGGCCCCCCGCGCAAGCCCTCCGCTCGGGGTGAAAGTCACCGTGCGCTCGTCGCTCCAGGCAAAGCTGCCGGCCACCGTAGGCGTGATTGTCCACGCGCGCTCGACGCTTTTCCGATCCATCGGCTGGTCGAAGGTAAGGCGGATGGGGGCGTCCAGAGGCATCTCTTCCCCTGGCGCCGGACTAAGCTCGAGCAAGCGGGGCGGTGGGAGCGGAACAGGGGTCGGCGTGGGTTTGCCCGGCGCGCAAGCGTTCAACGACAGGAGCAACAGCAAACCCAGGGCAATCAAGCGGTATGCGCGATGTAAACGGGCTCTCATCGGTCTTCTCCTTGCCGCCGGGTCTTCCCGAACGGCTCCTCTCCAGCAGGGCGTCTCAGCGTAGCACGCGGATCGAAACCTCCCCGCTCCGCACTGGATTTCCCTGGCTGTCATAGCCTTCGGCCCAGAAGCGATGGGTCCCCTCGCGCAGCGGCCAGAAGGTTTCATAGGGCGGTTGACGGAAGCGGGCCAGGGGCTCACCATCTACATAAAGCGTGACTTCGGCGGCTCCCGCCAAGGCGATGGCCTGCGCCGCAACCCGGATCCGCTGCGCTGCCACTGGAAGGCCAGGATCCAGCCGGAAGACGGCTCCCGCGTCCGGGGCGGTGAGTACCAGGCTCGGACGGCCTCTCTCTGTTGCCTGGCCCCCTCCGGCAGGCCGGACCTCTGGCACGGCCGGAGGCGGAGTCGGGAATCCTTGCTCGCGTGCCCACGCCTCTGCTTCCGGCGGGAATACCGTGTAGACGACCTGGGACCGGCGCTCCGGGGGCGTGTCCGCGGTAGCTGGCTGCCCCATCGCACGGTCGACGGGGACCCAGACGTGCATCTCGCACAACCGCTCTGGTTCCGTGCCGGCCAGGAAGAGCTCGGTCACCCGGTGGGGGCAGGCCGCGCTCGGCCGGAGCCCGGAAAGCGCACACACTTCAATCTCCACTAGGCCAGCCGGCCGTTCGAATAGACGAGCGGGCTTTCCCTTTAGGGCAACCTCCATCACATCGTGCCAGATCGGCGCGGCTCCGCTGATGCCCGAGACCTCCCACATCGGTTCGTTGTCCGCATTTCCCACCCACACGCCCACGACGAGGTCCGGCGTATAGCCGATCGTCCAGTTGTCCCGATAGTCGGTCGTGGTGCCGGTCTTGACCGCGGCAGGCCGGCTGAGCTTCAGGACGCTCCCCTCGCCGAACGTCGGGATTCGGGCGGTGTCGTCGCTCAGGATATCGGTGATCAGGTACGCGACGCGCTCGTCGAGCACCTGTGCCCCCAGCCCAGGGGGCGCGGTCCAAACCGGCCGGCCATCGGCATCCTCGACCCGCAGCACGGCCACGGGTTGCACGGCGCGCCCACCATTGGCGAAGGCGGCATAGGCCGACGCCAGTTCCAGCAGGCGCACTTCGCCACCTCCCAACGTGACGGCCAATCCCAGGTCGGGGTCGTCCAGAGTCGTGATCCCGAGCTGCCTCGCCAGGTCCGTCATGCGCTCGACGCCGATCGCATCCAGTACCTTTACCGCGACGACGTTGTAGGACGAGGCCAATGCTTCCCGAAGCCGCACCGGGCCGTGGTACCGGAGATCATAGTTCTTGGGGACGTACGGTTCCCCTTCCCGCGTGACGAACGCTGTGCGTACGTCCCAGACCACGGTGGCGGGAGTCCATTTCCCCCCCGCAAAGGCCGCGGCGTAGGTAATCGGTTTGATCGAGGAACCCGGCTGCCGCAGCGCTGTCGCGCCGTTCACTGCGCCATCGATCGACGCGGAAAAATAGTCCGGACTGCCGAGCATCGCCAGGATCTCGCCGCTTTCCGGATCGAGTGCCACCACTGCCGCGTTGCGCACGTTGTGCCCACCCGGCGGGCACTCACGTGCCCGCCCGTTGCACTGGGCCAAAAGCGCCAAGCGGCGGCGCACGATGTCCCGTACCGCCTCGTTCAGCTCGAGATCCAGGGTGGTATAAATGCGCAACCCGCCCTGCTCTATCCGCTCCCGCCCGAGTTCCCGTTCCAGAAACGAACGGACGTACAGGACAAAGTGCGGAGCGCGGATGGGAAAAGGCGCAGAGGCGAACGCCAGGTCCTCTTCCTGTGCCAGCCTGGCTCCCTCAGGGGTAACAAAGCCCTGTCGCACCATACGCTCTAGCACGATGGCCTGGCGACGACGGGCGGCCTCCAGGTTCTCGAGCGGATTGTAGGCCGTCGGGGCCTGCGGCAGGCCGGCCAGGAGCGCGCATTCTGCCAAGTCCAAATCCCGTACATGTTTGCCAAAGTAGGTTAACGCCGCAGCCTCAACGCCGTAGGCCATGCTGCCGTAGTAGGTCTCGTTCAGGTAGAGCTCCAGGATCTCGTCCTTACTATAGCGGCGGGAGAGCCTCCATGCGAGCACGGCTTCCCGCACTTTCCGCCCCAGGGTGCGGCGGCCCCGCTCCTCCGGAGCCAGGAGCAGGTTACGGGCAAGCTGCTGGGTGATCGTGCTTCCCCCGGAAAGCACTTCACCTCCGCGCAGGTTGATCCACAGCGCGCGCAGGAGGCCGCGGAAATCTACCCCAGGGTTGCGGTAGAAGCTCGCGTCCTCGGTAGCGATCGTGGCCAGGCGGAGCCATTCGGGGATCTCTGTCAGTGGCACCGGTGTGTGTCGGCCTCCGCCCAGGGCAGGCATCTCGTAGAGGAGGCGACCATGGCGGTCGTACACCAGGCTGCTGGGCGGGGCCGCCCGATCGTCCAACCCCTCGATCCCAGGCAAGCTGTGGAGCAGCCACGCCACCGGGCCCGCGATGCTGAGCGCGATCGCGAGAAGCAGCATTCGCCCGATATGCCATACCCGACGACTCACCAGAGGGTTCCTTGCCGGCCGAGGCCGATCGCCAACGGTCCAAACCCCTGCGCGCCGTGCCTGCATCCCGGCGCATACCCGGCACCTCGGGGGTTGCTTTCATTCTACGCGATCCGGGCCGCCGCCCTAGGCGATCTCCCCGACCATTGGGCTACGTATTCCCCACGACTTCACACGGCTTGAGTATAGCACACCGCCTGGGGAGTGTCCAGCCGCGCGCTTTGACATGCCCTACCTTTTGGGCTATACTCGAGCTGCAACCGGCGCAGGATTGCGTTCCCGGAGCGCGTGGTTTGGCGCGAGCAGGACGTGTTCTGCCCGGTCGTAGATGTTCGGGTATCTGGGCCGGAAGAACGGAGGTGTTCCATGAGGCGTGGATGGGTCACGGCGGGGCTAATAGTCCTTGCCGGAGTGTTCCTCGTCTTGGGGTGTGGAACGCGGGCGCGGACGGTGGCCGTCGTCAACGGGGTGATCCTCACGGACCGAGACCTCGACCGGGAGATGCGCCACACGCGTGCGGTCTACCAGGCCCACTTCAACATCGACCTGGCCGACCCGAAGAACGCTGACCTGCTGCCCCAGGTGCGTCAGGAAGCCCTGGAGCGCATCATCGACCAGGAGCTCGTGCGCCAGATCGCGGCCGGCCTTTTCCCGCCGCCAGAGGAAGGCCAGCCTTCCTATGCCGTTTCAGTTGCCGACGAGGAGGTCGAAGCCCGCGCGGCCCAGTACGTGGCCCAAGCCGGGAGTCGCGAGGAACTCCTGGCCCAGAACGGCTTTGAATCGTACGGAGAGTTCCTGGACTTTGTACGGGGCGAGCTGCGGGTGGAGAAGCTGACTGCTGCCTACGGCGTAGCGGAGCAGGTGCACCTCCGCCATATCCTGGTCGCGAGCGAAGAAGAGGCCCGCCGGGTCCTCGCGCGCCTGAAGGCAGGGGAGGATTTTGCCCAGGTCGCACGGGAGGTGTCGCTCGACAAAGCAACTGCGGAGAAGGGCGGGGACCTGGGCTGGTTTGGGCGCGGCGCGGGGGTGCCGGCCCTCGAGCAGGCCGCTTTCTCTCTTCGGGAAGGGGAGATCAGTGAACCGGTGCACACTGCGTACGGTTTCCACATCCTACAGGTGCTGGAGCGCCAGTCGCGTCCGGACCAGGCGGCCTTTCAGCAGTGGTTTGAAAGCCTCAAGGCGCGCGCGGCGATCGAGCGCCTGGGTCCTTAGGGCAGGAGAAGGCCATGGCGATGGAAGGAGAAGCGCCTAGGATCCTGGTCCTCGAGAACCGGCAGCTGATCGCCGAAATCCTTTGCGACTTGCTCCGGGAGTCCGGGTTCTATCCGCTCCTTGCGGTCTCACTGGATCAGGCGGTCCAGGCTTTGCGGAAGGATCCTCCGGAAATCGTCCTTGCGGACCTGGGATGGCTGCAGAAAGCTCCCCAGGAAGCCCGATGCAGCCTGGAAGAAGCGGTGCAAGACGCCCGCGTACCAGTAGTTTACTTTTCCTGTTCACCATTTCCTGGAGCGGAGGGCGTTCCACTGCTGCGGTCGCCGGGCGATTTTGCTACCGTGGTTGAGGCCGTATGGCAGGCCGTTCGGCGAAAGCGGTGGCCTTTGGGCATGGTGCTGGTGGAGATGGGTGCGATCGAGCTCCAAGAGCTCGAGACGGTACTGCGCATCCAAAAGGAACTGGCACAGATTGGCCGGAAGTTTCTCCTGGGCCAGCTGCTTGTTCGTCTGGGTTTCGTTGCGGAAGAGGTGGTCGAGAAAGCGCTTCGCTTGCAGGAGTTGCGGTATGCAGGTTCGGATGACCGTGGTGGGGTTGGGGCCGGGAGCCCCTGAACGGCTGACCCGGGAAGCCTGGCAGGTACTGCAGGAGGCCCCTTTCCTCTACCTGCGTACCGTGTGCCATCCCGTGGTCCGCTGCCTCCCGCCACACCTGCAGTGGGAGGCGCTCGACCGCTGCGCGACGGGCTCCGACCCCAAAGAAGCCGCCGAGCGGATCGTGGCGCGCCTTCTTGAGGCCGACCCACCCGTGGTGTATGCTGTTCCTGGGGACCCGTGGGAAAGCGAGCGCACGACGCGCCTCCTCTTGCAGCGACTTGGCCGAGACCAGGTGCGGGTGGTACCAGGGTTGGGGCTGCTGCAGGCCACCTGTGCCGCCTTGGAGCTGGATCCCCTGGAGCGCGGGCTGCAGTTTCAGGATGCCTGGGAGCTTCTGTCCGCAGAGCAGCCGCCATACAATCCGTTACGCCCGTTGCTCGTAGCCCATGTGGAGGAGCGATGGGTGGAGAGGCTGGTCGATCAGCTCCGCGTCCACTACCCGGAAGAGCACGGGGTTTGCGTGGTATTGCCGGCCGGAGCCGGGGAACCGCCCGTGCTCCGCACGCCTCTTCGTTCTCTGGGACAGGCGTTGCCGGCATCGACGACGGTGGTCGTCTACGTGCCTCCGCTCGCTCCTGAGCAGGCGCTGCGCCTGCCCGCGACCCTGGAGTGGATCTGCGCGAAATTGCGCGGGCCCGGAGGGTGTCCCTGGGATCGGGAGCAGACGCACGCCTCCTTGCGCAACAACCTGCTGGAGGAGTGCTATGAGGTGCTCGAGGCGCTGGACCGCGGAGACCTGGAGGAGCTGCGGTGCGAGCTGGGAGATCTGCTCATGCAAGTCTTCTTGCACGCCCAGCTCGCGCGGGAAGAGGGGGCTTTCGACCTGGGCGACGTCCTGGCCGGGATCAACGCCAAGCTGATCCGGCGGCATCCCCACGTCTTCGGTTCGGTCGAGGCCCCGGACAGCGAGACCGTGCTGCGGAACTGGGAAGCGATCAAGGCGCACGAGCGCAACGCCGAGGGCAAGGAAGGCGCCTCGCTACTCGACGGTCTCCCTCGCTCGCTACCGGCGCTGGCCTTTGCCCAGGCAGTCGGTCGCCGCGTGGCGCGGGTGGGCTTCGACTGGATGCGCGTGGAGGAGGTCTGGGCCAAGGTCGAAGAGGAGATGGCGGAGCTCCGGAGGGCCGAAACTCCGGAGGAACGTGCGGAAGAAATGGGCGATCTCCTTTTTGCCTTGGTTAACCTGGCACGGTGGCTTGGGATCGATGCGGAGGATGCCCTGCGCGCGACGAACGGCAAGTTCTGCCGCCGTTTCGCCTGGCTGGAGGCACAAGCGGCTGCGCACGGTATACCGTTGGAGCGGATGCCGATAGCGGATATGGACGCACTGTGGGAGGAGGCCAAGGCGCGGGAAGCAAAGGGTTGGCCTGCGGTTGAGGAGGCGGATGGCTGCTGAGTCCTCGCCTCGGGTATACGTGATCATTCCCAACTACAACACGGCGGACCTGCTTTGCGGTTGCCTTGCATCGTTGCAGGCCCAGCAGGATGCTCCGCCGATGCAGCTATTCGTGGTGGACAACGCCTCCACAGACGATAGCGTGGCGCGTGTCCGCAGCGCCTTTCCTGATGTATGTGTCCTCTCGAGCGACCACAACGGCGGCTTCGCCTACGCCGTGAACCTGGGGCTGCGTGCGGCGATGGCCGGAGGATCGTGGAGGCCGAACGATTATGTGCTCCTCCTCAACAGCGATACCGAGCTTCCGCCGGACGCGGTGCGGCGCATGGTCGCCTTTATGGAAGCGCACCCGCAGGCTGGAGCGGCCGGCCCGAAGCTGATCTTGCCGGACGGCCGGCCGGACCGCGCCGCGCGTCGGTCCTTCCCTACGCCCGAGGTTGCGTTCTACCGGCTTTTTGGGCTATCGGCCCTCTTCCCGCGCAGCCGCCGCTTTGGGCGCTACAACCTGACCTACCTCGATCCCGACACGACCACCGAGGTCGATTCGGTTTGCGGAGCCTTCATGCTGGTGCGGGCCCGAGTGGTGGAGGAGATCGGCCTGCTGGATGAAGCGTTCTTCATGTACGGGGAAGACCTGGACTGGGCCTATCGCATCAAAGAACGGGGATGGAAGATCTACTACTACCCTGAGGTTGTGGTGCGACACTGGAAGCGGGCATCCAGTCGGAAGGTTCCCCAGGCGGCCCTGCGCGCGTTCTATGAGGCCATGCGGATCTTCCATCGCAAACATTACGCGGCGCGGTATCCGTGGGTGGTGAATTTCTTGATCGAATTGGGCATATCGCTGCGCTACGGCCTGGCACGCCTGTTCCGCTTGCTGGGATGGCGCGGAGGGTGGTGATGGATCGGCTCCGGCATGCCCTGTTGGTCCTGCTGCAGGTGATTCTGGACACCTTGGCGATCGGGGCTTCCTTTGTCGTTGTGTACCGATGGCGCTTCTGGACCGATATCGCTGGGCGCTACCTCCCCCCTACAACTGCGACCGCTTTCACCATGCTTGCGCTTCTAATCTTCCCGATCGTGATCGGTTTTCGCTCGGTACACCTGTACCGGATGCGTCGTGCGGGATCGCCGGTGGACCAGGCCTTCAAAGTCTTCAGCGCGCTTTCCGTCGGCACCATGATCGGGATTGCCCTGAACACAGTGCTGCTACGTGACCGCTTCGTTTACTCCCCGCTCATCCTCGCCTACGGGTGGTTGCTCAGCGTCGTGGTGGTGAACCTGGAGCGGTTCGTCTTCGGGCTCTTTCTCGCCTGGCTGCGTCGCAAGGGTTATGATTCCCGGCGCATCCTGCTGGTAGGCGCGGGAGAGGTGGGCCAGATGATCCTTGGGCAGATCCGGCGATCGCCTTCGCTCGGTTATCAAGTGGTTGGCTTCCTCGATGACGAGCGGCTTGCGGGCGAGGACGTAGCGGGAGTGCCGGTGCTGGGGAAGACGGAGGAGATTGCCCAGGTCCTGGCACGGGAGCGGGTGGATGAGGTGTTGGTCGCCATGCAGGCGCCGTACCAGCGGGTGCTGGACATCGTATCGCGCTGTGGCGACTTTCCCGTGGAGATCAAGGTCTACCCGGATGCGTTCCAGATCATCACCCGTAACGAAGTGACGCTGAGCGACTTGAACGGCCTCCCGCTGGCAAGCGTGCGCAACCCGACCCTTGCCGGGTTCAACCGGGTGTTGAAGCGCGCGATGGATATCGTGGTGAGCGCGGTGGTGTTGCTGATCACTGCGCCTTTTCTGCTGTTGATTGCGCTGCTGATCAAACTGGAATCGCCCGGGCCAGCGCTTTACATCCAGGAGCGGGTGGGGCTGGATGGCAAACCGTTCTACGTGATCAAGTTCCGCACGATGACCGTAGGCGCAGAGGAGCAGACGGGCCCGGTTTGGGCCGCGCCCAACGATCCCCGGGTGACCCGTTTGGGGGCATTCCTGAGGCGCCATTCCATCGACGAGATCCCCCAGTTCATCAACGTCCTGCTGGGGGAGATGAGCGTCGTCGGCCCACGCCCGGAGCGCCCCTGCTTTGTGGAGCAGTTCAGCCAGATGGTCCCCGGCTACATGCGCCGCCATAAAGAAAAGGCCGGGATCACCGGCTGGGCACAGGTGAACGGGCTGCGAGGGGATACCTCCATCGAGGAGCGGACGAACTACGATCTGTACTACGTCGAGAACTGGTCGATCGGCTTCGATCTGCGCATCATGCTCCGTACGATCATCGAGATGCTGCGGGGGTCCGCGCGCTGATCACCCTTCCCAAAGCGGGAGGGTGAAGTAGAAGGTGCTTCCCTTTCCCTCTTCGCTTTCGACCCAGATCCGGCCGCCGTGGGCCTCGACCGCCAGGCGGCAGAAGGCCAACCCCAGCCCTGTGCCCCGTTCCGCACCCGGGCGATCCACCTGGACGAACTTGTCAAAGATCCGCTCCTGCAACGACTTCGGAATCCCGACCCCGTAATCGGCCACATAGCAAAGGGCTCGCCCGGCCTCGATCCGGCAGCCGACGCGCACCGTCCCATCCGAGTAGGAGTGCTTGATCGCGTTGTGGATGAGGTTTTCCCACACGCGGATGAGTTTCTCGGCATCGGCCCGCACGGTCAGCTCTAGAGGCACCTCCAGCTGGACGCTCAGGCGGCGTTCCTGCGCAAGCGGGTTCAAGTGCGTAAGCGCCTGGCGCAGTGCCTGCTCCACGCGGACGGGCGCGAAATGGAGGGGCATCCTGCCCGCCTCCAGCCGTCCGATGTCGAGGAGCGTATTCACCATCCCCAGCATTTCGCGTCCGCCGTCGAGCGCAGCCTCCAGCAGGAAGCGTTGTTCTCCTGTAAGTGGACCCAGGTCTTGGCCGATCACCGTTTCCAGGCCGCCCAGGAAGGCGGTGAGCGGCCCTCGTAGGTCGTGCACGATCATGCTGATCAAGTCCTCGCGCACCCGCTCCGCCTCCCGGGCCTCGGTGATATCCCGCAGCACCAGGATGCGGCCGATATGTCTTCCCTGCTGGTCGAGCACCGGCGCGCTGACCCAAGCAAAGGCCTGTGCAATGCCCGTGGGGTTGTCGAACTCGCCCTGTAACACGCCTGTGGGCTCTTCGGCGAGCTGCTGCAGCGCCTTGCGCAGCTGGGTAAACGTCGTCCGGGCGGCCTCGGGGTTCTGGTGCGCCGCGAGACGGAGCAGAGTCGGCAGGGTGCGCCCGATCACCCGTTCGCGCAGCACGCCGGCCCACCGCTCGATCGGCGGGTTCACCAATAGGATGCGCCCCTGGATGTCCATCATGATAATCCCATCGTGGGTGGATTCCAGGATCGCCTGCAACCGATCCCGCGCTTCGGTGATCTCCTGGAACAGGCGGGCGTTCTCGATCGCAACCGCAACCTGGGACGCGATTGCGCAAAGGAGGGCCAGGTCTTGCTCGTCGAACAGGTACTCCTGGTCGTAGCTTTGCAGAGCCATCACGCCAACCACTTTATCCTCGGCGACCAGTGGCACCCCCATCCACGACTTGGGTGTCTCGCCCAGTGGTTGGATTCCGTGCGCTTCGTGGAAGGCACTGTCCTCCGCTTCCGAGCGGAGCAACACCGGCTGGCGGGTGCGGATGATGTACCCGGTGAGCCCCTCTTCCACGCTCAGCCGGGTCGGTGGCGCGCGCTGTCCGCGGTCGATGTCCAACACCGTTTCCCAGACTCCTGCTTTCTCGTCATAGAGAGAGACATAAAAGTTCGTTGTGTCGAACAGCCGGCTGACTTGTTGATAGACGATCTCCGCCAGCTCCGCCAACGTCCTCGGAGAGGATAGCGCGCGGCCAATCTCGTTCAGGATGGAAAGCTCGGTGATCCGCCGTTCCCGCTCCTCGAACAGGCGGGCATTCCGCATCGCGATGGCGGCGTGCTCCGCAAGCTGCTGAACAAAACGCAGGTGGTCGGCATCGAAGGCCTCGAGGCAATTGCTCTCTAAAACGATCGCTCCCACGACCTGTTCCTGATCGCAGATGGGCACCGCGAGCTCTGAGCGCGTGGTCGGGATGACATCGGCATAGTCCGGATCTTTCCGTACATCCCCCACCAGCGCTGGCTGGTTCGTCCGCACCACGCGTCCGACGATCCCGGCTTCTACGCTCCAGGGCTGCACCTTGACGCGCTCTACCAGTTCCAGCGGATATCCACGGCTGGTCAAGAGCACCAGGCCGCGCCTGTCCTGCGTGAGGAGCGCGACCGCCCCGGCGTCCGCCCGGGTCGCCCCTATGGCGTGTTCCAGCACCACGTCGATCACCCGTTGCAGCTGGAGGGCCCGGTTCAATTCCTGGCTGATCTTCGCAATCGCGCTTAACTCGCTCACCCTTCGCGCGAGCGCTGCGTCCGTGCGCTCGTACAGCCGTGCGTTCTCGATGGCGATCGCCGCCTGGCTGGCCAGGCTCTGGCCCAGGAGGATCTCGTCCTCTGTAAAAACACGCTCGGCCCGGCTTTCCCAGACCTCGACGAACCCCAGGGGCCCCGCGCGTCCGATCAGCGGGAGAAAGAGGATGCTCTTGCCGCCGAACCGTTCCATATGCGCGCGCTCGTCCGCGGAGAGAGAAGGATCGCTCAGCTGCCACACGGTGGGTCTGCCCTCCCACAGCAGCGCAGCCAGATCCTCGGTTTCGTCGTAGGTCGTCCCCAGGTCGGAAACCTGTTCCAGCGGGCAGGCCTCTGGTGAGATGTACTCTGCGACAACGGTGCTTGCCCGCCTGGATTCTTCCCAAAGGCTCACGTAGGCGCTCGTCGCCCCAAGCAGGCGCACCGCCTCGCGGCACACCGTATCCAGCACCTGCCGAAGGTCTAGCGACGAGGCGATCGTCGTCCCGATCTGAACCAGTGTGGCCAGCTCCGCTTGCCGTCTGCGGCTTTCGGTGTACCGCCGGGCGTTCTGGACCGCTCCGGCCACCTGTGCCGCGATGGTGGAAAAGAGCCGCACGTCGTCGCTCCCAAAGGAGGTGGCCTCGTCGAAAGAGCTGGCGACCATCACGCCGACCACCTCGTCGGCCGCGATCAAGGGGGCCCCCAACCAGGCTTTCCCCGGTTTGCCCCCTGCGGGGACGCCACGGCGCTGGCACTCGGTCAGGTAATCGTGGGTGACGATCGGTTGCCGTGTCCGGACGAGCTCGGTAGTAAGCCCCTCGCCCAGGGGCCAGCGCTCGGCGGGTGGCTCCAGGACCCGGCCGTTTTCCACGTAGAAGGCGAAAGAGAACTCCTGGCGGGCAGGATCGTAAAGTGCCACGTAAAAGTTGGGCGCGTT
>DAOTVY010000055.1:0-22695 GCA_034436115.1 Chloroflexia bacterium | reverse complement strand
AATACCTGGAGGCGCTGTACGACCATACCAACCCTCGCTTGCTCCGGCAGACGATCCATGAGGGCCTCGAGCAACTCTTCGAGCTGTCGGGGGCCCTTCCGGGTCAGGAGGACGTCCGTCTGACCCTATATACAATTTCCCAGCCGGCCGGAGAAAGTCCCGGTGACATGATCATTTGAGCTAATGGCTCAGCTTCGGTGACATTATCATTTGACTTGACGCGGGGGGCGATCCGAATTCGAATGTCTCCGCAAGAGCTTGCAAAGACGACGAGGGAAGCCAGGCTCACGGGACTACACACATTGCGGAAAGGGTCTAGGAGAAATCCCGGCTGGACGCCGAACACCCCTTTACATTCAACGCCGTCGCCGACGAGCCCCTGGGCGCCATACCGCCTCAAGCGTGCGGGCACCATCCTAACTTGAGGCGCAGAGGCTTCAGCGAGGCAGATGCATCCGGTCAATGCTGGGCGGCAACCCGTGGTCAAAGTTGTAATAGACCGTCTGATATCCCCGCCGAAACTCCATTACCTCGCTCGCCACCGTGTCAGGGGATTGCTTTTCGATCAGGACACGAGCGATGAAATCCGCGATGGTATCCATTTCTTCTTCGCGCATGCCGTAACGCGTGACCTCCGTCGTGCCCAGGCGCAACCCGCTGGGTCGATCCCAATCCTTCGGGGTATCACAGGGAATAAGGTTCTTGTTCGTCACAATGTGGGCGCGCTCTAATAGACGGGCGGCCTCCAGGCCCCCTCCGAACGCACGCACATCGATCACGACCTGCTGGGTGCGGGTGTAGCCCTTGTGTGCGCCGAGTACGGAAAAACCACGTCTGTGTAGCGCTGCACCAAGGGTCTGCGCGTTCCGCACGATCTGCGCCATGTACACCTGACCGAACTCGATCATCTCCGCAGCACTGACCGCCAGCGCGGCCACGCGATTCACCTGGTGCGTGGCCGCAAGAACCGGGAAGATCGCGTGGCTGATCGGCCGTGTCAGGCTCGGGTCATCCCACACAATGATGCCGCTTTGGGGGCCGCTAAAGGTCTTGCCCGCCGAGCCGGTCATCACGGCGGCCCCTTCGCGCAAGGGGTCCTGGAACTGTCCCCCCGCGATCAGGCCCAGCTGATGCGCGCCGTCGAAGAAGATCTTGCCACCCCATTCGGCCACAATCTCGCTCATCTCCTGCAGCGGGAATGGGAAGAGGGTCATCGATGCGCCAAGCGCGACGAGCTTCGGGCGCACCAGCGGCGCCATCGCGCGGAATAGGTCGAGATCTACCACCAGTTCGTGGGGGTCCATCGGCACATCCACAATCCGCAATCCGCGGACGCCGGCCGGCCCATCGACGCGGTTGCTGGAATGCCCGCCGAATGGCTGGGCCATGCTCATGATCACATCGCCGGGCTCCGTAAGGGCCGTATAGACGGCAAGATTGCCGATCATCCCCGCAACCAGGCGATGGTCGGCATAGCGGGCCCGAAAGACCTTTTTCAACAGTTCCACGCACAACGCTTCGATCTCATCGATGTATTTTGTGCCCGCAAACCAGCGATTCAGCCCCCCAATGTGACCCTCAGCGGCGCGTATGCCGACTTCGGCGGACAGTAACGCTCGCACGGTCGGACTGGTGGGCGCTTCCGGTGCCAGGAGGTTGATGCATTGTTCTCCACGCCATTTCTCATTTCGTTGCACGGCGGCCACCACGGCGTCCTGCATCTCTTTTCCCGAGCGGCACGCTTCGAGCACCGACCGCGCCCAGGCGAGCACTTCTGGATCGTGGACCTCTACAGCGGAATGGGGCATCGGGGTACCGGACATGGCGCTTCCTCCTTTGGCATCACGGCCGCATCTGTCGCGCATCCCTGGATTTCCCCTCGCCGCGCAACACTCCTTTCTCCCAGTTCCACGCGAACGCTTGTTGTTCGAATCCCCTTGTCACCGCTTTGGTGTCTTCCGGAACTGGCCCATGCGGTTACAAGGATTTCCTGCCGCTCGACCCACCACAACCCGCTGGTTTGGATTATAGCAGCAGGAGCACGGCGTTTCAACAGAGGTGCGCCGCTTGCGAAGGGCGACTGGGTTTGTTATAATACATTATGATTGAACCTTCTCCCGGCAACTGTTCGCGCTCTTCGACGACCGCTGCCTGTATACAAGTTGCTGCTTTCCTCCGACCTGAAACCTGGCGCCGGCAGCGCGCCGTGCTATCCCAAGGAGGTGCCTATGTCGTAAGGCAAGTCTCAGCCCCCGTGGACAGTAAAGTAAGGAGGTCCAGATGGGCAAACGAACGTGGTGGAGCTTGCTTGGTCTCTTCACCCTTCTCTTCGGATTCCTTCCCGGCGTCGCGTCTGGCGCCGCCCCGGATTGGTCCAAGGTTGACCCCGCTCTGCTGGATCGCCTGGACAAAGAAGGGGAAGCCACTTTCTACGTGATCCTTTCCGCTCAGGCGGACCTCTCCGCTGCCGCGTACCTAGACACCAAGGCGGAAAGAGCTACTTATGTGTTCCAACAGCTGCGCGCGGTTGCGGAGCAGACGCAACCCCCTCTGATCCGCTACCTGGAAGCCCAGAGCGTCCCCTACCGGTCTTTTTACATCCAGAACATGATCCGCGTTCACGCCGGACGGCCCGTCGTCGAGTGGCTGGCTACTCGCCCGGAGGTGGCGCGCATCGTCTCGCCGCCCGATGCCCGTCCGGAGCCGGTGGAGCGCTCGGTGACGCCCACTCAGCGGGCGGCTGGGATCGAGTGGAACGTGGCCCGCATCCACGCGCCTGAGGCGTGGGCGATGGGAGCCACCGGGCAGGGGATGGTCGTGGCCTCGAACGACACGGGTGTCGAATACACCCATCCTGCGCTGATCAACAAGTACCGCGGGAACCTGGGCGGCGGGGTCTTTGACCACAACTACAACTGGTGGAACGGGCTAGGGGATCCCTTCCCGCACGATAGCGACGGCCACGGCACCCACACCACAGGCACGATGGTCGGCGACGATGGCGGACCGAACCAGATCGGCGTGGCCCCAGGAGCGAAGTGGATCGCGTGCGGCGGGCTCGCCAATGTAGACCCCGTGGAGTGCTTCGAGTTCTTCCTGGCGCCCTGGAACCTGCAGGGACAGAACCCCGACCCCGCGAAAGCACCGGATGCGATCAACAACTCCTGGTACGACCCATCTGGCTTCGATTACCGGCCAATCATCCAGACCCTGAACGCGGCCGGCATCGCGGTGATCAAGTCCGCCGGGAACCAGGGCCCTGGATGCAGCACGATCACCAATCCCGGCTATGTCCCCGAGATCATCGCCACCGGTGCCTTCGCCCAGGGGGACGTGATCGCCTCTTTCTCCAGCCGGGGCCCCAGCAGCTATTACGGAGAAACCATCGTCAAGCCGAATGTCGCTGCGCCCGGGGTCAGCGTTCGTTCCTCGATCCCAGGTGGGGGCTACACCTACTACAGCGGCACCAGCATGGCCGCGCCCCATACCACCGCCCTGGTCGCCCTGGTCTGGAGCGCAGCCTCTTGCCTGCAGGGCAATGTCCCGCTCACGAAACAGATCATCGAGGAGAGCGCTGAGCCACGCATCGACCCACAATGCCCGCCCTTCGTCAACCGGCCCAACGACGTTTGGGGATGGGGCATCCTGGATGCCCAGGCAGCCGTGGCGGCCGCGGTCGCTTACTGTGGCGAGCACGGGAGGCTCGAGGGCCATGTCACTGAGGCCACCCCCTTGAACGCCCCCGGCGATCCGCTGCCGGATATCACGGTCGTCGCCGAGAAGGTCGGCGGGGGCTCCTGGAGCACGACGACGGATGCGAGCGGCTACTACTCCCTCACCCTGAGCGCCGGCGTCTATACCGTGACCGCTAGCGGCCCTCAGCATACGGCCCAGACCGTCACCGGGGTGCAGGTCTTGACCGGTAGCGTGACCACCCTCGACTTTCAGCTGGTGCCCAAGGGGTTGCTCTTCGGCTACGTGACGGATGCCGACAGCGGAGCGCCTCTGGCGGCCACAGTCAGCGTACAGGGTGTGGGGAGCGTGGCCACCGATCCCGAGACGGGCTACTACGAGATCTACCTGGACGAAGGTACCTACACAGTGACTGCCTCGGCGCCCGATTACATCAGCGAAACCGCGACCGTAGTGGTCCCGGCTGGCGCTCCGGTGCAACAGGACTTTTCGCTGCTGGCCCTGGTCGCCATAGTCCCCAGCCCCATCCAGGCCACTGCGGTGCTGTACCAGAGCACGACCGTCCCGGCAACGCTTCTGAACCATATGGCGGTCCCCTACCCCTTCCAGTTCTACGAGCAAGAACTCCGGACGACCCAGGAGGCCGCTCCCGACCACAGCGGGGGACCGGATCCCTTCGGCTACACCTTCGTAGATTCAAACGAACCCGGCGGAGCGCGCTACAACTGGATCGACGCCACGGACGGAACCCCCCTGAACCTCGGGGACGACGACGAAGCCAACGTGACGCTTCCTTTCGCCTTCACCTTCTACGGGGTCTCGTCGACGGCCATCCGCGTGGGCAACAACGGTGGGCTCATCTTTAACGCCACCACGGGCGACCTGCCCTTTACCAACGCGGACCTGGGCACGACGACCTACAACAACCTGATCGTCCCCTTCTGGGACGACATCGATTCCGATGCCGGGAACGTCTACTACAAAGTCGTGGGGACGCCGCCCTACCGCATCTTTGTCCTGGAGTGGTACGATCGGCCGCACTTTAGCAACGTGGGAGATGCCACTTTTGAGCTTCTGCTCTACGAGACCACAAACAACATCAAGTTCCAGTACCAGGATGTGGTCTTTGGCAACACGCTGTACGACTACGGGGCCAGTGCCACCGTAGGGATCCGCCAGAGTGGCAACAACTACCTGCAATACTCGTACAACCAACCGGTCCTCTCCGACGGCCTGGCCATCTGCTTCCGCTACCCCGGATCCCCTCCCTGTGACCCGCTCGACGTGCCCTGGTTCGGGACCAGCATCGCGAGCGGAACAGTCCCCGCCGGGGGCAGCCTGAGCTGGACGAACGCCTTTACCGCATCGCCGGACCTCGGAGTCGCCCAGCCGGGCGTGTATCGGGCGCTCCTGCTCGTCCAGCCGACCGAAAGCGGACTGCCGGCGAAGAATGTGCCGGTTGTCCTGAACGTCCTTCCCACCCCGACGATGGGGCACCTGGTGGGAACCGTAACCAGCGACCGGCCCGGAGGCCCGCTCCAGGCACAGATCCTCATCGAGGGAAGCGGCGGGGTGACCTACACGGTCGCGACCGATCCCGAGACCGGCTTCTACGGCTACTGGCTTGAGGAAGGCATCTATACCGTGACCGCAGCCGCAGAGGGGTACGTGAGCCAGACGGTGACCGTGGGCATCACCGCCCAGCAGACCACAACCCAGGACTTTGAGCTGGCGCTGCTGGCCCCGTGGATCGTGGTGACGCCCGGGGCGCTGGAGCAGGAGCTGATGCTCGGCGAAACGGCGACGCAGACGTTGACCGTTGCCAACCCGGGCCTCCTGCCGCTCGAGTTCCGGTTCTACGAAGGCAGGGCTACCTATGCCCCGTTGCCAGGAGTGGAGGCAAACCCGATTCTCCTCATGGGCGATGACCTCACCGCTTCCGCCTGGGATACCTACCGTATTGCCCTGGCGGAGGCGGGCGTGACCTGGGACGAATGGAACCTGGACACCCAGCCATTCCCCACGGCCGCACAGCTCGCCCCCTACGACCTCCTCATCTGGGCGGACGAAGACGTGCTCACCCCGGGCGACGCCGAGTGTCAGATCGTCGCCGACTGGCTCCAGTCGGGCGGCCGCGCGCTCTTTGCGGCCGGCCGCGATTTCCTCTGGGACCTGCAGAACGGGACCCCGGGCGCAGGCGAGCACAACCTCTACCTCCTCTTCAACACCACCTACATGGGCGACTATGCCGGGAGCACGATCGCCACGCTGGACGGTGTCCCCGGGGACATCATCGGGGGTGACTTTGCCCCGCCGAACGGCCTCGCCCTGGCCATGACGCTGGACAGCAACGGCGACTATGCGAACGAGGCCGTCGGCGCGCCGACCGGCCTGATCTACGGCCCCGGAGGCGCGGGAAGCGGCCACTCCGGCCTGACCCATTACGAGGGAAGCAACTACAAGACCGTCTGGCTCGGGGTGAACTTCCACGACGGGCTGACCTTGCAGGAGCAGCGCAACGCGCTCATGGAAAACATCCTGGGCTTTTTGATCGGGCTCGATGTGCCGTGGCTGAGCGAGGAGCCGATCACCGGCACGGTCGCGCCTGGCGAGATGGTAGAGGTCACGGTGACCTTTGACGCGAGCGCGCTGGAAAGCCCGGGCGTCTACGGCGCCCAGCTGAACGTGACCAGCAATGACCCGCTGCAGCGGCGTCTAGCGGTCCCCGTGACCATGACCGTGCATCCGTCCGCGGAAATGGGAGAACTCGAGGGCACGGTGACCGGCCGCGGCTACTGCGACGGCGACTCCTATCCGCTCGAGGCCACCATCCTTATCCAGGCCAGCGATGGCACCACCTGGACGGTGAGTACCGATCCCAATACCGGTTTCTACTCCCGGTGGCTTGTCGAGGGGAGCTACACCGTCACGGCAAGCGCCGAGGAGCACCTCACCGCCACCGCGGTGGTGGAAGTGATCGCCCAACAGACCACGGTGCAGGACTTTGCCCTGCGGCTGGAGGCGCCGTGCCTGGCGGTCGCGCCAGCCGGCTTCACGCTGACCCTTCCGGTGAACGCGCGCGCCACGGAGACCCTTTCGCTTGCCAACAGCGGCGCCGGGGCGTTGACCTGGGAGTTGCACGAGACCACGGAGACGCTGCGCTACGTCGGCCGCGAGGTCACGCTGCACGTGCCCGCCACGACCAGCCCCGCGAACCCCGCTTCGCGCTCCGGCTCCCGCTCCTACCCTGAGCGCGAGTTCTCTGTCCACGTGGGATGGGTGAGCCAGCAGCCGATCGACGTCCTGCTGGTGACGCCGGACGTCGTGGGCGGCGGGAACATCTCGCTCCTTCTGAACACCCTGGCTGCGTTTCCCGACCTGAACGTCACCCTGTGGGATGCGAACGCCGGTACCCCGACGGTAGCAGACATGCTCGCCTACGACGTCGTCTTTGTCGGGAACGACATCCTGTGGACGACATCGGCGATCGATAAAACGCTCCTCAGCAACCGGCTGGCCGATTACATCGATGCCGGGGGCAAAGTGCTTGCCGGGAACTATGTCTGGAGCTTCGACGACTGGGGCTTCCTGGGCGGGCGCTTCATCACCGAGGACTATAGCCCCTACGAGATCGCGACGATGGACATCTGGGGCGCGGCAACCCTGGGCAACTTTGACCCGACGCACCCCATTATGGCGGGGATCACCAGCGCGACCGATAACTTTGGCCACCAGAACCAGGCGCTGAGCTCGAACGGCACCTGGGTGGCGAGCTGGAACGATGGGCGGAACTTTGTCGCTGTGTCGCCGAACTGCGTGGGCCTGAACCAGGAGTACTTCCACAACGCCGCCTTCGGCGGGCAGGTGGGCGAGATCCTGCACAACGCCCTGCGCTACCTGAGCGCACCGGGGTGGACAGACGTCCCCTGGGTCAGCGAGGTGCCCACGAGCGGGGTCGTGTTGCCGGATAGTGTGGCCGAGGTGCAAGTGGTGTTCGATGCCACCGGTCTGACTCCGGGCGAGTGTTACGATGCGCGCCTGGCCCTGGTGCACAACGACAGCGGGCAGCCTTCGCCCTACTACATCCCGCTGCATCTGTGTGTCTCTGCCTGTCAGCAGGTGACGGGCGTGGAGCTCTCGGTGGTCACGACCGGGACGATCCTCCCCGGGCAGCTGGTTACCTTCCGTGCGGACATCGCCCCGGATGATGCGACCAAGCCCTATTCCTACACGGTCAACGCCGGGCCGCCGATGTCCTCCAGCGACGATCCGCTCTTCTTCGATCTCACCTTCGGCAGTCCGGGAGCCCACCCGGTGACGATCGCCGTGTGGAACTGCGGCATGCCCACACCGGTCACGGACAGCGTGGTCGTACAAGTCTGGTACCGGGTGTACCTGCCGCTCGTGTTCAAGGGACGCGCTCCGTGACCAACGTCATTACCGCAGGATAGAACCTACAGCGCGGGCGGGGCCGGAAATCCGGCCCCGCCCCGCGTGTGCCTTGCCTGACGAAGGCTTTCGCGCTATGATTGCGGGAAGAAAGGAGGAACCCATGGCGCAAGAAAGGATCCACGTCCTGGGCATCGTCGGCAGCCCGCGGCGCGGGGGAAACACGGATCACCTCGTCGAGGCAGTGCTCGAGGGGGCACGGGAAGCCGGCGCTACGACGGAAAAAGTCTTCCTGGCGGATCTGCAGATCGCCCCCTGCAGCGGATGCGACGCCTGCGAGACCACCGGCGAGTGCATCTACGATGACGACATGGACGGGTTGTTCCGGAAAATGGAAAGGAGCGAGGTCTGGGTGCTCGGGACGCCGGTCTACTGGTGGGGGCCGAGCGCCCAGTTCAAGACCTTCGTCGATCGCTGGTATGCCAAAGTCTTCCGGCCCGAGGACAAGGCGCTTTTCGAAGGTCGGCGCGTGGTGCTGGTCATCCCGATGGGAGATGAGGATCCCGCGACCGCTCGACATACGGTGGGCATGATGCAGGATGCTTTGGATTATGTCAAGGCTGTGCTGTTCGGGACCCTCCTCGCTCCCGGCATGAACGAACGCGCGGAGGTACTGGAGCACCCGGAGTTCCTGGAGGCAGCGCGTCGTGCCGGCCGGGAGGCAGTGCAAGGGCACAGCTAGCAGGCCCCCATCCGGCTTTAGGGGCACGAGGCGGCTTGCTCGCGCCCAGGAACCCGCGTGGGGCCCGACCAGCGGGCGACCGGGACAAGTTCTGCGGCCGCCTGCCACAGGGCTTCCATCTCTTCCCGAGTCAGAAGGGGTGCATCGGCGAGTGCATAGGACCGAGCCAACCGCTGGTACTTCGGCCGGCCCAGGTTCATATAGGCCAGGAGGTCCCACCGTTCTACCCCCGGGAGCCTGTCGCGGATAAAGCGCGCGATCGCAAGGATGTTGTCCCGGTCTGCGGTATAGCCGGGAATCACGGGGGTACGGATCCACAGGCGCACGCCCGAGTGCGCCAGACGTTCGGCATTCGCCAGGATGCGCTCGTTACGGACACCGGTAGCCCGCTCGTGTCGCAGCGGATCCCACAGCTTCAGGTCGTAGAGCACCAGGTCGATCCACGGCAGGAGGCGCTCGTACTGCCCCCAGGGCAGGATCCCGCTCGTGTCGAGCGCGACATGGAGGCCAGCCTCTCGGCACAGAGGCAACAGCTCGCGCAGGAATTCCGCTTGCAGGGCCGGTTCTCCTCCGCTGAAGGTCACGCCGCCCCCCGAGGTATCGTAGAACGCCTGATCGCGCAGCACTTCCGCCAGGAGCTCGGCGGGCTCCCATTCCCGGCCCACCAGCTCCAACGCCCCCGCAGGGCATACCTCCGCACAGCGCCCGCAAGCGGTACACCGGTCCCGGTCGATCACCATCCCTTCCCGCGTCAGCTGGAGCGCATCCACTGGACACACGCGGAGGCATTCGCGCACCCCGATACACCGCGTGTCGTACCACACGAGCTCCGGATGCGGAAGGATCCCCTCCGGGTTGTGACACCACGCGCAGCGGAGAGGGCAACCTTTGAGAAAGACCGTGGTGCGGATGCCCGGACCGTCTTCCGTAGAAAAACGCTGGACGTTGAACGTGAGCCCTTTGGCCATCGGACCGTCCCACCCTTTGTACAACCACGAGAAAGAAATTGCTTGTGGAGTCGTGCCGCCCATTATACCACAGATGGGTCGCCCCGCTGGTGCGCATCACGGGCCCACAGGGGATACGATCCTTTCAGGGGGACTCAATGCCGCCCGAGAGCGAGGACTGCGCACAGGCAATCGAGCCAACTTGCGTCCTTGCGCGCGGTCGGGTACAATCACCGCGGGGCCTTTGGCATCCCGATTCGGCTTTCTCGCATCTTGCCATACCTTCCCTTTCGAACCATCGGCGCCACGGGAACCCGGCGACTCGGTCTGGAAAACGCTGCAGACAAGGAGCAACCGAGATGAGGATCCTGATCGCTGCGGATATGGAAGGCGTGACCGGAGTGGTCAGCTGGGAGCAGACGGAGGAGAGTCACCCGGAGTACGCTCGTTTCCGCCGGCTCATGACCGGAGACGTCAACGCCGCCATCCGAGGAGCATTCCAGGGCGGCGCGACGGAAGTGGTTGTGGCAGACGGACACGGCAACAACCGCAACATCCTGATCGAAGAGCTGGATCCTCGGGCGCGACTGAACACGGGCTCTCCCCGGCCCCTTTCCATGGTCGAGGGCCTGGCGGAGGGCGTGGATGCTGCCCTGTTCGTGGGGTATCACGCGCGCGCCGGGGCTGCGGATGCCATCCTCTCGCACACCTGGTCGGGGAAAGTGGCCGGCCTGCGGCTGAACGGGCGCCTGCTCGGTGAAACAGGCCTGAACGCGGCTGTGTGCGGCCACTTTGGGGTGCCCGTGCTCATGGTTTCCGGAGACCAGGCGGTTTGCGCCGAAGCAAGGGAGCTCCTCGGAGCGATCGAGACCGCGATCGTCAAGCGCGCGCGGGGACGGATGTCCGCGGAGTGTCTGCCGCCCGAAGCGAGCCAACGGGAGATCCAGGAAGCGGCACAGCGCGCTGTCATGCGCTTCATAGCCGGGCAGGGCCCTCGGCCGTTCCAGATCGAACCTCCGGTCACCTTGGAGATCGAGTGGACCGAGGTGCAAATGGCCGAGATGGCTGCGCTTCTCCCCGGGTCGCGCCGCACGTCCGCACGGGTGGTGGAGCTCACCCTACCGGACCTCATCGAAGCCTACCGCGCATTTCGTGCAGCGGCGATCTTGGCTGCCCGATAGCTGGACGTTCTTCCGGGTACTGCCACCGACGGCCCGGTGCCCGTGAAGGCTGGCTTGTCCGAAGGAAAAGAGGTCTACGGGTCCAGGCTAGAGAAAGCGAGGAAAGCGATGCGGAAAAAGCCCGTCGTCTATCCGTACATCCCCAACTCGGTTCCTGAGGTCAAAGAGCAGATGCTACGGGAGCTCGGGGCGGAAAGCATGGAGGAGTTCTATGCCGACATCCCCGAAGCGCTCCGGCTGAAACGCCCGCTCGACCTTCCACCTCCTCTCCTGTCCGAGTATGACTTGCGGCGGCATGTAGAAGGGCTGCTCCAGAAAAACCGCACCTGCCAGGAGTACCTGAACTTCCTGGGGGCCGGATGCTACCAGCACTATGTCCCCGCGGTTTGCGACGAAGTGAACGCCCGAGGGGAGTTCCTCACCGCCTACGCGGGCGAACCGTACGACGACCACGGCCGATTCCAGGCGCTTTTCGAGTACACCAGCATGATGGGCGAATTGCTCCGCATGGACGTCGTGAACGTGCCCACTTACGACGGGTACCAGGCCGCGGCAACCGCGCTCTCGATGGCTGCGCGGATCACACGCCGCCGCGAGATCGTGCTCCCGCGCGCCCTTTCCCCGGACAAGCTCTCAAAGATCCGTGACTACGTCAAGCCAGACCTGGAGATCGCGCTGATCGGCTACGACCCGGAGACAGGCGAACTCGATCGAGAGGCGTTGCGCGCACGGCTCTCGGAAAGGACCGCGGCGGTTTACTTCGAGAACCCTTCCTACTTCGGGGTCGTCGAGGGCCACGGGGGCGAGATCGCCGCGATGGCCCACGAGTGTGGCGCGCTTTGCGTCGTATCCACCGACCCGATCTCCCTGGGCATCCTGACCCCGCCGGCCGACTATGGAGCCGACATCGTCTGCGGCGACATCCAGTCGCTCGGGATCCATATGCAATACGGCGGGGGTCACGGTGGCTTTATTGCCACCCGGGATGAGGAGCGCTTCGTGATGGAGTACCCTTCCCGCCTGTTCGGCATCGCTCCGACGATGGTGCCTGGGGAGTACGGCTTTGGGGATGTCGCCTACGAGCGCACCTCTTTCGCCCGCCGCGAGGAGGGGAAAGAGTGGGTGGGGACAGCAGCAGCGCTGTGGGGGATCACCGCCGGCGTCTACCTGGCCCTGATGGGGCCCCAGGGGATGATGAAGGTCGGCGAGACGATCATGGCCCGCGCTTGCTACGCCGCGCGGATGTTGGATCGGCTGCCGGGGGTCCGCGCACCTGTTTTCCGCTCTGCCCACTTTCGAGAGTTCGTGGTCGATTTCAGCGGCACGGGCAAGACCGTCTCCGAGATCAACCAGGGACTGCTCGCGCGTGGCATCTTCGGAGGAAAGGACCTCAGCCGTGAGTTCCCCGAACTGGGGCAAAGCGCCCTGTACTGCGTGACCGAGGTGCACACCCAGGGAGATATCCTCCGCCTGGTCGAAGCGCTCAAGGAGGTTCTGCAAGCATGAGCGAGGACATCACCCGCCATCGGTATGTCGACGGAAAGCCCCGGCTGCGCCGCTTCCACCAGGCCCGGTGGGACGAGCCAATCCTGTTCGAGCTGAGCCGCCCTGGACAGCGCGGGATCCTCGTCCCCCAGGTCGAACCCGAAATCCGCGCCGAAGTGGGGGACATCCTGGCCACATTGCCCGCAGGGATGCGACGCCGTGAGCCCCCTGCACTGCCTGAGCTCTCTCAGCCGCAGGTCGTGCGGCATTACTTCCGCCTTGCGCAGGAGACGCTGGGCACCGACCTGAACATCGACGTTGGGCAGGGGACCTGCACGATGAAATACAGCCCGAAGGTCCACGAGGCGCTGGCGCGCTCGCCCAAAGTGACCGAGCTCCACCCCCTGCAGGACGAGAGCACCGTGCAGGGCATCCTGGAGATCCTCTACCGCTTCGAACAGATCATGAAAGAGATCTCCGGGATGGACCGTTTCAGCTTTCAGCCGCGCGCCGGCTCGGCGGCCATCTACACGATGGCTTCGATGATCCGCGCTTACCATGCTTCGCGGGGAGAAGGCGAACAGCGCGACGAGATCATCACCACGATTTTCTCCCACCCCTCGGATGCCGCCTGCGCGCGAACCGCTGGTTTCAAGGTGATCACCCTCTACCCGGACGAAGACGGCTACCCAGACCTGGAGGCGCTGAAAGCCGCTGTTTCGGATCGCACTGCCGGCCTGATGATCACTAACCCCGAGGATACTGGCATCTTTAACCCGCGCATTGCCGAGTTCGTGCGCGTCGTCCACGAGGCGGGAGGTCTCTGCGCCTACGACCAGGCAAACGCCAACGGGACCCTGGGGGTTACCCGCGCCCGGGAAGCTGGTTTTGACATGTGCCACTTTAACCTGCACAAGACCTTCTCTTCGCCTCACGGGTGCGGGGGTCCCGGAGGCGGGGCGACCGGTGTCACCAAAGAGTTGGAGCGCTTCCTCCCTGTGCCGCTGGTCTCCTTCGATGGGCAGCGCTATTACCTGGACTACGACCGGCCGGACAGCATCGGCAAGGTGGCTCCGTGGTATGGCGTAGTGCCGGTGATCGTGCGGGCGTACGCCTGGGCCATGAGCCTGGGCGCGGAAGGGCTGCGGGAGGTCGCCGAGATCGCGGTGCTGAACAACAACTACCTGATGCAGAAAGTGCTTCAAATCCCAGGCGTGAGCGCTCCCTATGCGAAGGGCAAACGGCGCATCGAGCAGGTGCGCTACAGCTGGCAGGCGCTTTACGAGGAGACCGGGGTCCATTCGGAAGAGATCGGACTGCGTGCGGCCGATTTCGGGGTCCACTACTGGACAAGCCACCACCCCTGGATCGTGCCCGAACCCTGCACCTTGGAGCCCACCGAATCCTATTCCAAGGAGGAACTGGACGAGTATGCGGCCATCCTGGCGTACGTGGCGCAGGAGGCCCGCGAGGACCCCGAAAAGCTCCACACCGCACCGCACAACAGCACCATCCACCGCATCGACCACAGCCCGCTGGATGATCCAGCCCGGTGGGCAATGACCTGGCGGGCCTACCGGCGCAAGGTCGCCGAGGCGCAACGTCCGGAGGAAAACGCGTCGTGAAGCGCCTAGGCCTCATCGTGAACCCAGTAGCCGGGCTGGGAGGCCGCGTCGGGCTGAAGGGGAGCGACGGGGAGGAGGTCCAGCAGCGGGCGCGCGCGCTTGGCGCGGTCGCACCGGCGCCGACGCGCGCCGCGCAGGCGCTGGAACGCCTGCGGCCGGCCGCCGGCGAGTTCGAGCTGTTCACCTATCCGATGGAGATGGGCGAGGCGGTCGCACGGGCCTGCGGGTTCGAGCCGATCGTGATTGGGGAAATCGCTTCCGGCAAGACCACGGCGGCCGACACGCAACGTGCTGCCCGGGAGATGATGGCCCAGGGTGTCGCGCTGCTCCTCTTTGCCGGCGGGGACGGCACCGCCCGGGATATCTACGATGCCGTGGGGGAAGGACTTCCCGTCCTTGGCATCCCGACGGGGGTCAAGATGCACTCCGCGGTGTTCGGCACACGTCCGGAGAGCGCCGGGGAATTGGCTCTGCTCTTCCTGCGGGAGAAAGCTGGCCTCCGTGAGGCGGAGGTGATGGACATCGACGAGGAGGCGCTCCGCCGAGGAGAGGTGCGCGCGCGGCTCTACGGATACCTCCGCATCCCGTTCGAGCGCCCCCTGGTGCAGGGCCTGAAGGCGCCCAGCAGCCCCGGCGAACGCGAGGCGATGCGAGCGATCGCCGCCGACGTGGCGGAAGAGATGGAGGGAGGTGTCGCCTACATCCTGGGCCCCGGGACGACCACCCGGGCCATCGCGTCCCACCTGGGGCTCCCGAAAACGCTGCTTGGAGTGGATGTCATCCGCGATCGAGAGGTGGTCGCGCTCGATGTGAACGAGGCCCATCTCCTATGCTTGCTCGAAGAAGGGCCGGCCCGGGTCATCGTGACGCCCGTCGGCGGGCAGGGGTACCTGTTCGGCCGGGGAAACCAGCCCATCAGCCCGGCCGTGTTGCGTCGCCTCGGGCGCGAGAACATCCTCGTGGTCAGCACCGCGCAGAAACTGCAGGCGCTCGGCGGCCGGCCGCTCCTGGTGGATACCGGGGACAGCGAGGTCGACCTCTGGCTATGCGGCTACTACCGTGTGATCACTGGCTATCGGGAACGTACGATCTACCGGGTTTCGTGTTGACGGATTCCGAACAAGGAGGAAACATATGGGAGCTTTGGATGGCAAGCGCGCCCTGATCAGCGGCGGGGCCTCGGGCATCGGAAGGGCAACCGCCCTGCTTTTTGCCCAGGAAGGAGCTGCCGTGGCCATCGTGGATCTGGACGGGGCGCGAGGAAAGGAAGTCGAACGAGAAATCCACCAGGGCGGCGGCCGGGGGCTGTTCATCCTGGGTGATGTGAGTCGGGCAGAGGATTGCCGGCGAGCGGTGGAAGAAACCGTGCGCGCCTTCGGCGGGCTGGACATCCTGTTCAACAACGCCGGCATCATCCGCCGCGCGACGGTCGTGGAAACGACCGAGGAGGAGTGGGACCGGGTCATCGCAGTCAACCTCCGCTCCGCCTTTCTCTTGTCCAAGTACGCCATCCCCTATATGGTCCAGGCTGGGGGAGGATCGATCATCCACAACGCCTCCGGGTGGGGCCTGGTCGGGGGGCCGCGGGCAGCGTCCTACTGTGCCTCCAAGGGGGCCCTGGTGAACCTGACGCGCGCCATGGCCATCGACCACGGTGCGCAGAACATCCGGGTCAACTGCATCTGCCCCGGTGATACGGACACGCAGATGCTGCGGAACGAGGCGCGCCAGCTAGGCGAGGAGGAAGAACGTTTCCTGGCCGAGGCGGCCGATCGGCCGTTGCGGAGGATCGCTCATCCGCAGGAGATCGCACGGGCGGTGCTCTTCCTCGCCAGCGACGCTGCCTCGTTCGTGACCGGGGCAGTGCTGGCGGTGGACGGTGGCGCGTCAGCAGACTAGGAGGGAAGAGATGCGCGGACTGGCAGGGAAACGGGTCCTGGTGACGGGCGGAGCCCGGGGAATCGGCGCGGCGACCGCCGCACGCTTCCTGGAGGAGGGGTCGCGCGTGGTGATCCTGGACCGCGACACGGAAGGGCTCCAGCGGATAAAGGCAGCGCTCCCGGGGCTGGACGGCACCCTCAGGGCCGATGTCTCCGACCCTCAAGCCGTGTGGCGCGCCTTTAGCGAACTGGACGGACTGTGGGGCGGGCTGGACGTGTTGATCAACAATGCCGGAATCAGCATCCGCCGACCCTTTATGGAAATCTCGGCAGAAGAGTGGCGCCAAGTGATCGAAGTGAACCTGAACGGCGTCTTTTTCGTCGCCCAGCAGGCCGCCCGGCGCATGTTGGCCGGAGGCGGCGGGGTGATCCTGAACATGGGCTCCACCAACGGGCTGATGGGATACCCGAATTACGCGCACTATAACGCCTCCAAGGCGGGTGTGATCGAGCTCACGCGCTCGATGGCGCTCGAGCTCGCCCCCACGGTGCGGGTCAACGCGATCTGTCCGGGGTTCATCCTGACGCCGATGCAGCAGGCAGAGTATACCCCGGAAATGCTGCGGGAGTTCGAAGGGAAGGTACCGCTCGGGAGGGTCGGCCGACCCGAGGAGGTAGCTGCGCTCTTTGCATTCCTCGCCTCCGACGATGCCGCTTTCATCACCGGGCAGTTCTTCGTCATCGACGGGGGCGAGATCACGGGCGGGCTGGCGAGCCAGGGATAGTACGACAGCCCGGGCTTTTGACCGCTCCCGAGCCCTGTGCTACAATTCCGGTGCCCGGCGGGTGCCGCGGTGTGCGGGGAGCCACGCCGGGCCGTTTGTCGCCGTTGCTTCCGGAGGAGCACTTTGGATCGCCACAAACCGCGCGCGCCCGGACGGGGATTGACCCAGGGCAAGCGCGAATTCCACCTGGAGAAGGAATATCCTTACGACCGCAGAGGCCCGGTGCGCTGGATCGTTTCCCACGTGGCCCGCTATCCTTACATCCCGGTCATCGCGCTCGTGGTAACGCTGATCAACAACTATTGCTACAGCAATATCCAGGTCATGGTCGGGAAAGCCTTCGATCTGATCAATGGCACCGGGTGGCCGGTGCGCGCGCTCCTCGGGTTGGCCTTCAGCGTGCTGGGCCTGGCCATTGGCCAGGGATTGAGCGGGCTCGGGCGGAACTACGCCATCGAATTCCTGGCCCAACTCATCGAACGGGATGCGCGAGACGAGTTGTACCTCAGTTTGCTCGGGAAGAGCCAGACCTTCCATGGCCGCCAGCGGATCGGCGACATCATGGCCCGGGTCACCAACGACGTACACATGCTCAACCTGATGTTCAGCCCGGGCCTGATGTTGATCATCGACTCCGCCTTTGGTACCGTGATGCCCACCCTCTTGATCGCCCGCATCGATCCCGCCCTCCTCCTGGTTCCGGGGTGTTTCCTCCTTGCCCTCGCCGGAACGCTCATCGACTATAACCGAAGGCTCAACCCGGTCAGCCTGGCGCTGCGGGAGCAGTTCGGCACGATGAACGCCGGCCTGGCAGAGGCGATCTCCGGGATCGAGGTGGTCCAGTCCAACGTCCGACAGCACTACGAGTGGGACAAATTCGTGCAGAACGCGAGGCGCTACCGGGACCTCTACATCCAGCAGGGAGCGATCCAGGCGCGGTACTTGCCTGCGTTGGTCTTCAGCCTGGCCTGGGCCGGAGCGCTGCTCCACGGCTTGCTCACCTGGCAGGCCGGCCGCATCTCCCTGGGGCAGGTGGTCGCCTTCATGGGCTTGATGGGCGCGCTGCGCTTCCCCACCTACATTTCCCTGTTTACCTTCAACCTGGTACAGCTCGGCGTGGCCAGCGCCCGACGTATCTTGGAGACGATCAACACGGAAACGGAACTGGACGAGAACCCGGCCGGAGTTTCCCGGCCCATCCGCGGGGAGGTCGCTTTCGAACACGTCTGGTTCCAATACAACGGCAAGCCCGTGCTTCAGGATATCTCCTTTCACGTCCGGCCCGGACAGACGGTCGCGATCGTGGGGGAAACGGGCTCCGGCAAGACAACCCTGACACGCCTGATCAACCGCATCTTCGATGCCACAAGCGGCCGCGTCTTGATCGACGGCATCGATGTGCGGGACTGGAACCTGCAGGCGCTGCGCTCGCAGATCTCCGCAATCGAGCAGGACGTTTTCCTTTTCTCGCGCACGATCGCCGAGAACATCGCCTTCGGCTGCCCCGAAGCCACGCGGGAAGCGATCGAGAAAGCGGCGCGGGATGCGCAGGCGGAGGAGTTCATCCTGCGCTTCCCGGAGGGGTACGCGACCGAGGTGGGCGAGCGCGGCGTCACCCTCTCGGGGGGGCAGCGGCAGCGCATCGCCATCGCACGAGCCTTCCTCACCGATCCGCGCATCCTGATCCTCGACGACAGCACGAGCGCTATCGACAGCGCGACCGAGGACCTCATCCAACGCGCGATGCGGCGCATCAGCCGTCAGCGTACCACCTTCCTGATCACCCACCGGCTGAGCCAGATCCGTTGGGCGGATTGGATCTTGGTGCTGCGGCGGGGCCGACTCGTCGACCAGGGGACGCACGCGGAACTCATGGAGCGTTGCCCGGAGTATCGCCGGATCTTTGCCCGCTACGACTGAGGGATCGGTATGGGATTCATCCTGGACGGCCTGGAAAGCGAAGCCTACGACCGCAGTTACAGCGACCGGGAACTGGTGCGCCGCATCCTGCACTATTTCCGGCCCTACCTGCGCGAGATGATCCTGGTGGCCAGCCTGCTCTTGCTCTACTCCGCGGGCGGGTCGGCGGGCCCCATCTTGATCTCGTATGGGCTGGACCTGGTGCAGCGGACGCATTCCCAGGGCGCGATCCCACTCCTCGTGGGTGGCATCCTGCTGTTTGGGGTGGCCGGCTGGGCGCTCAACTACGGCCGGCAGCTCATGTCCGCGCGGGTGATCGGGAACGTGGTACTGGACCTGCGAGCGGACGTCTTCCGAGCGACGGTGGGACACGACCTTTCTTTCTTCGATGAACACCCCTCGGGCAAGATCGTCAGCCGCGTTACTTCGGACACCCAGGATTTCTCGGATGTGGTATCGCTTACGATGGAACTGATCGGGCAGGTGCTGTTGGTGCTCGTGCTCTTCATCTGGCTCGTTCGCCTCCACGTCTGGCTCACGCTGCTCCTTGTCGCGATGGCGCCGGTGGCCGCCTGGCTGGCCTTGCGCTTCCGGCGCATCGCCCGGGAAGTCACCCAGCATGCCCGCCGGGTGACCGCCAAGATCAACGCGCAGATCCAGGAGTCGATCAGCGGCATCATGGTCGCAAAGGCTTTCCGGCAGGAACAGGCGATCTACAACACCTTCGCCACCAACAACCGGCAGGCCTACCACGTCGGCCTCCGGCGGGGCCTCACGCTGAACACGATCTTTCCCGTGGTCGGGATGGCTTCTGGCCTGGGCACGGCAACCCTGGTCTACGCCGGAGGTCTTGCGGTCCGCAACGGCGCGATCAGCCCGGGCACGTGGTACCTCTTCATGCAGTCCGTCGGCTACTTCTGGTGGCCGATGCACAGCATCGCCTCTTTCTGGAGCCAGTTCCAGGACGGCCTTTCGGCCGCGGAGCGCGTCTTTGCCCTGATCGATGCTCAGCCAAAAGTCATCCAGGAGGCGAACGAACCTGTTCCTCGCCTGGAGGGGCACATCGAGTTCCGGGACCTGGTCTTTGCCTATAGCGACGGGGAGGTCGTCCTGCCCGGGCTGACGCTCGAGATCCGTCCCAAAGAGACGGTGGCCATCGTCGGCCACACGGGCGCGGGCAAGAGCAGCATCGCCCGGCTGATCGCGCGCTTTTACGAGTTCCAGGCCGGCGAACTGCGCATTGACGGACGGGACATCCGGCGCCTCGACCTGGACGCGTATCGGGCACAGATCGGCTTTGTGCCCCAGGAGCCTTTCCTTTTCTCGGGCACGGTGCGGGAGAACATCCGCTACGGCAAACCAGGCGCTACGGATGAGGAAGTGCTGGCTGCCGCGCGTCAGATCAGCCACGGCGAGTGGCTGGACGACCTGCCCCTTGGGCTGGACACCGATGTGGGGGAACGGGGCGCCAACCTCTCCATGGGCCAGCGGCAGCTGGTCGCCCTGGCGCGCGTATTGCTGAAGGACCCGGCGATCTTCTTGCTGGACGAAGCGACGGCGAGCGTCGATCCGTTCACCGAGGCCCAAATCCAGGAGGGGCTGGAGGCTCTGATGCGCGATCGCACGGCGATCCTGATCGCCCACCGGCTTTCCACCGTCAAGCGGGCCGACCGGATCATCGTGCTGGAACAGGGAAGGATCCTCGAGGAGGGCACCCACGAGTCGCTGCTGGCCCGCGGCGGCCACTATGCCGAGCTCTACGACACCTACTTCCGTCACCAGTCGCTGGCCTATGTGGAAAGGCCGATCGAGGCATAGCCCGCTGGCGAGCGGGGCTCTTCCTGGCCCTACAACGGTGCAAACTTGAGCGGGGTGGGCGTTCGGCCCACCCCGCGTCGCGAGCTCGGACGGCTTGCGCCCTCAGGGGGATGCGGGTACAACCGGCATGGGCAATATGGGGGTTATCGGGATCGGGATGAAGATCAGGCGCCACAGCGAGATCTCAAAGACCTGGGTCAGAGCGGTCTGGTAGCCGAAGGTGAAGGAAACGATCGTCGACGCACCGGCGTTGTACGAGACTTCCCGGATGGCGTTCAGTTCGCCTGTCTGGGTCGCCTCCCCGAGCAGGTTGCCCCCCTCATCGAACGCGCGCAACCGATAGTCCACGTGCGCGCCCATGAAGCGGACCGTGACCCCGCGGGCCGGGGTATCCAGGCGGATGCGCAGCGGCACTGTGGCACAGGCGTTGAGGTCGCTTGGCCTTCCCGTAGAGAGGTACGTGCCCTTGGCGTCCACCCGGATGACGGGCACAGCATCCGCGCAGTAGGTACCCTCAGGAGCCGCGCGGATGTGCAGTCCCCAGGCGGCGAATTCCTCGCCGTTCAGGAGCGTCGTGTGCAGGATGGGCGCCCCGTCGGGGAAGCGCTCGAAGGTGATCGGGTTCGGGACCGCGGCGGTGACCGAAAGCGTCTGGTTTCCGGTCCATCCGCGGTTGCCGGCCTGGTCGAAGGCATTGGCCCCATACTCCACCGTGCCCGCCGGATAAGGCCCGCCGTTGTAGCTACAAGGCGAAGCATAACAGGTCGCCACGGTGGTTCCGTTCACCACGATCTCGATCCGCTGGAGCGCCACGTCATCGGACGCGCTGGCAGTAAACACGACTGGGTCGCTGCTCGTAGGGCTGGCGGGGCTGGCACTGATCTGCACCTGCGGCGGCGTGGTATCGGCCGGCGGCTCAGGGACCAGAGGATTCGGGTCCGCGCCGTCGGGGATGCCGTCTCCGTCCGTGTCCGGGTTGTTGGGATCCGTATGGAGCGCGTTCTCCTGTGCCAGCGTCAGGCCATCGCCGTCGCTGTCGGTGCCCGAGAGGTCCGTTGTCGGTGTTGCTGTTGGGGGTACGGGGGTGGGTACGGCCGTGGTTGGAAGAGGAGTAGGCCTTGGCTCGGAGGGCTGGACGGCAAGCGGGGTCGGGGTGGGCCTGGCCTTTGGCAGCGAGCGTGCCAACATCAACCCGGCGATCGCGACCAGGACCGCCAGGCCAGCTACCACGAACGGCCAGACGGGCCGTCTCTTCGGGATCAAATGTTCCCACTGTCCCTGGACTTGTCGCACTTGCTTGGGGCTTTCCAGCGGCCGGGCGGTGACCGTGAAGGTATAGGTCTTCGATATCCTGCCTGAGGGAGGAGCCTTCGGTTGCACGGCGAGCTGTGCACTGCCCGTCTGGCCGGCCGGCAGGACAAGCTGCGGCGGATGGAAGGTGTAGGAACAGCCTTCCTCGGGATCGGACGCCGTCAACTGCACGGTGAGATCGGTGTTCCCGCTATTGCTCAACTGGACGGTATACACACCTGCCGTCATGCCGCTCTGCTTCTGCGGACGCAGGAGGAGATCCAGCGTGGCCTGGGGGGCAATGGTCAGGGCAAACGCTTCCGTCGTCCGCTCCGCAGGGTTTTCCTGAGAGGTCACCTGGATACGCAAATCGTACGTTCCCGCGCGTGCCTCCGCCGTAGCCGGTGGCTGAATCGTCAACCGCACCTGGTCCTGGTCCTTAGGAAAGAGGGAGATCTCGGAACGTGATAGGGTAACCCACTTGGGCTCGATTCCCTCAACGGTGATCTTGTAGCGATCCACGATTTCGCTAAAGTTCTGGATCGTCAGGGTCACGTCGGCCTTTTCGCCGGGCTGGAGCAAGGCAGAAGAAGCCGAAAGCACCACACGGATCAGGGCCGACATCGCAAGCCTCCCGGAGTACCAGATGCTCCTCTCTTCCCGGAACGGGGGCCAAGCCAAGGGGATCATCCGGGCAAGAGGACAAGCGAACCGCACACGCGCCTGCAGTATAGCACGGTCAAAGCCCGAAAGCAAGTGGAACAAGCAACGGGTGCAAATTCGGGCTACAATGGGCGCGCGTTTCGCGGACGACCCTACGGAAGAAGTAGGGATCTGCGTCTGTGCCGGGCCTGCACTGGCAAGCCAGTCAACGCCGTCCCACTTTCCCGCTCCGACCGCTGGATCCCGGCCATCCTGCCCCGAAACGGCGGGCACCCGG
>DAOTVY010000054.1:0-35880 GCA_034436115.1 Chloroflexia bacterium | reverse complement strand
TGCTTTCCTTCGACTCCCCGGCCGGCCTGGTGCGCTTCCTGGCGGTGGAGGGGCTGCTGTGGGCGGCCTTCTCCGGGCTTCTGGTGCCGGTGGGCTTCCGCATCGGGCAATGGGTTCGGGAACGCCTTCCCCGCTGGAAGGCGCACCCGGCGCTCTATTACGCTGCTTCTGCCCTCATCGTGGCCTGCGCCTGGCTGGGAAGCGCCCTGGCGATCGCTGCCGGACTATGAGGACCGATCGTAGGGAAGAGGCCTTCCGCCGGCTAGCTGGTCTGGCCGGCCGGCGGATGGTTTCTTCTGTATACCGAGGAGGGAAGGATGAAGAGCGTCTCCGAGTACCTCTCCAGCCTGCGTGCGCGCCGACCGTTGTCCATCTGGTTCCGTGGTAAGCGTATCGCTGACCCCACCGCTCATCCGGCGCTGGCCCGCTCGCTGGCCACTGTGTGCAAAGTCTATGAGCTGGCCCAGGACCCGGCCTGGCAGGACCTGCTGACGACCGAATCCCCCCTGACCGGTGGGCGCATCCATTTTTACCTGAGCCCCTTGCTCAGCCGGGAGCACGCCTGGCAAAAGACCCGGCTGGCCCGCGCTCTGGGCCAGGTCCTGGGCGCGTGTACCCACCGCTGCACGGGTTCCGAGGCCATTGCCGCTCTCTTCCCGCTGACCTATGAGTTGGAGGCCGAGCGCGGCGTGCCCGTCCACCGCCGTTTCCGGGAGTGGCTGGCCTATGTGCAACGGGAAGACCTGACGGTCACCGCCGCCCTGACCGACCCCAAGGGCGACCGCCGGCTGAAGCCGCACGAGCAGTCCGAACCCGATGTCTACCTGCACATCGTCGCGCAGCGGGAAGACGGCATCGTCCTGCGCGGGGCCAAGGTCAATCAGACCGGGGTGCTCCTGGCCCATGAGATGCTGGTGTTGCCCACGGCGACGGTGGAGGAAGCAGACCGGTCCTGTGCGGTGGCCTGTGCCGTTCCCACGGATGCCCCGGGGTTGACCTTTGTGCTGGGCCGCCAGCCGCACGATGCCCGTTGTGGCAGCCCTGAGGAAGACTTGGACGCCGGGCGGCGTTTCGGCGATCACCAGGCGCTCATCCTCTTCGAGGACGTCTTCGTTCCTTGGGAACGGGTTTTCCTGGCCGGAGAATGGGAATACAGCGGCCGGCTGGTGGACTATTTCACGGCTGTGCACCGCCTGACGGCCGGGGCCTGCAAGGCGGGAGGGATGACGCTCCTGACCGGAGCCGCCTGGCTGGCAGCGCGGTATATCGGCGTGGAACGGGCCGGCCATGTGCGGGAAAAGATCGCTGAGATGGGGATGGGCGCCGAGACGCTCTACGCCCTTTCGCTCGCCGCTGGGCAGGAGGGCCACAGCCATCCGAGCGGCGCCTGGATTCCCGATGCCCTGCTGGCCCACACCTGCAAATACCAGGCTACCCGGTTGCCCTTTGAGGCGGTGCGCTATGCCCGGGAGATCGCCACCGGGTGGGGGGAGACGGCGCCGGCCGCAGCCGATCTGCACCACCCCGAACTCGGCCCACGGATTGAGCGCCTGTTTCGGCCGGCCGTGGAGGGGGCCACGGCCGAGGACCGTTTGCGCCTGGTGCGCCTGATCGAGAGCCTGACGCGTGGCTCGAACTGGAGCGCCTTTGCCCTGCATGGTGGGGGGAACCCGGAGGCCAGCCGGCTGATGGCGTTGCGAGAGATGGACCTGGAGCATCTGGCCAGGGTGGCCGAAATCGCCTGCGGAATCGAAGAAGAGGAAAGCGCTACTCTGGCGGAGATCGCCGGCCGGCAGGGACGGATGGAGAGGCGACGCGGTTAAGACCTACCCGGCGGCGGGGGTGGTTGGGGAGGAGAAAGCATGGCCTACGCTGTTTACCTGGAGGTTGCTCCGGACGGGCTGACGATGGCCCACGTGGTCGACCTGCCTGGCTGCGTCGTTCGAGCACCCACCCGGGAAGAGGCGATTCGACGACTGCCCGAAGCCATCCGTGGCTATCTGGCCTGGCTGCGCCGGCACGGCGAGCCGGCCCCGGCGGAGGAGGAAGTATCCGTCGAGGTCGCGGGGGAAAGCACGGGCTTCGGCCCCTTTTCCTCGGGGGATGCCGCCGCCCTTTTCCCGCCTGATCGTTGTCCCATCACCCCACAGGAAGTAGAGCGCTACCTTCGCCTGATGGCATACAGCCGGGCCGACCTCCTGGCGCTGGCCGGCGACCTGCCCGATGAGGCGCTGGACTATCGGGCCTTCCCCCAATCCCGCACGATTCGGCAGATTCTCCGGCACATCGGCAACGCTGAGAAATGGTACGTCTCCCGCCTTCTCCCACCGGAGCGCCTGCCACTGGAATGGGAGTCCGATGAAACCCTACCCCTCTTCGAGTTTCTGGAGATGGAACGCCGCACCGCCGTCGCGTGCCTCCGCCGGCTCGGCGAAGAGGAACGTGCCGGGCTGTTCTATCCGACCCATTGGACCGAGCACCCTGAGGAACCCTGGACGGCCCGCAAGGCCTTGCGTCGTTTCCTGGAGCATGAGCGAGAGCACACGGAGGAAATTCGGGAAGTCCTGTCCCTGCAACGCCGCCGTCTGCTGGCCCATCTGGCGGCGGCGCGAAGCCGGTTGCTGGAAACGCTGCTGGGGCTGGACGAGGAGACGCTCATCGGGACGGCCGCCGTCGGGGAGTGGACGGCCAAGGACGTACTGGCCCATGTTGCGGCCTGGGACCGCTGGGCCTGTGAGCAGACCGGCCGGATGGCGAAAGGGGAGGAACCGGACCTCTCGGCTGCGGGCGACGAGGACGCCTTCAATGCCCTTGCCGTGGCGGCTTGGCGGAATCGACCTCTGGAAGAAGTCCTGGCCGAACTCCAGGAGGCACGGGCGGCCTGGGTAGGGCAGCTGAAGCGGTTGCCCGAGGAGGAGTTTTTCCGCCGGCGGCCGTTGGGAGGGGGAGAGTGGGATTTTCCCGGCTGGCTGAAGGTATATCGCCGGCACGAGGATGAGCATGCGGCCGCGCTGGCCGAATGGAGAAAGGCGCACCTCAGAGTGAAAAGCGGATCCAAGGCACTTTTGTCCGCCTCTCTGGCCGCCGGACGGGAGGAACTCCTCGCCGCTGCGGAACTGGTTTCCCCGGAAGAACAGGCCTCCCGGCCGGTCTGCGGGGTCTGGACGCTCCAGGACGTCCTCGGCCATATCGCCGATTGGGAAGCCTATCTGCTGGCCGGCCTGCGCGACATGGCCGCTGGCCGGCCCCCTCAGGTGGAATACGTTCCGGACGAAGAAGCATGGAACCGGACTTACGCCCTGGCCCGCCGGAATCAACCCTGGGAAACAGTCTGGGCGGACTTTCAAGGCGTGCACCAGGCTCTCCTGGAGGTGCTGGAGGGGATGGGCCAGGCCGACCTGGAGCGAGCCTTCCCCGGCGTGTGGGAGGAAGAGACCCTCCCGTACGCCTGGTTTCTCCTGGTGCTAGAGCACGCCCGGGAACACGCCGATGACCTGCGGCGGGCATACGCTGTTTGAACCGGGTATGGGGTGATCGGGTCGAAGGGTCCGTTGGAGGGAACATGCCAGGCCTTTGGCCGGAGCGCTGGATCGTTACCGGGGGGCGGGGAGCAGGCAAGACCACCTTCTGCGGGCGAGTGGCCGAATGGGCACGGGACGCCGGATGGCGCGTCGCCGGTCTGCTTTCCCCGGCCCGCCTAGAGCGCGGAGAAAAGATCGGGATCGAAGCCCTCGATCTGCACAGCGGCGCGCGGCGGCTCCTGGCTACCCGCGGAGGGGAAGGTGGGGTCCGCTGGGGTGAGTGGTCTTTCGACCCTTCTACCATCGCCTGGGGAAACCGGGTGCTCAGGAGCCTCGCTGGGTGCGACCTGCTGGTCATAGACGAGATCGGCCCCCTGGAGCTAGAGAAGGGAGAAGGTTGGTCGGCCGCGCTTCCTTTGCTGCAAGAGGGGCGCTACCGACTTGCGCTGGCCGTCGTTCGACCAGAGTATGCCCTCGGCCAGTTCCTGCGGTGGCCAGGCAGTTGCCTGATCACAATCCCTGGTCCCAGGGAAACCGGCTGGCTCGCGGAACATTTTTCCGACGTCTTTCTCCGTCTGCTGGGCAGCGGGAGCGAGCGCCATCGCTGAACGACCTCCTGCGACCTTTGGGACGCTTGCCACACGCTTGCACCGGTGCGGAATTACCTGACGCGCGAACTTCGTAGCGGGTGTGGCCTCGTTTGTCAGCGCGCAACCACTTCATCTGAAGCGGAGCCCGGTTCGTTACCCGGATCACTTGACAGGTCCCAACCGGGCTGTATAATTAATGCTGCTATATACAAACCGCTGCTTAAGCAAGATCGCCCTGGTTTAGCCTGTGCCAGGAGGCGGGGATGAAGAAAGCGCTGGTGGTGGCACTGACGGAGGAAGAGCTGCAGGAGCTGTACCGCATCCTGATCGACCGCGATGCTGAGGCGGCACTGGCCTTCCTCCAGGACCACCTGCGTGCTCCGTTGCTCCAGGCGATGGAGGGCGGCTGAAAGGTCCTGATCGAGATCCCCGGGGCGGGATCAGCGTTGATCCAAGGGAAGCTGTTCGGATGAGGCGTTGGTGTGCGAAAAGCCGCTCGCTTGGGCCTTGTTGTTCCCCGGCCTGTCGCTGCTACTGCCTGAACGGGCGCGGGCCGGGAGTCAAACGTCCACCGCCGCATCCGGGATGGGATCTTTGAGGCGTTCTGGAGCGACCCAAGAAGAAAAGGAGGGAACTGAAATGGCCAAACCCCGTTTCGTGATGTGCATCTGCACCGGCGAATGTCCAGGATTTTCCCAGCTGAACCTGTGGCAGCTGATCAACCGCGTACGGAACGAACTGGACGTGGAATACGCCATTGTTCACCCGCAGCTCTGTGTGGCCGACGGGGACCGCTTCTGGCTGGATTATGCCAAGCCGGACGTCCGCTACATCGTGGGGGCGTGTGACCCGCTGATGCAGCGCAAGATGTTCCGGCAGACGCTCGCCGATCGAGGGGTAGACTTTGACCGGCAGATCGTCCCCCTGGATTTGCGCAACATGACCACGGACGAGGCCTTCCGGAAGGTCGCCGACGCGGTAGAAGGAGTCACGCGGGGAGGAGGGTGAGATGGCCGAGAAACTTTGGGAGGGCATCCCGCGGCGCGAGGTGCCCTGGCACCCGAGCGTAGATGAAGACGCGTGCGTGAGTTGCCGGGCATGTATCGAGTTCTGCCCGTCCAAGGTATACGATTGGGACGACGAACGGGACGTCCCGATCGTCGCCCGTCCCGAGGATTGCGTCGTGTACTGCATGGGGTGTGCCCGTGCCTGTCCGGCGGAGGCCATCCGTTTCCCAGACAAGGAGAAGATCGTCGCCCTGGTCCAGGAGCTCCGCCAGAAGTATGCCCGGGTCGAAAAGGCCTGAGGCCGAAGCGAGGGGTGGGAGGCCGGTTCTGCAGCCGGCCTCCCACTTTTCTTGTGGGAAGAGGGCTGGGGGCCGGCGAAGCTGCTGGCCCCCGATTCCGCCCTTGTCCTTGATTCCAGGAGGCCCGGGGACGCACTTCCGGCTGTCCAGGAACGCTTAGGAGGAAACCCGATCCCTGTGCGTCCCGCAGGCCGGTTGTGTCGGCCGACTGTGGCGTACCTGGTCCAGCGCGATGCCCAGGAGGAGGATCGTTGCCGCAAAGAGCAAAGCCTCGCGCAGCGGGGCCAGTGCGGCGAAGCCGCGCCCGCCCCAGTAGAGGATCGCACTCGGAAGGAGCGGCAGAAGCGAGGCGGGGTCCCCTGCTTGCGCAAGGATCCGTTCGAGCCCCAGTCTCCACAGCATATAGCCCACCCAAAGCGAGGCCGGAACTGCCAAGAGGCACAGCCCGTAGAGGATCCTGCGCACCGCTGCTCGCGTGGCCCCCCGCATCTCTTGATGCGCGGCCCGCAGTTGCTGAGCCGCCTGGGGCACCATCCCTTGCAACCGTTCGGAAAGGGAAACGGGCGCTGTGAAGGGAATCGCTTCGGCCAGCATCTCCTCCGCGCGGGCCCATTGCCCTTGGAAAGCGGAACAGGAGGCACAGCGGCGCAAGTGATGGCGCACGGCCCAATGCCCTGCTTTTCCCTCGAGGATCTGCTGTCGCACCTGGTGGCAGTCCATGGCTCGCCTCCTAGCGCGGCCGGCCGGCCATCCACGCGAGGGGCCTGCCCGACAGCGGCTCTACGCCGGGCCGGCCTTCGTGCGCATCGTGGGCCGGGGCACCGTCTCCCTCATTTCCGGCCAATAGATCGGCCAGCCGCGCTTTTCCGCGGTGGATGTGGCTCTTGACAGTGTTGATCGGTAGCCCGGTGATCTCGGCGATCTCGCGGTACTTCAGATCGTGGAAGTAGTACAGGATCAGCACGACGCGGTAGGGCTGCTCGAGCTGCTCCAGCGCCTGCCAGACTTGCTCCCGTGCGTCCGCACGCTCTGCTCCGAGATCTGGATCGGCCCAGGGTGCCGTTTCGGGAATCTGTTCCAGCGCTTCCTCACGCACGTCCGCTGGCGTCGCCCGGTGCTTCCGTCGCCGGAGCTCGTCGTAGCACAGGTTCACGACCAGTCTGTAGAGCCAGGTGGTGAAGCGGGTCTCCCCCCGAAAGCTCGGCAGCACCTGAAAGAGGCGTAGGAAGGCCTCCTGGGCAATATCCGCCGCCTCGTCCGGATCGCGGAAGATCCCCATGGCGATGCTGTAGACATAGTTCTGCTGGCCAAGCACCAGTTCGGTTAGGGCGGCCTCGTCGCCCGCCTGAGCCCGGCACACGATCTCGGGTGCAGGTTCCGCCATCGATTCGGCCTTTCCAAACGTCCTGACGATGCGACGGAGCGGGTTCCGTTATTGTTGCAATGGCGCTTTCCGGAAGCCCATCTCTCGGAGGATCTCGCGCGCCACTCCTGCCTCATCCCAAGGGAGAGCGTAGTCAGCGTAGAAGATGCACCCTTCGTGCCCTTTGCCCAATAGGAGCACCATGTCCCCGGGACGGGCGGCCTCCAGAGCGGCGCGGATTGCCTCGCGTCGATCGGGGATACAAAGGTAATGCTGCCCTTTCCGTTTGCCGAGCTGCTCGACGCCTGTAGCGATCTCGGCCAGAATGGCTTCACGGTCCTCCAAGCGGGGGTCCTCATCGGTGAGGATGAGGAAATCGGCGTAGCGCGCGGCGATCGCCCCCTGCATTGGGCGCTTCTCGCGGTCCCGCTCGCCGGCGCTTCCAAAGACCGCGATCATACGGCCCTTCACGGCCGGCCGGAGCATCCCCAGGACCGTCTCGAAGGCCTCCGGCGTGTGGGCATAGTCGACCAACACCGTAAACGGTTGCCCCTCGTCCACCCGCTGCATCCTCCCGGTGACCCCGTGCATTTCCGCGAGGCCGCGGACGATCGCTTCCGGGGAGATCTCCAACGCCAGGCCCAGGCACAGCGCCGCGAGGGCGTTATAGACGTTAAAGGTCCCGGGGATGCTCAGCCGCACCGGGAAGTTCCCCACAGGCGTCTCGGCGACAAAAGATACCCCCTCCGCTCCGGGCACGATCTCCCGAGCCCGTACCGTCGCCTCCGGGTGGTGCAGCCCATAGGTCCACAGCGGGCCGGGCGTGCGGGCAATGTATAGGGCCGCACAGGGATCGTCCAGGTTGACCACTCCGATTCCGCGCCCGGGATAGAAGGAGCCCCCCGGGCCTTCCTTCTGTGCCTCCGAGAGCATCTCGAAAAGGCGTGCCTTGGCCAGCCGGTAGGCCTCGACCGTCCCGTGGAAGTCGAGGTGCTCGTGGGTCACGTTGGTCAACACGGCCGCATCGTACTCGCAGTGCTCGAGACGGTGCAGCGCCAGCCCGTGTGAGGAACTCTCCACCACGGCCGCGGTACAGCCGGCATCCACCGCCTGACGCAGGAAGGACTGCGTCTCCAGGGCCTCCAGGCTCGTCTGGCGGGTCTTGTTGGGCCAGCGTCGTGGACCGATCTGGAAATCGACCGTGGTGAAAAGCGCCGTGGTATGCCCGGCGGCGCGGAGGACGCTTTCACAGAAGGCGCAGGTGGTGGTCTTGCCATCCGTTCCGGTCACGCCGACCACCAGGAGCGCGCGTGCCGGATGCCGGTAGAAGGCGGCCGCAAGATCGGCCAGCGCTTTCCGCGGGTCGGGGACCCGCACCAGAGGCACCTCGAGGGCGGAGAGCGGCCGGCCGGCCTCGGCGACGATGGCCGATGCCCCCCGCGCTAGGGCGTCAGCGATAAAGTCGTGCCCGTCCAGGTGGAAACCGCGAATGGCTACAAACAGGTACCCCGGCCGTACCTGTCGGGAATCGTAGGCGAGGCCGGCGATCCCGACCCCCGGGTCGCCGGCCACTTCCGCCTCGGGGAGTTCCTGGAGCAAATTCCCAAGCAGCATTCCCCAACGTCCTTGCTGCGCCGGAAGCTTCCCGATCACCACCGATTCGTTTCCGGCAGCCGTATGAAAAGCGTGCTCACGCGATGGAACCGACGGCTCCGGCCGGAAGGCGCTGACCACCTGGCATTATAGCACAGTTTGCCCCCCGCCGAAACTCGCGCCCGGACCCTCCGTATGGTATAATGCCGCGACGAAGGGTCGGACTATGACGTGTTCCCGAGGAACCCGTGACAGCGGAAACGCCGGTCCGCGTGGCCATTGTGATTGTAAACTGGAACCGTGCCCACGATACGGCCCGGTGCCTGCGCTCGCTGGAGTCATCGCGTTTCTCCGGCTGGAGCGCCATCGTCGTGGATAACGGCTCTACGGATGGGAGCGCGCAGTTCCTCCGTGAGCGTTTTCCCACCGTCGAGCTGGTGGGGAACGAACGAAACCTGGGCTTCGCTGGCGGGACGAATGTGGGCATCGAGCGTGCGCTGGCTCAGGCCGTACCTTACATCCTGCTTCTGAACAACGATGCCGAACTCCTGCCAGACACCCTTTCGGTCCTTCTGGAGGCAGCCGATGCCCGACCGCGCGCCGGGATCGTCTCCCCGCTGATCCTGTATGGGGATGGGCGAAGGATCTGGTTTGCCGGGGCTTACCGCCGGCGGTTCCCTCCCGGGTTTTCCTGGCCTGGCTATGGGAGTACCCGCTTCCCGTGCCTGGTACCCCGACGCATCGACTACGCCACGGGGTGCGCGATGCTGCTGCGGCGGGAGATGCTGCAGGAGATCGGGCTCCTGGACGGCGCGTACTTCATGTACTGGGAGGATATGGACCTGTGTGAGCGGGCGCGACGTGCGGGGTGGGAGATCTGGCTGATCCCAAAGGCAGTTGTGCGCCACCACGTTTCCTCCACGCTCGGGGAATGGTCGGCCGAGAAATGGTACCACTTGGCGCGGCATATCCCCACCTTTTACCTCCGGTACTACCGTTGGCCGCGGCCGGCCATGCTGGCCTATGCCGGCTGGGTGACGGTGCGGGAGCTGCTGCGCGGCAACCGGAGGTGTATTGCCCCCCTGTGGCGGGGATTCCGCGACGGGTGGAGGAAGGAGGTGCGGGCACGCGCGAGGACCAACGGCGACGGAAATCGAACCGGATGAGGAGGTGCTCATGGTTGCCAACCGGTGCAGTGTATGCGAGCAGCCGATCGTGGGCGAATCACGGTCCCTTGGGGGCCGCTCGTACTGTCCTGCTTGTTACACCCGGGTGCTGCGGAACCGGCGCAGCCTCTGGTGGGCTACTCTGGGCGGGATCGGGGCACTCGCGGTGTTTGTCGCGCTGGTAGCCCTGATCGCGAGCCGGGTCCCTGCCCGCCCCCAGGGAGTGGGCCTCGTCCTCCTGGGCGTCGTGCTCGCCCTGGTGCCCGCCGCTCTCTGGCTAGTGGTCTTTTACCTGCAAGACGTCCAGGAGCCGGAGCCCAAGACGTTTGTGGTGGGCGTCTTTCTGCTGGGGGCCCTGCTGGCGCGCGCGGTCGGTATGCCCCTCATAGACGAGCTCTATCGGGTGGAGGAGTGGTTCCCCAGCGGGCCGCTGTACCACATCCTGGGAGCGATCCTGATCGTGGGTTTCGTCCAGCAGTTCCTCATCTATGCCGCCGTCCGTTACAGCGTGTACCTGTCTCGGGAGTTCGACGAGCGGGTGGACGGCATCCTCTACGCGACCGCGGCCGGGCTGGGATATGCGACCATGGTCAACATCGACTATGTCGTTCGGAGCGGTGGACTCGACCTGGTATCCGGCGCGCTGCGGATTGCTGTCACCGCGATGGCACTGGCGTCCTTCGGGGGCGTGGTTGGCTACTTCCTGGGGCGCTGCAAGTTCGAGGACGAGCCGGCCTGGTGGATGCCCTTGGGACTAGCGCTCGCGGCTACCCTCGACGGCCTTTTTACCTACTTCCGCGGCGAGGTCACGGCTACCCGGGTCGGCCTGCAAGGCGGGGGGTACAACCCGTGGCCAGGACTCCTCCTGGGGACTGCGGTCGCTGCTATCACCTTTGGCGTGCTCTTCTACCTGATCCGTCGGTTGCTGAGACAGGCTGAGTCCGTGGCCCTGCAGCCCTGAGGAGCATCCTGGTTGCCTTGCAGAGTCGGTGAGGAGAAGCTGATGGAAGGACAAGTTTCTAGCCAGAGAAACCGGCGGGATCGGTGGGTCAGTGGGTTGGTGATCGGCGTGTGGGTGCTTGCCCTGCTTCTGGGGTGGATGGTCAAGGCGCTCGCCGAGGGCCGCACCGTGGCCTACGAGGGAAACGGTATCCATGTCCGCTACCCGGCCGGATGGGTGCGCGTCGAGACGCAGCCTCCTCTCCTCCTTCAGGTCGAGGACCGCCTGGCCCAGCCGTTCCGCACTACGCTTTCGCTCGAGCGCCGGCCCGTGCCACCAGGGGTGTCCAACCCGCTTGGAACGGTTGCGCAGATGCTTGTGCTGGAGCGTGGGTGGATGGCCTATCGCCCGCTCGAGGTGCTGACGGAAACGGTGCCGCTCACTGCCCAGGCCCCCGCCCTCCATGTGACCTTCGCCTACGTCGAGCCGAACAACAACCCCTTCCTGAGCTCGGTTCCGGTGGTCATGCTGGGGGAGGAATACCTGCTGCTGGTGGGGAATCAGGCCTATGTGGTTACCCTTACGGCGGCTGAGGCGAACTACTCCCGGGCCCGCAGGCAGCTCCAGGCCTTGCTACAGTCGTTGCAGTTTCGGCCCTAGAGCGGGCTGGCAAGGAGGTTCCGATGAAGACGAAGCATTTCCAGAGAGCGGCTGGCTTGCTCTTGCTCCTCCTGGTCCTGGCCGCCGTCCTGGGGGTTCTTCCCGCGCAGGCCCTCGATCGCCCGACGCGGCAAAGGATCATGAAGGCCGTGGTGCAGATCGTGGCAGCGGACCGCGACGGGAAACGGCTCACCCCCAAATGGAGTGGCTCCGGGACGATCGTCTCGCCCGACGGGCTGATCCTCACGAACTGCCACGTTGCCTTTCCTCGCGCCATGTGGGACGATCCGCAGTTCGACCGGGACGTGCTGATCGTTTCCCTGACCATCCGGTCCGACCAGCCTCCCCAGCCGACCTACCTGGCTGAGGTCGTGCAGTACGATCCGCAGCTCGACCTGGCGGTCATCCGCGTGACCCATACGCTGGACGGGAACCAGGTGAACGTTGGAACCTTGAACCTTCCCACGGTGGCCCTGGGGGATTCGGACGAACTAGAAATCGGCGACCCGATCACCATCTTTGGCTACCCAGGCATCGGCGGGGAAACGATCACCCTGACCAGTGGCGATGTGAGCGGCTTTACCCTGGAGCGCGGCATTACGGGGCGCGCCTGGATCAAGACCGATGCCACCATCGCTGGCGGGAACAGCGGCGGGACAGCGGTGGACGAGAACGGCCTGCTCATCGGCGTGCCCACGCAGGGAGGGGCTGGGGCGGCGGATCGGATCGTCGACTGCCGCTATGTCGCCGACACGAACGGGGACGGCAAGATCGACGAGCACGATACCTGCGTGCCCATGGGCGGTTTCATCAACGCCCTGCGCCCGGTGAACCTGGCCAAGCCGCTTATTGATGCCGCCGTGCGGGGACTCGGGCCTCAGCCCACTCCCTCCCCGCAGCCCTCGCCTGCTCCTTCTGGCCCAGCGCGGGTGAGCCGCCTCTTCTTCGCGCCAGGGGTTAATTCCTACGACCAGCCCACGACCGTGGTGGAATCGTTCCCCTCGGGCACGGAGGCGATCTACCTCTTTTTCGACTATAGCAACTTCCAGGATGGCACGTCGTGGCACCCGGTGCTCGTGTACAACGGCCAGCGTTACGAAGATACCTGGCCGGCGAGCACCTGGAGCGGCGGGCCATCGGGCAACTGGTGGATCAGCATCAGCGATGAGCCGCTCGCCGATGGCACCTACGAATTCCAGCTCTACTACGGCGGCGAGAAGCTGGCCTCCAAGTCGGTGAAGGTAGGCGGACCAGCGCTGAAGACCCCGGCTTTCCTGAACCTCCTCCCGCAAGATGAGGCCGGAAATGAATCTTTTCTCCCCACGGGGGTCAAGAAGATCATCGCGCGGTTCGATTATCAGAATATGACGGCCAGCACGCGCTGGTCGTACCGGCTGTACCAGGACGGCCGGACGGTCGAAACGAAGGACGGGACCTCCCTGCAAGGGAGCGGCCGTTCCTCCCTCATTCTGGAGCGCCCTGGTGGCTTTGCGGCCGGGAACTACCGGCTGGAGCTGTACATCGGCACCCGACTCGCGGCCACGGCCGATTTCACCGTCGCCGGCAATGTGTCCGGCCAGGTCTTCGGCCCGATCACCTTTGCCCGTGGGAAGGACCGGCAAGACAATCCGCTGAATCCCGGCACAACCTTTCCGAGCGGCATTTCTGAGCTGTACGCTTTCTTTGATTACCAGGGGATGCAAGACGGCTGGGAGTGGACACGGCGCTGGTCGATCGACGGGGAAGTGGTAGTGGACAGCACGGGTATTTGGACGAGCGGGGCAAGTGGGAAGAATTTCTGGGTTCGCATCTATAGCCAGGATGCGCTGCCCGATGGGGAGTATCGGCTGGAGCTCCTGGTGCGCGGCTCGCCCGTGCAGAGCGCCAGTTGCTTGGTTGGCAGTCCAGCGGCTCCCACACCGACTCCGGTCCCGGCCAAACAGGGGCTGGAGGTGTACGGCACGATCGCGGATGCGGACACCGGGCGGGGGATTCCCGGCGCAGCCTTTATCGTCCTGAAGCCGGGGATCACGGTGGATGCGTTCCAATGGACGGACGAGGAGGTGTACACCTGGGCCAAATCCGACCGCAACGGGGCTTACGAGCTCCCGAAGCCGCTCGTGCGCGGCGAGACCTACAGCATCATCGTCGCTGCCCAGGGGTATCGGCCACTCGCGGAGGACGGCGTGCGCATCTCGACTGACCCAAAGGCCGTTCCTTCCCCCTTTGAACTGAACATCCGGCTACAACGGGCGAAGTAGCGACAGACGGCGGAGGCAGAGCCGGGGTCGCTCTCATTTCCCGGTTCTGCCTTCGCCTCCATCCGGTGGGGCAAAGGAGATGCTCCAGATTCGCGTTCCTCCGGCCGCGCAGGCGTTTTGCAGCGGACATCCCTCGCAGTGGCCGGCGCAGGATCCCTGAAGCGCGTACAGGAAGCCGCGGCTGGCCAGCTCCTCGAGCATCATCTCCACCAGGGTGGGTGTCACCCCGAGCTCACGTGCCAGCTCGGGCACGGTCCGCGTCTTCCCTTCCCGCAGCAGGCTCATAAGGCGTTCGAGCATTCAGGCTCCTCCCAAAAGGCGTGCCAACTGAAAGACCAGCGCGGCTGCAGCGAGGGAAAGGAGCAGCAGGAAGCCGGTCCCGATGAGGGTCCACTTCCAGGAGCCGGTTTCCTGGCGCATGACGGTGAAGGTGGCCACGCACGGGATGAAGAGCATCGTGGCCACCAGGAAGGCCAACCCGCTAGCTGGGCTGACAGAAGCCCGCAGAAGCGCAGGGAGGCTTTCCCGGCCAGCGCCGTAGAGCACGGCCAGGGTGGCCACGGCGTTCTCCTTGGCGATGAACGAGGTCAGCAAGGCCACAATCATCCGCCAGTCGAACCCCATCCAGGCGCCCACCGGGGAAAGCCACCGTCCCAGGCGCCCGAGGAGGCTCTCCTCGATCGTACCTCCCGGGAAGTGCGAGAGGGCCCATACGACGATCGAAACGGCCAGGATGACCGTGCCGGCCTTGCGCAGGAAGGCAAGCAGGCGTTGCCAGACCAGGAGTCCGATTGTACGGAGGTTCGGGATGTGGTACAGGGGGAGCTCCATGATGAACGCCGCCCGTTCACCCCGGAAAAGGATCCAGTTGAGCAGGGCGCCGGAAAGGGCAAGGGCGAACAACGACAGGAACACCAGGCCTCCAGAAACCCAGGGAGCTCGGGTGCCAAAGAACGCCGGGGCCAGGACGGCCACCACCGCCATGCGGGCCGGACAGGGCACAAGCGGGGCCAGGAGGATGGTCAGCAGCCGGGCACGCCGTTCCTCGATAATGCGCGTTCCCATCACGGCCGGCACGTTGCATCCGAAGCCCAGGAAAAGGGGCAAGAAACTCTTGCCGTGAAGCCCCAGAAGGTGCATGAAGCGGTCCATCACGTAGGCGGCGCGCGCCATGTACCCTACGTCTTCCAGGAAGCCCATGGTGGCGAAGAACAGCGTCAGGATCGGGGCAAAGGTCAGCATCGAACCAACGCCCCCAATGATGCCCTCAATGATCAGCCCGGAGAGCCAGCCCGGGGCCGGTGCCAGCCACCGGCCTACCTGCTCGGCGATTCCCTGTACGACGACGCTTCCCAGCCACCGCTGGATCGGGAGGGCAACGGCGTAGGTCAGCCAAAAGGCAACCGCGAGGACAGCCCCGAGCAGCACAAGCCCCCAGAACGGATGGGTGGCGATCCGGTCCACTCGTTCCGTCAGGGTAATGTGCCCCGCGCGTGGTCGCGCGACCGCGGCACGCACCATGCGTCCGATCCAGTCGTAGCGCCCTCCCGCTACAGCCAACACCGCATCCTCGTGGCGGTGGAGGATGCTTTGTATCTGCTCCCAGGCTTCCTGGGGCATTCGCTCCTGGACCAGGCGGGTGATCTCGCTATCGCCTTCGAGCAGCTTCAGGGACACCCAGTCCGCCGGGTAGGGGGAAGGGACATAGGGGCCAACGATCTCCTCCAGCGACGCCAGCACTTGCTGGTGATCCTCCCGGATTTCCGGGCGACGAGGAGCATACGGGATTTCGCCGCGCACTAGGCCCACGATCGTGCGCACGAGTTCGCAGATCCCCTGGTTGCGGCTGGCCACCATAGGGACCACCGGGATGCCGAGCGCGGCCTGCAGGACGTGGGGTTCGATATGCAGCCCCTGCTGCTCGGCCACATCGACCATATTCAGCCCCAGGATCACCCGCGCCGGCAGGTGCAGCAGTTCAGCCAGGAGGTAGAGGTTCCGTTCCAGCGTAGCTGCATCCACGATGACCACGACCACATCGGGGCGCTCCCGGATGATAAAGTCGCGCGCAACCTGTTCCTCGACCGAGTTGGCCGTCAGGCTGTAGGTTCCGGGGAGGTCGACGATGCGCATAGTCCATCCGTCGCAGGCATAAAAGCCGGTCTTCTGTTCGACGGTCTTGCCCGGCCAATTCCCCACGTGTTGGGAAAGGCCGGTGAGCAGGTTAAAGACGGTCGTCTTGCCCACGTTCGGCTGTCCAGCCAGGGCCACCGTAATCGTGCCGGTGGGAAGCGGGTTGTCCGCACTCGCCGGCGTGCAACAATCGCAGGAAGCGAGCGGGCTATTCGCCCTCCGCGCCATCGTTGTCCTCCCGGCGCCGCACCAACACTTTGGCGGCTTCCCCGCGTCCAAGCGCGATCCGAGTGTCCCGCACCAGCACGATCACCGGTCCTTGGCCGTGGTTGCGCACCATGGTCACCGGGGCGCCTACGGTAAACCCCAAAGCAGCCAGCCGGCTCACGAACCCGCGTCCGCCGACGAGGGTGTGTACGATACCCCGTTCCCTGGGAGCCAGGCGGCTCAGTTCGACCAGTTCTTCCATAGCCACCTCCCCAACTGCGGACCCGGCAGCCGACTTGTCAGGAACCCGCGGTTGTGGTAAAATAGTTTTACATGCAATGTTAGTTTAATCTAACAAAGGGGATTTGTCAAGGGCAACAACGTCGTACACCCCTGGCAGTGAGGGTATGGGCATGTCGGAGACGCTGACACCGACCATCGAGGACTACTTGGGGTTGATCTACCTGATGGAACGGGAGGGCCAGCCGGCCATCGGGGCACGCTTGGCGGAGCGGCTAGGGGTATCCCGGCCCACGGTGAGCGCCACTCTGCGGCGGATGGAACGCGCCGGCCTGGTCTCCTGGACCGAGCATAAGAAGGTCACCCTCACGCCTGCCGGCCGCCAGGCGGCCCAATCGCTCGTTCGACGGCATATGCTGGCGGAGTGGCTCCTGCGCGAGATCCTGGGGCTCCCGTGGCACCACGTCCACGAGGAGGCCGGTCGCCTGGAGCACTATATCTCTCCGGAGGCGGCGGAGCGCCTGGAAACATTCTTTGAGCAGCCGGAGGCCTGCCCCCACGGCAACCCGATGCCTGGGACGGAGCCCGCGCGCCTGCCAGCCCTGGACGAAATTGGGGAAGGGGAGACGGTGACGATCGCGCGCATCGTCGAAGAGGCCGAGGAGCAGCACGACCTGATGGCTTTCCTGGAGGAAAACGGCCTGCTGCCGGGCACCAACGTGCAGGTGATCCTCCGGCAGCCGTACAACGCGACTGTGCTGGTGCAGGTCGGCGACCGCCAGCTTGCGCTGGGCATGGCCGTCGCCCGGCACATCCGCGTGCGTTGTCCGCGCTGATGTCCGTTCCTGCCTCTGGCGCTACGGTTTCGGGATAGCCAGATCCTCCGGCCCCTGGGCCGAGAGTTTCAGCCGGGGGTTGGCATCCTGGATGATCTGGTGCAGGATCTGGCAATACTTGACCTTCTCGCGCGCCCAGTCGGCGAGCATCTGGGGAGAGACGTAGGGTTTGTAGAGTGCGCCGGGGCCGGCGGCGCAGGCCGGCCCGGGCTCCATCTTGAAGTAGCAGGGGGCACAGACCCGCGCCATCTCCGCGGCTTCGTAGAAGCGGTTGTAGCCGCCAAACGAGTCCGTCAGGTAGATGTGGAGATCCATCGGGATATCGATGGCCTGGCGGATGGAGGCGAGCTGGGGCAACGAGAGGTCGGCCACCGGGTTGAAGGTGGTGGCCCCGAGAGCCTGTAGCACGCGGGCACCGGCCGCCGAGGCGTGTCCGGCAAAGATCGAGACCTTGATCACCACGTCCGGCGGAAGGTCGCCATTTTTCTTCATCTCATTGAGCAGCCAGAGCAGCCCCTCGTCGATCGCCAGGAACCCCCGGAACCCGATCTCGACACAACGGAGGATGTCGGTCACCACAGCGCGCAGCTGATCGGAGCCCCGGAAGCGGAGCCCAGAGAGGCTTCCCTCGGGAGTGGCTAGCTGGCGGCCGGTATCCCAGGCCGAGCGCGGGCCCGGAGTGATGATCACCTCGCAACGCGCCTCAGCCGCCAGTCGCGCGAACTGCTTCAGCTCGGCGTCGTCGAGCAGCGTAGCTCCCATGACGACGGAAATCAGGCGATGGATGGGGATCCCCCGGCGGTGCATCTCGTCGATCAGCGCTTCCAGGACGTTCGGGCGTTCTACGCCAGAAATCTCCATCCGGTAGTGAGCGCCGTCGGGGAAGGTTTTGGCGCTCGAGGGGAGGTCGTAGGCGTCCCGAGCGGGGATCCCAGCGCGTTCCAAAGCCTGACGCGCCTTTGCATCGGGGAAAGCCATGGCAGAACTCCTTTCATGAGGAACCGGTTCCCAACGGGTTGGAGGAAAGGACGATTGGCACGACCACCGATCGCCCCCATTCTACACGACCTGCCCGGCAGGGTCAACCGGTACCGCGCGCTGCCCCGGAAGCGTACGGAGCACAACCCAGAGGCCGAGTCGGCCGGCCACCAGGAACACGGCCCCGAGCGCCAGCGGATGGATGGCACGGCGCACCAGCAACCATACCGGCAAGGGCAGGAGTGCGCAGCCGGCCCACAGGAGCTGCCGCTGGAAGCCCCGCAGCGTTGGCCATTCCCGTGCGAGGAAGAGGAACACGGGGAACAGGAGCACGAGCGCGTGGCCGCCCGAATGCGGGGTTTCCGCCATGATCCATGTCACAGCCAGCAGGCTGGCTCTGTCCCACCGCTCGTCCTCGGGCACTCGGCCGAGCGATCCCCAGAGGAGAGCGAGCCCCGCGGCCACGGGAAGGGCCAGGGCAAGCCAGGGGACCGAAGCCAGAGCTGGCCGGAAAACCTGCGCCTCGGAAGCTTCGGACCAGCCCGGGGGTCGCCCCGTCTGATAGAGGCCGAAAAGCGAAGCCGCAGCTCCCCACAGTGACCCGTCCAGGCCGGTCAGAAGCAGGTTGTCCAGGTGATGCGCGGGGCCCAGTGAGGCCAGGTAGGCCCGTAGGACTCCCGGCCCGAGATGGGCGATCGCGCCTCCCCATAGGGCCACCGTCGCTCCCAGGCCCGCTGCTACCGACCTCAAGCGTCGGTGGCGCACCTCCCACAGGAGGAGCAGGCCCCATACCGGTTTCAGGTGGGCCGCGAGGCCGATGCCGATGCCTCGAAGCAGCTCCCCAACGGGGCCTTGGCCTGTCCGTACAGACATGGCCGGCAGCAGGAAGAGCAAGAGGAAGATGTTGACCTGCCCCAGAAGGAGGGTATCCGCCACTGGAGGGGTGCATGCCAGGAGAGGAAGGAGCCAGCGGACCCGCAAAGGCTCCCTACGTAACCAGCGGCTTCCGAGGAGGATCAGGAAGAGCAACAGGGCAAGCTGGAGCATGGTCCAGAGGCGGAACGCCTGCATAGGAGGGAGAAGGGTCAGCGGGCGCAACAGCTCGGCCAATGCCGGGGGATAGCGAAAATAGGGACAGAAGGGGGCTACGCCCAGATCCTCGGCCAGGGCGTGAAAGCGTGGCTGGTCGTAGAGCGCGGCCGGCTGCAGCTCGAGTGCCCGGGCAGCGATGTAGTAACACAGGAAGTCGCTCGAGGGATCCGTTCCCCTCAGCCTGTTCCAGAGGCTGACCCAGTAGGCTACGCTGCTGGCCAGCAGGATCAGGATCAGGAGGATCCACAGCACCTTTTCTCCCGCACGCAGCAGCACCCGCATCTTCGCCCCCTTATCCGGTGCGTCGGAGCGTCCAGACGAACGCCGCGAGCAGCCCCGCGAGTGCGGCTCCCCCAGCACCGACGATCAACCAGCTCCACCAGGTGCCGGGCACCAAGAGCAGGCGGAGGAACAGGGCGGCCACGACCAGCCCCACGGCGATCAGGATCCCGAGGGACAGGCGCAAGGACAGGGTGTCCAAGACGGCAAGTGGCCCCTCGGTGCGCCGAAGCTCCACCCCGACGGTCCAGTCGCCCCGTTGCAGGCGGGTGAACAGGGTAGGGGTATGGAGCGGGAAGTCCAGCAGCAGTTCGCCCCAATCCAGCAAGGCGGAGCGGAACCGCTCCGTCAGGGCGCTGAGGGAGGTGCTTTCCCGGAGCAAGCGCAGGGCGTACGGCCGGGCCACCGCGAAGGGGTCGAAATCGGGGTCCAGGCGGGTACCTACCCCTTCCAGCATCGCGAGCATCTTGCCCAGGAGCCACAGTTCGGCCGGCAAGCGGAGCCGCCTGCGGAAGGCGATCGGCATCGCTTCCTCGAGCACCGCTGCTGCGCGTAGCTCCTTGAGCGGCCGGCCGGCGTACGCCTGGAGCAACCGCTCCAGATCGCGCCGGAGTCCCTCTCGGTCGACCCCTGTTTCGACCAGGCTCATGCGCAGCAGCTGTTGCACCAGGGCCGTGGTATCCATCTGTACCGCCGCCGCCAGTAGGGAGACCAGTTGCTCGCGCAGAGAGCGCGACAGGTATCCAACCATGCCGAAATCGACCGCAGCGATGATATCGCCAGGCAGCACGAAAAAGTTGCCCGGATGGGGGTCGGCATGGAAGAAGCCGTCCTGAAAGATCTCCTGCATGACGACATCGGTCGCGTGCAGGGCAACGCGATGGCGGTCGATGCCTGCGGCTTCGAGGCCGGGGATATCGTCGATCTTGAGGCCGTAGACGCGCTCCAGGGTGAGTACGCGGTGCGTGGTAAACTCCCAGTAGACGCGGGGGATGTAGAGGTAGGGCTTTCCGGTGAAGTTGTGCCGAAAGCGCTCGGCGTTGTTCGCCTCCCGACGGAAATCCATCTCGGCATGCAGGGTATGGCCGAACTCCTCCACGATCCCTGGAAGGTCGTATAGCTCGGCTTGAGGGAGGCGCTCCTCCGCCAGCCGGGCGATCCGGCGCAGGATCTCCAGGTCGGTGGCGACCTGTGCCTCGATGCCTGGTCGCTGGACCTTCAGCACCACCTCTTCGCCGGTGCGGAGCCTGGCCCCGTGGACCTGGGAAAGGGAAGCCGCAGCCAAAGGCTCTTCCTGAAAGTCGGCAAACAGTTCCTCCACGGGAGCGCCCAGTTCCTCTTCGATGATGTGGCGGGCTTCTGCGGCCGGGAAGGGGGGCACGCGGTCCTGCAGGCGGGCCAGTTCGGCCACGAACGGTGGCGGGATCAGGTCGGGCCGGGTACTGAGCACCTGGCCGAGCTTGATGAAGGTTGGCCCCAGTTCCTCCAGGGCCAGACGGAGGTGGTGAGCCGGTGGAGGAGAAGGGACAGCTCGCCGTGGCGGCCAGCGCAGCCGCCGGAGCCCGGCGCTTTCGAGAAGGAAGCCGAAGCCGTGGCGCAGGAGTACCCGGCTGATCTCGCGGTAGCGTTGCCAGCGCCGCGGGAGCAGGTACAGGCCCATCGGCTTTTCCCGCAGACCCGGAACGGACAAGGCCGCCGGGGTGCGCCCCTCAGCGGAGCCCTTGGGGCGCTAGAGCCGGCTGAGGAGATCTTTTTTCTTCTGCTCGAACTCCTCGGGTGTGATGATCCCCTGGTCGCGCAGCGCGGCCAGCTGCTTGAGCAACTCGGGAACGCTTTGGGGTTGAGAGCGGGCCAGGATCTCCTGCCGTTTGGCCTGGTACTCCTCCTCTGTCAGGATCCCCTGGGCGCGTAGCGCATCGAGTTGCTTGAGAAGATCTGCCCCAGGTGCAGCCGGTGTCTGCATCGCTTGCGCCATCGTGCTGGCCAGCACGCCTCCCAGGCCGACCCCGGCCCCGAGCCCCAGGCCCGCGCCGGCAAGGCCACCAGCCCCTTCAGCGCGTGCGGCATCACCGACGGCCCGAGCCGCCTTGAAGCGCATATAGGCGGACATATCGCCGATGGCGCCCATCTGTGCCCGCTCGTCGATCGCCTTCTCCACTTCTTCCGGCACGGTGATGGCGTTGATGTAGAAGGCCTTCAGGTTCAGCCCTAGTGCGGCAAAGTCATCGGTCACCCGTGCACGGGTGGCGCCCGCCAGTTCGTCGTACTGGCCCGCCAGGTCGAGCACCGACGTCAGGTTCTCGCCCAGGAGATCGGCAAAGCGCGCCACCAGAATGCTCCGCAAATAGTCCTCCAGGCGATCGGTGGTAAAGATCCCTTGCGTGCCGGCGATCTTGTTCACGAAGAGCTGTGGGTCAGCCACCTGCATGGCATAAGTGCCAAAGGCGCGCAGGCGGACCAGGCCGAACTCTTTGTCGCGGAATGGGATCATCTGCGGGGTTCCCCATTTCATATCCAGGAACTCCCGCATGTTCACAAAGACCACCTCTGCCCGGAAGGGGCTTTTGGAGCCAAAGGGGAGTTTGATCAGGTTGACCAAAAGAGGGATGTTCAGCGTGGTCAGGGTATGGGCCCCAGGCCCCAGGACGTCCAACGCCTTGCCATCGCGGAAAAAGACCGCCACCTGGCTTTCGCGCACGATGCATTGTGAGCCCAGGCGAATTTCGCCCGAGCCCTGCTCCGGCACGCGGTGGATGATCTCCCGCCCCGTCTCGTCCAGAAACTCGATCACTTCCAGAAGTGCCATGATCGTTCCTCCTGATCTCTGCTCGAATTCCGACCTCCGGCATCTAGCGTGCTGGGGCCTCTCCGCCTGCGGGGGAAGGGGGCGCCTGTCCAGCCGGTGGGACGGCCCCGGTCAGCACCTCCCGCCGCCGGTCGACCTTCTCGTGGAGCGCGACCAGCCGGGCGCGCAGCGCTGCCAATGCGGCGCGGGTGTCGCCCTGTTGCTGCACCGCCTGACCGAAGCCTTGCACCTCTTTCTCGAGCGCCTCGGCTTCCTCCAGAAGGGCCGTGTCATAGTCGTAGAGGGCATCCAGCGCATCCTCGCGAATGGTGATCGTGTCGAACCAGCCGGCGTACCCATAGACCGCGTAGCGTAGCCGATCCGCCAGGGTTTGCATTTTCCGTACCACTTCGTCCAGCTCGCCCATCAGGGCCAGCCCGCTGCTGCGCAGGCTCTCCTGCTGGAACTCGGTGAGCCTACGGCGCTGTTGCTCCAGATGGTTCGCCAGATGCTCCCGCAGCAGTCGGTCCGCATCGCGGCGGAGTTCTTTCTCGTAATAGCCGCTGTAGCCGGGGATACGGCTGGCGAGCCGTTTCAAGGTGCTCCTTTCCCGGTCTTCGAAGGCGCGTTTGCGGAAATCGGTCACGGTTTTCCTCCTTATGAACGGACACCCTGCCCGGGACCGTGGACACCGGGCCTTCTAAGAATACGCTCCGCGCCCGGCAGGGTTCCGCCCAGCCGGTGCAGCACAAGTCTCAGGAGGCTGCTGGCTCTAGGAAGCGCAGGCGCCGGTGCTCGTGAGCGTAATAGGCCACCTGAGCCTGGAGGTTTCGCTCCGCGCGGAGCCGGGAAACGGCGATGATGAGCCGGGCTGCGGCATCTTCGCTTTCCCCGTCCCACGGCAGGGAAAGGGCGGCGGCCGCCGGGATCCCGATCCAGTCCGGAAGGAACAGCTTCGGATCGAAGGGGCTGAATGCCAGGACGAAGCTTTGCGGCTGCCCTGGGCACTCATCCAGCGCGACCTCGAGCAGCGCCATCTGTTGGCTATGAGCCAGTACCAGGAGGGGCCGGTCGGCCTCCGTAACGGCGCTGAGCGGCTTGCGGGGGCGCCGCAAGAGGTGCTCGAGGGCCTCGGCGACAGGGAACGATCGGCGGTCGAGCGGCACGACGGCCGTGAACTTGACGCCGAGCCCACGTGCCAGCGCGCGGAAGCGTCGCAGGGTTACGGCGATCTCCTCGAATGTAAGTGCGCCTCCCTCGCGGAGGGGAACCCGGATCCCATCGTCTCCGGCGGTGCCCAGCACCACGGCCCCTGCCTCGGCGTACGCTTCCTCCTTGGGCCCCCAAGGCCCTTCGGGCGGGAACTCCTGATACCGCAGGGCGGTCAGCAGCCCAGCTTGGGCCTCTTCTCGTTCTTCCGGGGTGGGTGCCAGCTCCAACGCACGGCGGTAACTCGCCTCGGCTTCGGTCCATCGGCGCAGTCCAAGGTAACAGGCGCCGACCAGACTGTGTACCCGGCTTTCCTCCGGGTACTCTTCCAGCGGTACGCGCAGCGCTTCCAGGGCCTTGACGTATTCCCCCCGGGCGTAGTGAATGTAGCCGATTTCGTAGAGGGCTGCTGGGTCGTCCGGGAGGAACTCGAGGCAGGTGCGAAATGCCTCCAGGGCTTCGTCGTAGTTTTCCAGTTCCACCAGCACGTAGCCCAGGTTAAAGTGGGCTGTATAGTCGTCCTGCAAGCGAGCGGCGGCGCGAAAAGCGTCGAGCGCTTTGACCAGGAGCCCGCGTCGCTGGTAATGCTGCCCCAGCGCCTCATAGGCTTCGGCGAAGCCGGGGTCCACCGCGACCGCCTGTCGGTATTCGGAGATGGCCTCGTCGAAACGGCCCGCCCGTTCCAGAGCTCGAGCCCGTTCATAATGTTCGCTTGCTAGCTGGCGGCGCGATCCTTCCAGCATGGTCGTGTCCCTCAACGAAAAAAGATGTCGCGGGAGCGCAACAGCTGCGCCCAAAACAGGCCGATTCCCAATAACCCCAAGAGCAGCAGGCCCAAGAGAAGCCAGAACCACCCCGAGGATCCCTGGCGCATTGAGCCCGGATGGAACCAGCTGCGCAGCAAGGCCGACACCCTGTACCAGGTCCCCCGTCCGCCCTGCGCTCCTGCGGGAACAGGATACCTGGACTCAACTTCTTTCGGCTGGGGCAAAGTCTCCGGTGTGCCGCTTGCGCCCGGCGCTGTGGCGGCGCTTTTGGCTTCCGCGCCTGAAATCAGCGCTACGCCGCACTGTGGACAGTAGCGCGCGAACGCGGGCACGGCCCGCCCGCAGCCGGGACATCGCTGCTCCCCCGCCGTGGGGGGCTCGAGGAGCCGCTGCAGCCAAGCAGCCACCCGGTCTTCGCGCCGTAAGGGCAGCGATGGCCGCGCCAAAGCCAGGCGACAGGAACGGCAATACTCCCCTTCTTCCGCCTCGTCCAGCAGGCTCCCACAGCGGGTACACAACCGCACCGGCTGCTCCTCGGCAAGCCGTTGGAGGAGCCTCTGCGCCTCCTGGCAAAAGCGACAGGGCATGCCTGGGGCGACAAGCGGCGCTCCGCAAATGGGGCAGCGTGCTTCCGGATCCAAACGTTCCACGGCCTTCACCGCGCAGCCAGTTGCCCTCGGCCTGACTGTCGCTGCTAGGGATAGTAGCACACCTTACGGGGCTTGTCAACGAGTACGGAGTACGGGGGAGTTACGCAACTTAAGACTTGACAAAATCACGGAAATCTGGTAATATGATACCATACCGGGGTATTGTATAAGGAGGAACCCATGCCAAGTCGCTCCACCCGAGAGTCTGTCCTGAGCATCCTGCGCCGAAGAGGTCCGCAGACAGTGGCTGCGCTGAGCCGCGAACTGGGCATTACCCCTGCGGCCGTGCGTCAACACCTGGTCCACCTGGAAGCGGAAGGGTGGGTACAACCGGCCGGCCTGGTGCGTGGGATGGGGCGGCCGGGCCGCACGTATGCCCTCACGCCGGAGGGCGAAGGCCTCTTCCCACAGCATTACGATCTCCTGGCCCTGGAGCTGCTGGAGGCGATGTACCGCCTGGAGGGAGGCGAGGTGCTCTTGCAGCGCGTATTGGGCGTGCGGCGGCAGATCTGGCGGGAGCGGTACTCCGCACGTTTGGCGCAGGGTTCCCTGGAGGGCCGGCTGGCGGCTCTGGTGGCGATCCTCAACGAGCGCGGAAGCTTCCCGGAGCTTTTGCCGCTCGCAGAAGGGGGTTACCTCCTCACGGAGCACCACTGCACCCTGGCCCAGGTGGCCGCCCGCTTCCCCGTGCTTTGTGACGAGGAACAGCAATGGCTGGCCGAGAGCCTGGGGGTCGCGGTCGAGCGACGGCGGTGCCGTGCCCTGGGCGACGAGGCGTGTGCCTTCGCGATCGCACCCCGGTTAGAGTCTGCGGCGGTGCAACCTCACGCCGCGGAAGGAGGCTGATCCATGCAGCGGGGATCTCACCCGATGTTGCCCCGGGTCGCGCGCGATCCGTGGGTGTCGCTCAAGCGGGCCGCGCAGCGCAGGACGTTCCGTACCCGGGAATTGCTCTTTCGCAGCGGAATGCCGGCCGAGGAGCTGTACTTGCTGGAGGAGGGGCGTGTCCGCCTCTTTCGCCGCTCCCCAGAAGGAAAGCGGCTCACCTTCAGTATCGTCGAGCCTGGCGATCTATTTGGTGAAATGGTCCTGTTGCCGGAGGGGCGCCACGAGTGCGACGCGCAGGCCTTGAGCCCTGGGGTGCTCTATGCAATCCCGCGGCGTCGGCTGGAAGAGTTGCTCTCCCAGGATCCTACGTTGCCGCTTTCGATCATGGAAAACCTGGGGCGGCGGGCGCAGGCGCTCGAACGCCGGCTTGGGGACCTGGTGTTCAAATCGGTGCCCCAGCGGCTTGCCGCACTCCTCTTGGACCTGGCTGGGCCAGCAGCCAACCGCCTCCAGGGACCGGCGCGTCTCCCACACCGCTACACCCATCAGCAGCTGGCAGAGATGATCAACACCCACCGGGAAACCGTGACCAAGGTGCTGAACCGTTTCCGGGATAGCCGCCTGGCTACGGCGAGCCGTCAAGGGATCGTGCTCCTGGATCTGGATCGGCTGCGCGAGATGGCGCTGCGCTAGTCGTTTCACCTTTTGCCCCAGTTGTGGTATACTCGCGCTGCAGACGATGGGGTCTGTCCCGGAACGTTACTGCGTCCGGGGGCAACGAGGCAACCGGGCAAGGAGGCTACGGGCCTATGGCCAAGAACCTACAGGAAGCGCTACTGGAAGTCCAGGAAGACCTGAGGCGGCTCGGTCTCGAGCTCAAGGGTAACAGCAGCCGCAAGCGAAGCAAGCGCCGCCGCCACCGCAAGCGCGCAACCTTATCATCTTCCCGCGCCGCCGCTCCGCAGACGGAACAGTAGACCTGTTCGAACCGTATGTCCGTGCCATGGGGCTCAGCGGGCCGGCCGTACGACGATGTTCACCAGCCGCCTGGGGACCACGACCACCCGCACGATCTCCTGGCCGGAGAGGTAGGGTTGCACCCGCTCTAGCGCCAGCGCGCGCTGACGCACTTTTTCTTCCGGCAAGTCGGGCGAGATGCGCAGCTGGCCACGGACTTTGCCGTTCACCTGGACGGCGATCTCGATCTCCTCGGGGGCAGCCAGCTCCTCATCGTAGGTGGGCCAGGGCTGGGTGTGGATGCTGTAGGGCCGGCCCATGCGGGCCCACAGTTCTTCCGCAATGTGGGGAGCCAGCGGTGCCAGCATGAGCACCAGCGCTTCCAGAGCCTCTCCCCAGACGGGCGTGTTCCGCAGGGGGGTCATCCGCGCTTTAAGGAGCGCGTTCGTCAGCTCCATCAGTCGGGCGATCATCGTGTTGAAGCGGAAAGACTCGATATCCGCCGTCGCGACACGGATCGTGCGATGCACGAGCCGCCGCAGCTGCGCCTCGCTCATCTCGGGCGGCGCATCGCTCCGCACCGGCTCTTCCACCACCAGGTTCCAGACACGGTGCAGGAAACGGTGGATCCCTTCGATCCCCCGGCTCGACCAGGGGCCGCCCTCGTTCCACGGGCCGATGAACATCAGGAAGCAGCGCACGGTATCGGCGCCATACTTCGCGACCAGGTCGTCGGGCGCGACCACGTTGCCGCGCGATTTGCTCATCTTCTCCCCGTCCTCGCCCAGGATCGTCCCCTGGTTGAAGAGACGGAGCATCGGCTCGTCGAACCACACCAGCCCCATATCCCGCATCACCTTGGTGAAGAAGCGGGTGTAGATCAGGTGCATGGTAGCGTGCTCGGCCCCGCCCGTATACTGGTCCACCGGCAGCCAGTAGCGGCCTACCTCGGGATCGAAGGGGCCCTGGTCGTACTTCGGGCTCAGGTAGCGGTAGTGATACCAGGAGGAGCAGACGAAGGTGTCCATGGTATCCGTTTCCCGCTCGGCAGGACCTCCGCACTGAGGACAGGAGGTGCGGCGGAAGCCCTCGTGGAACTTGAGCGGCGATTCGCCGGTAGGGCGAAAGTCCACATCCTCCGGCAGCAAAACCGGCAGGTCCTTTTCTGGCACGGGAACCGTCCCGCACTGCGGACAATAGACGATCGGGATCGGCGCGCCCCAATAGCGCTGTCGGGAGATCAACCAGTCACGCAACCGGTAGTTCACCGCGAAACGGCCGATCCCCTGTTTTTCCAGCCACTCCGTCACCCGCCGCACGGCCGAATCGCCGGGCGTGCCCGTGAACGGTCCGGAATGGATCATGGTGCCGTACTCGGCGTGAAAGAGGATGTCCCGGTAGAACGGCTGCCGGTTCAGCATCTCCATGACCGTGCGGCACCCACGGACTTCCGGTTCCAGTTCCTGGCAACGGCCGAGGATCTTCTGCTCGGAAGCGAGCGAGTCCAGAATGTACTCGCCTTCGGGGAAAAGAAAGGCCCAGCGGCGGCCGACGACTTCGCACCAGTGACCGGGGCGCAGGTACTCGCGGATCAGCTTCAGGTAACGATCGATCGCCTCGTCCCCCTCCAAGGTGACTTGGAAAGCCACCCCGAGGTCGCGATACGGCACCGCATCGTAGGTGATCCCGGCAGCCTCCAGCGCTTCCTGGAACCCAGCCCCCATGGAATCCGGGTACACGAAGCTCTTGGCCATGCCATCGGTCCGGTCGATGACCGGGATCACCGGCAGGCCAAACTTGAGCGCGAACTGAAAGTCGCGTTCGTCGTGGGCTGGTACCCCCATGATCGCCCCGGTGCCGTACGCCATCATGACATAGTCCGCGATCCAGATCGGAATCCGATCCCCGTTGACCGGGTTCATTGCGTAGGCGCCGATGAACACGCCGGTCTTTTCCTTCTCCGTGGAGAGCCGCTCGATCTCGCTTTGCCGCGCCGCCTGGTACCGGTATTGTTCTACCTCCTCCCGGTGCTCGGGGGTCGTCAGCCGTTCCACAAGCGGATGCTCTGGGGCAAGCACCATGAAGGTCGCGCCCCACAGGGTATCGGGCCGGGTGGTGAACACCTCGATGGGATCTCCCGCTTCCGAGCGGAAGACAACGTTTGCCCCCTCTTTGCGGCCGATCCAGTTGGTCTGCATCACGCGGACTGGCTCCGGCCAGTCGATCTGGGAAAAGTCCAACAGCTCCTCTGCGTAATCGGTGATCTTGAAGAACCACTGCTCCAACTCCTTCTTGATCACCGGGGTGCCACAGCGCTCGCAATGCCGGTCCTCTCCCCACACCTGTTCCCGGGCCAGGGTGGTGTTGCAGGTTGGGCAAAAGTCGACCGGGGCATACTTGCGGTAGGCCAGGCCGCGCTTGTAGAACTGCAGGAAGAACCACTGGGTCCAACGGTAGTACTCGGGATCGGAGCTGATCGCTTCGCGATCCCAGGCCCACATCGCGCCCATGGAGCGGAGCTGCTGCCGCATACGGGCGATGTTCGCATAGGTCCATTCTTTCGGATGGATGCCATGCTTGAGGGCTGCGTTCTCTGCCGGCAGGCCGAACGCATCGAAGCCGATCGGGAAAAAGACGTTGTAACCGCGCATGCGCAGGTAGCGTGCCTTGGCATCCGAGGGGGCCATCGCGTACCAATGCCCCAGGTGGAGGTCCCCGGAAGGGTAGGGAAGCATGGTCAGGAAATAATACTTGGGCCGTGAGGGATCCTCCACGGTGCGGTACAGGCCGGTTTCCTCCCAATGCTTCTGCCATTTGGGCTCGATTTCTGCCGGATTGTAACGCTCGGGCATCGCGAACCTCCGGATCTCAAGTTCCCTGATAAAAGGGCGCCTCCATCCCCACAGGGACGGAGGCAGCTCCGCGGTACCACCCTGTTTGGCCGGCCGCCCCTCCCCGGGGGTCCCTATCCCGGTGAGAGCACGGTTCCGGCCCACTCGTTGGGGCCCGATAACGTGGGCCAGACGACGCCGGCTAGTAACGGCAAAGCCGCCGCGTTCACCGGCGCGGCTCCCGGGCGAGTTCGGCCCCTCTGTTGCGGCCTCGCACCGGCCGGCCGCTCTCTGAGATAACGGAGCCTACTACTCCCGTTCAGCGCCTTTGCGGTAAAAAAGTATACCACAGGAGAAGGCTAACTGTCAAAGCGGCCTGGCCGCGGCCATGGTCGGGGGACTCCCCCCGCACCCCTGACCCTTTCCCTCTCCCAAAGCCGCCACAGGCGTGGGGACATAAAGAGCAGCGGCCTGGGCACAAGCAGTTCCGCACGAGGGCCACCGTGTTCTGGCTTTGAAGGAGATCGCTCCCATCCCACGCCGCGCGGGATCCACACCTCCCAAAGGAGGTTTGGCCCCCTCGCACGGCCGAGGGGCAACGATATTGGCCTTCGGGGTCTTTCAATTCCTTGTGGGGCAACACCCTCCAGGCGGCCCCGTTTTGGGTCATCGGCCTGGCCGCGTTGACAGTTTCTCCGGCCCATGGTACAATAGAAACGGCATTCGAACATATGTACGGCCCCACCGGTAGCGTTTTCCTGTGGCCGTACGGGAGCCTGGCCGTGGACAAGATTGTCATCCGGGGCGCACGGGAGCATAACCTGAAGGGGGTGAACCTCGAGATCCCGCGCAACCGCTTCATCGTGTTCACCGGAGTCTCGGGATCGGGCAAGAGCAGCCTGGCCTTTGACACCCTGTATGCCGAAGGTCAGCGGCGCTACGTGGAGTCGCTTTCCGCCTATGCCCGCCAGTTCCTGGAGCAGATGGAAAAGCCACGTGTGGACTATATTGGCGGCCTTTCTCCCGCTATCGCGATCGAGCAAAAGTCTGCTGCCAAGAACCCGCGTTCCACCGTCGGTACGGTCACTGAGATCTACGACTACCTCCGCGTCCTGTATGCCCGGGTCGGCATTCCTCATTGTCCGCACTGTGGCCGCGAGATTGGCTCCCAGACCGTCCAGCAGATGGTCGATCGGGTGCGGAGCCTTCCCGCCGGAACCCGTTTCCAGGTGCTGGCTCCTCTCGTGCGCGAGCGGAAGGGAGAGTACCAGGAACTCTTCGAAACCGCGCGTGCCCAGGGCTTTTCCCGCGTACGGGTCGACGGCGAGGTGCGCAGCCTGGACCGGCCGATCCTCCTGAGCAAGAAGGTAAAGCACAACATCGAGGTGGTTGTGGACCGCCTGGTCATCCCCGAGGAACCTGACGAAGCTTTCCTGAGCCGTCTCACCGATTCGATGGAGACGGCCCTGAAACTGGGGGAGGGGACGGTGGTCATCGCCCCCGAAAAGGGCGCCGAGTCCCTGATGAGCGAGCAGAACGCTTGCGTGCAGTGCGGCTTTAACATGCCCGAACTGACTCCGCAGCTCTTCTCCTTCAACTCCCCCCAGGGGGCCTGCCCACGCTGTGCCGGCCTGGGGACGGTCATGGAGGTCGACCCCGAACTGGTCGTAGGAGACCCTGAACGGAGCATCCACGACGGCGCCATCCGTTATTGGGGGGAGATGCGCTATAAACGCGACACCTGGGCCTACCGCTGCCTCCTTTCCATCGCCCGACAATACGGTTTCAGCCTGGACACCCCCTGGAAGAACCTCACGGAAGACCAGCGGCGGGTGGTGCTGTACGGCTCCGGCGGTCGGCGGGTACATTTTTCCTGGCAGGGGGAAAGCGGGCAAGGCGAATTCTTCCGTCCCTGGGAGGGGGTGGTGAATGAAATCTCGCGCCGCTACCGACAGACCTCCTCCGAGGGCATGCGCCAGTGGTACGCGCGCTTCATGAGCCAGCTTCCGTGCCCGGAGTGTCACGGGGCCAAGCTCCGCCCGGAGGCGCTGGCGGTCACCGTGGGGGGACTTTCCATCCGAGAGGCGACCGCCCTTTCCATCGTGCAGGCGCTCGAGTGGGTGGAAGGGTTGGCGGGCAAGTCCGGCGGGCCGGCGAAGGAAGCGCTGAACCCCTACCAGATGGCCATCGCTGGCGAGGTGCTGAAGGAGATCCGGGAGCGGCTGGGCTTCCTGATCAGCGTTGGGCTGGAATACCTGACGCTCGACCGCGCCGCGCCCAGCCTTTCGGGAGGCGAAAGCCAGCGCATCCGCCTGGCCAGCCAGATCGGGTCGGGGTTGGTCGGGGTCATGTACATCCTCGACGAGCCGACGATCGGCCTGCATCCGCGCGACAACCGCCGCCTGCTGGATACGCTGTTGCGGCTGCGCGACCTGGGCAACACGGTCATCGTGGTTGAGCACGACCTGGAGACCATGCGCACCGCGGACTGGATCGTCGACTTTGGGCCAGGGGCAGGGGCCCGGGGAGGCGAGGTGGTCGCCTCCGGCCCGCCGGAAGAGATCATGCGCAACGGCTCCCTGACCGGGCAGTACCTGGCCGGGGTACTGGAAATCCCGATCCCGCAGAAGCGCCGCGTCCCGCGTGGGGAGTGGCTGGTGCTGGAGGGGGCCTGCCACAACAACCTGAAGGGGATCGACGTCCGCTTTCCTTTGGGCACCTTCATCTGTGTCACCGGGGTGTCCGGATCCGGCAAGTCCTCGCTGATCGCGGAGACGCTCTATCCGGCCCTGGCCCAACGGCTACACCGGGCGCGGGCCAAGCCGGGGCCGTTCCGCGCCTTACGTGGGTTGGAGCACCTGGACAAGGTGATCGAGATCGATCAGCAGCCGATCGGGCGCACCCCCCGCTCCAACCCGGCGACCTATGTGGGCGTCTTTGACGAAATTCGGCGCCTCTTTGCGGCCCTTCCGGAGGCGCGCATCCGCGGGTATACCCCGGGGCGCTTTTCCTTCAACGTGCGCGGGGGACGGTGCGAGGCCTGCCAGGGACACGGTGAGGTCAAGATCGAGATGCACTTCCTCCCGGACGTCTGGGTGACCTGCCAGGTCTGCAAAGGCAAACGCTACAACCGCGAGACGCTCCAGGTGCGCTTCAAGGGAAAGAGCATCGCCGACGTGCTCGATATGGAGGTGGAACAGGCGCTCGACTTTTTCTCCGCCCATCCGACGATCACGCGGATCCTGCGCACGCTCTATGACGTCGGCCTGGGCTATATCAAACTCGGCCAGCCGGCCCCCACCCTTTCGGGCGGCGAGGCGCAGCGGGTCAAGCTGGCCAAAGAACTGTGCCGGGTGGCTACGGGGCGGACGATCTACATCCTGGACGAACCGACGACCGGACTGCACCCGGCCGACATCCAGAAGCTGCTCGATGTCCTGCACCGGCTGGTCGATGCCGGAAACACCGTTGTGGTGATCGAGCATAACCTGGACGTGATCAAGACCGCGGACTGGATCATCGACCTGGGGCCGGGTGGCGGAGAGGCCGGCGGCTACCTGGTCGCGGAGGGACCTCCGGAAGAGGTGGCTCGGGTCCCGTCCAGCTTCACCGGGCAGTTCCTGGGTCAGGTGCTGGGCAACCGTGTGGCAGGGACTCTCTCCCCCTGAAAGGCAGGGAGAGCCCCTCCTACTCTGACCAGGCGGGTCAGGCCGCACCGGTCGGCTTTCTTACCCTAACCGCTGGAGGCCGGGTGGCGAAAGGATCTGGCCTCGATAAGGGAACTGGGTTCTTGCGTGGGGATGTTGCTCTCCCGCTTCCACAGCGGTCCTTGAGTGCCCTGGAACGATCAACGCGAGGGGGATTCCTTTGCCTGCGGATCATCACGGAGTGGACTATGGGACAGGTACCGCTTTACGACGAAATGGGCGCGGACTATGACCGGTTCGTCGACTGGGAGGCGCGGCTGGCGTTTGAACTGCCGGCGATCGAACGCCTGTTGCACGCAGCCGGAGCCCGACACGTCCTGGATGCGGCCTGCGGGACTGGCCAGCACGCGATCGCCCTGGCCCGGCGAGGGTATGCCGTCGTGGGCGCTGACCTCAGCGAGGCCATGGTCGCGCGCGCCGCAGAGAACGCGGCGTCCGCCGGCGTCGCCGTGCCTTTCTACCGCGCGGGGTTCGGAGACCTGGCGCGCCATCTCACCGGCCCCTTCGATGCCCTCCTCTGCCTGGGGCACTCGTTAGCCCACCTCCTGAGCGCGGAGGCCGTCGAGGAAGCGCTCCACGATTTCGCCCGTGTGCTTCGACCGGGAGGCTTGGTCCTCATCCAGAACCGGAACGATGAGCGGCTCCTTGTGGAAGGGAACCGCTTCCTGCCCCTGAGCGTGCACCGCGAAGGGGAGCGGGAGTGGCTCTTCTTCCGCTTCCTCGATCTGGCGCCGGACCGCATCGCTTTCCACATGGCGACCTTCTGGCGGGACGCCAATGGTTGGCACCAGCGGATCTCGACGACCTACCATCGCCCCCTTCGCCAAGCCGAGATGGAGACGATGTTGTGGAAAGCCGGGTTTACGGAAATCGCTTTCTACGGGAGCTGGGGGCTGGAACCGTTTGACCCGACCTCGTCACCCGACCTGGTGGCTGTCGCGCGGAAGGGGGGAGTCCGATGATGACGGAGGCCATGCCCTTGTGGGTCGAACAGCGCGAAGAGGTGGCCGTCTTTACGGAACTTGCCGTCGAGTGGAGGGGGCTTCTCCGACGCAGCGTGGTGGACACGATCTTCCTGACGCCCGAATTCCAGCGCGTCTGGTGGGAACATTTCGGCCACGAGGGGCAACTCCTGATGCTGCTCGCCCGCGATCCCGCTGGAACGCTGCAGGGGATCGCCCCCCTCTTCGCCTCCACGGAGGCCGGGCAACGCCTCCTCCGTTTCGTCGGAGGAGTCGATGTCTCCGACTACCTGGATTTGATCGTCGCTCGGGGGCACGAGGAGGCGGTCTATCGCGCGTTCATGCAATACCTGTGTACGGAGGCTCCTCCGTGGGATGTGCTTGACCTGCATTGCCTTCCCGACCACTCCCCCACGCGAAGCGGGCTGCTGTGCCAGGTGTGCCGCGAGTGTTGCCCCGAGGGCGTAGAAGCGCTCCCCGAGCAGCCGGCCCCCTATATCCCCCTTCCGGGCAAGTGGGAGGCCTACCTGGATGCGCTCGACAAGAAGCAGCGCCACGAGCTACGACGGAAACTCCGGCGCGCCCAGGGGGAAGCCCTGCTGCGCTGGGAGCGCCTGAGCGATCCGGCCGGCCTAGAGGAAGCGGTCGAAACCTTCATCGCCCTCCACCGGGCAAGCCACCCGGAAAAGGAGGCGTTCATGACCGATGCCATGGCCGCGTTCTTCCGCGACCTGGCGCGCGCGCTTTTCCCGATGGGATGGCTTGCCCTCTACACCCTATGGCTGGACGAACGGCCGGCCGCTTCCCTCTGGTGTTTCGATTACGGCGCGGACCTCCTGGTCTACAACTCCGGCTTCGACCCCCGCTTCCGGCCGGAACTGAGCCCGGGGATCGTCCTCATGGCCCTGTGCATCCAAGATGCGATCGCGCGGGGCAAGGCCCGTTTCGACCTGATGCGCGGTGGAGAGAACTACAAGTACCGCTTCGGCGCGCGCGAAGGCACCGTCTATCGCTTGACCGTTCGCTGCCCCAGGGTGGCGGGAACGCGCGCGATGCCCTCTGCCTAAGAGCTGTGCTCGTCCGGCCGACGGGGGATTCCACCGGACGCGCTGCTATCGCTCCTCACTTCCCATACCCCGGGGATCGCTTCCCCGCAGTCGGGGCATTTCCCGTTGCGGAGCCGGTTCTTTCGCACGGAGAGCCCATGCCGCTCCACCAGTCGACCACCACAGCTCGGACAGTCGGTGTGCCTCGCCGGATGGTCAGGAACGTTCCCCAGGTAGACGAAGCGCAGGCCCTCTTCCCGCGCGATCCGCCAGGCGCCCTCGAGCATCGACAGGGGAGTCGGCGGGGCGTGGAAGCGGTAGGCGGGGAAATAGGCCGTGAGGTGCCAGGGAACCTCCTCCCCTAGTTCGCGCGCGATGCGCCGGGCGATCGCGCGGAGCGTCTCTTCGTGGTCGTTCACCGTGGGGATGACGAGTGTGGTGACCTCTAGCCAGACGCCCGCCGTCCGCATCTGCCGGCAGTTGCGCCACACCACCTCCACATCCACGCCACAGTACCGCTGCACGGAGGCAGCGTCTCCCTTGATGTCCACGTTCGCCGCATCCAGGCCGGCCCGGATAAGCTCCTCCAGCGCTGCTTCCGTCAGATAGCCGTTGGTGACAAAGGTGTTGTACAGCCCATCAGCCCGCGCCAGGCGGAAAACCTCGAGCGACCATTCCAGGGAAAGGGTCGGTTCGTTCAGGCTGATCGAGGTCCCCCGGCATCCCCGACGGCGCGCCAGGGCGACAAACGCCTCCGGCGAAAGGAACTCCGACCGCATCGGCGGGACCTGTTTGCTGATCTCCCAGTTCTGGCACCAGGGACAATCTAGGTTGCAGCTCCAACTCCCCACCGTGAGCGCGACCGTCCCCGGGTAGAAGTGATAGAGCGGCTTTTTCTCGATCGGGTTGGCGGAAAGCGAGGCGATGGCACCGTAGGTGAGCGTGACCAGCGTGCCGTCGTCGTTGCGGCGGG
>DAOTVY010000053.1:0-3517 GCA_034436115.1 Chloroflexia bacterium | reverse complement strand
GGGGTACTTCTGGGAGTATGTGACGGGTCCGGGGGACACCTACCGCATCGAGGTTCCGCGGGAGATGCCGGGGGCGCTGCTGACCGTGCGCCTGGAGGATGTGCCCGCGAACGTGCGGCCCCGGCTGGCCATTTACGACCGCTATCGGAATCTCCTCGCCTCTCAATCCGCATCCTCCTATGGAGAGTCTCTCCTGCTTACGGTGACCGCCCCGGCGCCGGGGACCTACTATGTGAAGGTGTCTCCGGAGGCGACCAGCCAGACGTCCGACCGCGCTTACCTCCTCAGCCTCTCTGTGGCAGCCCTTACGCCTACGCCGACGCGCACACCGACCGCGACGCGGACACCGACCCTGATGCGTACACCCACGGCAACCCGTACGCCTACGCCTACGCGGACGCCGACCCCCACGCGTACGGCCACCCCTACGCGAACGCCTACGCGTACCCCCACCTGCACGCGCACGCCGACCCCCACCCGGACGCCCACTCCGACGCGCACGCCAACACCACGTTGAGGTGGGGAAACAGCCGCATGGCCCAACGGGGGTCGTCTGTCGCAGGGCTTCACGTCCAGTGGGACCCTTGCTGGCCCTTTGAGATCAGTGGACCCTCATCGAACAGGCCGTAAAACCATCGTCTGTGCGGCAGGGGGATGGTTGCGCACGATCCGGAGCTAAGGCGCCTCGGGGGGAGAACGACGTACAAGCATACTTTCGGCTGGTGGCAGGCCTTGGGAAACGCAAGTCACGAGACCGCTGGATCGAAGTTGTTTCGGGCTGGCGTTGTGATATACTGGCAGTCGGAATCCGGCAGAGGGTCGCCCGCAAGGCTCCATGAGGGAGCCACACACACCAAGGAGCCTCCTCTGGGCACGGGCCCTTCAAAGAGGAAGGTGTCCTGCGCTCCCAGAGAACTGGAAGGAAAGGTCGGTTGTCATCCTACTCCGGCCTCCGAGGCCGAGGCGGTAGGTTGCTGGTGAGGTACCATCCGGTGTGGGATAGGGCGTCCGGTGAGGCCCTCCTTAGGCCCCCTGGTGCAACGCGGGTTAGCGCGCTGGAGCCAGGCTGAAGGATGTAGTAGGGTTCGGAGGCGAAATTGCATGGCCGCAGGGCTGTGCTCCGTACGAATCGAGCACGAGATCGAGCCGCTCAGGCGCTTCTTCCGGAACATGGGCGCGGTGCAAGCGCCTGGTGACCCTGCGGCCCCGGAACGGGCGGAGCAGGGGTTGCTCCGTTTTCTGGAAGCGCTCGATGGACTCCATTCGGAATCGTGCTGGCTATTCCTCGCCCGGTGGGGCGATGAGCCGGCGGGCTATGCCCTTGCGGTGCGGGTTCCGAAGGCCGACGAGCGCCTGGGCTTCCTCTTTGTCGACGAGCTCTATGTCCTTCCGGCCTTCCGCCGGCGGGGCGTCGGGCAGGCGTTGCTGGGCGAGATCCAGGCGCTGGCTAGAAAGCTGGGCCTTGCGGGCGTCCGGTTACTCGTGCGGCCTCGGAATCGGCCGGCACGCCGCCTGTATCGCCGGATGGGCTTTCGGGAATCTCGGGCCATCTTCTGCGAGTGGCGCACTGTGTAGCGGAGCGTTCGGTCCAGTGGAACCGTGAGGAGGAAACCCCATGGAAAAGGCCAGCATCTTCACCCAGGCGGTGCACGCGGGGGAACGTGGCCCCAGGCCCGATTTTACCCCGGCCGTGATGCCCATCCACAACAGCGTGGTCTACCTCTACGACGATGTCGAGACCCTTCACCGGATCCTGGCCAACGAACGTCCCGGCTACGTCTACTCCCGCTATGGCAACCCCACGACCGCGGCGCTTGAGGAGGCGGTGGCGGTCTTGGAGGAGGGAGAGGGAGCGGTCGCTTTCGCTTCTGGGATGGCTGCCATCCACGCGGCCTTGCTTGCTGTGGGCCTCCGGCCGGGCGACACGGTACTCGCGGCACGCGACCTCTACGGGGTCACGATCGCGCTCCTGCGGGAGGTCCTTTCCCCGATGGAAGTGCGCACCCGCTTCATCGACATCGCCCGAACCGAGGAGGCGGTCGCCGTCCTGGAAGAAGAGCGCCCGCGGGTGCTGCTCCTGGAGACGATGTCCAACCCGCTCCTGGTGGTTCCCGATCTCCCAGTCCTTGCTGAGGCGGCGCACCGGGTGGGCGCGCTCGTGCTGGTCGATAACACCTTCGCCACGCCCTATCTCTTACGCCCGCTGGCATATGGGGCCGACCTGGTCGTGCACAGCCTGACCAAGTTCCTGGCCGGCCACGATGATGTCCTCGGGGGGATCGTTGTTGGGCGTAAAGCGCTCGTGGAGCGCCTGCGCCGGGTGGCCCAGGTGGCTGGGGCCGTGCTGGGCCCGAACGAAGCCTGGCTTGCCCATCGCGGTTTAAAGACCTTCGCGGTGCGCATGCGACAGCATTGCGAGAGCGCGCTCGAGGTTGCCCGATGGCTGGAAGCGCATCCGCGGATCGGGCGGGTCTTCTATCCCGGGCTGCCGAGCCACCCGCAACATGCGATCGCTTCCCGACTCTTTCGGCCCGGGGCTTACGGAGGGGTCATCTCCTTCGAGGTGGTGCCGCCCACGGCTGACACAGCCCTGGATGTGGTGGACCGCCTGCGGCTGGTCCTTCCAGGAACCACCCTGGGCTGCATCCACAGCTTGATCCTTCACCCAGCCCGCGCCTCGCATCGCAGCCTGAGCCCGGAAGAGCGGGCTGCCTGGGGCATCTCGGACGGCTTGCTCCGCCTTTCGGTCGGTATTGAGGAGGTTCAGGACATCCTGATGGATTTGGCACAGGCATTGGGAGCGTGAAGGCGTCCAGGGAAACGGCCTCCGCAGGGCTACCCTCTGGGATGGCCGGGGGCGCGTTTCAACTGAAAGGAGGTGACCCGAGGAAAAAGCCTCGTTGGGCGCACCTGTGCGTGCGTGGGGTGGGATGCGGTACCGGCTGCGCCGACAGGCGGAGTCCGATACGGTCCCCTATCCGGTGGGGCGGTGTGCCATGCTCGAAGTACGGGCGCTCGGAAGGCTTTTCATTTCCTATGAAGGGATCCCCTTGCACTTATCCAGCAAAGCTCGCGATCTCCTGATCCTGCTTCTCCTTCGCGCGGGAGAACCCCTGAGGCGCGAGGCGTTGGCCGAGCGGCTGTGGCCCGGGGCTTCTGCGAGGAAAGGTCGGCACGCCCTAGCCACAGCGGTCTGGCGCCTTCGTTGTTCTCTTCCGAAGGCGACCGCGGCGGGGGAGCGGTTCGTGCTTTCGAACCGCGAAGCGCTTTGGTTCAATCACGCCTCGGCCTACTGGTTCGATGTCCAGGAGTTCACACGGCTGGTGGCCCTCGGCCTGGAAGGCCCCATACCCTTAGACGCCGGACGCCGCCGAGCACTCCGAGAAGCCCTGGAGCTCTACCGGGGAGATTTCATGGAAGGGTGCTACGACGACTGGTGTCTGCTGGAGAGGGAGCGGCTCCAGCTGCTGTTCATCCGTGTGCTCAAGCGTCTGCAACGCGATGCCAGGCTGGCTCG
>DAOTVY010000052.1:0-10070 GCA_034436115.1 Chloroflexia bacterium | reverse complement strand
GATTGTGACGATTGAGAATGCGGCGGAGTTGCAGTTACGGCAGCGGCACGTGGTGGGGTTGGAGGCGCGGCCGCCGAACGTAGAGGGGAAGGGGGAGGTGACGATCCGGGATTTGGTGATCAACGCGTTGCGGATGCGGCCGGATCGGATCATTGTGGGGGAGGTGCGGGGTGGGGAGGCGCTGGACATGCTCCAGGCGATGAGCACCGGGGCTTCCCTAACCACGCTGCATGCGAACGATCCGCGGGAGGGGCTATTGCGCCTGGAGACGATGGTCCTCCTGGCGGGCTTTGACTTGCCGGTGCGGGCCATCCGGGAGCAAATCGCGCTGGCGATCGACCTTTTCGTCCACCTGCGCCGGATGCCCGACGGCAAGCGACGCGTGGTTCAGATCACCGAAGTGACGGGCCTGCGGGGCAGGGAGATCGGCCTGCAGGATCTGTTCCTGTTCCGGGTGGAAGCCGTGCGGGATAAGGAGGTGATCGGCCGGCTGGAGCCGACCGGTGCTCCCTCGCGGGTGGTGGAGAAGCTTCGCCAGCGCGGCATCGAGGTGGACGAGCGGTGGTTCGCCGTTCCGGACGTGTCCCCCGCCAGTGAAGGCGGCGATCGTTCCGACGCGGTGCCCGCCGCCGCAGGAAAGGCCGGATGAACGGGGCCTTGCACGTTCGCGTAGGCGCCGCTGTCGGACTCTTGTTCTTCCTTGTGGGCGGGATTGCTCCTCAGGCCAACTCCTGGTATGCGTCTGTTCCCGGGCTTTCCCTTTCTGGCGTGCGCCCCTCCGCAGCGGAACCAGAGGCGATGCGGGTTCAGCCCGTCCCCCCGGCGCTGGATCCCGCTGCCTTATTGTGGAGGGCGGAGACGTGGCGGGCGGAGGGGGAAACCGAAGCGGCCCTTCGGCTTTATAGGGAGGTTGGCCTCCTTGCCCCCGGCACGGTGGTCGCCGGGCGGTCGGCGGTAGGAATGGCCCACGCATGGTTGGAGCTGGGCCAGCCGCTTTCGGCTACGCAGGTCCTTTCCGCCGCGTTGGCTCTACTTCCGGAAGGCGAGCGGCTGCGCGGCGAATTCCTGCTCGCCGATGCCCTGCGCCAGGCGGGCATGTGTGCGTCGGCCATTCCGTTCTACCTGCGCTATCGGGAGGCTGGGACAGCGCTCGATGACCTGGTAGCGGAGCGGCTGGCTTCTTGTTACCGGGAGCTTGGGGCGTATACGCGTGCTGCCGAAGAGTTCGAGTGCGCCGCGGGAAAAGATCGCACGCTTTCGGAACAGGTCGGGATGCTGGAGGAAGCGGCGACCGACTGGTGGAGGGCTGGTGCATACGACCGTGCCCTGGCCACGCTGGAGCGCATCCTAGCGGTCGCGCGGAAGGCCTGGTACCGGGCCCGTATCCTCTACCGGACCGGCGAAGTGCTCCGGGACGCCGGCCGCACCGATGAAGCCTATGCACGCTGGGAAGAGGCCCTCACGTCCTACCCGGACACCGTTGGCGCCTCCTGGGCGGCGGACGCGCTGCTCGCTGCTGGGCGCCCCGTGGAAGCGTACGCCGTTGCCCGGGCCTACCGTGCCGCCGGCCGCCCTCGAGAGGCGATCCCTTGGTTCGAGCGGGCACTGCGGGAACAAGCGGCTCCGGAAAGCGCCCTTCGCTTGGCCCTGGCAGAGACGCGGGCCGAGGCCGGGGATGTGGAGGGAGCGGCTGCGGAACTGATGAACCTGGTTCGCGACGACCCCGGGAATCCGGCGTGGCCGTTGCGGATCGCCCGGCTTTGGGCCGAGGCTGGCGAGACGGAACGTGCAGCCGAGGCCTACGCGCAGGTCGCTGCGCGTTTCCCTGGGCGTCCCGAGGCTGCGGAGGCCCTCTGGGAACAGGGGCGATGCCTGGAGGAACTCGGTCAGGATTCCGATGCGCTCTCGGCGTATCTGGCCCTGATGGAGCGTTTTCCGCAGCACGGGCGCGCGCGAGACGCGGCTTTCCGCGCGGGGTTGCTCTGTTATCGACAGGGGGAGTACGGTCGCGCGGCCGCCCTTTGGGAGGGAAACGATAGCCGCCTGGCCCTCTGGCGTGGGCTTGCGCTGGCGCGCGTGGGACGTCTGGCAGAGGCACGTGTGGCATGGGAAGAGGCGACGGCGCAAGAGGGATACGCGGCAGCCCGTGCGCGGGAGCTTCTCGGAGGGATGGGGAGCTTTGGTGCCCTGCGCGGGCGATTCATTGCTCCTGGCCCGAACGAAGGACAGGCCGAAGCCGAGACCTGGCTGGAAGATCGGTTTGGCCGGCCTTTTTCGCCCACGCTACCGCTAGAAGTGCGGAACGATTCCCTCTTTGTCCGGGGGAAAGAACTCTTGGCGCTCGGATACGCCGAGGAGGCCCGTGGGCCGTTCGCGCTGCTGGTGGAACGTTTTCGCTACGATGGGCCGGCCCTTTACGCCCTGGCGCTCTTCCTGCGCGAGGAAGGGTTGCACGCGCTCTCCATCCGCGCTGGCGAACGGTTGCTCGCGCTCCTCGGGAAGCCGGAGGAAGAAGTCCCGCCCTTCTTGCTCCGGATCGTCTACCCGGCTCCTTACGCGGAGCGGGTCGCGCGGGAATGCTGGTCGGAACAGCTAGACCCCCTTGCCTTTCTGGCGATGGTGCGCCAGGAAAGCCGGTTCGACCGGTACGCCACTTCTTGGGCAGAAGCCAGGGGCCTCACTCAGGTCATCCCCTCGACTGGAGCGGGTATCGCGGTGCAGTTAGACTACCCCGCCTTTCGCGTGGAAGACCTGTATCGACCGGCGCTGAGCTTGCGCTTTGGAGCCTGGTACCTGGGAGAGCAACAACGGATGTTCGGGGGCCGGCTATTCCCGGCGCTAGCCGCGTACAATGCCGGGCCAGGCAATGCGCGCCGCTGGGCCGGCGGAAGTACGGTTGTTGTCGATCCAGACCTCTTCTACGAGGCGATCGACTTTACAGAAACGCGCGATTATGTAGAAAGGATCTACACCTCTTATTGGACCTATCGACGGCTCTACGCGGTGATTCGCTGAGGTTGGCGGTCACTCGCGCGCGTGCTGTTCAGCGCTACTTGGCGAAAAACGCGTTGTAAACGATCGGCACGGCCGGCCCCAGGATGACGACGAACATCGAGGGGAAGATGAGGAATACGAGCGGGAACAGCATCTTCACCGGAGCCTGATGCGCGAGCTCCTCGGCCCTTTGCCGGCGGCGCACACGGAGCTGATCGGACTGTACCCGCAGGATCTTGGCGATGCTCACGCCCAGCTGTTCCGCTTGAATCACGGCTGCGACGAAGGTAGATAGATCCGGGACGCCTGTCCGGCCCACCAATTCGCGCAGGGCGTCCCGCCGGCTCTTGCCCAGGCGGACGTCCGAAAGCACCCGGGCGAACTCTCGGCTCAAGTCGTTGTTCCACTTTTCTACCACGCGTTGCAGTGCCAGATCGAACCCAAGCCCGGCTTCCACGCTGATCGTCAACAGGTCGATCGCGTCCGGCAGAGCTTTGAGGATTGCCTTTTGCCGGGCCTGAATGCGCCGGTTCAGCCATAGGCGTGGCAGAAAATACCCGAAAAGCGCCAGGGCCAACGTGAGCAGGATCATCCTGTTGAGCGATTGCCTTCGAAAGATCACAAAGCCCAACCCGCCTACCAGGACGGTCGTCGCCCATTGAAGCACCACGAACGCGCCAGGCTGCATGTTCCCCGGGTTCCCGGCCATTTCCAGTTGCTGGCGCAGGCGTTCCATAGACTGCCGCGGCATCCTCCGGGAGATCGTGGAGGAGATCTTGCTCATCAGAGGCACAATCACCCGCTCGCGGAAAGGCTTCTGTAGTTCGATTTCCTCCAGGGTCAGGGGGCGCTCCGCGAACTGGGCCAGCCTTTCCGCGATTTCCGCTTCCCGCCGGCCTCGCCCCAACCCCAACGCGATGAAGAAGAACGCCACAGCAACCACGATGAGCAGGATCAGCAAGTTGAGCAGCATCCCATTCCTCCAACCCCCTATACCTCGATGTTGACGATGCGCTGGATGATCACGAACCCGATCAACATCAGGATACCCGCGCAAATCGGCATACAGATCCAGCCTTCCTCTCCTTTCGGTGCCAGGAACGGGGGCAAGCCGACCTTGAACAGCGGGGTCATGTAGCTTGGCGTAATGAAGGAGAGCAGGATAGCCAGCAGGAAGGGAAGCGCAGCGACCACGTAGCCGGAGATCCGTTGTTGGGCCACCAGCACGCGAATCTCCCCTTTGATGCGCACGCGTTCCCGGATCGTATGTCCGATCGTATCCAGGATCTGCGCCAGGTTGCCGCCGACCTCGTGCTGGATGTTGATCGCAGTGATCATCAGGTCCAGGTCGTCGCTTGGGACACGGCGAAGCAGATTGGCCAGCGCCTGCTGGGTGGACAGGCCTAACCCCACTTCCTGCACCACGCGGTGGAATTCCTCGGAAACGGGCGGAGGAGCCTCCCGGGCGACCATCTCCATTGACTGCAGGAGGCTATAGCCGGAGCGCAGCGAGTTGGCGAGAAGGGTGATCGTGTCCCCGAGCTGGTTGTTGAAGGCGCGCAGGCGGCGCGCTTTGGCGCGCCGCACCATCAGGCTGGGCACGAACAGCCCCAAGACAAACCCGATCGCCATCATCCATGCGGCGCTGAACCCGCGCAACACGGCCACAAGATAGCCCACGGCCGCTCCGGCGGCACCGGCCAGGAAGCGAATGGCCAGGAACTCGGAAACGGTCAACTTCATGTTGGCCTGGGCCAGGTCGCGGCTGATGCGCGCGGCGAGGCCTCGATCGGCGAGCGCACGGTCGATCTGCGTGGCGATCGCCGAGCCGCCACGTCGTTTCTTCGGGCGTGCCTCAGCTTCCGCTTCCTGGATGGACAATCCCGCGAGCTGCTCCAGTCGCTCCGAGACATCGCTCCGCGAGCGGCCGCTGAGCAGGCCAACGATGATCAAGATCAGTGCCAGGAAACCTCCTGCTCCGAGGAGGACCACCGGCTGCATCGATCACCTCCCGTCCTAGCGGAACCGCTCGGGTGTGTAGCCAAAGACCTGCGGTGGCAGGTAGATGCCCATCGCCTCGAACTTTTCTACGAACTTGGGGCGCACTCCGGTTGCCCGGAACTCTCCGATCACTTTCCCATCGCGGATCCCTGTTTTTTCGAACACAAAAATGTCCTGCAGGACGATCACATCCCCTTCCATCCCTTGGACTTCCGTGATCGAGACGATCTTCCGCGAGCCGTCGCGCAACCGTTCCTGGTGCACGATCAGGTCGACTGCGGAAGCGATCTGTTCGCGGATCGCACGTACCGGGAGATCGATACCAGCCATGAGCACCATCGTCTCCAGCCGCGCGAGCGTGTCGCGCGGGCTGTTGGAGTGCAGGGTGGTCAGGGAGCCGTCGTGGCCGGTGTTCATCGCCTGGAGCATGTCGAGCGCCTCGCCGCCGCGGCACTCGCCGACGATGATGCGCTCCGGACGCATGCGCAACGCATTGATCACCAGATCACGGATGGTGATCTCGCCTTTCCCCTCGATGTTCGGCGGGCGCGACTCCAGAGTGACGACATGTTCCTGGTGCAACTGCAGTTCGGCGGCATTCTCGATGGTGATGATCCGCTCGTCCTCGGGGATGAACGAGGAAAGCACGTTCAGGGTCGTCGTCTTGCCCGATCCCGTACCACCGGAAACAATGATGTTCAGACGGGCCTTGACACACGCCTCGAGGAATTTGGCGATTTCGGGGGTCATGGTCCCGAAGCGGATCAGGTCATCTACCGTGAAAGGATCCCGGGAAAACTTGCGGATCGTGATCACCGGCCCGATGAGCGAGATCGGCGGGATGACGATGTTGACGCGTGAGCCGTCGGGCAAGCGCGCGTCCACGTATGGGCTGCTCTCATCGACCCGGCGTCCGATCGGGGAGACAATGCGGTCGATGATGCGCATGACGTGGTCGTCGTTTTCAAAGACCACGTCAGTCTTGTAGATCTTGCCACCGCGCTCGATGTAGACCTGCTTGGGACCGTTCACCATGATTTCCGTGATCGTGTCATCGCGCAGCAGCGGCTCGATCGGGCCATAGCCCAGGATCTCGGCCACGACCGCCTCGAAGAGGCGGAGTCGCTCCGCACGGCTGAGGACGATGTTCTCGGTTTCCAGGATCGCGTTGAACACTTCTTGCACCTGCTGGCGCACTTCTGCCGTGCGGCTCAGATCCAGACGGGGGTCCAGTTCCGAGAGCAGGCGTTCCTGCACCCGCATCTTGATTTCCTCGAACGCGCTTCGCTCTTTGGGAAGCGGCGCCAAGGGGACCTCTCCCGTGGGCGCACCGGGCACGCCCGGGCGTGCTGGTTCCTTCCTTTCTGGTGGGCCGCCGATCCGACGTAGCAATGCCATCGTCTACCTCCTGTCAGGCCGTCTCACGACACTTTCCGCAGACGGCCCACGAGTCCCTTCTTCTCCCTCGCCGCAGCCTCCTCGGCCTCGGCGACTCCCAGGCTGAATACGAGCTGTTTGGCGAGGGCCCGAATGCCCTTGGACACAGGGTTTCCGGGTTCCGCCTGCACTAGGGGAACTTCCCGGTTGATCGAGTTCGTCACCGCCTGCCCATCGTTGCTGATCGTCGCCGCGACCTCAAAGCGCAGGCTTCGGGAGACTTCGGCGATCGGGATGCCATGCCGCATGTCGGCCCGGTTGGCGACAAGCAACACCTTTCCCGGAGGATAACGGAGTAGATCCGCTACCGCCAAGAACAAGAGCACATTCTTGAGCGCAGGCATCTCGGGAGTGGTGACTAGCACGATGCGATCGGACAGATCCAGGATGGCCAGGATGCGCTCCTCCAGGGAGGACCAGGTATCGACAAAAATGTAGTCGAACTCCTCCCGCATCAGCTCCAGGATGGCCCGAACGTGTTCCGCGGTGACCATTTCCCCCTGTTGGGGCTTCAGGGGGGCTTTTAGGACTTTGACCCCTGAAGAATGGGTGACCATCACGTCTGCCAACAGCCCGGCATCCAACTGGTCGAAGCGGGCGACCAAGTCGCTGATGGTTTTCTCCTGAGGCAAATTCAAGAAGACCCCCACGTCGCCGAAGAGCAAGTTGCCATCCATGATGGCTACCCTGCGTTCCGGTTGGTCCAGCTTGAGGGCCACAGCCAGGTTCACCGTTAGCGTAGTACGGCCGACCCCACCTTTGGGACTGAAAACGGAGATGATGCGGCCAGGAGCCCGTTCTGCCCGAGCTTCGGGGACCTGTTCGGCCGGCCCCTCCCGCACGCGCGGTCGTCGCTTGTAGACCTGGCGGATGCTGTTGGCCAGCTCATCACCGCTGAAGGGCTTGACGAGAAAGTCGCTTGCCCCGGCCAACATCGCTCGACGCAGATAGTCCTGCTCGCCCTGCACGCTCATAATGACGACTTGTGTCCCTAAGCCCAGCTCGATGATCTGCTCGGTGGCGGTAATACCGTCCATATCCGGCATGTTGATGTCCATCAGCACCACATCAGGCCGCAGTTCCCGCGTTCGGCTGATGCTCTCCTTCCCGGAGTTGGCGGTGCCCACCACCTGGATGTCGCGCTCAAAATGGAGGAGCTTGCTCAGGTAGTCGCAGGTTTCCGGAATATCGTCGACGATGAGGACCTTGATCGGGCCACCTTCGGCCATAAGGCTGCCTCCCGCCCTTCGCCCCTTACGGGACCACGCCTCCTGCGCAAGCGTACTTCGGGTATACGCCTTCGATAGACACCGGGCAAGGTACCGGAAGGTAACGGTCGAAGAGCAGTTTATCGGTAATTCCGGTCGTGATTTCTTCCACGCCGTCGAAGTAGTTCCGTACCACGAGCTGTATGGAGGCTGAGTCGTTCAGTTCAGCGAACTTGACCAGCTCGGCCTCCTGGTCGGTCATCCCCAACAGGACCAGAAACACCTGATCCTCCGGAAAGCGTCCCTCCACCGCTGGAAAGTCCACGACCCTCAGGACAGGGACTTTCTGGGCAATCGTCTTGACCACGGGCAGCGTCTTGGAGGGACATTCATCACACGGTCCCATTTCCGCAACGTTTCCCTGCCCAGGCTTGGTTGTCGGGTAGACGGTGGCGTTATACAGAAGGATGACATCCACCACATCCCCAGGGGAAAGGAGGTGGCCAATCCCCGAGGTGGCGTTCACCAGGAGCGGCACTCCCTTCTTCCCGGTTGGGATCTCGTAAGAGATCGGCGGTTCCGCCAGTACCGTGCGTTCGAGCAACGTATCCACAGCCAGGGGCAGCGTAGAACTGATACGCTTGTTATAGACGGAATCGAGCGTCGTGAGATGCCGAGAGGGGTCAAAGCGAGCGGCGTCGACTGGGCGCACTTCCAGGTACTCGGCCGCATTGCGCGTTGTCAGGACCACGTTGGGCTGGATTTCCTTGACGACCACGACCGCATTCACCGGGGGTCGGGTGGGTGCCGGAGTCGGCTGAGCCGGGGCCACTCCGGGAAAGCCGCCTCCGCGCGACATGAGGAGGAGGGCTGCCGCAACCACAACGATGAGGATCAGGCCCAGGAGCAGGAAAACTCGACCGCCTCGCTTCTTCATGATGATCCCCTCCTTCTTTGTGTGGGAGCCGTTCCTGGGTACGGTTGCATTATAACACATTTTACGCGTTTGGCAAGGAGTTGACAGATGCGCAAGGCGGGCGCTATACTGGTGTTTGTACCTTAAGCAGGAGGATGGCGATGGGTGAGATTCGGAGGCTGGCGGTATTGACGAGCGGAGGGGACGGGCCGGGGATGAACCCGGCCATCCGAGCGGTCGTCCGGGCAGCCCTGGAGCACGGCATCACGCCCATCGGTGTGCACCGTGGGTATCAGGGGCTGTTGGACAACGACATGGAGGAAATGACCGCACGTTCGGTAGGCGGGATCATCCAGCGAGGCGGGACCATTCTGGGGACGGCGCGCTGTCCCGAATTCATGACCGCTCGTGGCCGGATGGAAGCGCTGCACAACCTGAGCAAGAACGCGATCGACGCTCTTGTGGTGATCGGCGGCGATGGGTCGATGCGCGGCGCGCTGGAACTTCACCGGCAGGGCTTTCCCGTGATCGGCATCCCGGGTTCTATCGATAACGACATCTACGGCACGGAGATGGCCATCGGGGTCGATACCGCGTTGAACACGCTCCTGAACGCCATCGACATGATCAAGGATACGGCCTCCTCCCATCGCCGTGCCTTCCTGATCGAAGTGATGGGCCGGAATTGCGGGTATCTCGCGCTGATGGGAGGGATCGCCGGCGGTGCGGAGATGGTGCTCATCCCGGAGGTTCCTTTCACCTTGGAGGAGGTACTGGCCGGCCTGCAGCGCGCCTACATCAAGGGGAAGACGCACTGCATTATCGTCGTGGCGGAAGGGGCAAGCCACCGGGCGGAGGCGATCAAGGCGTTCCTGGACCAGCACCGCGAGGAGACGGGATTTGAAACGCGCGTGACCATCCTGGGGCACGTGCAGCGGGGCGGCTCGCCCAGGGCGTTCGACCGCATCCTTGCCTCGCGGCTGGGGGTTGCCGCAGTCGAGTACCTCCTGGCCGGCCAGCGCGGGGTGATGGTCGGCCTGTCCCATGGGGAAGCGGTTTGCGTGCCCCTGGAAGAGGTTGTGAGCCAGGGAAAGCCGCTCGACATGCGCCTTTATCAGCTCGCCCAGACGCTGGATAAGTAGCGCGGAAGTCTCAGGGCCCCTGCTGCCGCAGGTGCGGGAAGAGGATCACCTCGCGGATCGTAGTCTGATCGGTAAAGAGCATCGCCAGGCGGTCGACGCCGGTGCCCAGCCCTCCGGCCGGCGGCATCCCGTACATCAGGGCCCGGATAAAGTCGACGTCCATGGGATGCGCTTCCAGATCCCCTGCCTCCAGAGCCCGTCCCTGGCTGAGAAAGCGCTCTTCCTGATCCAGGGGATCGTTCAGTTCACTGAAGGCGTTACAGACCTCCATCCCGGCGATGAATCCTTCGAAGCGCTCCACCAGGTCCGGCCGGTCGGGCCGGCGCTTGGAAAGCGGGGAGAGCTCCAGCGGGTAGTCGATCAGGAAGGTTG
>DAOTVY010000051.1:0-54150 GCA_034436115.1 Chloroflexia bacterium | reverse complement strand
AGAGCGGCATCGGATGATCTCTTCCAGCTCCTTTAGGTCGTCCAAAGCCTGCTCGATCCGGGCTACCTCTTCCTCTGGCGCTCCCTCCAGCCGTCTCTCCAGTTGCCCGGCGATCTCGGCCAGCCGCGTCCGCCTGTTCGGCACCCCATGCCGCGGGCAGATCTACTGCTCCAGCCCCAGCTCGTCCGCCACCGTCTTGTAGGGGTCGGCATCGTCACTCAGCAAAAGCTCGGCCCCAACAGCCTGCGCTCCCTCGGCCATCGCCCGCTGCAGGCTCACCTAGATCCTCCCCTTCCAGCACCTCGAGCGGTAGCGTCCACTCCCTTTCGCCATCGGTCCACTGGAGCACCACCGTATCCTGCCCCTGGACGCGCACGTGGGTGCCGTCCGCTGCCAAGATCCGCACCCGTCGTTGCCGCAGCCGTTTCTCCCGCGCCCGGCGCACCTTCTCCCCCACCTGCTGCACGTTCTCATCAATCTGGCTCTTGGGGCAACCGGGCCCCCAGGGCTGGGAGCACATCGGCTACAGCGCGATCGCTGATGCCAAGCAACCAGAGGAGGATGCTCAGCGCCTGCGCGCGCTGAGCACCTGGTCGCGGGCGGTGAGCTCCTTCGGGATACACCCGCAGCGTATGCCCACACGCCGGGCACTGGATGCGGCGCGCCCGCACCTGGTGGAGGCGCGTGTCCCGGATCGGCTTACTCACCCAGCCGTGGCGGTGGTAAGTGGGGTTCCCGTAGATCCGACAACGCTCCGGCCACGGTGGGTACGGTGCTGGCTCAACTTGCGGTATCTGGACCTGGATGCGCCCTCGTTCCTCCTCTGCGGCCGATTCAAGTGGTCGCAGAGGCATGATACCGCATTGGGAAGCTTCAGGCAGTGCAGGCCGTCGCTCGGCCCAAGGCCTCGGGCACCGGCTTCAGCCAGCCCGTTTCCCACCGCTCACCGGACAGTCACCAGAACCTGTGATTGTCCGCTCAGCGGTGGACTTGTTTTCGGTCAACGATCGAGCTTCAATCCCGGCTACTTTCAGCCCCTAGAGGTGTCTCCCAGAAGTTTTTAGGGTAAACTGTGACCATCCTGATAGAAAGGAGGTCGCACTGGGGTGGCACGCTCAGTCTACAAGTATCGAATTGATCTCAGCGGCAAAGAGAAGCAGTTGCTGCGGCAGGCCGAGAAGAAAGGGCGCAAAGATGCGCGCTTGGTCATCCGCATCCTGATTATCCTGCTGGCCTACAAGGGCAAGACCATCAGCGAAACGGCGGAGACATTGGGGTGTTGCGAGCAAACGGTGTTGAACCAGCGCAAGCAATTCCTGGCGCGCCGCGCCGCAGGGCCGGTACAGGCGCTGCAAGATCGGCCCCGCAGTGGCCGCCCCGTGACGTATGGCCTGGCCCAACGCACCCACGTCACGGCCGTGCTCTGCGAAACGCTCTGGAAACACGAGAAGCCGCTCAGCCGGTTCTCGCTGGCCGACCTGCTGCGGGTGGTCCAGCAGGAGGAGGACTTGGCGCAGCTCAGTCACAGCACCCTGGGGCGCTTTCTCCGGCAAGACGCGCTCAAGCCGTGGCGCTATCGCTACTGGTTGTTCCCCCGGGACCCCGATTTTGTGCCTCGCGCCTGTGTGATTCTGGATTTGTACGCCGGGTTCTGGGAAGGCCAACGGCTGGGCCCGGCCGACTATGTGCTCTCGGCGGACGAGAAAAGCATCCAGGTCCTGGCGCGGTTGCATCCGGGCTTGCCCCCCGCGCCGGGGCAGGTGCAGCGGGTAGAGTTCGAGTACCAACGCTTGGGTACGGTGGCCTATCATGCGGCCTGGGATGTCTTTCGGGGGCAGCTCTTTGGCCGGGTGGCCCCGACCACGTCCATCGCCACCTTCACCGAGCTCCTTGGCCTGGTGATGGGGCAAGCGCCCTACCGGACGGCGGAGCGAGTGTTCTGGATTGTGGATGGCGGGAGTGCGCATCATCGGAACACCTTTCCGACCCGGTTGCAGGGCCGGTACGCCAATGCCATAGCGGTCTCGCTACCGGTCCATGCCAGTTGGTTGAACCAGATCGAACTGTACTTTTCCATCGTCCAGCGCAAAGTCCTGACGCTGTTGGACGTAGCGAGCGAGGAAGCCTTGATGCAGCGGTTGCTCGATTTTCAGGACTCCTATCAGGAACGGGCCCAGCCTTTCTCCTGGAAGTTCACCGCGGACGATCTGAAGAAGCGGCTGGAGGCTGTCCGGGAGTTCAGTCTGCAAGCCGGCTTTACCCTAAAAACTTCTGAAATCAAGGTCTAGTATCCTCCGCTGGCGCGCAGGTGGGTCAAAATACGCCCATCCCACCGCATAGCGGACAGTAACCCGTTGTTTGCCGCAAGGCCCCGGTGAGGGATCCCAGGGGTTCCGCTCGTGCCCAGGGAGCCTTGCCTTTCGCGCTAAGCGGCTGCCCCGGTACCGGACTGTTGACGGCTGCTTTGACATTTCCTCTCCCCTGGGCTATGATGGGGCCGCCCGCGACAGGAGCGGAAAAGCGAGGGTGTATTTGGCTGTGGCACGGAATCTTTCCGACCGAGGCATGGCACGCGCTTTCCCTGGGCATCTCCTGGTCCTGGGTGTCCTCTTCCTTCTGGGCCTTCTGGTTCGCTGCCTGACCCTTGGCCATCAAAGCCTCTGGCTGGACGAGGTCTATACCGTGGTGGAGGCCAGCCGGCCGCTTCCCGATCTCCTGCGGGCCCTGTTCGACCCACACCAAGGCTATCCCCTGTACATCCTCAGCATGCGGGTGTGGATCTCGCTGTTCGGCTCCGGGGAAGTCGCTCTGCGCTGGCCTTCGGCGCTGCTCGGGGCGGCGGCGGTGCCCCTCCTGTACCTGTTTGGGCGGCGGTTGGTCGGCCGCCGAGCCGCGCTCCTGGCGTCGGCCTTCCTGGTGCTTTCCCCGATCGCCGTCTGGTACGCCCAGGAGGCCAAGGCGTACGCGGCCGCGCTGTTCCTGTCCCTGGGGACCTGGCTCGCCTTGCTGGAAGCAAATGGCCGGCGCAGCGCGCGGTCCTGGGGTGCGTTTGCCCTCCTGACCCTTTTGGCCTTGCTCGCGCATCGGTTGATCGCGATCCTCTCCCTGGTGGGGCAGCTAACCTTCCTTCTGCTCGGGACAAAGGAGCGGCGAGGCCGCATCCTGCTGGCCCTTGCCCTGCTGCTGACGCTCTTGCTGCTGTGGCTGGGGCTGGGCCAAGCCGGCGCGGCGCGGCAGTTTTCCGCCCCTCGCGATCTGGCGGTGGTATTGGATGCTTTCAGCCAGATGAGCCTTCGTATCCGTGCCCGTGCTCCTCTCCCCGGTGAAGGTCCAGATCGCCGTCCTTTCCTCCTCCCCTTTGCGATCGCTGCGCTGTCCGGAGCCATCGAGCTAGTGACAGATCGCCCGGATAGGAAACGTTTCTTCTTTTCCGCGCTTGTTGCTCCAGGCCTGGCTTTCTTCGCCTTTTACCTGGTGCGACCCCTCTACTACGCGCGCTACCTGTTGGGCTTGCTTCCAGCGTACCTCCTCCTGCTCGCGTTCGGGCTTGAGAGGCTGTGGCGCTGGAGGGTGGGTCTGCTTCGTTCCGGAGATCGCGGGCTCGGGGTGCTCGCAGGCGGGCTGTTCCTGATCTCGAGCGTGCTGGTGCCCGTCGCGTGCGCCCGTGAAGTGTGGGTGCACCATTTTTCCGGGCAGCCCCACAAGGAACAGTTCCGTGAGGCGACACGCTACCTCCAGGACCACGTGCATCCCGGCGACCTGATCCTGGTTCACCCAAACTACATCCTTCCCGCCGTATCCTACTACGCCGAACGTCGTCCCCTCGTTCCGCTGGAGCTGCACACCCTGGGAGACCTACTTGCCCAAGGCTATTCCTTCCGCAGCTTTGAAGCCGATATGGATCGGCTGACCACGGGCCGGCGGCGGGCCTGGTTGCTCCTCGCCCCCTTCCACGAGCAAACGGTGGATCCGCACCGCTGGGCCTACGAGTGGTTCACCCTCAACCCGTTCCTGCGGTGCGACGAGCAGCACTGGGTGGGACTCGACCTGTATGCCATCTCGTTCAATGCCGAACGTCGTGTGGGCTTTCCCCAAGCCCAGATCCCCCTGGAGGCGTCCTTTGGCGGGATGGTGCGGCTCTTCGGAGCCGACGTGCAGCCGTTTTCCGTTCCGCCTCGGGCGGGAACCCCCCTGCCCCTCACGCTCTACGTCGTGGGCCTGCAGCCGGAGCTTCCCCGGTTGGAGACGGTGGTGCAGCTGGTGGACGAACGCGGTGAGCCGGTGGCTTCTGTCGTCGGGGAGCCACTGGGGGGATTCCTGCCCACCACGCGGTGGTTGCCGAGGGATGAATTCCTGGACTACTACGAGATCCCGCTTCCCCAAGGCCTCGGCACCGGCCGGTACCGAATCCAGGTCGGGTACCGCCGGGTAGACGCCGGTCAGGCGCCTCTCCTTCTGCCGGATGGTGGGCAGTGGTGTACGGTTGGCGAAGTGGAGATCGCGTCTGGGAGTGGAAAGCCGTGACCCGGCGATACTGGCGCGACCTGGGGATCCTTCTTGGGCTGGCGCTGGGGGTGCGCCTGGGGCTATACCTGGTCCTCCCGCGCGCGGAACCGGTGAGCGATGAGGCCGAATACCTGGCCGCGGCGTGGGGGCTGGCACGTGGGCAGGGGGTTGCGTTCTATGCCGAATGGCCGTGGGTGCGCCCTCCGCTTTACCTGTTGTTTTTGGCGCCTTTCCTGCGCCTGTTCGGGAGCGCTTCTGGGCCGCTCGCTCCCTCCGTGCGCGAGGCGGTACGCCTGGTGCAGATCGGGCTCAGCCTGGCAGTTCCCCTTTTGGTCTACCATCTGGGGCGTGTCATGTGGGATCGGCGCGTGGCCCGGTTCGCGGGTGTGGTGGCCGGCGTTGCCTTCCCGCTGGCAGGGCTTCCGCACCTGGTGTTGGCCGAGAACCTCTTCCTGCCGTTGCTCCTGGCCGGCGTAGCCTCGCTGGTGGGGTTTGCGCAGGCAAGGGAGCGCCGGGCCGGCCTCCGCTGGCTGGCCCTTGCTGGCCTCCTCTTCGGGTTGGCTATCCTCACACGCGGGGTCGCCCTGGCTTTTCTGCCGCTGGTGTGTGCCTGGACTTTCGCCCACGCTCGGCGGAACCCTCGCTACGCCATCCTGTCCTGCACCCTGTTCGCCGTGGTGGTGGTCGGGGTGCTCCTCCCTTGGACCCTATACACCTGGAAGGCGTTCGGCAGGCCTGTCCTGGTGGACACCACCGGCGGTTACAACTTTTGGTTGGGCTCCCAGGGGGGCCAGTTCCGGAATACCTACCAGGTGCACCAAACCTTGCTTGCATTGCCCGACCCTGCCGCCCGACAGGCCTATGCCTACCGTCAGGGCTGGGCGGCCATCGTTTCCGATCCCACGGCCTATCTACGGGGTCGCCTGGTGGAGTTGAGGCAACTGCTGCGCATCAACTACAGCGCCGACGAGCGGCTGGTCGAAGGTTTCTCCCTGGGGATGGTCTCGGTGCCCCACCTGGTTGCCCTTTTCCTGCTGGAAGATTTGCTCTACGTCCTTGTGGTTCCGCTGGCCCTGGCCGGGCTGTTCCTGTCCCGCCGGGAGCCCGGACGGGGGCTGGTGCTCCTCTGGCTGGGGTACTGTCTGGGAACCGGTGTGGTCTTTTTTGCCATCGGTCGTTTCCGTCTTTCTCTCTGGCCCTTTCTCGCGCTCTATGCGGGTGCGGTGGCCTCTCGGTCCTGGCGTACGCTGGCCCGACGGGAGGTCCTCCTGCGCTCCGGCGCGGCCTTGCTTCTGAGCGTGGCTTTCTGGGCGGTCGCGCTGCCCTCGTGCCTCGGGCCTTACCCGGCCTCGCTGGGGGCGACCCGACTGGCGCTGCGCAGCCGGGCTGTGGCGCGGCAGCTGGCCCGCGCCGAGCGAGCACTGGCCGCGGGCGACCTCAATGGCGCGAGGGCGGCGCTGACCCCGGCTCTGGCCTACCGGCCGGATGGGTCAGAACCGCTCCCCACCGCTCGGGTAGTGCTGGCCGAGTGGCTGCGGGCCTCGGGGGATCCGGCGGGAGCCCTGGCGGCGCTGGAGGGAAGTGACTGGTATCAAGCTGTGCTCCTGCGCGGGGACCTTTTGCGGGAGCAGGGCGACCTGGAAGGCGCGCGCGTTCAGTTTGCCAGCCGGCGTTTGGTCGAGCGCAATCCGGTAGACTGGGCCTACGACCACCTCCGGCCTCCTCCGACGCAGGAGATCGATCTGGGCAATGGGATGGACTGGGGGCTCATCCAGGGCTTTTATCAGGCAGAGCAGGAAGGCCTGCGCACCTTCCGCTGGAGCAAAGGGGCGTGTTCCCTGCGTTTTCCCGGGGCTGGGAGCGGGAAACCGCAGCTTCTCTCCCTGCGCTTGTGGGCCTGGCGCCCTGCTGGTGAGGTTCCGGCGCGGGTGACCGTTGTTGTTGGGGAAACGGAAATCGCGCGTTTCACGGCGCGGATGGACGGGTGGTCCGAAGTGACCATCCCCTTGCCCTCGTCCCCGCCCGGAAGCGATGTCCTGGTGTCGCTCCGTTGCACTCCATTCGTCCCGGGCCCGCGCGACCTCTTGAACACCGGGCAGTTGCGGGTTTTGGGGCTGATGTTGGATCAGGCCGTCATACGACCGGAATAAGGTAGGCCGATGGGGGAAAAAGGGGCACGTGCGCGCGTCGACGGATGGCTCGTTGGAGCTCTCTTGTTCGGGCTGCTTCTGCGGCTGCTGGTGCTTTCCTGGCATTGGCCCTATCCCCTGAGCGGGGATGAGGCGGCCTTCTTCGAGCAGGCGCGGGCATTCGTCCAGGGCAAGGGGTATCACGACCTGGAGTTGATGCGCGGCCCGCTTTACCCGCTCTTTCTGGCGGTCCTTTTCCGCCTTTTCGGTGCAGAGGTCACTGCCGCGCGCGTCGCACAGCTTCTGTTGAGCGCGGGCCTGGTTCCCCTGCTCTATGGGTGGACACGCTTGCGGCATGGGCAGCAGGCCGGGCGGGTGGCTGCGGCCACGGCGGCGCTTTTCTTTCCGCTGGCGCTGCAGCCTACGCTCCTGCTCACGGAAACGCTATTTCTCTCCCTTCTCGCGCTGGCGCTGGTCGTTCTGGAGCGCGGCCTTACGCGGCCTTCCTGGAAGAGCGCCTTGCTCTGCGGCATTCTGTTCGGCCTGGTGGCCTTGACCCGCGCGACGGGCCTTCCCTGGGTGGCGCTGGCGGCCGTCGGCCTGGCCTGGCAGGGCCGGGTGAAGCGCGGCTGGGCTACAGGTTGTCGTCTTGGGGCCGTGGTGCTGGTGGGGGCGCTGCTGGTGATCCTTCCCTGGACGGTGCGCAACGCCTTGGAGCACCGGGCGCTGATCCTCGTTGACACGACGGGGGCCACGAACCTCTGGCTGGACAACGATCCCGTGTTAGGGCGCGACGGGGTCAAGGCGGAGCTGCTTCGCTACCCGGAGGGGGAGCGGCAAGGCCTGGCCCTGCGCCGTGGCCTGGCGTCCATCCGGGCCCACCCGCAGTGGTTCCTGGACAAGTGCTGGCGCGAACTGCGGGCCTTTTTCGCCCTGGAGTACTTTGACGATTTCGTCCGAAGGCCGGCCATCTGGTATCCACCGGGAGAAGTCTGGGCGCGCGTCCTGCTGGGGGATGGGCTGTACCTGCTGCTCGTGGTTGCTGGTCTTGTGGGGCTCGCCGGCTACCGCCCCCAAGCCTTTCTCCTGGAGCTGGTCTGGCTTGCCTACGTGCCGGCCACCACCACCCTTTTCCACGTGGAACTGCGCTACCGGCTCCCTTTCCTCCTGGTGTTGATCCCTTACGCAGCAGCGGCCCTGGCAGCGCCACGCCCAGCAGCGCTCCCCAGACGACGAAAGGCGCTCCGCGTGGCCTGGGCAGTGTTGTGCGTCTTGGCTTTTCTTGCCCTGGTGCTCGCCCATGCGAACTATCCGCACTTGAGCTACCGGATCGCGGTCAAGCGGATCCATCTCGTCTTGGGGCAGTGGGCCTGGCAACGGGGGCAAGTAGCCGGGGCAGCCGAGCACGCCCGAGCAGCCCTGCGGGCCTACCCGGAGTCTTCCGAAGCGCGGGTGCTCCTCGCGCAGGCGCTGCGCGCGCAAGGGGACCGGGCGGGCGCCGAGGCGGTGCTCCGTGAGGCGATCGCGTACCGCTCAGGGCACCCCCATCCCCATCTCTTGCTGGGGGACCTGTTGCGGGACACGGATGCGGGACAGGCCGCGCGGGAGTTGGCCTTCGAAGCGAACTCGCTCGAGAACCTTCAGCGCTGGGCGCTGGTGCATTTTGCTTCCTCGGTGCCCCCCAGCCTGGACCTGGGGAGCCACCTGGAGTTGGGCCACGTGCTGGGGTGGCACCTGCCGCAGCAGGCCGAGGGCGATACGACCTTTCGTTGGAGCGATGCTTCGGTGCGCTTTCGGCTCCAGGTACCGGCCGATGGTACGGCGCAGCTGGTGTTCCGGATGTCGGCTGGCCGGCCGGAAACGCTGCCCCTGCCGGAGGTCACCGTGTGGCAGGGGGGCGCGTGTCTGGGATGGTTCGTGGTGGAAAACGGCTGGCACCGCTATGCCTTGCCGCTCGGGAACCAGGAAGCAGGGGTCGTCTTGTGGTTCGAGTTGCGCAGCCAGACGTACCGGCCGCACCGGTACGATCGCCATCTTTCCGACAACCGCCGGTTAGGGGTGATGGTCGACTGGGTGGAAATCCAGGTAGCCCGTTGAGGCGCCCACCGTGGATCTGCGGGAGATTCCCATGGTCCCTGAGCCCTTTGGTTCGCCCGAAGCGTGGCACGGATGGTTTCAGCACCAGGCGTCGTGGACGCGCCCCACGCGGCTGTGGCTGTTCCGCCAGGCCCGGCTGGGTGCGGCCTCGAAGGTGTTGGAGGTCGGCTGTGGCACCGGGGTGGTGGCTTCCGAGGTGGCAACCGTGAGCCGCGCGGCCGTGATCGGGCTGGACATCGATGCCGAGATGCTCGCCTTTGCCCGAGAAAGGGTGCCGCAGGTGCTGTGGGTCCAGGGGGACGCACATGCATTGCCCTTTCCCGATGGCTCGTTTGACCTGGTCTTCTGTCACTACCTGCTGCTGTGGGTGCGGGACCCGGCGCGGGCGGTGGCCGAAATGGCCCGGGTAGTTCGGAGTGGGGGAAGCGTCCTGGCGTGCGCCGAACCGGACTATGCCGGGCGGATCGACTATCCCCCGGAACTCGAGCCGCTGGGGCACCTGCAGGCGGAGGCGTTGAGGGCGCAAGGGGCCTGCCCGGAAACCGGGCGCCGGTTGGGGGAGTGGTTCCATGCCGCGGGCCTGCACGCCATGGTGGGCGTGATGGGGGGGAGCTGGAGCGTACCGGCCGCCCCGGACGAGGGGTTTGCCGCGGAGTGGGGCATCCGTCGGCGCGACCTGGAGGGGCTTCTTTCCCAGGAAGAGCAGGACCGCCTGGAGAGAGTCGACGCCGAGGCCCTGCGAACCGGCCGGCGGGTGCTCTTTGTCCCTACCTTCTATGCGCTGGGCTGGAAGTCGCGGAGGAAGGCCTAACGATGGAGATGGCCCTGTTGATCATCGACATGCAGAACGAATTTGTGGACCCGCAGGGGAAGCTCTTCGTGGCAGGCGCTCCTGAGACGGTCCCGCGGCTGGCGGAGCTGCTCAAGGCCTTTCGTGCCGCGGGCCGGCCGGTGTTCTTCGTCGTCCGAGAGCACCGCCCCGACGGAAGCGATGTGGAATCGGTGCGGCGGGAGGCCTTCTTTCGGCTGGGGGGATTCTGCCTGCCCGGCAGCTGGGGGGCCGAGATCGTGCCGGCGCTGGCGCCTACTCCCGGCGAGCCGGTCGTGCGCAAGCGTGCCTGGAGCGCTTTTTGGGGGACCGACCTTGATCTGCGGCTCCGCCGCGTGGGCGTGGACACGCTGGTGATCGGTGGGACACAGACCCCCAACTGCATCCGGGCGACCGTCTACGATGCCACGGTGTACGGGTATCGCGTGATCGTGCTGGCGGATGGGACCTCTTCGGCCACCCCGGAGCGGCAGCGGGCCAACCTGCAGGATCTGGTGCACCTGGGGGTGCAGGTCGAGGAGTGTGCCGCGGTGGTGAGCCAACTGGCAAGCGGAAACGCGGGGCGGAGGCCTGAGCCTTCGCTGCGGCCTCCCTCGTCGGAGGAACGGGGAAACTTCACCCGGGCGGTTCTGGAAACGGTGCGCCAGGGAGATTCCAGGCTTGATGGGGTGCTTCGTATGCCGATCGTCTCCTGGTGGGCCCGGCACATCCTCCATGGCCTCTTCCATCGCCGCGCGGAGCCGTTCTGGTTCGAGCTGAACGGTCAGCCGGCTGGAGTGCTCGTGTACCGGGAGGTGCGGGATGCCCTGCGCATCGAGGCGTTGGGAGTATTCCCCTCGGCGCGACGGCAAGGCTGGGGGTTGTGGCTGCTCGAGCAGGCCGAAGGAGAGGCGCGTCGAAGGGGAGCCAAGCGTCTGGAGCTCCAGGTCTCGGCGGGAAACCGGGCGGCTTTTGCGCTCTACTTGAAGGCCGGGTTCCGCCCGCGGCCACAACGCTGGAAAGAGCTCTGGCTGGAGCGGCCGGTCGGCGGCTAGGGTCTCTGGAGGGCCGAAACGTCAGCTCCTGTCATGGGGTGGGCGGAGCAATGCGCGGGCTGCTGCGGCATCCTGGGCCATCTGCCTGGCGAGGGCTTCTGCGTTGGGGAAGGCCCGGTCCGGACGGAGGCGACGAACGAAATCCGCACGCAGTTCGTAGCCCAGGAGGTCGCCCTGGAAGTCGAGCAGGTGCAGCTCGACCACGCGTTCTCCGGGGCCAAAGGTGGGGCGGCGCCCGACATAGGCGAGCGCGGGCTGGAGCTCGAGGCACGAGGCCACTGCGGGGAGGCGCACGCGCACGGCGTAGACACCATCGGCAGGCAAGAGCTGACGGGGGTGGAGGTGCAGGTTGGCGGTGGGAAAGCCCAGGAGGCGGCCCCGCCCCTCTCCGGCCACTACCTCGCCGCGCAAGGAGAACGGACGGCCCAGCCAGCGCTGGGCCTCGTCCACCCGGCCGGCCTGGACGAGTTGCCGGATCTGGGTGCTGCTGACGGGGCGGCCGTCCAGGCAGACCGGTGGGACGGTATGCACCGTGAACCCCCACCGGTGGCCCAACGCCGCCAGGCGCGCGACGTTGCCTTCCCGACCCCGGCCCAGGACGAATCCCGAGCCCACGTGGAGCTCTCGGAGCGGCACATGGTCCACCAGGCGGGCCACAAACTCCTCGGCCGGGGTCGCTGCCAGCTCGGGCGAAAAGCGAAGGACGATCAACAGGTCCACCCCGAGCTCAGAGATGCGCGCGATGCGCTCTTCGAGGGAACAGATGTACTCCCACGGCAGCTCCGGTGCCACGACGGAACGGGGATGGGGATGGAACGTGATGGCCACGGAACGCAGGTCCAAGGCGCGCGCTCGCTCCGCCACCCCGCGGATGAGCACCTGGTGTCCCAGATGAACGCCGTCGAAAACCCCGATGGTGGCCACCGCGCCGGGTATTGCCAGTTTTGTCCACCCCTGGATGACCTCCATCCGCGTGACCCCTTCTCCTCAAGCAAAGACCCGGAAGGGATGCCACCGGCCATCGCTTGCGCCATACCGGAGCAGTGCCAACAGTGTGCCATCGGGGCGGCAGGCCCGTGCGCGCTGTGCCTGTTGGGGCAGCGCTTCCGGGGGCAATTGCAACGGCCTTCCTGCGACCAGTGCCTGCACCTGGCCCTCTTCCAGGACGATGGCCGGCCAGTGGCGGACGGGCAGGTCGAGCGGTTGCAACACCTCTGCCAGCCGGCCTTGTAGCACCAACCCTTCGAGCCGCTCGGGCGACAGCGCTTGCTCCAGCGCCATGGGGCCAACCCGCAGCCGGGTCAGAGCAGCCAGATGGGCCCCACATCCCAGCCGCTGGCCCAGATCGTGCGCCAGGGAGCGAACGTAGGTCCCGCTGCTACAGTGGATTTCGAGCGTCAGGCGGGGAGGCTCCCAGGCCTGGAGCTGGAGCCCGTAGATCCACACGCGCCTCGGGTGGGGGTTCACCGTTTCCCCGCTACGGGCGCGTTCGTAAAGCCGGCGCCCCCCCTGGCGCACGGCCGAAAAAGGAGGAGGCAGCTGCTCGAGGGGGCCCAGGAAGGAGGAGAGAGCTTCCTCGAGCGCGCTCCGATCCAGCGGCGGGAGAGGGTATTGACCGGTGACTTCCCCCTCGGCGTCGTAGGTCGTCGTGCTGACCCCCAAAATGACCTCGGCGCGATACACCTTGTTGGCTTCCTGGAAGAAGGGAAGGAGGCGAGTGGCCCGGCCGATCCCAATGGGTAGCACTCCTTCGGCAAGCGGATCGAGCGTTCCCCCATGGCCGATACGCGAACCGCGCAGCAAACGCCGGAGCCACACGACCAGGTCATGGGAGGTCGGACCGGAAGGCTTGTAGAGGTTGATAAACCCCTCCACCGGTTAACCCTCGCTCGAGGGCTTGCGCTCCTCCTCGATCGCGCGTAGGAGCTCCCGGATGCGCTGGCCGCGCTCGATCGAGCGGTCGCGCACGAAATGGAGCTCGGGGACAGATCGCAGCGTCAGGCGCTGGGCCAGTTCATGGCGCAGGAAACCGCTTGCGCGTTCCAGCGCCTCCCGGGACTGCTGGACCGCCTGCTCATCGCCCAGGACGCTGAAGTAGACGCGGGCAGCACGCAGGTCCGGACTGACCTCCACGTCGGTTAGGGTCACGAAGCCAATCCCCGGATCCTTGATCTCCCGCTGCAAGAGAAGGCTCAGTTCTTGCAGGATGAGGCTGGCCACCTGAACTGTACGTCGCGAAGGCATGGCTCACCTGCCCAAGCCCAACAAACGGCTAATTTGTGGCCGGGACCTCTTCCACGTGGAAGAATTCCAGCATGTCCCCGACCTGGATGTCGTTGAACTCGCTGAGGGTCGCACCGCACTCGTACCCGGCAGCCACCTCGCGCACATCGTCCTTGAAGCGCTTGAGCGACGCCAGCGGCCCCTCGTGGATGACCACCCCGCCCCGCAGAACGCGGGCACGATCGTTGCGCAGCGCCTTGCCCTCGGTCACGTAGAGGCCGGCAGCCACGATCTTGCCCGGGAGGTGGAAGATCTGCCGCACCTCCGCGTAGCCGTCCACGACCTCGCGCATCTTGGGCGCTAGCATCCCTTGCATAGCCCGCCTGACGTCGTCCACCAGCTCGTAGATGATGTTGTAGAAGCGGATGTCTACCCCTTCCCGCTCTGCTGCGCGCCGGGCGGCAGGATCGGGGCGTGCGTTGAAACCGATGATGATCGCCCGCGAGGCGACCGCCAGCATCACATCCGACTCGGTAATGGCCCCGGTGGCCTTGTGCAGGATGTTGACCTGGACCTCCCCGCCCTCTTCGTTCAGTTTGCTCAGCGCGTGTTCGATCGCCCCGATAGAGCCCTGGACGTCCGCCTTTAGGATGATGTTCAGTTCCTTGATTTCGCCTTCACGAATGCGGTCCAACAGGTCGTCCAGGGAAAGGGCCCGCTGGGCACGGAGGCGCTCTGCCTCGCGTTGGCGCTGTCGGGCAAGCGCGATCTCGCGTGCCGTGCGCTCATCTGGAACGACCTGCAGCGTATCGCCAGCGTTCGGGACATCGTTCAGTCCCATGATGACCACCGGCATGGCCGGGTCGGCCTTTTTCACCCGCCGGCCGGTATCGGTCATCATCGCGCGCACTTTGCCGTACGTTTCCCCGACCACCACGGTATCTTTGAGCCGGAGTGTTCCCTCTTTGACCAAGACGGTGGCGATCGGTCCTCGTGCCCGGTCGAGTTCCGCTTCGATGATCGTCCCCGTGGCGGGCTTGTTCGGGTTTGCCTTCAATTCCTGTAGTTCGGCGACCAGGAGGATCATATCGAGCAGGTCCTCGATATGCCATTTCATCTTGGCCGAGACTTCGACGCAGGGGGCATCTCCACCGTACTCCTCCACGATCACGCCGGCCTCGGCGAGCTGCTGCTTCACGAGGGCTGGATTCGCTTCCGGTTTATCGATCTTGTTGATGGCGACGATGATCGGAACCCGTGCGGCCTTGACGTGGGAGATGGCTTCCAGCGTCTGCGGTTTGACCCCGTCGTCTGCGGCCACGACGAGCACAACGATATCCGTCACCTGTGCCCCGCGGGCGCGCATGGCCGTGAAGGCCTCGTGGCCAGGGGTATCGAGAAAAGTGATGCGTTTCCCGCGCACTTCGATCTGGTAGGCGCCGATGTGCTGGGTGATGCCTCCCACTTCGCCCTCGGCGACGTTCGTCTGCCGGATGGCATCGAGGAGCTTGGTCTTGCCGTGGTCGACGTGGCCCATAATCGTGACCACCGGGGGCCGGGGCACCGCTTCCAGGTCTTCGGCCAGTTCCGGAGCGGCCTGTTCCTCTTTTGCTTCCGGTGGGGCCACCTCCACGGTCTCGAAGCCGAGGTCCGAAGCGACGATGGCCGCCGTGTCATAGTCGATCTGCTGGTTGATGTTGGCCATGATCCCGCTTTTCATGAGCGTTTTGATCACGTCGACGGCGCTGACGCCCAGCCGCTCGCTCAGTTCTTTCACCGTGAGGAGCGGGGGCAGTTCCACCGGCCGCGCCGGCGGGCGACGTACACCGCTCGCGAGCGTGGAGGCGGGTCGGGCACGCACCACGGGGCGAGCCTCGCCGCGGGCCGGGCGGGTTGCGCGCGGCCTGCTGGCATCGTTTTCTTCCCACAGATCTTCTTCCCGAAGGGGTGGCCGTTTCTTCTTGGGCATACTTCCTCCTCAGGACCTGCGCTCCGGCGCGGCCGGCGGCCGCCCTTGGTCCTCCTGGGCTTGGGCCCCGGCCGGATTTGGGCGCGCTTCGGAGCCAGGCAGACCCAGTCCTAAGGTCTGGGCTCGATCCTTCAGGCTCTGGGCGTACGCGCGCAGCTGGGCCACTTCCTCCGGGGTGAGTACGACGCGCAGTGCCCGGTTGAGGACCTTGCGCTTCAGCGCATTCTCCCAGCACATCGGATCCGGGCACAGGTAGGCGCCGCGCCCGGGTCGGCGGCCGGTCGGGTCGATTTCGATTTGCCCATCGACCGTGCGCACGATGCGGATCAATTCGCGCTTGGCCTGCTTCCTGCGACAGGCGGTACAGGTGCGCTCCGGGATGTGGCGCGGGCGGCCCTTAGCCTTGCCCATCCTCCTCCTCCGAACGCCGGAACAACGCCACTGGCTGGTCCTGCCAGAAAACCGCCAGGTAATCGCCCGCCTGGCGCACTTCTACTACTTGCCCAACGAGTTCCGGAGGCAGCGGTCCGTAACGGGCACGCTGGAAGGCCAGGGTGCCGTCCGGTGCGACCTTGCGTTCCTCGCGACGGGCACGCTCCAATGCCTGCCACACTTCGGGTGGCAAGGGAGGGGCTTCCTCCTCGGACATCCGCGGGGACAGCTGTGCGGTCATCTGGGCCGCGGTGACCCCTTCGCCGCGCCGGTAGGCGCTGATCAGCTGTTCGCCATCGTAGATGTACACCCCTTGGGACGTGGCGCGCACGGTCACCGTACGGTTCTGGTAGGCTTCCGGGAGGGGCCCGTAGACGACCTTCTGGTAGATCACCGTGCCGTCCGGGCGCACGCGCCGGGTTTCTCCGCTCGCGGAAGCGAGCTCGGGATCGTGTACCAGCACCGCCTGCTCCACCGTCTGCCCTTCGGCTTGCTCGACGGTAGCGCCTTCCTCCAGCAGGGTGGAGAGGCTCTTGATGTCGATCCGCCAGCCCGTCAGGCGTGCCGCCAGGCGCGCGTTTTGCCCCTCCTTTCCGATGGCCAGGGAAAGCGACTTGTCCGGCACCACCACGGTCGCGGTGTGGCTTTCTTCGTCCAGTTGCACCTCGACCACGGTCGCTGGGGAAAGGGCGTTCGCGATGAACACCGCCGGGTCGTCGCTCCAGGGGACCACATCGATCTTTTCCCCGTTCAGGGCGCTGACCACGTTCTGGATGCGTACACCCCGCTGTCCCACACAGGAGCCCACCGGGTCCACGCCGGGCTGCATCGCCCGTACGGCGACTTTGGTGCGCACCCCTGGTTCCCGGGCCAGGGCGACGATTTCGACCGCCCCGCGCAGCACCTCGGGCACCTCCATCTCGAAGAGGCGTTCCACCAGCTTGGGATGGGAGCGGGAGACGACGATCTGTGGGCCGCGCTTGTCGTCCCGCACCTCCGTGACATAGACCTTCAGGTGCTGACCGATGCGGTAGCGCTCGGTGGCGATCTGCTCGCGGGCCGGCATGAAGAGCTCCGCCCGGTCGGCGGTCAGGTAGACTCCCTGGGGGGTCACGCGCCGAACCACAGCGGTGATCATTTCCCCCACCCGGCCGGCGAACTCCCCGACGACCTTGTTCCGTTCGGCTTCGCGGATCTGCTGCAGGAAGACCTGTCGTGCCGTCTGGGCGGCGATACGTCCAAAGTCGCGAGGCGTCGTTTCGATGCTGATCGCCTGTCCGACAGCGACATCTGGCACCAGCCGCCGGGCCTCAGCCAGGGAGATCTCCTCGCGCGGGTCGGCGACCTGTTCCACGACGCGCTTTTCCGCGAACACCTTGGCCTCGCCGGTGGCCAGGTCGATGCGCACGTTGACATTCTGTGCCGCCCCGAAGCGGCGCTTGTACGCCGAAATCAGCGCCTGCTCGACCTTCTGCAGGATCTCCTCTGGCGAGATCCCGCGTTCGGAGGAGATCTGCGCCACTGCTGCGTAGAACTCGCTCTTCATCCCATCACCTCATCGCCCGTCGCTGAAAGCGGGATTCGGCGGGTCTTTTCACCCGGGTAGCTACCTCTTGCCTCTCCGTAGGCGGGGTCGGGCAAAAGAAAAGTGGGGAAACCCCACTCTTGGACAACCGTTAAGTGTAGTATAGCACGTCTATCCCGCTTTTGCAAACCGGGTTTCAGATCTCTTGGAAGGCACGATGGAGCTTATCGTAGGTCTCTTCCAACAGTTCGGGGATCAACTTGGTGCCCGCGATGACGGGCATAAAATTGGTATCGCCTTGCCAGCGAGGAACGATGTGCAGGTGGACGTGATCGGCGATGCCGGCGCCAGCGACGCGTCCCAGGTTCATGCCGATGTTAAAGCCGTGGGGGGACATGCAGCATTTCAGGGCCCGGAGGCTCTTTTGCGTCAGGTGCATCAGGTCCGCCGCCGTTTCTGGGGGGAGGTCTTCCAGGTTGCCGATGTGCGCATACGGAGCGATCATCAGGTGGCCGTTGTTGTAAGGGTAGAGGTTGAGCAGCACGTAGCAATGCCGGCCGCGGTAAACGATCAGGTTGCCCCGATCGTCGTCCTGAGCGGGCTTTTCGCAGAGGATGCAACCGCGGCCGTGTGGGGCGGCAATGTAGGCCATGCGCCAGGGAGTAAACATCCGTTCCATGATTCCCGTCCGTGAACCTTTGAGTGTAGGATAGCACAGGTGGACGCGTTGTGCAAGCGCGAGTTGTGAAAGCGGGGCGGGTATGGTAGAATTTTGCCAGATGACCCTGGGAGGGCAGGTAGGGCATGGAATACAAAGACTATTACCAAATCCTTGGCGTGCCACGGGATGCCAGCCAGGCGGACATCAAGAAGGCTTACCGCCGGCTTGCGCGTAAGTACCACCCCGATATGAACCCGGGGGACAAAACAGCCGAGGAACGCTTTAAGGAAATCAACGAGGCCTATGAAGTCCTGAGCGATCCCGAAAAGCGCCGTCGCTACGACGAGCTCGGCAGCCGCTGGAAGGAGTTCGAGCAGTGGCAGCGGGCGGGCGGGGATGCGGCATCCTGGCCGTTCGGGTGGGCGCCCGGCGGCGCCTGGGCCGGTCAGCCGGGCGGCGGGTTCCAGTACCGCACGGTGACCCCGGAAGAATTGCGGGAGCTGTTTGGTGAAAGCCCCTTCTCAGACTTTTTCTCCTTCTTCTTTGGCGGCATGCCCTCGGAAAGCCGCGCACGCCGCGCGGCAGGCCGCCGGACAGCCCGGGCTCCGAGCCTGGAGCAGCCGGTCGAGATCACGCTGGAAGAAGCCTACCGGGGCACGCAGCGGGTGATCCAGCTGCAAGAGGCCGATGGGCGTGTGCGCCGCCTGGAGGTGAAGATCCCGGCCGGGGTAGACAACGGCTCACGGGTGCACATCGCCCCCGGGGATGGCGGCGCAGACCTCTACCTGGTGATCCAGGTGAGCCCTCATCCGCAGTTCGAGCGCAAAGGGGACGATCTCTACACGCAGCTGCCGCTGGACCTCTATACGGCCATCCTCGGCGGCGAGGTCGATGTGCCCACGCTCAAGGGCACCCGCCTGAGGCTACGCATCCCGCCGGAGACGCAGAACGGCCGTACCTTTGTCTTGCGCGGGCAGGGCATGCCCCGGCTGAAGGCCCCGGGGCAGTACGGTGACCTGTATGCCACCGTTTCCATCCGCCTCCCGTGCAACCTCTCCCTGGAAGAACGCCAGCTCTTTGAGCGTTTGGCGGAACTGCGCCGGGGCCGGTCGTAAGGCGGCTGTTCAAGCGCTCGCTGCCTGCCGCCAGAAGACCAGCGCCGTCGCATAGGCGAGCGCCAGCAGTTCCAGGGCCAATGGGCTGTACACCGTGAGCGAGGGAGGACGAAGCAGGGAAGGTGGGTGGATCTCTGCCAAGCGATTGCCGGCCTCGTCCCGCAGCGTGAATGCGAGCGACATCGGGGAGGAAGAAACCAGCCAGTAGGCCGCTCCGCCGTACTGGAGCCGGTACCGGCGCAGCCAAAGGCGCGACTGCTCGACCCAGGCGACCAGCTGTGGGCCGCAGTTCCAGTGGAGCACCAGGCGGAGGAGGCGCCTGCGTTCCGTGCGGTAGCGGTACCCCTGTGGCGAAAAAAAGCGCACCCCGGCCGGCCAGCTTTGGGTGAAGCGCCCGAGGTAGCGAGTGCCGTCGTAGAGGGCGTGCTCTGCCCGCAGGAAACCCCTGCGTTCGATGCGCAGTTGCCGTGGGAATGGCCCGCTGAGGATTCCTCCGGGAAAGAGGGACTTCCGGGGGAGCAAGTTCGTGCCACAATATGGGCACACACTTTCCCCCCACCCCAGATCCGCGCCGCAGGCCGGACAATGGGGAGCACCGGAGGTGACCAAGGGGCAACCCTCCAGGAAGGGCCGGGGGTGGCGCGCTTACCAGCCGCCCGTGGGGGCCCGGCCGGGATGCAACCGCTGGTACTTGGCCTTCAGTTCCTCGACCGTTTCTGGATGGTCCGGATCGGGCACACAGGCGTCCACCGGGCATACGGCGGCGCACTGTTGGGTGTCAAAAAAGCCCACACACTGGGTGCAGCGCTCGGGATCGATCACGTAGATCGGATCCCCCTCGCTGATGCACTGGTTGGGGCATTCTGGCTCGCACGCACCGCAGGCGATACAGTCTTCGGTGATCTTGAAGGCCATCGGACACCTCCCGGACATATAACCTAGGGCCACGTGGTTCTTATTATACCACCGTTTCCGGCATTCGGAAGCACTGGGCAACGGCGAATCTGGTCCAGAGTGTGCAGAAGGGAAACGCTTTCGCCGATCCCAGGGTAAGCGCCGCGGGTCCTTGCGGTGCTCAAGTCTGCGAGGGTGGAGCCCCCTACTCGCGGGGTCCCTCGGGGAGGCCAAAGACCTCCCGCAAGAGCCAGACCCGGTTGCAGATGATGCCATCGATCCCCAATTCGAGCATGCGCGAGGCGATCAGCCGTGCTTCGTTGTTTCCCACCCGGTCGCGGATCGTGGTAAAAACGCGTAGGCCGCGTTCCCGGAACACGCCTATGGTCGCTTCGGTCAGGCGCTCCGGCCAGGTGAGGACGAAATCGCCCGATTCCATGCCCTCACGCCAACGCACGTGCATCTCCGGGGCCAGGCGCCGCAGTTCCTCCAACACCGGTCGCTCAGCGGCAAAGAGCCAGGCCTGGTCGGCAATCCCCTTTTCTCGCAGCACCTGTACCACTCTGGCGGGCAGCTCTGGGGACGTTCCCCGCAATTCGACGAACAACTGCGCCCGGCCGAGGGCCAGTTCCGAGACTTCCCCCAGGGTGGGAATGTGCTGGCCGGCAAAGCGACGGTCTTTCCAGGAGCCCGCATCCAGGCGCTGGAGCTCGGCCGCGGTCATTTCCGCCACCGCCCCGTGCCCATTGGTTGTGCGGTCGACCGTCTCGTCGTGGATGACCATCACCTCCCCATCGGCAGACAAGTGTACGTCACATTCCAGGGCATCCGCTCCCAGTTCTAGCGCGCGCTCAAAGGCGACCAGCGTGTTCTCGGGAGCCTTGTCCGAAGCTCCCCGATGGGCGATTGCCCAGATGGCCACTGAAACCTCCTTTCTGTCTCCCTGCGCCGATCAGTTCGGAAACCGCCTTCACACCCTCCCGCTCCATCCAGGTGATGATCCCATCCAATACCTGCAACGGCGCCTGCGGGTCCAGGAAACAGGCCGTCCCAACCTGTACTGCTGTCGCTCCGGCGAGCAGGAATTCGAGCGCATCGTGGGCGTTTACGATGCCTCCCACGCCCACGATGGGCACATCGACGGCCCCGGCCACCTCGTAGACCATGGCCAATGCGACCGGGCGGATCGCCGGGCCGGACAGGCCCCCGATGCCGCGTGGCAACACAGGACGGCGCGCCTCGACGTCCATCACCATACCCCGCAGGGTATTGATCAGCGTCAGCGCATCTGCCCCCTCCTCGACCACGGCCCGCGCTATGGCCACGATATCCCCTGCGTTGGGCGTCAGTTTCACCAGGATCGGCAGCGTTGTCGCCCTCCGCACGGCTCGCGTCACCTCTGCAGCCATCTTTGGATCGGTACCGAACGCCAAACCCCCGGCATCCACGTTGGGGCAGGAGATATTCACCTCCAGCCCGGCAACGCCGGCAACCTCGTCCAGGCGGCGGGCCAGTTCGGCATACTCTTGCGCCGTTTCTCCGGCGATGTTTACCACGACGGGCACTGCCCATTGTGCCCATAAGGGGGCGTATTCTGCCACCACGGTCTCAACGCCCGGGTTCTGCAGCCCGATGGAGTTCAGAAGGCCGGCAGGGGTTTCGACCAGACGGGGCGGGGGGTTGCCGGCGCGCGGCCGTAGGGTTGTGCCTTTGGTGACGATCGCTCCCAGCCGCTGGAGGTCCAGGAAGTGGGCATATTCGAAGCCGTAGCCAAAACAACCCGAGGCGACCATCACCGGGTTGCGCAGCCGGAGTTCGCGTGGGCAGTGAGGTGCCAGGTCAACCTGTAGATCGGGCGTCAATCCATCTTCCCCAGGCCCACGTTGGGCTTCGTCAGGATCCCACCGCGTTGAGTTCTATTATAGCGGAGGAAGGCCAAACACGCAAATCCCACACCGGGTAGACGATTGACGCCCTTTGGGGAGAGGGGGCTCAGGCCCGGACCAACCAACCGGCCCGAATGGCCATGTGTCTTCACCTAGGGGAAAGGCCCGCGAGTACCTGGCGGCATACCTGGTGCAGGCAGTCGACCAACTCGTCGGTCTGCGCTTCGGAGATGACAAAAGGCGGAGCGACCATCAGGTGGTCTCCCCGTACGCCGTCTGCTCCTCCGTGGCCGGGGTAGAGAATCAGCCCGCGCTCGAACGCCCGGTCGCAGATCCGTTGGGCCACGTGGAGCTCGGGCGGGAACGGAGTCCGACTTTGCCGGTCGGCCACGAACTCGACTCCCCACATCATCCCGAGCCCCCGTACCTCCCCAATGCCCGGCAGATCGGCCAGTCTTTCGCGCAGCCGCTCGCCCAGGCGTGCCCCACGCGCGGCCGCGGCCGCCACCAGGTCGTGTCGTTCCAGGTAGCTCAGCGTGGCCAGCGCAGCTGCCGCTCCCACGGTATGGTGGGAAAAGGTCCCCCCGTGCTGGAAATCGCCATGGGTTTGCGCGATCGTTCGCACGTCCGCTTCGCGCGCGACCAGGATGGAGAGGGGGAAATAGCCGCCAGTCGCGCCCTTTCCCAGGGTCATCAGATCCGGCTGCACGTTCCAGTGCTCGATGCCGAACCACCTGCCGGTGCGTCCAAAGCCGGTCATGACCTCGTCCACGATGAGGAGAACGCGGTAGTGGTCGCAGATTTCGCGGATGCGCGGCCAGTAGCCGGGCGGAGGGACGACGGCTCCCAGCGTCGCGCCGCTCACTGGCTCGGCGATGAATGCCGCCACCCGCTCGGGCCCCTGGCGCAAGATTTCTTCCTCCAATGCCTGGGCGCAGGCCAGGTCGCAGTCCGGATAGGTCGCACGGAAGGGGCAACGATAGCAGTAGGGAGGGGGAATGTGGGGCTGATCGCGGAAGAGGGGAGCGAAGAGCCGGCGCATCGACGGTTTGCCGGTCACCGCCAAGGCGCCCAGCGTAGCCCCGTGGTAGGAGCCCCAGCGCGCGATCACGGTATCCCGTGAAGGTTCCCCCCGCGCGACCTGCAGCTGGCGCGCGAACTTGATCGCCGCTTCAACGGCCTCCGAACCGCTTGTGAGAAAGTAGAAGCGGGGGTGTGGCAGCGGTACCCGGGGAGCGAGCCGTTCGCTATAGCGCTCCAGCACGGAGGTCGTAAAGAGGGTGCCGTGCACGTAGGCGACCGCGCGCGCCTGTTCGGCCATAGCCTCTGCGATCTCACGGACCCCGTGGCCGATGTTCACCACCACCGGGCCGCCGGAGCCATCGATGTACCGCCGGCCGGACGCGTCCCACAGGTAGACGCCTTCGCCACGCACGGCTATGGGGTGGAGAAAGGCTCCGCGCCGCCGAAAGACGTACGATTCCACGGGCAACGCCTCCTGCTAGGAAAGCCGTTCCACCGCGACCGCCATGCCCAGCCCGCCGCTCACGCAGAGGGTCGCCAGCCCCAGGGTGCGGTCGTGCGTGCGCAGGGCGTGGAGCAGCGTGACCAGGATGCGGGCGCCGGTGCAGCCAGTCGGATGCCCCAGGGCCACGGCGCCCCCGTGGATGTTGCGCCGCTCCACATCCCAGGGGATTTCCCGCTCCACGGCGAGCACCTGGGCCGCAAAGGCCTCGTTGATCTCGATGCACTCCAGGTCGTCGAGCGCCAGGCCCGTCCGGGCGAGCAGCTTGCGGGTGGCCGGGACCGGCCCCAGGCCCATCTCCCGGGGATGCACCGCTGCCGAGGCAAAACCAAGGAGCCGGGCCATCGGCCTCAGGCCCAGGGCGGCCGCGGTTTCGGCAGAGGCCAGCACCAATGCCGCTGCACCATCGGTGATCCCGGAGGCATTGCCGGCGGTGATCGTGCCATCGGAGCGGAACGCCGGCTTCAGGCGGGCCAATTTCTCCAGCGAGGTATCGGCCCTCGGCCGTTCGTCCCGCTCGATGCGCACGGTCGTCCCCTTTTCCCCGGGGGCCTCCACAGGCACCACCTCGGCCGCGAAGGCCCCGCTTTCCCAGGCGGCCACGGCCTTGCGGTGGCTTTCGAGCGCAAACCGGTCCTGTTCCTCGCGGCTGATGCCGTAGCGTTCCGCCAGAAGTTCTGCCGTTTCCCCCATGACCATTTCCGCAAGCGGGCAGAAGTAACCGTCGCGGTACATCGCATCCACGAGCGTGTCGTCCCCCAGGCGGTAGCCCCACCGGGCCTTGAGCAGCAGATAGGGGATTTGGGACATCTGCTCCACGCCCCCGGCCAGGACGATGCGGTTTTCCCCGGTAAGGATCGACTGGGCGGCGAGCGTCACCGCCTTCATCCCGCTCGCGCAGGCTTTGTTGACCGTGAAGGCCGGCCGGTCCACCGGGATCCCGCTATGCCAGGCCACCTGGCGCGCCACGTTGGGCCCGTTGCCGGCCTGGCGAGCACAGCCGATGATCACTTCGTCCACTTGCTCGGGCGTGATGCCGGCGCGCTCGACCGCCGCGCGAGCCGCCACTGCCCCAAGGTGCGCGGCCGGCACGTCCTTCAGTCCTCCCCCAAAGTTGCCAATAGGGGTGCGTACGGCGGAAAGGATCACAACCTGCTTCGGATCCATGGGGCCTCCTCGTATGGGGCTAGCGACGGTAGATCCCCTGGGGGTCGAGCTCTTCGCGCAAGATGCGCAGCTCCTCGGACGTCGGGGGTTCGGTTTCCCGGAGGTCCGGGGCGATGCGCAGTTTCCAGCCGACTTCGCCGAGGACGCTCTCCAATTCGACCCCTGGGTGAAGGCTCTTCAGCACCATCTCTTTGCTTTCCGGGTCAAAACCGAGGACGCACTTGTCCGTGACGACGATCTCCGGCCCCGCGCCCGGCATGCCCAGGGCGGACCGGGGCGTGCGGCCGTCCAGGTGGCCGGGGCTCGTGACAAAGTCCAGCCGTTCCACGAAGCTGCGCCGGCTGAGCGGCATGATGATGAACACCCGGCCGGCGTGGATGGCGATCTCGCAGGCGCCGCCGCTTCCCGGGAGCCGTGCCTTCGGTCGCGTATACTCTCCGATCACGGTCGTGTTCAGGTTGCCAAAGCGGTCCACCTGGGCACCGCCCAGGAAGGCGACCTCCACACGGCCGCCCTGCAGGAAAAGGCCGAAGAGGTCCGCCAGCGAGCAGACCAGCGTGGCGCCGCTCACCAGGGTCGGGTCGCCGATGGAGAGGGGCAGGCGGGCCGGGCGGGCCTCGTACACGCCGCTCTCGTAGATCAGCTTCAGGTCAGGCGCAACCGTACGAAGCGCCAGGTTGCAGGCGATGTTCGGCTGCCCCACGCCCACGAACACCGTGCGTACCCCGGCCAGTGCCCGTGCCGCAGCAACGATCATCATCTCGGAAGGGGTGTACCCGATCATCGCGACCTCCTTGCTCATCCCGCTCAGGCGTATCGCCCATAGTTCACGGGATAGGCGAAGGCCTCGCCCGGGCGAAGCCGTTCCCACGCCTCCGCTCCCATCTTGGCGACGTACGCCGCACGGTCCGGCACGCCGTAGACCCACTCCTCCAGCCAGCGGCGGGTGGAGGCCTCGTCGCGGCTGATCTCGTCCCAGCGGAGGTAGAAGGCGTTGTCCCGGTCGTAGTAGCCCTGGACGTAGGAGGGATGCGCGCCGTAGGGTTCGTGCACCAGGGCATCGACGATCAGGCCGGGGATCATGGTGCGGTTCGGGTCGGAGCGGATGACCTCCGTCGGGACGATTTCCTCCACCACGACGATCACGTGCCGGGCGGCAAAAGCGGCTTCCTTTTGTACCCCGAGCAACCCCCACAGGTGCGTGTTCCCCTCGGGATCGGCGCGCTGGGCGTGGACGATGGTCACGTCGGGCTTGAGCGGAGGGACCACGGCCACGGTTCCATCCCCATAGGGGCTTTCGACGGAGCGGATGTGGGGGTTAACGCGCGGCAGGTCGCTCCCCTGATAGGAGCGCAGGGGGAAAAAGGGGAGGCCGTAGGCACCGGCGGTGTAACGGGCCACCATGCCAAAGTGGGAGTACTCTTCCAGTTCCAGCGGCGCGGGGATGCCCTTCTCCACCGCACGCCGGATGGCGTGTAAGGACCCAACCCCCGGATTGCCGATGTAAGAGCAGACCAGTTTTCGCGCGCAACCCGCGGCGACCAGCATGTCGTAGACCAGGTCGGGGGTCATCCGACAGAGGGTCAGGTCCCTGCGTCCCTGGCGGATGATCTCGTGGGCCGCGGCAAAGCAGATGCAGGCAGTAAAGCCCTCGATGGCCACGGTATCGCCGTCGTGGACGAACGCCGCGATTGCCTCGCGCATGCTCATCTGCTTCATGCTATCCTCCTGCGTTTTCCCGGATTCTTGCCCTCAGCCGGCCCGTTCTACCGCCGTGATTGCCTGCTCCAGGATGTCGAGGGCTACCTCCGCCTGCTTTGGGGTGAGGACCAGGGGCGGGCTGAGGCGGATGGCCTTGTCCCCGCATTCCAGGACGATCACGCCGCGACGGAAGCACTCCTCGGCCACACCCGCCGCCTGAGCCGGCGTGGCGAACTCCAGGCCGATCATCAGCCCCAGGCCGCGCACGTCCACCAGCATCGGGTGGCGAGCGGCCAGAGCGCCCAGCTGCGTGCGCATCTCGGCCCCGAGGCGAGCAGCGTGGGCCATCAGCCCCTCCTCGAGCAGGGCGATGGTCTCCAGCGCGGCCGCACAGGCCACCGGGTTCCCGCCGTAGGTGCTGCCGTGCGCACCCTTGGGCCAGGTCATCAGTTCCGCGCGGGCGAGCATGGCGGCCACCGGCATCCCAGAGGCGATCCCCTTGGCCAGGGTCAGGATGTCCGGGACGACCCCGAAATGTTCGACCGCAAACATGCGGCCGGTGCGCCCCATGCCGCTCTGTACCTCGTCGGCAATCAGGAGGATGCCGTGACGGTCGCACAGGCGCCGCAATGCGGGCAGCCAGTCGGGCGGGGGGACGATGTAGCCTCCTTCTCCCAGGATCGGCTCCACGATCAGCGCCGCGACGTCCTCCGCCGGCGCGACCCGGGTGAGGATCTCGTCCTCGATGAAGGACACGCACGCCAGGCGGCAGTCTGGGTAGCGCAGGTGAAAATGGCAGTGGAAGCAGTCGCCGTAGGGCACGTGGGTGACCTCCGGGAGAAGCGGGCCAAAGCCCTGACGGTACCTGGGTTTGCTGGCCGTGAGGCTGACCGTGCCCAGGGTGCGGCCGTGGAAAGCCCCCAGGAAGGCGATAAAGCGGTGGCGGCGGGTCGTGTGCCGGGCCAGCTTGAGCGCTGCTTCCACCGCTTCGGCGCCGGAGTTGGTGAGGAAAGCGCGCCAGGGGCCGGGACCGGGGGCCAGGGCGGTAAGCCGTTTCGCCAGCTCGGTGTAGGGCCGGTAGTAAAAGTCGGAGCCGCAGATATGGATCAGCCGGCCGGCCTGCTCTCGGATCGCGCGCACCACCCTGGGGTGGCAGTGGCCGGTCGCGCAGACGGCGATGCCCGCGGCCAGGTCCAGGAAGCGGTTATCATCGACGTCGATGACCACACACCCTTCCGCTCGATCCACCGCCAGCGGATAGGCGCGGGGTAGCGAAGGCGAGGTCACCCGCTCGTCCGCCTCGATCAGCGCCCGGGCCCGGGGGCCGGGGATTTCGGTGACCAGGAGCGGCGCGGGGAGCGGCGGAGTGGGCCAAAGGGCCGGCTCGGCCGCGGATAACGGTTCCCTGGTGACGACAGACACGTCTCTTTCCTCCTTTTCCGGGCGTAAGCCGCTCAGGCCTGGAGTGGTTCCTTTGGGCCGGTCTCCGGCTCCTCTCCTTCCTCTTCGACCGAAGCGGGCGACCAGCGGTAGCTCAGCTTGTAGCTGCGCGCGATCATCAGCGTCTCGGTGCTCCGCACGCCCGGGATGCTGTGGATCTGCTCGGTGATCAGCCGGCTCAGGTGGGGCAGGTCGCGGCAAAAGACCTCGATCACCAGGTCCCAGGAGCCCAACGTCATCACGAGATAGCTCACCTCGGGGAGCGCGGCAATGGCCCGGGCGACCGCATCGATGCGCCCGGGCTCGGCCGAGACGCCCACGAGCGCTGGCGCCTGGAAGCCCAGGGCATAGGGGTCCACAATCCCGACCGTGCGGACGATCCCTTGCGCGACCAACTGGCGGTAACGGCTGCGGATCGTGGTCTCGGAAACGCCTGCTTCCCGGGCGATCTGCCGAAAGGGCGTCCGGCCGTCCTGCTGCAGCGTCTGCAAGATGAGCCGATCCAGGTCGTCCATCGCACCTCCTCTGGGCGCCGATGGCTACGCAGTCGAAGCGCATCTTTGGTTCGGTTTGCGTCCTCTAGATGGCATTTTACCATAGGATGCGCGCGTTTTCAACTGGATTACGTCGCTTTGCGGAGTCCGGTTTGACAGCCCGGTGGTGCTATGGTAAGATACGCAAGCGCGCCGGCCATAGGCAGGCGCTGAGCGACCCATCGACTGACAAAGGAGGTTCACCGTGTCCGAGGAACTCTTCCAGGCCATGGCCCAAAGCATCGTGGACGGCGACATCGAAGCCGCGCGCAGACTCGCGCAGCAGGCGATCGAGCAGGGGATCGATCCCCTGGACGCCATCAACAAGGGGTTCGTCGTGGGCGTGAACTATGTCGGCGATCAGTTTGCCCGCGGCGAGATGTTCCTCCCCGACCTGGTGCTGGCGGGGGAGGCGATGAAGGCTGCCGTGGCGACCCTGGAGCCCGAGATGGCCCGCCGGGGCACGGAACGGAAGACGCTGGGCAAGGTCGTGCTGGGCACGGTCCAGGGCGACATCCACGAGATCGGCAAGACGCTTGTAGGAACCATGCTGTCCGCAAGCGGCTTCCAGGTTTTCGACCTTGGGGTGGATGTTCCTGCGGAGCGTTTCGTGGCCAAGGCGCGAGAAGTGGATGCGGATATCGTAGGGTTGAGCGCGCTCCTCACCACCACCATGCTCCGCCAGCGGGAGGTCATCCAGGCCTTGGAGGCGGCCGGCCTGCGTCCCAAGGTGAAAGTCATGGTCGGCGGCGCTCCGGTGACCGCGGCCTGGGCTCAGGAGATCGGAGCCGAGGGACACAGCGAGGACGCTATCGGCGCAGTGGCGGTAGCCAAGCGGCTGGTGGGCGCCTGATGCGCGGCCGCCCGGCAGCGGCTTGCGCCGTGTCGGCCGCGAAGTGTCCGCGGCGCGATCCGTGTTCCCACGAGGGGTGATCCCATGGCGGGAAGGATCCGTTCCTTGAGCGATCGGCGCCTCCGGCTGGAGGTACTCTGTCCGGAGGACGTAGAGCGCATTCACACGGCAACGCTTGACGTGATCGAGACGGTGGGCGTGCGCTTCCCATCTCAGCGCGCGCTGGCCATCTGGGAAGCCCACGGAGCCAAGGTGGACCGGGAGACGATGGTCGTGCGCGCACCCGGGGCGTTGATCGAGGAAGCCCTTCGGAAAGCCCCTCCCGTCTACACGCTGGCGGCGCGCGATCCCGCGTTGGATCTCCCGCTGGACGGCCAGCACGTCTACGTGGGCACCGACGGATGCGGTGTGGAAGTCATCGACCTGGAGACCGGGGTACGGAGGCGCTCCTGTCTGCGGGACATCGAGGAGATCGCGCGCATCGCCGACTATCTGGAGGAGGTTGCCTTCCACTGGGTGCCGGTCTCCGCGCAGGACTGTCCCCCGGAGTCGCGCGGGCTCCACGAGCTACGGGCCATCTGGCGCCATTCGGCGAAGCATGTCCAGACGGAGAGCATCTATTCGGCACGCGAAGCCGAAGCAGCGGTAGAAATGGCGGCCGCTCTGGCCGGGGGGCGGGAAGCGCTCCGCGCGCGTCCGATCCTCTCGATTATGGAATGCACGACCTCCCCCCTGGGACACGACGGCGGGAGCCTGGAGGCCGCCCTGGTGGGGGCGGAGGCCGGCCTGCCGGTGGGCTTCATGACGATGGCTTCCTGTGCCTCCACCGGACCGGCCACGCTGGCTGGAAACCTGGTGGTGGGGAACGCAGAGGTGATTAGCGCGCTCGCGCTCATCCAGCTTGCCTTCCCGGGCGCGCCCGTTTTCTACGCCGCTGCCCAGACGGCGATGGACCTGCGCACGGGCGCCTACACGGGTGGCGGGCCGGAGGATTTCCTGTTCGGGGCGGCCACGAACGCGCTGGCCGATTTCTACCACATCCCGCTTTCGATGGGGTCCTTTGCCACCGGGGCCAAGGAGCCGAACTGGCAGGCCGGGATCGAAAACAGCCTCTCGACCTTCATGGCCTCGGTGGTGGGATCCGATATGCTGCTGGGCGTTGGCCTCCTGCATGGCAGCCGCATCTGGTCGTACGAGCAGCTCCTGATGGACTGCGAGATCTGGGACCTGATCTGCCACATGATGACCGGGATCGTGGTCAACGAGGAAACGCTGGCACTGGAGGTGATCCGCGAGGTCGGGCCCGGGGGGAACTTTCTCAAGCATCGGCACACCAAAGAGCACATGCGGGCGCTCTGGATCCCCCACTTGATGGATCGACGCCCCTACGAGGTCTGGGAGGAGCGGCGGGACGGGGCGCGCGACTGGGCACGCGCGCGGGCACGGGAAATCTTGGCTTCCCACGATCCTCGGCCTCTGGACCCCTTGCTGGACGCGGAGCTAGGGCGTATCATCGCCGCGGTCGAGGGGTAATGCGAGGCGCATCGGAGGTAAGCGTGATGCCCCAGGCAGTGCTGGATCTGGTGCTGGCGAACGGCCGTGTCATCGACGGCTGTGGCAACCCCTGGTTCTGGGGGGATGTGGGCATTCGGCGCGGCCGTATCGCCGCCATCGGCCCGGCGGGGACCCTCTGCGGGGAACGGACGATCGACCTGGAGGGCCGTTTTGTCGCTCCGGGCATCATCGACGTTCACACCCACTCCGATCTATCGATCCTGATCAACCGTCGAGCGGAGAGCGTCGTCCGCCAGGGGGTCACGACCCACGTGATCGGCAACTGCGGCATGTCGCCCGCGCCGGTGGACGATAAGCACCTCGAGGAGATCCGCCGCTTTTGGGGCCGGCATGCGGAAGGCCCCGGGGTGCACTGGCGGTGGCGGACCTTTGCCCAGTACTTGCGCGCGCTCGAGCGTGGGGGGCTAGCGATCCACGTCGCTTCCCTGGTCGGGCATTCGGCGCTGCGCATCGCCGTGATGGGGTATGAAGAACGGGCCCCTCGGCCGGAAGAACTTGCCCGCATGCAGGCCCTTCTGGCCGAGGCGATGGAAGCCGGGGCGTTCGGCCTTTCGACGGGGCTGGTCTATCCTCCGGGGTGCTTTGCCGATACCGAAGAGATTATCGCTTTGGCACGGGTGGCGGCCCGCTATCACGGGCTCTACGCCTCCCACGTGCGCGGCGAGCGGGAGACGGTGCTGGAGGCAGTGGCGGAGGCGATCCGGATCGGCCGGGAAGCAGGTTTGCCGGTGCAGATCTCGCACAATGCCCCCAAGTACGGTGCTCCGTGCGATGCGCACGCTACGCTTCGGCTGGTGGAGGAAGCCCGGGCCGCTGGCCAGGACGTCACCGTGGACAACGACGTGCACACGGACCTGGGGCCCGCCCTGACCGGTGCCCTGCCGCAGGCGATGCAGGACCTGCCGGCGGAGGAAATCGCTGCCCGCCTGCGGGACCCGGATGAGCGCCGGCGGGTGCGGGAGGAGATCGTCGCCGACCGCCGACCGGCTTTCGGGCCGGCCAGCCTCCTCAAGCACGGACGCTGGGAGCGGATCACGATCCTCCACGCCCCCCAGTCCCCCTGGGCGGTCGGCCAGACGGTGGAGGCGATCGCCCGAACGCGGGGAGTGGACCCGTTCGACGCCTACTTCGACCTGATCGTCGAAAACGGCCACCAGGCAGAGGCGATCTTTGACTACATCGACGAGGAAAACATCCGCATCCTGCTGCGGCATCCGCTGGTCATGATCTGTTCCGATGGGCAGGTTCTTGCTCCTTACGGTTTCCTGAACGACCCTCCGCCCTACTCGCCCTGCAGCTATGGCGAATTCCCCGGGGTGTTGGAACGCTACGTGCGGCAGCAGAGGGTACTGCGGCTGGAAGAGGCGATCCGCAAGATGACCTCGTTTCCGGCGCAGCGCTTCGGTTTGCACGACCGCGGGGTCTTGCGGCCGGGCGCCTGGGCGGACCTGTTCGTCTTTGACCTGGAGCGGGTGCACGACCGCGCGACGAACCTTTACCCGCACACCTATCCCTTCGAGAACTTTCCGCACGCCTACGCCGAAGGAATCGATTACGTGCTCCTAAACGGTGTCCCGGTCATCGAGGAGGGGGAGCATACCGGGGCGCTGCCGGGCCGCGTCCTGCGGCACTGCAGCCGAAAGGGAGAAAGGAGGTGAACCTATGGGAGCCAGTCCGATTCCGCTCTACCAGGTGCGCGGTTCCTACCGCGAGGTGGGCCGTCAGATCGGGGAGATCATGAAGCCCCAGCTCGAGCAGACGTTGTCGTGGCTGCAGACCCACCTGCCTCCGGGCGTGACCTGGGAGGACATGTTGCTGAAGGGTCGCCTCTGCCTGGCCCACAGCCAGAGCGTCTACCCGCACTATGTGGAGGAACTCCAGGGGATCGCCGAGGGGTCAGGGTTGCCGTTCGAGCATGTGTTCCTGGGAGTCTGCGAGGAGCTCTGGGAGCCTGCGGCGTGGGGCACGGGCACGGTGCCCCTACGCGGCTGCACGGACATGGCGGCCCGTGGGCGGGCCACCGTGGATGGCTCCACCCTGGTCGCGCATACGAACGATACGGCTCCGGAGGCGGAAGAGCATCTGGCCATCTTTCAGGTGCAGGCTGGCGACGACCCCGAGTTCCTGGGGGTCTCGATTGGCGGCCTGGGGTTCAGCGCCGGCTTCAACGCGGCGGGCATCAGCATGACGGGAAACGCGGTCTCCTGTCGGGACATCCGGCCAGGGGTTCCGCGCCTGCTGATCGCCCGGGCGATTCTGGCGGCGAAGCGGCTTGGCGAGGCCATGGACGCGTGTCTACTGCCGCTTCGGGCCTCGAACTATAACAACGTGATCGCCGACCCGAGTGGCGAGATCTACAGTATGGAGGGCTCGGCGACCGATTGCGAGCCGCTCTATGTCGAGGGGAACATCATGGCGCACACGAACCACTACCTCTCCTGGCCGATGCGCGCCTTCGAGGCGAACCCGCATGCGATCGGGAACTCGATCATCCGCTTCTACCGCGCGCGACGCCTCCTGCGGGAGAACTATGGCCGCATCTCTCCGGCCTTGCTGCAGAAGGTGCTTGCTGACCACGAAAACTATCCGGCATCGATCTGTAAACACGACGGCAGTTCGGTGACCGTGTTCAGCATCATCATCAACCTGAACGAACGGCGTGCCTGGATCGGGCGCGGCCGGCCGTGCGAAACGACCTATTACGAGTACAGCCTGACTCCCTGGGTGCCGCCGAAAGGCTAAGCCCGGAAGGAGCGACCCGATGGAGGATTCCCTCGTCCGCCCGCGCTTGCAGCTGTTGACCCCGGAACAGATCGAACGGGTGCATCGCGATTCGCTGCGCGTGCTTGCGACCACGGGGGTTCGCGTGGATTCACCGCGCGCCCGTGCCCTGTTCGCGCGCGCGCTTGGCGAGCCAGAGGACGGCCGTGTTCGCATACCTCCGGACCTGGTGGAATGGGCCCTCCGTTGCGCCCCCTCGGCCGTGGAGGTCTACGACCGGCTGGGCCGGCCGGCCTTCCGCCTCGGGGAGGGGCAGGAGCGTACCCGCTTTGGCATCGGCGTGACCGCGCTCTACTACCAGGACCCGCAGAGCGACGATATCGTCCCCTTTGGCCGCCAGCATATGGCGCAGATCGTGCGGCTCGGGCACCATCTGCCGCTGTACGATGTCATCTCCACCATCGGCATCGTGCAGGATGTGCCTCCCCCGGTGTCCGACCTTTATGCGACGCTCGAAATGGTCGCCAACACCACCAAGCCGCTGGTGATCCTGGTTTCCGATGAGGCGCGCTTCCCGGCGGTGCTCGACCTCCTGGAGGCGTTGTGCGGCGACCTTGCGGCCCGTCCGTTCGTCCTTCCTTACTTCAATCCCGTGAGCCCGCTCATCATCAACGAGGGGACGGGGGACAAGATGGTGGAGGCGATCGAGCGAGGGCTCCCGGTCATTTACTCTAACTACAGCATGGCAGGCATGTCGACCCCGATCACGCCGGCCGGAATGCTCGTGCTCCTGCAGGCCGAGCTGCTGGCCGGGCTCGTGCTGGCCCAACTGGTGCGTGAGGGGGCACCGGTCATCCTCGGGATGCTGCCCGCTTTCTTCGACCTCAAGACGATGGTCTCGTTCTACGAGCCGAAGAGCTTCCTCCTGAACCTGGCGTGCGCGGAGATGATGGCCCACTACCACCTTCCGCACTGCGGAAGTTCCGGCTCCGGCACCGGATGGGGGCCAGACCTCGTGGCTGCCGACACCTATTGGATGAACCAGCTTACGTCCGTTTTAGGGAAAGGGGGGCTTGCTCCCTTTATCGGGGACACTTTGACCTCGAAGGCCTTCTCTCCGGTCAACGCGGTCTATGTCCACGAGGTGATCGCCCAGGCGCTGCGCTTGGCCGAGGGCTTTCCTCTGGACGACACGTCGATCGGGCTGGAGGAGATCGCGCAGGTGGGGCCGGGGGGGAATTTCCTGCTCGCCGGGCAAACCCTTCGGCACTATCGGGAGGCCTATTACACCAGCCCCGTGTTTCCCCGCTACAGTTTGGAGAAATGGCGGGCCGAGGGAAAGCCGCGGGCAGAGGAACGGCTGCGGGCGTATACGGTCGCCCTACTCGAATCGGCCGCCCCGCCGGACGATCAGGAAGAGCTGCTCGCCCGCGGGGAGGCGTTCATCTGCTCCCTCGGCCTGGCCTGAGGATCTTGCGGAGGTGGAAATGCTCCAACGTGCGCAGGAGATGGCCGAACAGCTCGTCGCCTGGCGGCGCGAGTTCCATATGTACCCAGAGCTGGGTTTCCAGGAGGTGCGTACGGCCGGCCGGGTAGCCGAGATCTTGCAGGGCCTGGGCTACCGGGTGCGCACTGGCGTCGGGCGCACCGGCGTCGTGGCAGAGCGGGGGGAAGGGCATCCGGTGGTCGCCGTGCGTGCCGACATGGATGCCCTGCCCATCCAGGAGGAGAACAACGTCCCATACGCCTCCCAGCATCCGGGCGTGATGCACGCCTGCGGACACGACGCACATACCGCGATGGTCTTGGGGGTCGCTGCCCTGCTAGCAAGGGAAGCCTTTCCGGGGACGCTGCGGCTGATCTTCCAGCCTTCGGAAGAGGCCGATGACGAGAGCGGCCGGAGCGGGGCGCCCCGTATGGTCGAGGACGGCGCGATGGAGGGCGTGGACTATGTCCTTGCGACCCACGTCGATGCCACCCGCCCCGTCGGGGAGATCACCGTTTCCGCCGGCCCGGGCTCCGCGGGGGTGGACACCTTCTACATCACCCTGCTGGGTCGCGGTGGGCATGCCGCGGCTCCTCACGAGGTGATCGACCCGATCTACCTGGCCGGGCACGTGATCCTGGCGCTCCACGGGATCGTTTCCCGGCGGCTGCGGCCGGCCGACCCGGTGCTGATCAGCATCGGCTCGATCCATGGAGGCCAGACGCACAACGTCATCCCGGAGAAAGTAGAACTGAGCGGGACGATCCGCTACCTGGACCCGGAGGTGCAGAAGCAGATCCATACCGAGGTCGAGCGCGCCTTGGGCGTAGCGCGTGCCCTGGGGGGCGACTACCGGCTACGGATCGACGTGGGCTGTCCGCCCATGCAGTGCGATGCCGCTGTGGTGGAGGTTGTCCGTCAGGTGGTCACCGACCTGCTGGGCCCCGGGCATCTCCCGACGGCGCGACTGGAGATGGGAGCCGAGGACCTGGCAGTGTTCCTCGACCTGGCACCGGGCGCGATGTTCGGGTTGGGCTGCCGGATCGAGGACGATCCGCGTCACGCCCATCACCCGCGCTTCGACATCGACGAGCGGTGTCTGCCCATCGGCACGGCGATCCTGGCGGAAGCGGCGCTGCGTCTTCTGAGGCAGCCTCCGGAAAAGGGCGACGATCGCGGAACAGCGTGAACGAAACCAGGAGGGAACGATGATCCGACCCAAAGTGCAATTCCTTGCGCCGGAAACCGTCCAGCGCGTCATCGATGAGGCCATCCAGCTGCTGGAAGATCCCGGGGTACAGGTGCATTCCGAGCGGGCGCTTACGCTGCTTGCAGACCATGGGGCACGGGTCGACGCGGCGAAAAAGGTGGCGCACATCCCGGCGGCCCTGGTGGAACGGGCTGTGGAAAGCGCGCCCAAATCATTTTACCTCTACGACGCCGAGGGCCGGCCAGTCGTGCACTATGGTGGGGACGACGTGCACTTTGATCCGGGTTCGGCGGCGATCGAATTCCTGGAGTACGGGGCCAAGACGTCCCGCCCTCCCTATACGGCCGACTTTGTCCGGTACATCCAGCTCGCCGATAGCCTGCCAGCGCTCGATGCGGTCAGCACGGCCATGGTCTGCGCCGATGTGCCTCAGGCGGTGGCGGACCTCTACCGGCTTTTCCTGGTCCTGCTCTATGCGCGCAAACCGGTGGTGACCGGCGCGTTTGCCGTGGAGACCTGGCACGTCATGAAGGACCTCTTGGTGGCTGTGGTGGGAAGCGAACAGGCGTTGGCCGAAAAACCGATCGCCGTGTTCGACGTCTGTCCTTCGCCCCCACTTCTCTGGTCCGAGATCACCTGCGAGAACATGATGGACTGTGCCGCCTACGGGGTGCCCGCGGAACTGGTCAGCATGCCGCTGACCGGCGCGACCGGGCCAGCCACGTTGCTCGGATCCATCGTGCAGCATGCCGCCGAGTGCCTGAGCGGGGTGACGATCCACCAGCTCGTCAAACCGGGCTCGCCGATCGTGTGGGGTGGGTCGCCCGCCGCCTTTGACATGCGCACCGGCACGACCCCCATGGGGGCGATCGAGACGATGATGTTCGACTGCGCCTACGCCGAGGTGGGCAAGGCGCTTGGGCTACCCACGCACGCCTACCTCGGGATGTCGGATGCCAAGATCGTCGATGCCCAATGTGGGCTGGAGAGCGCGAGCGGCGCCATCTTGGGGGCCCTGGCGGGGATCAACATGATCTCGGGTCCCGGCATGCTCGACTTTGAGAGCTGCTTCAGCCTGGAGAAGTTGGTCATCGATGCCGAGATCGTGGCCATGGCCAAGCGGCTGGTTTCCGGGATCGCGGAGCGGGAGGTGCCCTTTGCCCTCGAGATCATCCGCCAGGTGGGCCATAGCGGCGAGTTCCTGAAGACGCAGCATACCCGTCGCTGGTTCCGCCAGGAGGTCCTGATGCCGAGCGAGGTGATCGACCGCGATTTCCGCCGCAACTGGGAACTGAAGGGGAGCAAGGACACCGTCGAGCGGGCGCACGAGCGGGTGGAGGCGGTGATCGCTTCCTACCAACCGAAGCCGCTGCCCGCCGAGGTGGTCAAAGAGCTGGAGAGCATCACCCTCAAGGCGCTTCAGCGGGCGGGGATGGATCGCCTTCCGCCCCGCTAGCCCTGTCCCCTGCTGCCCAGGGAAATATTGGGGCCCGAAAGCTCGGGCCCCTGTTTCTTTCCCGAAGAGGGGGCTATTCGCTCCAGGTCTCGGTAACCGAGATGCCCCGCCGGCGCAATTCCTCGACGAACGGGCGGGCGGGCACCATCGTCTCCACGCCGCCGGCCCCGCGCGGGGTTTGTCCGCGGGCCATCATCTCGGCGACGATGGCCGCGCTCCAGCCGGTAGCGCGCTCCATGGCCGTAAAGCCGGTGGCCTCGTCGTAGTAGTCGATCATCTCCACGACGACGGAGGCGTCGCGGCCGGCTTTCTTCCCCACCGCTTTCACGCGCACGATGCACAGGTCCTTGTCTTCCGGAAAGACGACCTTGGGCTCGAAGAGGGCGTGGAACACCTCCCGTGGGACGACCTCCAGGTCGCCCACGCGGATCGGCTTCAGGTCCCACAGGCCCAGGTCGTAGAAGGCGCGCAATTGGGCAAAGTGCCCAGGGTGGCGCAGGGTCTTGTTCTGCAAGGTTCGGAGTTTTCCTTCGTAGGCCCAGGGCATGGTGCTCGTCCCGCCGCCGGCGACAAAGGCTTCCAGCGTTCCGATCGGCTCCGGGAACTCGACCGTTTCCAGTTCCGTCATCGGTTCCACGCGGGTGATCTTGCCGTTGCGGATAAAGATCGCTGGCTCGGCATATTCGTTGGTCAGCCCAGCGATATGGAACGTCAGCAGGTAGGGAAAAGGGGAGCGAGGCTTCTGGGGGATGCCGCCGTCCCACATGTACACGTCGATCGCCTCGTCAAGCAATTCGATCGCGTATACCATCAGGCTGGTCCCCATCCCGGGCACCTGGCCGCAGTCGGGGATGACGCTTACCCCGGCAGCCCGGGCTTCGGGGTCGTAGGCGTGTTGCTGGCGGGCAATCTCGGTGTTGCCGCCCAGGTCGCACCAGTTGCAGCCGGCACGGATGGCCGCCCGGGTGGCCTCCAGGTTGTAGATGTACGGCACGGCGCTCAGGCAGGCATCGCTGCCCCGAAGGAGCGCTTCGAGCGCCTCGAGGTCGGTCACATCGACCTCCTTGGGCTCGGCAATCGCCTGCCCGAGCAGTTGGTTCACGCGTTCGGCGGCGCGTCGAGCGGCTTCGGGATCGCGGTCGGCCAGGAGGATCCGTCGGGCGTCCCCCCAACGCCCCATGTCGTAAGCGGCGGCGGTCCCCTGTCGGCCGGCTCCCAGGACGGTGTACGTGTAAGGCATCGGATTCCTCCTTGTGTTCTTGCCCATCTTCAAGGCGGCGTAGGGCTTCCCCGTGGGGTGGGGGAAGGGCCTAACGTGGGTGGGCTATCCCACTTGATGGCAGGCGACCCAGTGGCCCCCGCCGGCATCGCGCCAGGCAGGCTCTTGCTCGCGGCAGCGCGGCATGGCCACAGGACAGCGGGGGCTGAAGCGGCATCCGGGGGGCGGCTTGGCCGGGCTGGGAACTTCCCCGGTGAGGACGATGCGTTTCCGCTGGCGCTGCACCGCGGGGTCGGGGATCGGGACCGCGGTCAGCAGCGCTTGCGTGTAGGGATGCAGGGGGTGATCGTACACCTCGTCTTTCGGGCCGAGTTCCACGAGCTTGCCCACGTACATCACGGCAACGCGGTCGCAGATATGGCGCACCATGCTCAGGTCGTGGGCAATGAAGAGGTAGGTCAGATTCAATCGGTCCTGCAGGTCCTCAAGCAGGTTGACCACCTGGGCCTGGATGGAGACATCCAGGGCGGAGATCGGTTCGTCGCACACGATAAAGTCCGGATTGGTGGCCAGGGCGCGGGCGATCCCGATGCGCTGTCGCTGGCCTCCGGAGAACTCGTGCGGGAAGCGGTTGATATGGCGTGCGTTGAGGCCGACCAGTTCCAAAAGTTCGATCACGCGCTCGGTGCGTTCCTTGGCGGTGCGGCAGATCCCGTGGACGCGCAGCGGCTCGCTGATGATCGCGTTCACCGTCCAGCGCGGGTTCAGTGAGGCAAAGGGGTCCTGGAAGATGATCTGCATCCGGCGGCGGACGCGGCGCATCTGGTTTTCGGCGTTGCGGTTCTCTGCCACGCGTACGGAAAGGTGGGCCACGGCGGCCCCCAGAGCGGTACCCCCCAAGGCGAGGAGGGCGGTCGTGAGGAGAGTATAGGGTCGCAGGAATCCGAAGGCGCCTCCTGCGCCACCGGCTGCCAGGGTGAGCGAAGGATAAAGCCACGGGGCCAGGAAGCGCCGTGTGCGGCGGCGGCTGTTTGCCATCAGCGCCACCAGGTCGATGCCGTCGAAGATGACGCGCCCGGATGTCGGCTCGTAGAGCTGGAGGATCGTGCGGCCGGCCGTGGTCTTGCCGCAGCCGCTTTCACCGACCAACCCGAGCGTCTCCCCGCGCCACACGTCGAAGGAGATGTCGTCCACCGCGCGCACGTAGCCGATGGTGCGCTGGAAAACGATCCCCCGCGTGATGGGAAAGTACTTCACCAGGTGTTGCACCTCGACCAACGGACGGGAGGTATCCATGCTCAGACCTCCGTCCTACCGTCGGCCCAACAGGCGACCTGGTGGTTGGGCGCAACCGTCCGCAGTACGGGGTTTTTCTCCCAGCAGATGTCGCGCACTTGCTCACAGCGCGGGGCAAATGGACATCCGTGCGGCTCCACGAGCAGGCTGGGAGGTGCACCGGGGATCGACTTGAGCCGCTCCCTCCGGCTGCGGTCCACGCGCGGCAGCGCCCCAAGCAGGGCCAGCGTGTATGGATGACGGGGGTGGTTGTAGAGGTCGTCCACCTCGGCCTTCTCCACGATCAATCCGGCGTACATCACGAGCACTCGCTCGGCGAGCCCGGCCACGACGCCCAGGTCGTGGGTGATCCAGATGATCGCCATACCGATCTCCTCGCGCAGCCGGGTCACGAGTTCGATGATCTGGGCCTGGATGGTGACGTCGAGGGCGGTGGTTGGCTCGTCGGCGATGAGGAGGCTCGGGTTGCACGCCAGGGCCATCGCGATCATGGCGCGCTGCCGCATGCCCCCGGAAAACTGATGGGGATAGTCACCCAAGCGGCTGCGCGCGGCTGGGATACCCACCCACTCGAGCAGGGTTACCGCCCGCTCGATCGCCTGCCGCTGCGTCATCCCCAGGTGCGTGCGCAGCGCTTCGGTGATCTGCCGGCCGATGGTGAGCACCGGGTTCAAGGCGGTCATCGGCTCCTGAAAGATCATGCTGATCTCTTTGCCCCGGATGTGCTCCAGTTCCGCCTCCTCGATGGTGAGAAGGTCCACGCCGCGGTAAAGCGCCTGACCTCCGGCGATCTCGCCAGGTGGGATCGGGATCAGGCGCAGGATGGAAAGCATGCTGACCGACTTGCCGCAGCCGCTTTCCCCTACAATGGCGAGGGCTTCGCCCTCCCGCAAGGAGAAGGAGATGCCGTTGACCGCGTAAACGGTGCCCTCCGGGGTATGGAAGCGCGTCTTCAGGTCTTTGACTTCGAGGAGCGTCGCGTCCATGGGGGCCTTTCAGACGGCACGGCTGCGCGGATCGAGGGCGTCGCGCAGGCCGTCGCCCACAAAGTTGATGCTCAAGACGGTGAGGAGGATCAGCATGCCGGGAAAGACCCACAGCCAGGGGGCGGTCTCGATGTAGTTGTAGGCGCCTTCGAGCATATTGCCCCAGGTGGCCGTGGGTGGTCGCACCCCCAGGCCCAGGAAGCTGATGTAGGCCTCGGTGATGATCGCGTTGGCCACGCCGAGGGTTGCGGAGACGGTGATCGGGGCCACACAGTTGGGAAGGATATGCCGGAAGATGATCTCCCCCGTCGGTGTCCCGGTAGCCCGCGCCGCCAGCACGAACTCGTTCTCCTTCAGGGAGAGGAACTGGGCCCGCACAATACGCGCCAGATACATCCAGCTTGTGAGCCCGATGATCACCACGATCACCACGACGCTTCCGCTGAAGGTACGGCCCAGCACGGTGATGTTGGGCACCTTGCCTGCATAGAATTTGGCCATCACAATGAGCAGAAAGATCTGCGGGATGTTGAACATGGCCTCGGTGAAGCGCATGAGGATGCTATCGATCAGGCCACCGTAGTAACCCGCGATGGCGCCGATCGTGACGCCCACGGCCGTTTCCAGCACCACCGCGGAAAGCCCGATCAAGAGGGAGATCTGTCCGCCGTAGATCGTGCGCGCCAGGATATCCCGCCCGATCGTATCCGTGCCGAAGGGGTGGGCACGTGACGGCGGCTGGAGCCGCTGGGAGGGATCGTTGTAGTTGGCGTAGCGTTCGCTATACACAACCGCGCCCCCGAAGGCGTACAGGAAGAGCAGGATCAGCACCACCGCGCCGAAGAGAGCCATCCGGTGCCGGCGAAAGCGTCGCCAGGCCAGCTGGCGCAGCGAAAGGGGCGGTGCTTCCAGCTCGTCCGCAGCCCTTCTTCGAACCTGCAGGCCTACGTCAGCCGCGCGTTCCATCGGGCCATCCATCCTATTGGTAGCGGATGCGTGGATCGAGCCACGCGTAGGTGATGTCGGTGATGATCTGGAAGAGCACCACGGCTACCGAGATCATCATCAGGATCCCCATGACCACCGGGGTGTCGCCTCGCTCCACGTGGTCCAGGAAGAGACGCCCCATCCCGGGCCAGGCGAAGATCCGCTCGGTGACGATGGCTCCCCCCAGCAAGAGGGGCAGGTCGAGGCCGATCAGTGTCACCAGGGGCAGGGAGGCGTTCTTCAGCGCGTGGACCAGGATGACGACCCGTCGGGGGAGGCCCTTCGCCCGGGCCGTCCGGACATAGTCCTGGCTAAGCACCTCGAGCATGGTACCCCGGATGTACCGGCTATAGGCGGCTAGGCTGATCAACGAGATGCTAAAGACCGGGAGCACCATGTGCAGCGCCACCTGGCCCGGGGTCTGGCCTACGTTGGGATCGAACATCCCCACGGTAGGGAGATAAGGCAGCCCCCATTGCTTGAACTTGACCGCAAAGATATACATCGAGAGCAGTGCGATAAGGAAAATCGGCATGGAATACCCGATGAAGGAGGCCGTGGTGACCAGGTGGTCCAGCAGCGAATACTGGCGTAGGGCGGAGTAGATGCCGATGAGCAAGGAAAAGACAATGATCACGACCTCGGCTGTGCCCATCAAGAGGAGGGTGTTGGGCAGGCGGTCCCAGATCACCTTCCACACCGGGACGCCGCGGTTCACCAGGGACGTGCCAAAGTCGCCCCGCAGCACGCCGCGCCGTGTCCCGCGCGTCTCCGGGATGCCATCAAAGTCGAGGTCGTTCATCGTCCAGTCGTTGCCGATCAGCCAGTAGACGTACTGGACGATGACCGGTTTGTCCAGCCCGAGCTGTCGCGCCAGCCGTTTGCGGTCCTGTGCCCGGGTGACCGTTCGCCCGCCCATCGTGGCGAGGGGGTCGGTGGCGTTCTGCATCAGGACAAAGATCACCAGGCTGATGATGAAGATAAGCGGAACGGCCTGGAGAAGGCGTCGGATGATATACCGGATCATGCTATCCTCTGGACCGGGGGCCATGGCCGGGGGTTTCCACCCCGGCCATGGCCCTTAGAAAGCGCATTTCCTCCGGCTACAGATCCCACTCGAGGATGTTGAAGAACGGGGTTGCGCCAGAGAGCCGGACGTTCTTCAGGCGCGGACCGACGGCCCAGATGTCCGGGTCCTGCCAGAAGCCGAGCCAGTAGACCTTGTCGAAGATCAGGCGGCTGATCTTGTAGAAGGTCTGCTGGCGCTGTTCAAAGTCGACCTGCTTCATCTCTTCCTTGAACAGGGCATCGAGTTCCGGATCGCAGACCGCCTGCCAGTTCGTGCCCTCGGGGGCCTCGTCGGTGGGAATGGACTCGCAGAGCCACTCCGCGGTGCTGGGGTCGGGGAAGTTGACCACGGTGGAGTACTCGAAGATGTCCAGCTGCCCCGTGGCGCACGGCCCGCCCTGTCCGTAGCCGGAGAAGTAGGTATCGGCATCGTAGTTCAGCAGTTCCACCTTGATGCCGACCTGAGCGAGCTGCTGCTGGAAAACGGCCTGGGTATCCTTACGGATCTCGCGCGTCGTGGTGCCGTACTTGAGCACCAGCTCCACGCCGTCCTTGTCGCGCACGCCATCGCCGTTCGTATCGATCCAGCCGGCTTCATCGAGCAGCTGTTTCGCCCGCTCCGGGTCGTATGGCCAGGGCTGGATGGTGGGATCGACCCAGGGGGTGTTGTCCCACTGGGTGGCGGCCGGCTTGGTCAGGCCCAGGAGCAGGTCTTTGCACAGTCCCTCGCGGTTCGTGGCCAGGGCGATCGCCTGTCGCACGCGCACATCCTGGAGGGCGGGGTGTCCTCTAGGCGGCTGCCCCTCGCCGGCATAGCCCAGGTAGAAATAGAGCCCCTCATTATACCCGGAGAAGACGGTGACCATCTGGACGCCCGCGGCTTCGAGGGTCGGGATGTCCGAGTAGGCGATGAACGTGCCCAGGTCGCCATCCCCGGCTTTCAGCGCCGCCACCTGGGAGGCATCGTCGGGGACAAAGCGGATAAAGATCTCGTCGATCTTTGGCCTGCCCAGCCAGTACTTTTCGTTGGCCACGAAGCGGGCGAACGAGCCCGACTGCCACTCGGCCAGCACAAAGGGACCACAGCCGACTTTCGGGTCGCGGTTCCAGGCGGCGTTGTCCAGGGTGCCTTCCTTCTCAAAGACCGGCTTGAGGATATGGGCGGGAAGGATCCCGTGCCAGAAGGTGGCCAGCCAGGGAGCGTAGGGCTCATCGAACTTCATGACGACGGTGCGTTCATCGGGCGTCTCTAGGGCGGCCAGGTTCTCGTAGGGAGAGGTCGTCGCCACCGCGTTCTTGGGGCTCATGACCATTTCGTAGGTGAAGAGAAAGTCGGCAGAGGTGAGCGGCGTGCCGTCGGACCAGACGAGGTCGTCGCGCAGCTTCAGCGTGATCGTCTTGCCGTCCGGGGAGATGCCGCCGTTCTCGACCGAGGGGATCTCTTTCACCAGAACCGGATGAGGGTTGTTCTCCTCGTCAAAGTCCCATGCCCAGCAGTTCCAGATCTGCTGGGTGATCGAGGAGAACCACATGTTCGTGTAGAGGGGGTTAAGGGTATCGAATTCCTGGGTCCAGATGAAGGTGGCCACTTTGCGGGCGGGCGGGGGCGCGGCGGTCGCGGTGGGTGGGGGTGGAGCTGCTGTGGGAGCGGTGGTTGCCTGCGGAGTGGGCGTGGGCCCGCAAGCTGCCAGCACGATCATACCGACTACGAGCAGAGGCAGGAGCCGCTTCATCATCTTCTCCTCCTGTCGAGTCACGACGTCCTGGGCCCGGGCAGAGGGACAAAAGGCGGGGTCAAGGGGAAAGGAAGCCTTCTGCTGCCACGGGCTACTCCATACAGGACCGGACGAGCGACCACCTCCTTTCTTGGGAACAAAGGGGGAGGAAGTTTTCCCCCTTGTGACAAAACTATTATAGCAATTTTCAACGAGCGCTGTCAAATATCGTCCAGGATGATCTCCGCATCGGCCGGCATTCCGGGCTTCAGGCGATGCTCCGGGTTAGGCACGCGCACACGCACGGCGTAGACCAGGTGGACCCGCTCTGCCTGAGTCTGAACGTCCTTAGGGGTAAACTCGGCCTGGGGGGAGATATAGACAACCTCCCCCAGGAACGTTTCTCCGGGGAACGAATCGACGGTGATGTGCACCGTCTGCCCCAGGCGGACCAGTCCGTAGCGGTTTTCGGGAATATACAGGGTGAGCCGCACGGTATCCAGGTCGCCGATTGTCAGCAACGGGACCCCGGGGACGGCGAGCTCGCCCTCGTGGATAGAGCGAGTGAGCACCAGGCCGCTGACCGGGGCGCGCAGGGTGGTGCGCTCCAGCTGCAGGCGGGCCAGCTGCACCGCGGCTTCGGCTTGGTGAAGCTGCGCGCGCAGCACGGCCAGGTCGGCAGCGCTGGCTCCAGCGCGTACCCGATCCAGCGTCGCCTGGGCGACGCGCACCGCGGCCTCGGCCTGGCGGTACTGGGCCTCGGCCTGGGCGGCCTGTGCCTGGATGGAAAGGGGCTCGTTCACCATCCACCCCAGGTCGGACACCAGGCGTTTGGCGGTATTCACATTGGCTTGGGCGATGGCGTTGTTCTGCGTCTCCAGAGTTTCGGCCAGGTAGTAGTTCATCTCGCCGATCTTCATCAGCCGCTCGGCATCCTCCACCCGCCGCCAGGCAGCTGCTTCCGCTTCGATTTCCTCCTGGGTGAGCTCGCGCTCCTTTTCCGCCTCGCGGTTGTGCCAGTAGATCAGGCTATAGGCCGCCTGTGCGTCCCGCAGGGCATTGGCTGAGTTGTACCAAAGGAGGCGGGCGTTTTCCTTCATCGTGTAGCCGATCTGGGCGGTGCTGGTCGCCTGGGCTTCGGCGGCCTCCTTCAGCCCCTGGGCGGCGTGGTATTGGGCGATGACCTGCTGCGGGTTTTCCACCACCGCCTGGGCAGCCTGCCAGACGAGCAGCGCGGCGTCGCGCGCGGCCAGGGTTTGAGAAAGGGTCGCGGTCGCCTGTGCCAGCTCCTCTTCGGTGGGCCCGGCCAGCGCCTTGGCGTACGCTGCGCGCGCGGCTTCGGCGGCGGCGAGCGCCTGGTCCAGTTGCGCCCGGGCGAGGGCGTCGTCCAGCTGGATGAGGAGCTGCCCCTCGGAGACGATGTCCCCTTCGTCTACCTCTAGATGTACCACCCTTCCGCCGACTTCCGCGGCGATCTCGATCTCTTCCACCTCGATCACCCCCGAGGCTCGGAGGACGTTCGGCATCGAATTGCGGTGGTTGCGGTCCCACCAGTGCCATCCCAGAAGGGCGATTGCGGCGAGCACGAGGACCGCGCTCACCCCCAACCCGACTCTCCTCTGGTGGAAGAGCGCTCTGACCTTTTCCATCCTTCACCCTCTACCCAATCCGTTTTTGCAGGCGCAGGGCACTGAAAAGCGTCAACAGGACACCAAAGACGCCTAGGATGAGCGCGTCCTTCCAGACGTGTTCCAGGCCCACTCCCTTCAGGACGATCCCCCGCACGATGCGCAGGTAGTAGGTCAGGGGGATGAAGCGGGTGACCCACTGGACCGGCTTGGGCATCGTTTCGATGGGAAAGAGGAAGCCGGAGAGGAGGATGGTCGGCATCATGATGAAGGTGGCCGTCTGCTGGGCCTGGAACATGGTCTTGGACACGGTGGACAGGAAGAGCCCTACGCTCAGCGAGAACATCAGGAAGACCAGGGAAAGGGCAACCAGCAGGAGCAGGCTTCCGCGGATGGGCATCCCGAACCACCCTACCGCAACCAGAAGTGCCAGTCCCACGTCGGCAAAGGCGATCGCGACGTAGGTGAGGATCTTGCCCAGGATCAATTCGTACGGCTTGATCGGAGTGACGATCAGCTGCTCCAGCGTGCCGCGCTCTCGTTCGCCCACGATGGAGAAGGCGGCCATGGCCAGCGTCAGCCACTGGAGCACCACGGCCACCAGCCCGGGTACGTTGAACAAGATGTTATCCATCGCCGGGTTGTACCAGACGCGGGAGCGAAAGTCGAGCCCTCCGGACGGCATCCGGCTCCCCAGGCGCTGGGCGATCAGTTCCGCTGCTTCGCTCTGGGCGATGATGGTGGCATAGGAAAGGGCCCGCGTGGCGATGGCCGGGTCCGAGCCGTCGATGAAGAACTGCACCGAAACGCTGCGCCCCTTTTGCAGCGCGGCCGCGTAGCCATGGGGGATCACCAGGGCTGCCTTGGCTCGGCCGCCGTCGATGAGTCGCTCGATCTCGGGGTACGAGGATACATAAAAGTCGGGATCGAAGTATTGTGATTGTCGGAAGCGCTGCACCAGCGCACGGCTAGAGGGGGTGTTGTCCTGGTCCCAGATGGCAAGCGGGGTATGTTTGACCTCGGACGTCAGCGCGTAGCCGAAAAGCAGGAGCATGACGATCGGCTGTAACAGGATCATGGCGAGCGTCCGGGGGTCGCGCAGGATGTGCAGGAATTCTTTGCGCATGACCGGCCAGATGCGCGAGCCCATTTCATCCCTCCGCGGGGGCAGGCTGCAAGCCGTAGAGGAAGAGCCGGGCCAGTTCGTCGCTGATCTCGGAAAGCGGCTGGGTGAGCAACCGTCTTTCCTCATCCAGGAGGGCGACCAGGAGAAAGGTGAGGAAGCTCCCGACGAGCGCCCCGGCAACCACGCGGGTATTGCAGGGCCTCAGGAATCCTTGGGCGATGCGCTGTTCGAGCAGGCGTACCAGGTGGTCCGTCAGCCGCAACACGACGGCGTCGAAGTACGCCTGGCGCATCTCCCGATTCAACAGCAGTTCGCCCAGGAGGAACCGGATGTGATCGGCCTGGCGCAGCGCCAATTCGAGGCGGCTGTGAAAAGTCTCGCGGAGCGCCTCCAGCGTTGGTCCTGCGGGGAGCGCTTCGCTTTCTTCGCGGAAATAGTCGTCCACGACCTGGGCCGCCGCCGCGACCAGGAGGTCTTTTTTCGTGGGAAAATGGTTAAAGATCGTCCCCTCTGCCACGCCGGCGGCGCGCGCGATCTGGCAGGTGCTCGTGCGGTGAAAACCGTTGCGGGCGAAGAGATCCAAGGCCGCCTCCAGGATGCGGCGGCGACGCTCGGCCTGTCCAGCCTCCCGGACTGAAGACATGACCTTCCTCCTTATGAGTGAGTGCTCACTCAGATTTTACAGGCCAAACCATCCCTTGTCAAGCCAGGCGGCGGGTGCGAGAGGTGCGTGCTCTGCAGGAAGGCGTACTCGCCGGGAGGGACTTGCCAGAGGAAGCTCCGTTCGCCTCCACCCGCCGATGGGCTAGGGATCGGCCGGAGCGCGAAAAACTCTCCCCTGTTTCCTGGCCATGAGAAGGGTGAACTCACCTTCGTGGGCCGGAATGAAAGCCGCCGCTTGATCTCGACGGATGGAGAAAAGGCCGCGAGCGCCTAGGAGCTGTGTGGCAGCCTGAGCCCTGGGGGAGCCCCGTACTATGCTTTGTGCCTTATCCCGGGGGTAGGAAGCAAGAAAAATCGACCCTGGACCGGCCTCCCAAGACCTCGGTGGGCCTCCCCCTCTTTTCGATCGGAGCGCGGGCGCGCAGGAAGCGAGCTCGCGCGCTACGGGAGCACCTCCTGGAGCGCGAGCGAGGCCGTGTAGAGAGAGCCGACACCGCTCAGCAGGTACGCCACCCGGAGCGTCTCCGCGATCTCTTCTTTCGTCGCCCCCTCCGACATGGCGGCCTTTGCCAGGGCGCGCACACCGCCCTGCGCCCCATGCGCCGCGTCAAAGGCCATGGCCAGGAGCAGTTTGAACTTTTTCGGCAGCGCGCCTGGGCCGTAAACCAGTTCGTTGGTCGCCCTCAGGTGCTCCATCATCTGCGGGTCCAGCCGTTCCAGGGTGGAAAGTGGGTGCTCGGACATTGCTTCCTCCTGTGCCATCTCCATTCGGGCACAGCATCAGCAGTGCCCAGTCCCTTCGGCGTTACAGGGACCCTTTCGTGTGGCTTTCATCTTACCGTAAGGCTCTCCCGCGGTCAATGTCCAGGCCTCCGGATACGGAGACCGGCCTGCCACCAGATCTGCCCGGTTGCCCGGCTCTCCCGGGCGCGGAATGTCATCCACCGAAAGTCTCCGGCGCCCGCAACTGGACGATGCGCACTTCGCACCTCTGCGAGGCGGACGGTCAGGCGCTGCCAGCGAGAGGCTGGGCCAGGAGGAAGAGCAGCTGCCGGACTTGCTGGAGGGACCAGAGGTGGAGTTGCCCTCCTCACTTGCGCCGAGGAGGTGCGCGAGGACCGTCCCTGGGCGAGAATGCGGCCGGCCCAGGGCTACGTCGCCCGCCGGAGGTGCCGCCTCGCGCACCTTCCCGAACCATTCCCTTGCGGGATCCAGCGCGTTGGCTCCGCGGCCCGCTGCGCTGGCCGGCCTCCCACCCGATGTGACGAGAGGACCCTTAGGCGTAGCCCCTTGACCGTAGCCGTGGGTATGGGATAATGTCAGCCAGAAGGTCGCTCGTCGCGGCCAGAGCGAGAAACATGCGGATGTCCCACGATATCGCCCGCCGTAGCGGGGGATCCCTGTTGCCCAAGCCACCCGTGTCTTGGATGGGGCAGCAACTATGCGTTGGAGCGTAAAGGAAGGCCCGAGCGGAGGAAGCCCGTGAACGACCCTCGGTTGGAAATCGTTCAGGTGGTCGAAGAACTGTACCGGCTGGGGTTGATCACGGCCACGGGGGGGAACGTCAGCGTGCGCATCGAGGAACAGGACGTTTGCTGGATCACGCCGCGTGGCCTCTACAAGGGTGGGCTGTGCCCCGAGGGGATCGTGCGCATAGACTTGGAAGGGAACGTCCTGGACCTGGAGGGCCCCGCGCCTTCGTCCGAGTGGGCGATGCACACCCAGATCTACCGGGCACGGCCGGACGTGAACGCGGTCATCCACGCCCATGCCCCCTACGCGACCATCCTCGGCCTGAGCGGGCTCCCGTTCCTCCCCGTGACCGCGGAAGCTGCACTGCTAGGCCGAGTACCCGTGGTGCCCTTTCACATGCCGGGGACGATGGAACTGGCCCGGGCAGTCGTGCGGGCCTTGGGCCAGGCCACGGCCTGCATCCTGAACCACCACGGCGTGGTCGCGGTCGCCGCCGGCCTCCGTCAGGCGGCGAACGCCGTGGAGATCCTGGAGCGTTCTGCCCAACTCATCCTGGGGTGCTACGCGGCCGGGAAGCAGCCAGCCATCCTGCCCGAGGAAGCGCTTCGGGGGCTGCGGGAACGGGGACTCGCGTAGGCTTTCGGACGGTTTCGGGGAATTCCTGGGCCTTGGTTTGTCGGCTTCCACCTCGAGGAAGGAAACCTCCAGGCGCTCGGCCCACCTTGGATGTCAGGCTGCCCTTTTAGGGCCTCGAGGGCGGTGCCACCTATAGGGCCAACGGCCGAGGCCCGCGGTCTGGCTATCCTGATTTGCGGTTCTGCGGGCGGCTTCCAGGATCGTCCCGTTGGAACGGGAGTCAGGCCATCGCGGGCCTTCCTATGCTGCCGGGCGTATGGAGGGAGGCCCTATGGGCGCTTCCCGGTCATCCCTCGGGGCGAATCGCTCGTGACCCGCCTTTGGGCTTTCCCACCCCGCGGTAGATCCACTCTGCTGCGTCGCGGGAAAAGACGTTCCGCCCGTCCACTACCACAGGCGGCTGGGCCAGCCATGCGGCCACCTCCCGGGGCTCCAGCCGCAGGTACTCCTCGTGCCGCACCATGACCACCGCAACGTCACAGCCCAGGAGGCGCTCCCCTATATCTCCCTGGTAGCCGGGGACGTAGGGGTCGTGCACCACTACCTCGGCCCCCAGCTCCTGTAGCCGCCGCACCAACACCGCGCTAGGGGAGTTGCGCGTGTCATCCGAGTTCTCCAGGAAGGCATAGCCGAGCACAGCCACCCTCGCTCCCCGCACCTCCTTTCCGGCCGCCCGAAGCCCCTCTACCACCAGTTCGGCGATGTGCAGCGGCATGCCATCATTCACCGCTCGCGCTGCCGGGATGAGGCGTGCCGGGAAGCCTTCCGGAGCATTGGCCAGGAGGAGCCAGGGGTCCTTGGGCAGGCAGTGTCCGCCCACGCCCGCGCCCGGCAGGTGCATATCGCGATAGGGGCACTTGTTGACCAGTTCCCGCACCCTCCACACGTCCGCCCCCAGGCTTTCGCAGAGCAAGGCGACCTCGTTCGCAAAGGCGATCTGCACGTCCCGGTAGGCGTTTTCCGCGGTCTTGACGATCTCGGCGGTGAGGGCGTCGGTCCCGTCCAGGTCGCCCCGAACAATGTGGCGGTACAACGCCATCGCCAGGGCCGTGGCCTCCGGGGTCATCCCGCCTACGACCCGAGGCATATGCTCGAGGTTGTGGAGCAGGCGTCCGGGGGTCACGCGCTCTGGGCAGTGCGCCAGGTACAGCTCCTTGCCGGCTCGTAACCCGGAGGCCCGCTCCAGGAGGGGCTGTACCAGGCCGGACATGGTCCCTGGAGCAATGGTCGACTCGACCACCACCAGGGTACCGGGGGAAAGGTGCGGCCCGAGCGTCTCCAGGGCAGCGCGCAAGGCGGCGTAAGCGGGCCGGTGCGTGGCCTCGTCCACCGGGGTCTCCACCGCGATCAGCACCGCCCGCGCCGCCCGGGCGGCCGCATAGTCGCTGCCGACCTGGAGCCTCCCGGCGCGTACGACCTCTGCCAAGAGCTCGGCCAGACCGGGTTCCTTGCCGCCGATGGGGCTTTGCCCCTGGCGGATCCGGGCCACTTTCTCCGGATCCCGTTCGAGGCCGACCACCGGGAAACCGGCCTGGGCGAACCGGCACGCCACCGGCAGGCCCACATACCCCAGCCCTACCACGGCGAGGGCGATCTCTTTCCGGCAAATCGCTTCCTGAAGCGCTTCGAACATCCCTTTCTCCCGACTGCGCCTATGGCTCAGCGAGCACTCGGTGTTCTTCCCCGGAGCGCACCATCTGCAGCGCCAGTTCCAAGACCTTCAGCCCGTCTTCCCCACGGACCGGCGGAGGCTGGTCCGACGCCACGGCCTGGACGAAGGCCTCCAGCTCTGCGCGCAGCGGTTCCTTGCGGGCGATGCTCAGCTTTACCATATTGCCCTCGCCGACACCTTTCAGGATACTCAGGCTATCCCAATTCCCGGCGGTATAGGTGTTCTCGTAAAAGCAGAGGTCCTGGGTCAAGTAGTTCACTACGAACATCCCTTTCTCCCCTGTCACCGTCAGTTCCCGGATCTTGGTCGGGGTCAGGCGGTTGATGTCCAGAAGGCCCAGGGCTCCGTCCCGGAAGCGGAGCAACCCACACAGCAGGTCTTCGTGCCGGGTGTGGATCCAGCGCGTGGTCTCGGCGTAAATGCGCTCGACCTCCTTTCCCAGGAGGTAGAGCATCACATCCAGGTCGTGGGCGGCCAGGTCGATGACCACCCCCATGTCCTGGATCCGCTCCGGAAACGGACCCAGCCGGCGGGCGTGGATCAGGAAGACGCGGCCCAGTTCGCCGCGCTCCAGGCGTTTCTTGAGCTCGATCACTGCCGGGTTAAAGCGCTCGATATGCCCGACGGCCAATTTCACGCCTTGCTCGTGCGCCGCCTGGATCATCTCCCGGGCCTCGTCCACCGTGGAGGCGATCGGCTTTTCCACGAGCACGTGCACCCCGCGTCGGATGGCCTCCAGGGCCACGCGATGGTGGAGAAAAGTGGGCACGGCGACGGAAACCAGTTGGGGCTGTTCCTGGACCAGCATCGCGCGGTAGTCGTCATAGAAGGGTACCTTGAAGCGTCGGCCCACGGCCTCGGCCCGCTCGCGTTGCGCGTCCGCCACCGCGACCAGTTCCACCGCCTCCATCTCGTTGTAGACACGTGCGTGGTGCGCGCCCATGGCTCCCACGCCGATCACTGCTGCCCGGAGCATCGGTATCCTCCCGCTTCACACCTGGAGCGAGGCTACCGCCTCGACGATCGTTTCCAGGTCGGTTTCTGTGAGCGCCGGGTGCACGGGCAGGGAGAGCACCTCGCGGCAGGCCCGTTCGGCTTCGGGGAGGTGGTCGTCGTAACCGAGCGCGCGGTAGAGGGGCTGGTGGTGCACCGGGAGGGGATAGTAGATCCCGGTTCCCACGCCTCGCGCGCGGAGGTGCTCCACTGCGCGGTCGCGGTCGCCGCGGATGCGGATGGTGTACTGGTGAAAGACGTGCCGGTAGCCTGGGCGCACAGTCGGCGGCACGACAAAGGGCAAAGCGCGCAGCCGCTCCGTGAGGTACGCCGCATTGCGGATGCGCATTTCCGTGTGGCGGGCCAGTTTCGCCAACTGCGCCAGCCCGATGGCGGCGGCGATGTTGGTCATGCGAAAGTTATAGCCAAGCGTCTCGTGGTAATAGCGCTGGCGCTGGCCGTGGTCGCGCAACAGGCGGCACCTATCCGCCACCGCGTCGTCGTCCGTGGTGATCATCCCCCCCTCCCCGGTGGTGATGTTCTTGGTGGGGTAGAAGGAAAAGCATCCGATGCCGAAGGAGCCCGCCATCTTCCCGTCCAGGGAAGCACCGTGCGATTGGCAGGCATCCTCCAGCACCAGCAGGTCGTGGTGCCTGGCCAACTCCAGGATGGCCGGCATGTCGCAGAGGTGGCCGAAAAGGTGCACCGGGAGGATGGCCCGCACCCGTTTCCCCTGGGCCCGCCGCTGGCGGATGACCGCTTCGGCGTGGTTCGGGTCCAGGTTGAAGGTATCGGGCTCGATATCGCAGAAGGCCGGCCGTGCGCCGCAGAAAAGGATGGCATTGGCGGAGGCGATGAAGGTAAAGGGGCTGGTCACGACCTCGTCTCCCGGGCTGATCCCGGCGGCCAGCAAGGCGATGTGGAGCGCCGTCGTGCCGGAGGAGGTGGCGATGGCGTGTTTCGTGCCACAGAAGCGGGCAAAGGCCTCCTCGAAGCGGGCCACCTGTTCCCCCTGGGCGAGTTGCCCGCTCTCCAGGACGGCCAGGACAGCCGCCTTTTCCTCCTCACCGATGAGCGGCTTTGCGATGGGGATCATGCCCTTTCCTCCAAGTCGAACTCGCTGCCACAGGCTGGGCAGCGCATGCGGCCGCCCCCCAGCGCCACGAGCCTCTGCCCGCAGGCACAGACGTAGCCGATCAGGCGGGCGGGGTTGCCCACCACGAGCCCGTGGTCGGGGACATCCCTGGTGACCACCGCGCCGGCGCCCACCATGGCCCACCGGCCGACCGTTACCCCAGCTACGACCACTGCGCCCGCGCCCAGCGAACAGCCGTAGCGGAGCACGATGCGCCCCACCTCCCAATCCGCGCCGCTCTTCAGGGAGCCGTCAGGGTTGATGGCCCGGGGGACCTTGTCGTTCGTGAGGCAGACGTGGGGGCCGATAAAGACACCGTCCTCCACGGTGACGCCGTGGTAGAGCGAGGCGTTGTTCTGGATCTTCACGTTGTCCCCGATGGTCACGCCGAAATCGATGTACACGTTTTTCCCGATGATGCAGTTGCGGCCGATGCACGCCTCCTCGCGCACCTGGGCATGGTGCCAGATGCGGGTTCCCTCGCCGATCTGCGCTCTTGGGGAAACCTCGGCCGTCGGATGGATCATCGCTTCCTCCGAAAGGAAACCCGGATCGCCACTCGGGACGGTTTTCTTTCTCCTGGATT